>JAFWKK010000003.1 GCA_017514235.1 Kiritimatiellia bacterium | reverse complement strand
TGAGCTTTATGCCTTCCTGCGACCCAACAGTCGTGAACTGCGGAGCGACAGCGGCAGCACCGCCCTCGTCATCCAAGTCATTTCCGGCGTAACCAACGGTGTTGGCCGATGTCAGCCCAACGCCAAAGCTCACTGCCGCGCTGTGTGATTTACAGGGAAAACAGCATAAATTCATTGGCATTCCGCACAAAATCGGCATCGTCAGCTAATATCTTGTCAACGGGTTGACTGATATGGAAGACCTTTGCTATAATACTGAAAACTTCTGCGGAATGCCGCATAAGTTGAAAGAGGAGTTGGATATGGAGATTAAAAGAGATGTGTATCTTAACAGACTCGTTTCAAGGATGTGGAACGGGCAGGTTAAAGTTATAACTGGTATAAGGCGTTCTGGAAAGTCTTTCCTGCTCAAGACGCTATTTCGACGGTATCTTCTTGACAATGGCACCAAGGAGGAGGACATACTCATTCTGGAACTTGATGAACTTCAATTCGCGCAATACCGCAATCCCCTCATGCTGGGACAATTTGTCCGCGATTGGATGGAGGGGTCGACGACGCGGCGCTACCTTTTCATAGACGAAATCCAAATGTGTGGCGAAGTCCAAAATCCTGCATTGCCCGACGGTGCCAAGATAACATTCTACGATGCGCTCAACGAGTTTCGCTCGATGCCAAATCTCGACGTATATGTGACGGGTTCTAATTCAAAGATGCTGTCGAAAGACATAAAGACGGAATTCCGCGGGCGCGGGGACGAGATTAGGGTGCATCCACTCTCATTTGCCGAGTATTCAAGCACCTTCAGTAAGGACAAGCGCGATGCGCTTGAAGACTACATGAGATACGGAGGCATGCCGTTTGCCGTGACGTGTGCGGACGATGCAAGCCGCGAAGCGTACTTGAAGGGCCTGTTCGACGAGGTTTACATAAAGGACATCGTCGAACGGAAGAAGATCGAGCGCCCGGATGTCATGTCCCAGACGATTGATTTTTTGTGCTCTTCCACTGGTTCTCTTACTAATGCCAACAACATCGCGAAATCACTTGCCAGGTTTCAGGACTTTGGCGTGAGCGTAAACACTGTTGCTGCGTACATCGACCATCTCGAAGACGCCTATCTTTTTACAGAAGCGAAGCGTTACGATGTGAAGGGTCACGCCTATTTTGACTATCCGCAGAAATACTATTGCGAAGACGTCGGGTTGCGCAACGCCCGTACGGGATTTCGCCATCAGGAGGCGACTCATATCATGGAGAACTTGATATTCAACGAACTTGTGATGCGCGGATACAGTGTGGACGTTGGGGTGGTTGTCGCCAACGAGCGGAACTCTCTCGGAAAGAACGTTAGGGTCCAGCGCGAGATTGATTTTGTAGTCAACCGCGCTGGTGAGAGGCTCTACATCCAGTCCGCATATGCGTTGCCGGACGAAGAGAAGCGACTCGCGGAACTCAAGCCTTTTTCGCTCACCGGCGACAGTTTCCGCAAGATCATCGTCCGAAATGACGTCGGAAGAAAATGGTTTGACGAGACCGGGATACTGAATTTGAGCGTGTTTGACTTTCTGCTTGACGAATCCGCATTAGGATAGCTCTCAGCTGGACGAGGCGGATGCCGAGTTTGCGGAGGTTCAAGATGACGACGCCGACATTAAACAGGATGGTCAAGGCATATGTGGAATCCGCCATGGTGGAGCGGTTGAAATGCGGTCGGCCCGGCAAGTCGACCGTCAGGAACACCCTTTGCGGCGTTCGGCGGTTCGTGCGATATCTCAACGAGCGACGCGAAAAGCTGGGCTACGAGCGCATTGGGCCAGGCGAAGACTTTCCGCTCGTGTCGATTGTCAAGCCGCCGCTCGTGCATCATTACCTTGCTGACTTGCTGAAGTCAGGAGTCCGGCCGATCACGGCGGTATCGTACCTCAATCAGCTGCGGCAGCTTTTTGCCAGGTGGATGCGGCCATACTACGAAGACCGAGGCTGGAAGGTGCCGCCTTTCCCGTCTTTCTGCGGCCGCCGCACTTCGCCGCGGTACGTGCGTCCGTCTTCCGAACAGCTGGCCAAGGTGAAGGCATGGTACCAGTCGTTGCAGCCCGGAAGCCTTTGGTTCGCCGCGACGATGATGCTTGAGTTCGCCATGCGTAACGGAGACATCATGCGTCTCAGGCGCGAGAACTTCATAGAGTCCGGCGGACGCATGTTCCTGAACTACACGCCGCACAAGACGAAGCACTCGTCGGGCCGCATGGTGAAGTGGCCGATCCATCCTGCTCTCTGGGAACGGCTGCGCGACGGCTGGTTCGGCTGCGACAGGCACACGTTCGACGAGGTGAACAGGGCCATGCGGGGCATAGGCTTCGTCGGCACGAAGGGTGCGTATGAGTTGCGCAAGATATGCATCGATCACGTATACCAGAAGTTCGGCGCCGAGATGGCGACTTCCATCTCCGGCGACGACATTCGCACGATCATTCGCTACTATGCCGATCCCATGCAACCGAACATGGGCGACGTGCGGATACTGGACCTTCTCCCTGCCGCCGGCGTACCGTCATAGGCGTACAGCGCACGCTCGTCGCAAGGCGTGCGGAAATTTCGTTTGCCGCGTCCGCGAAGTGGAAACTCCGAGCCGTGAGGCTCTCGCTAACGCTCCGCAGAATGGTCGGGGCTTCGCGCCAGGCATCCGCCTTCCACGGTCTGCGGCAAAGATGTTTCTGTCTGCGGCTCCGCCGCAGGCGGGAGGCCGTCGGCCACTGCTGATGTGGCCGTGAGGCTTCCCAGGTCGAATGTGTCGTACTGGAACTGTGCGCGGCCGAAGTTGACGAGCAGCGCGAATCTGATCTTGGTCGCGCGCATGTAGTGCATGACCTGCGCCCATTCGATCTTCGACAGCGATCTGACCGCCTTGAGCTAGACGATGTAGCTTCGGTCGTAGCACGTGAAGTCCGCTCGGTACGTTGTCTTCAGGGGCTGTCCGTCGTAGATTATGCGGACTTCGTCCTCTCGCGCATATGGTATGCCCGCCTTTGCGAACTCGATTTCTAGCGCGTCTCCGTATGCCGATTCCAGAAAGCCCGGGCCAAGCGTCCTGTGGACGTGCATAGCGCACCCCATGATCGCGTAAGCCCTTGGATTGTCGCTGAGCTTCATGAGCGTATTGTACCATAATCACGGCCTCGCAGGGGCCGCCTGTACAACAATCGAACGGTGCCACTTGCGGCGGTTGAGACACGCGAAGCCGTGGAGCGTTAGCGAGAACCCCAACCGTCGGAGTTTCTTCAAAACCGCGCAAGCGGTTGCAAAGGTTCGGCAGCCCAGATGAAAATTGGGGAACCTCCATTGTGCCGCAGGCCTGGAGTTTACCCATTTTTTGACTGTCAAAGTGCATCTCACCCCGATAAATAAAGGGTGATGTGCGTTTTGACAAGTGAAATGGGCGTTTTTCTTCCCGGGAAGGAACTCCGAGCGGTGAGGCTCTCGCTACCGCTCCGCGGAATTTGAAGTGCTTCGCGCTTTTCAATTCGCCCCCGCACCGACTTCATAAGATGTCCGCTGCGAACAGGTCTCTGAATCCCGGAAGAAACTCGAGCAGGTCGTTTTCGGTTGGTTCCGGTTCGGGGTCGATGATCTTGCGGCACCATTTCCCGAACCGCGCGAAGGCGCGCTTGAGGCCGTCCGCGATCGCGTAGTTCGCGAACTCCGGGACCTTGCCGAGTCTCTGCGAGAGCGACTTCAGGTGTTCCGCGAGGACTTCGCGCTTCACGTGCCGCCCGAGCCAGGCCGAGGAGAAGTACGCCGTGGCGAGGACGATCGACGCCATGTTGCGGATGCCGCGGTATGAGAGCACGCGGATGTTCTCGAAACCGTAGGCTTGCTTGACGAAGCGGATCGTCTCCTCGATTCTCCAGCGCGTGAGGCATCCTCCGACGACTCTCCACATCGACTCGAACGACCCGTTGACGGGAAGCGAGGTCAGCAGCATCATCGGGTCGCTCCCGAATCCCCTGACGACGGCCATGTGCAGTTCCCTCTCCGGATGCATCGGGAGCCGCACCGGCATCGCGCCGAAGGATATCTGCACACTGCATTCCTTCCCGTGCGAGTCGAACTCGACATGGTGGCGGTGGCGCATGGTGCACTGCCGGGCGAGCCAGTGGATCTCGTGGAGGCCGTTCCACGAGAGCACGTTCCGCCCCGTCATGCGGACGATGAAGTCCCGGCCGTTCTCCACGAAGGCCCTGTAGAACGCGGGCCTGTCGCCGCCCCTGTCGCAGACCGGGACGCCCTTGCCCCCGGTCGCGGCCATGACCGCGGCGACGAGCTTGAGGACTTCGTCGTTTTCCCCGAGATGCCCTGGAGCGCGCGACGGCCAGAGCTTGAGCGCGAGCGGGACGGTCTTGCGCCTGCCGTTCTGGCAGGCGACCGCCATGCAGCCGTGATAGCCGTGCACGAGGACTTCCCGGCCCTCCTTCGAGGAGCGGCTTGCGTCCCTGACCATCGTCACGTGCTCCATGCGGAGCCCGAACTCCTTGCGGATATCCGTCGGGTCGACAAGGATGAGGGAGCCGTCCCCGACGTGCCGCGCGCCCTCCGCGAGAATCGCCTTGTCGACTTCGTCGCCGATGTCTTCGCCCGCCACATTGCGGCTCAGGCGCTTTTCGACGGCATGCCTCATGTCGGGGTCGTCGTTGATGGCCCGCATGATCGACGAGAGCTGCGTGCCGCCGGAGGCCTGGATCCCGTAGAGCATGTCTGCCAGAAACTTTTGCTTCGGCCTCGAAAAACGGGCAAACACTTTGCCCAAAAATTTTCCGAGCTGCTCTTTCGCCCGGAAGGCGATTGTGCTATCATTCATGCCGTGGTCTTCTCCTTTCGTTTGGTTATTGCATCCTGTAGTATGCAGGAAAACGGATGGGGAAGGCCACGTTTCGTTGTCCCGCGGTGGAAGGCGGTCGGATGGCGCGAAGCGTTTTTGACCGGCGGAGCGGTAGCGCGAGCCAAACCGATCGGAGTTAAATTCGGCGGCTTTGGCGAGGGTCGGACCGGCAGAAGCTAAAAAATGGGTAAACTCCAGCCGCAGGCGGGTTGGAGGAGTTCGGATAAAATGATATAATATTCGATAACAACCCACAACAGACAGGAACACAGCAATGAATCAGGCAGAGAAAGAGCGTCTGGCGAAGGTCGGCAAGGTCTTCAACGCCAAGGCTTACATCAAGAACGAGATCGAGGCGATCCGTGCGCAGGTTGGCGACAGGAAGGTGCTGCTCGCGATGTCGGGCGGGGTCGACTCTTCGGTCTGTGCGGTCCTTCTTCACAAGGCGATCGGCAAGCAGCTCGTCTGCGTGTTCGTCGACCACGGCTGCATGCGCCTCAATGAGGCGAAGGAAGTGAAGAAGGTCTTCAAGGGCAAGTTCGGCATCAACCTGATCCAGATCGATGCCGAAAAGCGTTTCCTTGACAAGGCCAAGGGCATCACCGACCCCGAGCTGAAGCGCAAGTGCATAGGCGGAGAGTTCATCAAGGTGTTCGCCGACGTCGCGCGCGACCTCAAGAAGAAGGTCGGCGACATCGACTTCCTCGGCCAGGGCACCATCTACCCGGACATCATCGAGTCCGGCGTTGGCGGGCACAAGGCGGTCAAGGCCCACCACAACGTCGGCGGGCTGCCGAAGGACATCATCTTCAAGGGGCTCGTGGAGCCGGTCAAGTACCTCTACAAGGACGAAGTGCGCAGGGTCGGCAAGCTTCTCGGCATTCCGGAGGAGATGGTGATGCGCCAGCCGTTCCCAGGCCCGGGCCTCGCGGTCAGGTGCATCGGCGAGCTGACGAAGGAGAAGCTCGACATACTCCGTCAGGCCGACTTCATCTTCCGCGACGAGATGCGCAAGGCGAAGCTGGACAGGAAGGCCCAGCAGTTCTTCGCGATCATGACGAACGTGAAGGCCGTCGGCGTCAAGAACGGCGCGCGCACGTTCGGCTACGTGATCGGCATCCGCGCGATCTCGACCCAGCAGTTCGTGAAGGCCGGCGTCGTGGAGCTTCCGTTCAAGTTCGTGACAATGGTCGCCGAGAAGATAGCGACGAAGGTGAAGGGCGTCAACCGCGTCGTCTGGGACGTCACCCCGAAGCCGCCCGCAACGATAGAGTGGGAGTGACCGCAGGCGCGCAGGCGGCTCATCTCCGGGATTTCCTGCGGTATTCCGACAGCGTCATTCCGAAGCGGGCCTTGAACTGCCGCTGAAGCTGGTTCTCAGACGTGAACCCCGCATGCCCCGCGAGCGATCCTAGGGGCATGCGGCTTTGTTCAAGCAGCGTTAACAGCTTCTTGAACCTGACGTCTATGATTTCCTCCAGGATGCTCTTCCCCGTCGCAGCCCGAAAGCGCTTTTCGGCGGAACGCCGCGAGCCTCCCAGCAGCGGCAGGACGTCCGCAGCCGACATTCCCTCGACCGCATGGCGGTGAATCGCCTCGAGCGCACCCCTTACCGACGGCATGCTCCGCTTCAGGCGTCGCGTCGAGAGCCGGTGAACGATGCACCGTGCGCCATAGCGGAGAGGCTTGTCACAAAGGGGTTTCCCTGCAATGATGTCCGAGATGAGACGGCCGGCGAGGTAGCCGCCGCTTGCGAAGTCCGTCTGAACGCTTGTGAGCGACGGCGAGACGCTTTCGCACAGCATCTCGTCGTTGTCAATGCCGATGACACTGACCATGTCAGGCACGCTGACGCCGCTGAACCTTGCCGCGGAGAGCACGAGTTCCGCTATGCGGTCGTTGGCGGCGAGAAGCCCGCACGGCTTCGGCAGTTCCTTGAGCCAGCTGCCGAGCCGGCGGACGACCTCGGCGTCTCCAGTCTCCTGTCGCCTGCCGTCGAATTCGCGGAAGTCGCCTCCTGAGTCCGCTACCGCATGCCTGAATGCTTCGCGACGGCGTTCGCTCCAGTGGCGACGGTAGTATGAGGACACGTAGGCGTATGACGAGAAGTCATGGCTGAGCAGCTCGTCGGCCGCCATCTTCACGAACAGTTCGTCGTCCGCATTGACGAAGCCGATGCTTCGCAATCCGGCCTTTCGTTCGGACGCCATCAGGGCCTCGGCCTTGGGAGGGGACAGGTCGACGCAGACGAACGGCACGCCGAGTCCGCCGGACGGCAGCGGCATGGTCTGCTCGACGCCGCAGTCCTCGACGATGCCAAGCGCGTTCCAGGAGGCGGCGAGTCGGACGAGGTAGTCGCGCCTTGCGCCCTTTGGGGGACAGAAGTGCAGCACCTTCCAGCCGCGTTCGGCGGCGAATGCGGCGAGACCTTCGAGCATAAGGCGCGAAGTCCTTATGAACGGCCCGTGAAGAAAGAGTATCGTGTCGGCCATTGCTTTGCCCCTGCGGCTATGTCGAGCGGCGGACGACGAGCGGAGCGTCGAGCAGTATCTCGCGCGGGTCGTTGTTAGGGTAGCGGATGCGGGCTAGGAGAGTCTTGAACGCAGTCGCGGCGAGCTTGCGGACGGGCTGCGAGATCGTCGTGAGCGGAGGCTTGGCGGTCCGTGCGAGCGCGATGTCGTCGAAGCCGACGACGGCGACGTCTTTGGGCGCGCGCTTCCCGATGCGCCCGATGGTTTCAAGAAGCATGGTGGCCTGCTCGTCGTTCCCGCAGACGATGGCGTCCGGGCGCCTGCGGCTTCGAAGGAGCGTGCGTACGGCGCTTTCGTCGGTCGGCGAGAAGTCGAGCTGGCGGACGCTCTCGTCGCAGCCTATCAGCGCAAGTTCTCCGGCGAGACCGAAGAGGCGGTTGCCCCAGTTCGCGTTGGCGAACGGATCCCTGTTCCGCATGAGGAACGCGATGCGCCTGTAGCCGCGGCCGTAGAGATGGTCGGCGATCTGGCGTCCCGCTCCGATGTTGTTTACGGCCACCAGGTCGCAGTCGCTGCGCTCCGGCGGACGGGTGATGTCCGAGTCTATGAGGACTACCGGAACCTCGGCATGACTGAAGATGTCCACAATCTCCTTGTTCGTCGCGGCGAGGTCTTCAGTGACGAAAGGGCGGAATATGACGCCTTCTGCACGCCTTATGGCCAGCTCCCGCACCTTGCGCCGGATGTCGCGCACTATGGATTCGTGCGTTCGCTCGCTGGTGAATACGAGCGTGACATGGTAGCCGAGTCGCGAAGTGTGCCGCTTTACCTCTTTTTCGATTTCCGAGAAGAAGCTGTACGCCTTGTAGTCGGGAATGACCAGACCGATGAGGCCGCTTCGGCGAAGTCCGCGCTTGGTCAGGAACGATCCGGAGCCGTTGCGCTTCTCGATCAGGCCCTGCCTGCGGAGTTCGTCAAGCGCCCCGCGCAGCGTCATGCGCGACACGCCGAAAGCGCTCGAAAGCGCAGATTCGCTCGGAAGCCTGCCCGTGTCCGAATACGCTCCGGACATGATGTCCGCCAAGAGATGCCTTTGGATTTGCCTGCCAGTCATGCAACGGGATTATACCATACCCCCCGTTATCTGTCTATGCAGGTCGTGGCAGAATCGTTCGCATAAGGAATTATTAATTTTCCGCAAAGAGAATCTTATCGTTCTGCGCTTTTTGGTATAATCGGAGCCGCAGGTCACAACATGAACCAAGGAGCGTGTTCCATGAAGAATCTGATGGCACTTGCGGCAGTCGTGCTGACGGCGTCGGCCATGGCTGAAGACCCTTACATCGAATCGCTCGGCACGAGCGGCATCTCCACGGGCTACCGCATGAAAGGCGGCATCTCCCGCGTGGAGGTGGACTTCCAGTTGACGACGACGGAGAACTCCGGTCAGTGGCGCATCTTCGGTGACACGACGCAAGAGAAGACTCTTGGGACGATGTTCTACTATACTGGTTCTGGCGTTGGCGGTGCACATACGTTTCGCGTGAGAGGAACGCCTAATTTTTCGTCAACGGATGTAAGCAAGAACGGCGACAGCCAGTGGAGCGTCGGTGAATTCGCAACCGCAAACCTCAACCGCTACACTCTTGTTACGGACCTCAAGAACGGGAGGAATCAGATTGTTTCCGAAACGGCAACATATACGGGAACATTCAACGCGAGCCTGTTCGCGGACCTTGTCGCCGATCTGCCGCTTTCGCTCTTCGCCCAGTACAACAATGCCTGCGCAACCGCGTTTGGCAACAGTTCAAAGGCCAAGATCTACGGTGTCAAAATCTACGAGAACGACGCGCTTGTCCACGACTTCGTGCCGTGCCTGAAGGACGGCGAGACGCCATGCTTCAAGGACCTTGTCGGCGGCGGCTTCATCATCGGCGAGAACGTCGCGGCGTTCAGGGCGGGTGGCGACAACGTGCCGACATATCAGGACAATGCGTATGTGTCCACGGCGGCAAATGCCAATGGCGGGAAACTGTACATCGACACTGGCTATGTAATTGGGGATGACACCTGCGTTGCGCTTGACTGCGCGATGGAAGGGGACCTGATGGGCGGATCGTACGAAAACAGCACCCTTTGGTATCTTTTTGACGGTACGCCGTCGTCTGGCAAGAGGTTCCAGTTTAATTTCGGCGCGCTCTCCCATGCGGGGTGTTTGAGGTGGAGCGCGGCGGGAAACGATTTTTATTTTACGACGAACTGGTGGCGTGCCGCATTTCCGGCAGCTACGGCTGCAAATGACTTCCGCAAACTGCGCCGCACATACATACTCGGCGGTGACGGGAGTAACGTCAGGGCGGCTGTCGCGACATGTGGATTCACCAACTGCACGGTGACAGTCCCTGCGTCAACCGCTTATTCGGGAAACACCACGTTAAAGATTGCCGCCTATTATAGCGGCACCAGCTACAACACGCCTCTTAGAATCTACGGGTGCAAGATCTATGAGGCGGGCGCATTGGTGCGCGACTTCGTGCCGTATCTGGGATATGACTATGCGGCTGGAACCGCCATTCCGGGACTGCGCGAAACCGGAACTGGCGCCTTTGCGCCTGTGTTGGGAGGAAGTGGCGACAACGTGCCGGGATATGGCGGTGAAATCGAAGGCGAGCAGGACGCATACATCGAATCTAACGGTTCGGCAGGCATGAGTACAGGCTACAAGATGAAAGGCGCAATCTCCCGTGTTGAGGTGGACTTCCGCTTCGTAACGGCCGCCGCCCAGAAGTACATCTACGGCAGCAGTGCGGACTCGACATTGCAGACATTCCTCTACACCACCGGTTCCGGCGTTGGCGATTCCTTCAAGTTCTGCCAGAGACCCTATTCCAACAATGGCTGCGACAGGCAATGGGTCATGACGCCTGACACGAAGCGTCACACGGCCGTCACCGACATGGCGAACCGCACGAACATCTTGACAGGCGTGTCGATAGCCCCCAAGTCCGCTTTCGCTTCCGATTTTTCAGGAAAGACAGCCATTCTCCCGCTTACGATCTTCGGCAAGTACTCATCTACCGCCGCGACGGCTATTGATGGATGCCCGAACGCCCGCATCTACAGTGTCCGGTTCTACGAGAACTATGTTGAAGGCGGGAACAACACGCCGGTGCGCGAGCTGATTCCGTACAAGAAGGGTGACGTCGTTGGCTTCTACGACACGGTGACGGGCGAGATCGTGAAGAACGACAGCACCGCCGCCGGGGCGTTCACGTTCGGCGGCGCGGGAACGGATCACGGCGAGCTGAACTGCTACGTCAAGCCGGGGTATGACGACAGCCTTGACTATGGCGCCACGACTACGCTTACCGCATATTCGCCGGGCGCCGTGTCGTACCGCTGGCTCTGCGACGGCGAGCCGATCGAAGGCGGAACGGACGGCGAGCTGTCTGTCCAGTGGACGCGCGGCGGCACAAAGACAGATGAAGGCTATCGCCATGACTATCAGGCGGTGGCGGTGTTCAGTCTCTATGGCGTGGAACGTGAGAGCGAACCGACGGCCGTCGCGACAGTCACAAGCGTCTGTCTCGGCACAATTCTGTTAATCCGGTAACTTGCAATACGGCTTGTCCTAAGCCACAGCAACCGCTAATCACTAAAATGAAAGACAAAGATTTCATATGGGCCGTGCTTCTGCACATGGGCCGCAACATGTGGAGCGACGTGCCCGTGCCGTTCTGGGGGCCGAAGGCGAACCGCGTAACCGACCCGAAGCGGCTGGCAGGCGTCTGCGCGGCGGACCATCTGCGTTTCGACGAGAACGCCTGGCGGAAGGTGACGGCGCATGCCGCCGAAAAAGGCATGAACATGGTCGTCATCGACATCGGAGAGGGCCTTCTGCTCAAGAGCCATCCAGAGCTGGCGGTGAAGGGGTCGTGGGAGATCGACCGCTTCCGAAAGGAGCTGGAACGCCTGCGCGGGATGGGCCTTGAGCCGATTCCGAAGCTCAACTTCTCCACATGCCACGACACGTGGCTGAAGGACTACGGGCGCATGGTCTCGACCCCGGAGTACTACAGGGTCTGCGCCGACGTGATACGCGAAGTCTGGGAAGCCTTCGACAAGCCACGGCTCTTCCATCTCGGCTACGACGAGGAGACGGCCGGCAATCAGGCCTACTATGCGATCTCCATCGTGCGCCAGGGAGAGCTGTGGTGGCACGACTTCCTGTACCTTTCGGGATTCGTGGAGAAGCTCGGGTGCCGTCCCTGGATATGGAGCGACTACTGCTGGAAGCACCCTGACGAATTCGTCAGCCGCATGCCCAAAAGCGTTCTTCAGTCCAACTGGTACTACGGCACGGCGTTTACGGAGGAGAAGGACGCCCATCAGAAGACGCGCGCCGAGGCGTACGAGCTTCTGGAGAAGGCGGGCTTCGACCAGGTTCCTACCGGGTCGAACTGCTACAACCGGCAGAACAACGGCCTGACGGTTCCGTTCTGCCGCAAGGTGATCGCCCCCGAACGGCTCAAGGGCTTCATGACCGCGCCGTGGGGAGAGACGAAAGAGGCCAACGTCGCTAAGCATTTCGCGTCCATCGATCAGCTGATGGCCGCAAGATAAAGACGGGAGGGAATGCACATGGCAATGACTACGCGCAGGCTTGCGGTGCTTGCCGCGCTGGGAATGATGATGGCGCCATGCGCCGGCGCTGCGGAAAAGCCCGACGGGAAGTTGAACATACTGGCCTTCGGGGCGCACCCTGACGACGTGGAGCTTAACGTCGGCGGCACGCTTCTCAAGTACAGGAAGGCCGGCCACAACATCTTCATCGCACTGGCGACAAGCGGAAACACCGGCTCCAACGAGATGACCGACACGAAGCTCATCGGCGAAACCCGCGAGAAGGAGGCGCTGGAGGCCGCGAAGTTCTACGGCGCCAAGGTGCGGTTCCTGCGCAACGACGACGAGCGTCTCCTCGACACGAACGAGACGCGCACGCAGGTTCTCGACGCGCTCCCCGACTTCAAGCTCCTTCCGTAGCTGTCCGCCGGAATCGTCCGGGCCGCCGCTGCCGCCGGGGAATGTGGTATAATATGCGGCATGGAGGGACATTTGAAGAAGAGGGTCTTCATCGACGGCTCGGCTGGCACGACGGGGCTCAGGATTCGCGAGCGGCTGGACGGACGGGGCGACCTTGAGACGGTCGTGCTGCCGGACGAGCTGCGCAAGGACGTTTCCGCCCGGCGCGACGCCCTGAACGCTGCTGACGTGGCGTTCCTGTGCCTTCCTGACGCCGCGGCCGTGGAAGCCGTCTCGCTTGTCGAGAACCCAGAGACCGTCGTCATAGACACTTCGACCGCGCACCGCACGGCGGAAGGCTGGGAGTACGGCTTCCCCGAGCTTGCCGGCCGCCGCGGGCGCATTGCGAAGGCGAAGCGGATAGCGAATCCCGGCTGCCATGCGAGCGGCTTCGTCGCGCTAGTGGAACCGCTCGTCCGCGCCGGGCTGATCCCTGCGGACGCGAAGCTCTCGGCGTTCTCGCTGACCGGCTATTCCGGCGGCGGCAAGAAGATGATAGCGCAGTATGGCGATGAGCTGCGCGCAACGGCAGGAGGTCCGGAAGGTTCTCCACGACCCATGTTCCTCGGCGGGCGCCAGTATGCGCTCGGCCAGGCGCACAAGCATCTGCCGGAGATGACCGCGATATGCGGGCTGGCCCATGCGCCGTGCTTCTCGCCGGTGGTCGTGCCGCACCTGAGCGGCATGGAGGTGACAGTGCCTCTCCACGGCGTGGACGTCGATGCGGTCAGGGACTGCTACCGCGAGTATTACGGAACGCACGGCGCGGGGAGCGGCCTTGTTTCGTTCGTCGCCGATCCTGCGGCGGAGGAAGGGGGCTTCCTCTCGTCTGCGGTGCTGTCCGGCCGCGACGACATGGAGGTTTCAGCCTACGGCAGCGGCGAGCGCACGGTTCTCGTCTCGCGATTCGACAATCTAGGCAAGGGCGCGTCCGGCGCGGCGATACAGAACATGAACATCGTGCTCGGTTGCGACGAGAGAGAAGGGCTCGTGGACGGCCGGGACGAGGCGCAGCCGGAGGGATGATTCCTGATTTCAACCAACAAACAAGGAGTGAATGAAATGAAAATGCAAAAGATAACCGTGATGCTGGGCCTTGCGGCCGCTCTCGCCGGCTGCTGCACCTGCAACTGCCCGAAGGACTCGGGAACCACGTTCGCGCGCGACGCGCTCCAGAAGTACGTCGACTCCGGAGAGTTGCCGGGCGCGGTTAACGTGTTCTACAAGGACGGCGTGCAGGAGACGTGCTGCATCGGCTATGCGGACGTTGACGCGAAGCGTCCGATCTCGCTCGACGACGTCTACATGCAGTGTTCGCAGACAAAGGGGTTCTGCGGCGTGACGATAGCCATGCTCGTGGAAGAGGGCAAGATCACGCTTGACGATCCGGTTTCCAAGTATCTGCCCGAGTTCAAGGAGCTTTGGGTCGAGAAGAAGAACGAGGACGGCAGCAGGACGCTCGTCAAGGCGAAGAACGAGCTCACCGTGCGCATGGTGATGAACCATACGGGCGGATTCCCGTTCGAGCTTCCCAACGGAATCGCCATGGGCGGGTGGTCGCGCAGGATGCCGCTCAGGAGCGTGGCGGCGACTGCCGCGTCGCAGCCCATCGCCTTCGAGCCGGGCACGAAGGCCCAGTACTCCAACGTCGGCATCGACATCGGCGCGGCGGTCGTGGAGATAGTGACCGGAAAGCGCTGGGAGGATTTCCTGAAGGAGCGCGTCCTCGAGCCGCTGGGCATGAAGGATTCCGGCTTCTGGCCGACTGACGCGCAGCTCGCCAGGAAGATCGAGCTGTACGAGATCAAGGACGGTCAGCCTGCGCAGTGGCAGAAGCAGGCCGACTGGATGCAGCGCCCGTACAACGACGACCGCGTGTTCTCGTCCGCCGGCGCGGGCCTCTGGACTACGGCGCGCGACCAGCTCAAGTTCTACAAGATGCTGATGAACCTCGGCGTCGGCGAGAACGGCGTGAGGATTCTCAAGGAGGAGACGGTGAAGTCGATTCTCGCCGTCTCCACGCGTCCGAAGGGCAAGACGGCGGACGGCAAGGACTTCGGCGGCTACTCGCTCGGGCTTTCCGCGCCTGTCACCGACAGCGACGACGCATGGTTCGGGCATGGCGGCGCATGGGGCACGAACTGCAGTGTGAACTGGCACAAGAAGGCGCTGAAGCTCTGGGCGGTGCAGGAGCGCGGCGGCAAGCGTCCGTGGAACAAGGACCGCGACGAGGCGGCGGGCAAGTTCTTCAAGCATATCGTTGACAACGCCGGCGTCGACGCCTACACGGGAAGGCTGAAGTAAGATTCCCGGGCGCATGACTGAGCGCAAGAGCGATGAGCTGAACCGGTCGACCGCGTTCGACAACAGGCTGCGGCCGACCGATTTCGAGGGCTTCGTCGGGCAGGAGAAGATACGCGACCGGCTCATGCTGGCGGTGCGCGCGGCGAAGGACCGCGGCGAGTCGCTGGACCATGTGCTTTTCTCCGGCCCGCCCGGCCTCGGCAAGACCACGCTCTCCTACATTCTCGGCGAGGCGATGGGGGCGAACGTCAAGACGACGTCCGGCCCCGTCATAACGAAGCCGGGCGACCTGGCGGGGCTGCTTACCTCGCTGGAGCCCGGCGACATCGTGTTCATCGACGAGATACACCGTCTGGCGAAGACGGTAGAGGAATATCTCTATTCGGCGATGGAGGACTACGCGATCGACATCGTGCTCGACCAGGGGCCGAACGCGCGCTCCGTCCGCCTCGACCTGCCGCGCTTCACGCTTGTCGGCGCGACTACGCGCATCGGCCTTATCGCCTCCCCTCTCAGGGCCCGCTTCGGACTCGTCAACAGGCTTTCCTACTACGAGCCGGCGGAGCTTGCCGAGATCGTGAGGCGCTCCGCGGCGAAGCTTGGCGTGGACGTCGACGACGATGGCGCGGCGGAGATAGCGCGCCGCAGCCGCGGCACGCCGCGCATCGCAAACAACCTTCTTCGCCGCGTGCGCGACTACGCGCAGGTGAACGCCGGCAACTTCATCACAGGCGAGGTGGCCAAGGCCTCCCTGACGCTCCTTGAGATCGACCCTAACGGACTCGACGAGATGGACCGGCGCATTCTCGAGACCATCTGCGCGAAGTTCGGCGGCGGCCCGGTCGGGCTTTCCACCATCGCCGTCTCGGTGGGCGAGGAACCGGATACGATCGAGGAGGCTTACGAGCCGTTCCTGATAATGGAAGGCTATCTTGAGAGAACCCCCAAGGGACGCGTCGCGACCGCGCTAGCCTGGAACCGCATCGGGCTGAAACCGGTTTCGCGGCAAGGAGAGCTGGACCTATGAACTGCACCGCAGTGCGCCTGACCAGAATGTCGTTCGTTGCGCTCGCCGCGTCCGCGGCTGCGCTCGCAGGCTGCCGCATGCCGTCGGCCGCGGACGAAGCGCCGATTCGCGTCGGCACGTACAACATACGCCTTTCCGGCGGCGTCTCGCATGTCGCCGACGCCGGCACTCCGAACACATGGGAACAGCGCAAGGCCGATCTCGTTGCGCTGCTGCGCAGCCTCGACCTGGACGTGTTCGGCCTTCAGGAGGTCTGCCCCGACCAGGCGGCGTACCTGCGCGAGAACCTGCCCGGCTACACGTTCGTGGGCGAGCACCGCAATGCCGACCGCAAGAGCGGCGAGGCTTCGCCGGTCTGCTACCGCACGTCCCGCTTCGAGGAGCTTAAGGCCGGCACGTTCTGGCTCTCGGAGACGCCAGACGTGCCGGGGCTGAAGGGCTGGGGCGCGGCGTGTCCGCGCGTCTGCTCCTACCTGGTTCTGCGCGACCGCACGACGGGGCGCCGCTTCTGCTTCGCCAACACGCACACAGACCACGTCTCCGCCGAGGCCCGCGAGAAGGGCATGCTGCTCATCATCGAGCGCATGAAGGTCTTCGGCGAGGGTTGCCCGATCGTATTCACCGGCGACCACAACTGTCGCGAGACGGAAGCGCCGGCCAGGGCGGTGTCGAAGCTTCTGGCCAATGCGCTTTACGAGACGGAGACCCCGCCGGACGGCTCCTGGCGCACGTTCAACGGATGGAGCTGGCGCGACCGGGAATACCCGACCGTTGCCGCGCTGAAGCTCCTTGAGAACGTCCGCAACGCGCGCAAGGGCTCGCCCGATGCCGAAAAGACCAAGAACGGCGGCCACGTGTGGGAAGACTGCGGCGCGCGCATCGACTACATCTACGTCTCGCCCGGCACCAAGGTGCTGGATTACTCGACGAGGTCAGACGCGCGCCCCGGCCGACAGCTCTACCCGTCCGATCACTTCCCGATCGTTGCGACGATCGTGTTCGGAGGGTGATGCGCCAATTGCGTCAAGACAGAGACATGGGGGTTGGGCAATGACAGGTGGCGTTCGTGTTCCTATGGTTGGAACGCGAAATCATGCTTGAGCCGATCAAGGCCAACCAAGGGGGATTGACAGACGCACGGTCGAGATGATATACTTTCACCATTCCACGGACGCTTGGGCTATTAGCTCAGTTGGTTAGAGCGCTTCCTTGACATGGAAGAGGTCAGTGGTTCGAATCCACTATAGCCCACCAAGCAGCCGTTTCGTCCTTTCACCATGCGAATTGTCGTCAAGGTAGGAACTCATGCAATCGCCGCGAAGTCCGGCCGTCCGGACTACCCGGCGCTCCGTCGTCTCGTTGCCCAGCTCTGCGTGTTGCGCAAGGCGGGTCATGACGTGTTCTTCGTGTCGTCGGGGGCGGTGGCGGCCGGCGTGGAGGCGCTCGGGCTGAGGGCGCGTCCGGCGGACGTGAACGACGTGCAGATGTGCGCGGCGGTCGGGCAGGCCCGGTTCATCAGCGAGTACGAGAAGCTGTTCGAGGTTCATGGCGTCAAGATAGGGCAGGTCCTTCTCACGCACGACGACTTCGAGGACCGGCGGCGCAGCCAGAACGTCAGGAAGTCCCTGGACCATCTCGTGCGTGCCGGCATAGTGCCGATCATAAACGAGAACGACGTCGTGGCCGACGAGGAGCTTAAGGGCCAGACGTTCGGAGACAACGACTGGCTGAGCTTCCTGATAGCGAAGCTCGTGAAGGCCGACGCGCTGGTGCTGCTGACCACGGTAGACGGCCTTCTGGACGCGCAGGGCCGACGCATTCCCGTCGTTGTGCGGCTGCGCAGCGTCGGGCGGCTGGTCCGCTCCGGCGAGAAGGGCAGCCTTTCCAAGGGCGGCATGGACTCTAAGCTTAAGGCGGTCAAGGCCGCCGTCGCCGCCGGCATCGACACGTACATCGCCAACGGACGCAAGTCCGTCCTTGAGCCGCTTCTTGGCGGCAAGTCGGTCGGCACGTTCTTCCCCGGCAGCGCCCTCTAGCCGGCCTTGGCCTTCTTCTTCGGGCTGTGGCAGTATGCCGCGATGGGGCAGCCGGCGCATTTCGGGCGCACGGGGTCGCAGCGAGTCTGCCCGAAGCTCACCAGATGGCTGTTCCAAGTCTTCCAGTACCTTACGGGCAGTATCTCGCGCAGCTTCATCTCGGTCTCGACAGGCTTCTTCGTCTTTACCAGCTCCAGCCAGTTGCATATGCGGTGGACGTGCACGTCGACGCATATCGCCGGCAGGTCGAAACCGACGGCAACCGTGAGGTTCGCAGTCTTGCGTCCGACGCCCGGCAGCTCGCAAAGCTCCTCCACCGTGTGCGGCAGGACGCCGCCGAACCTCTCGCGAAGGACTCGCGGAAGGTCCTTTAGATGACGCGCCTTGTCGCGGTAGAACCCCACGGGGTAGACTAGCTTCTCGATCTGCGGAACCGAAAGCCGCTCAAGGCCATCCGGCGTGCCGCCGCCTGCCGCGAACAGCCGCTTGACGGCGCCGGCGGTGCAGGCGTCCTTGGTGCGGGCGGACAGTATCGTTCCGACGAGAACGCAGAAGGGGTCGTGCGTCTGGGCCTCTATAAGCTCGATGATAGGCGCGGAGTGCGCCTTGAATTCCTTCTTAAGCGCACGGTCCACTACGGGAATGTCCTTTGCTGTCATGTGCGCATTTTACCATAATTCCCCGCAGCCCACTAACCCCTTATCCTCCCGATTTATGGTATAATAACAAATCACAGTTCAGATCAAGAATGGAGAAGAAATGAGAATTGCCATTGCATCAGACCACGGCGGCTTCGAGATGAAGGCTGCGCTTGTCGCGGCCATTTCAGGCGAAAGCGAGGTTCAGGACTTAGGCCCTGCGTCAGGCGAGCCCTGCGATTACCCCGACTATGCGATACCCGTCGCGAAGGCCGTGGCGTCCGGCGCGGCCGACTTCGGCGTGCTCGTCTGCCGGAGCGGCATCGGCATGTCTATGACGGCCAATCGCTTTCAGAACGTCCGCGCCACCATCTGCACGACCGTCGAGCAGGCGGCAGTGACCCGTCGGCACAACGACGCCAACGTGCTCTGCCTCGGGGCGGACAACACGGCGGCAGACCAGGCGCTGGCGATTCTGCGCACCTTTATCGCCACCGAAACCGACGGTGACGCGCGCCATGTGCGCCGTCGCTGGAAGCTGGAGAGGGCGCAGCGCCTGTCGGACTGCTCCGGCCTCATGCGCGACGATCCGGAGGTGTTTGCCGCCATTGAGGCGCAGACGCGCCAGGAGGACGCCGAGATCAACCTCATCGCCTCCGAGAACACGTCGTCGCGCGCGTGCCGCGAGGCGGCCGGCAGCGTGCTCATGAACAAGTACGCCGAGGGCTATCCCGGGAAGCGCTGGTATTCCGGCTGCCTGCCGGTCGACGCGGCGGAAGAGCTCGCCCGCCGCCGCGCCTGCCAGCTCTTCGGCGCCGAGCACGCGAACGTGCAGCCGCACTGCGGCAGCGCGGCGAACATGGCCGTCTACTTCGCGACGATCAAGCCGGGCGACACGATCCTTTCGCTCGCGCTCGACCAGGGCGGTCACCTCTCGCACGGCTCGCCGGTTAACTTCTCCGGCAAGATCTACAACATCGTGCCGTACACCGTGGACCGCGAGACCGAGATGCTCGACTATGACGCGCTGGAGAGGCAGGCGCTCGAGGTGAAGCCGAAGATTCTCCTGACGGGCGCCTCCGCGTATCCGCGCAAGATCGATTTCAAGCGCATTCGCGAGATCTGCGACAAGGCCGGTTGCCTTATGATGGTTGACATGGCGCACATCGCCGGGCTGGTCGCAGGCGGGGCGCACGAGTCGCCCGTGCCCTACGCCGACTTCGTCACGACGACTACGCACAAGACGCTCGGCGGTCCGCGCGGCGGCATGGTCCTCTGCAAGGAGAAGTACGCCAAGGCGCTGGACAGCGCGGTGTTCCCCGGCATGCAGGGCGGACCGCTCGAGAACATAATCGCGGCAAAGGCGGTCTGTTTCCGCGAATGGATGCAGCCGGCGAAGAAGGACTATGCGCAGCAGGTCGTGAAGAACTGCGCGGTCATGTGCAAGACCGTGCAGGACCGCGGCTACCGCATCGTCTCCGGCGGCACCGACAACCACCTGTTCCTCGTGGACGTGAAGAAGTCCAAGGGAATCACGGGCAAGGACGCGGCGGCGGCGCTCGACGCGGCCGGCATCATCGTGAACAAGAACACGATCCCGTTCGACACGGAAAGCCCGTTCAAGACCTCCGGCATACGCGTCGGCACGGCGTCCGTGACGACACGCGGCATGAAGGAGCCGGAGATGGTGAAGATCGGCACGTGGATCGCCGACGTCCTCGACGACATCGCGAACGTAGAGGTTCAGGCCCGCGTCAAGCGCGAGGCCGCCGAACTGGTCGCCGGCTTCCCGGTGCCGTAAGGCGCAGGCGGCCCCCATGAGGAAACGGGCTCCGCTCAGGCTGTCGTTCGACTACATGGATACGCCCGAGCGGCGCGTCCTGTCGCTGGAGCCGGACGGAATCTTGTGCCTGCCGGTCGTAGGGTACGACTGCTACCGCAAGCGGTGGTCGCAGCCGCCGTTCCACGTGCACGACGAATGCCTTGAGGTTACGCTTTGCCTGCGCGGCGACCTGGCGTTCGAGACACGGGAGCAGACCTACCCCTTCCGGCCCGGCGCGATGTTCGTTTCCGGCCCGAGGGACGTGCACAGGCTGCGTTCGTATCCCAAGGGCATGAGCAAGTACTGGTTCCTGTTCAGGATTCCCAGGCGGAATTTTCCCCTGTTGAGCCTGCCGCCAGACGAGGCCAAGGCCCTGGTCCATTCGCTGACGCACCTGCCGAACCGCCTTTTCGCGGGCACGGACGAGGTGCGGCACCTGTTCAAGAAGCTGTTCCGCCAGTATGACAGCCTGCCGCCGAACACCGTTGACAGGTCGCTGAGGCTCCGTTCGACGGTGCTTGCGCTCCTGCTGGCGGTCGTTGATGCGGCGATGTGCGCTCCTCGGGACCGGGCGGAGGTACGGCTGAAGCGCCTTGTCGAGGACATGCGTGAGCATCCGGAGCGTGAGTATCCGTTGGATCGGATGGCGGAGGGACTCGGAATTTCTCCAAGCAACCTTATGGTCAGGTTCAAGCGGCTGACGGGATCTCCGCCACATGCCTTTCTCCTTTCGCAGCGCATTGCCAAGGCCAAGGAAATGCTGTCGTCGGCCGTGCCGGTCGCCGTTGTCGCGCATCGGCTCGGGTTTTCGTCGAGCCAGCATTTCTCTAACCACTTCAAGGCCGCCACCGGCGTCTCGCCGACAAAATGGGTTCAAGGCGCCTGACGGAGCGTTTCCGGTGAACGTTGTGCGGGAATCTCCCCGCCGTACAAAAAATCGTTAAAACCATTATTGGTTATTCTGGCGTCCGCGGATGTGATATCCTATGGGCGTTTAATACAGGAAGGTTGACTGGAAAATGAGGGAAAATGTCTTCAAGGGAATGTCCGGCGCATATGCGGCGATGTTTACGCCCTATGACTCCAAGGGGCGCGTGGACGTCGAGGCGGTCGCGCGCATCATGGACTATGGCTACGCGAACGGGCTTAATGGCTTTTACCTGACCGGCACGACCGGCGAATGGTGGCTTCTCTCGACCGACGAGCGCAAGCAGGTTTACGCAGCGGCGGCGAAAGCGAACCGGGGACGCGGCAAGCTCGTCGCGCATGTCGGCGCGAATTGCACTGATGATTCGGTGTCGCTTGCCAAGTACGCCGCAGACGTCGGCGTCGACTGGGTGTCCTCGATCACGCCGCAGCTCTACCGCAATTCCTTTGATGCGGCGATGTACCACTATCGTACCATCGCCGCCGCGACCGATCTGCCGTTCATGGTGTATTCGATGGGGAGTGCGCTCGTGCCGGAGCGCGACATCCGCCTGTTCGACATCCCGAACGTGAAGGGGATGAAGTACACCGGTCGCGACTATTATGCCGCGCAATGCCTCAAACGGAGACTCGACGGGAGCAAGGAGACAATCTGGTTCGCGGGCTGCGACGAACAGCTCCTGTGCGGCCTGTCGCTCTGCAATGTCTTTTCCGGCGGCATAGGGACGACTTACAACATCATCCCGAAGCACTTCGCAACCATCTGCGCACTTGCCGCGAAAGACCGTTTCCGCGAAGCGGCGAAGTGGCAGGACGAGGCGAACCGCGTTGTGGAGCTGATGATCGAATCCGACAACTGGAGCTATCGCAAGGCGATGATGAAGTTCATCGGACTCGACTGCGGCTGGTTCCGCAAGCCGTTCGAGCCGCTGACGGCGGCGCAGTACCGCGCCTATTCCAAGCGCTTCGCCGCGCTTGGAATCGCGAAGGAGAACCAGGCGATCAAGACGAAAGCGGCAAGATGAAGCGGATGGCGATATGTCTGGCGGCTTTTGCCGCACTGGCTGCCGAGGCGGCAACCTATTCGCGGATGGAGGTGGACGTTTCGCCTCTCCCGGCGGACAGGGCGTTCTTCCGGCGCGTCCTGCTGTCGCGCGTGTGGAGCCGCACGCCCGCCTCATCTGCCGGTCGCACCTTGACGGTGCGCCTGTCGCTTGACGACTCGCTCTCCGGCGAGAACGCGGCGGTCAGGGTCGCGGACGGCGTGGCGGAGGTTCGGGGCGGACGCTTCCGGGCCCTCGTGTTTGGCGCAGGCTTGCTGCTGCGGACGATCCGCTACGGTGCGGAGGCGTTCGAGCTGGCTGACGGCGAGTATCGGTTCGAACCGGCAAACGCGACTCGCATCGCCTATCTGGCACGCCACTTCGACAATTGGTACCAATGGGCGTCGATGGACGAATTGATCCGCTATGTGGACGATCTGGCGCTCTGGGGCATCAATGGATTCACCACGCAGCTCGTGTATCCGGTCGTTGACGCCGCAAAGTCAACGGCGAGCGAACGGGCGGTGTTCGAGGCGATTTCGGACGCCTTTGCCGAACGCGTCAGGCAGCTCGACTTGGATCTGATCGTCAGCGGTGGGAGCAACTGCGCACCTTCCAACATGCCGGCGCGTTTCAGGGCGGAGAAGGATCCGAAGGGTGGGCGGGGCGCAGATGATTTCAACGTCTGTCCGGAGAAGCCCGGCGCGCTCGACTATCTGCTTTCGCTCAGGCGGGATGCGCTTGATACGGTGCGGAAGTTCCCAATCTCAGGTTATACCTATTGGCCCTTTGACGAGGGCGGCTGCGCGTGCGGCAAATGTGCGCCCTGGGGCGGCCGCGGCTATGTGAAGCTCATCGAACGGTTCCGCGACATGAATGCTAAAGCCCATCCGGGTGCACGCCACATCGTTTCCACCTGGTTCTTCAGGGACGACGACTGGGAGATGTTCTACAGGTATCTTGAGCGGCAGGACTGGATTGACGCGCTCATGATCGACGGACACGGCGATTTTCCCGAATATCCGCTGAAGCATCCGTTCCCGAAACGCATCCCTGTCATTACGTTTCCCGAGATCAGCATGTGGGGACGGTTTCCTTGGGGCGGCACCGGCGCCAATCCGCTCCCGGCTCGTTTCGAACGCCTCTATAGGCAGTGCGAGAAGATCGCCACCGGATTTGAACTTTATTCGGAAGGGCTTTTCGAAGACGTGAACAAGATCGTTGTCAACGGCTTGTATGTTTCGCCAGGCCGTACGGGTTCCGATGTGCTGGCGGACTATGCGCGATGGGAGCTGCCGGGTTGCGACGCCAAGGACTTCATCGAGCTTTGCAACAGGATGGAAGACGTATACGAGACAAGGTCGCCCGGCGGCAAATGGGGATGGCGGGGTTGCGTGGTCGCCAACTATCTGCTTGACGGCCCGCCAGAGGAGCTGGTGCGGCGGGCCACGGTGGCCTGCGGGACGCGCGCGCTGGCCGACCGCATCGACCGGTCCATCCTGCCGAACATGCGCAGCTGCTGGCGGTGGCGGCAGTTGTATCTCCGCGCCCAGATCGACGAGGCGATCTTTGCCGCCCGCGACATACGTCCGGCGGCAGCCCTGCCGGCCTATGCCGAACTTCTTCGTCTCTATCATGCCGAACGTCAGGCAACCGAGCTGCAGGACGGCATCTGGTGCGGCTATACGTGCCCGCCCGTCACGGAGCATGAAAATGCCAAGCGGCAGAGGTTGCATTATGAACCTAAGGGAGGGGGAAGGGTGAAATGATTGAAATCACAAGACGCGGCTGTCAGGCTTTATCCTGTTCGGGATTGGTGCTTCTTGTCCTCTGCACGGCGGCTCAGGCGATGACAGTTGCCGGAGAGTTCGCTGGCGGCATGTGTGTGGAGGTGCCGGAAACCACGGTCTTCTCCGCGTCCGTGTGGGTGAATGCCGAAACCTCCGGCACGAACCAATGCCAGTATCCTCGAATCTTCCAGTTCCCCGGCGGCTATCTGCATCTCTCATGCCCGATAGGTGTCCGCGATGCGGAGAGTTCCGATCTCATCCTCGAGTTTGCCGTCCCGAAAGACCGGGTGCCGAAGGGGGCAAGCAGATGGTCTTTCTTCTCGGCCGTGCCATTCCGGCAATGGGCACACATCGCGCTTGTCGCCCGTGCCGATTCCAATGCCGTGCCAGAACTGTACGTAAACGGTGCACGTGTTCCGTCACGGATGCGGGCGAGGCCGTTGCCCGACGTCTTCCCCGGCGGCCGGTTTTGCGTGGGCAACACCATGCCGGATGGGGATCGTCCGCTCGCGGGTCGCCTCGCAGACTTTCGGCTTGAGACGACCGCCGTCGACGCGACGGTCATTGCGGAGATGGCTCGCATCGCTCCTGACGGAAAGCCGCCGAAGCCGTTTTCGCTCAGGCCCTCGGACGAATTGCCCATTGTCGATCTTTCGCGTGACGCATCGAACCAAACAGTCATTGCTTCGGGCTCGGACGGCGTATATCAAGGGCACCCAACTACAGTCGTCGCGCCGGACGGCACGATCTACTGCGTGTGGACGATCAACCATGGCGGCAAATGCGGTCCCATGGCGAAATCGACTGATGGCGGCAGGTCGTGGGTGCGCTGTGACGGAATCATGCCCGCCGGATACCATGACCACGTCAACTGTCCGACGCTGCAGACCGTCATCCGTCCGGACGGCGGCACGAACCTGGTTGTCTTTTCCGCAAAGAAGGGCGGCTGCGGCATCGTGATCTCGCCAGACGGCGGCAAGTCATGGTGGGAGGCGCCCACGGCGAAGCTTTCCGCCGGCATGCCGCCAACGGGGTTCATGATGCTCAAGGACGGCACGGCCGCGCTCTTCGGCCAAATCCGCAACGATCCGAAAGTCAAGACGGATCGCGCCGCCGACGACCAGTCCGTGTGGATGAGCGTCTCCAAGGACGGCGGCTGGACGTGGGGCCCGATGCGCGTGGTGGCCACCGCTCCACAGAAGAACCTGTGCGAGCCGTTCTGCCTTCGTTCGCCCGACGGACAGGAACTGTGCCTGCTCATCCGCGAGAACCGCCATGCGGCGCGCAGCATGATGTGCTTCAGCCGCGATGAAGGCAAGACATGGACGAAGCCGAAGGATACGTGCTGGGGGCTGACTGGCGACCGGCACGAGGGCATTTATCTGCCGGACGGACGGCTTTTCATTGCGTTTCGCGATCAGGCACACGGGTCGTCCACGAGGGGCCAGTACGTCGCCTGGGTCGGTACATACGGTGATCTCCGCGCGGGCAAGCCCGGCGACTGCCGCGTTCACATTCTCGAACACGTGGGCGAACGTGCCTGGGATACCGGCTATTCGGGCGTGGAGCTGCTGCACGACGGCACGATTCTCTGCACTACGTACATCTGGTACCGTCCAAGGGACAAGGCTAATTCCGTGGTGTGCGCGCGCGTTCCGGTCTCCCGGATTCCGCGTCGTCAGGACATTGCTCGTTGACCGGTCATATTCATTTCGCATTTGAAAAAGAAAGGACGAAATCATGCAGAGAAACTGGATGTCAGCGATTGCGTTGTCCGCCATGTTGCCCATGGCCGGAACATTCGCCGCTACGCCGATTGGCTGGTGGTCAATGGATTCTCTTGATGCACAAGGATGCGTGCCAGACCTTTCCGGGAACGGGCGCGCGCTCACGCTGAAGGAGAACGTGTGCCTTACAAACGACGCTATCTCTGGAATGGCATTGTACAATCCTGGCAACACGCTGGGAGCTTGCGCGCAGTTCTCCTGCCCGGGTGGCGTGAAGGCGCGCTCGATTACCATGTGGGTGAAGCTTGCGGACGACGATGGAACCTACGCCTATCCCAACGGGAACAACTCCTACCCGCACCTGTTCAACAATTTCTCGGGCATGCGTTTGCTTTGGACATACGGCGATACAGGCGGCGGTGTTACGCTTTATGCCGGAGCCTTCGCGCCTTCGGGCATGAAATGGCATAAGTCGCGTGGCAATTGGTCGCATCTTGCGGTCGTGGTCGGCAATGTTGCGGCGGACGAATCGACGGCGGACTTCTCGATCTACCAGGATGGTGTTTTGATGAGTGCTACAAACGGATTTGCACTTGCCAGCAGCTGGAGTACAGCCGGGGCGACCACGGTATCGCTGGCCGGAAACGGTGGCAACCGTACGATCCATGGCGCAATCGACGAGGTGAAAGTATATGATGTGGCCCTGACCCCTGCTGAGGTCCAGGAGGAGTTCGAGGCCTTCGCCAACCCAGACGCCGTGTTCGCACACTGGACGATGGAAGATACATACACCAGTTCGGGGAAAGTGTATGTCAACGATGAATTTGGCCGGCAGACGCTCGAACTCTCGGGCGGCGCCGTGCTGACGAATGCCGATCACTGGACATCGCAGGCGATATTCTTCAGCGGGGAACGCGGAACCTGCGCATCCACAATCGCCAACCGCACCGCGCAGTCGCTCACGTTCGCCGCCTGGCTGTACATACCAAACGACAAAACGCCGGGCGATATCATTTCCGGGAATTCATATCCCAGAATGTTCAACACGTCAAATGGCACGAAGGCATATCCGTCTGCATCGAAGACGGAGTTCAGCATGACGGCCTATTATGGTGACAGCGCCAATTTCGGCGCGGGCAATGTTTTGGCCAGCAAGACCCATTGGACGCACGTCACGCTTGTGTATGATGTCGGGCGGGATGCGGGAGGCCTCCACTGCACGGTGCGCTTCTACCGCAACGGCACAAGGGTCGCCACGAGCGCAAAGACGTATGTTGCCGACGAGACTGTCGGCGGCATACGGATTCCCGTAAATGGTTTGGTCGATACGGTGCGCATCGGCGGCGACGGGGCGAGCCGTCCGTTTTATGGCTACATGGATGACGTATGGATGTTTTGCCGAGCGCTGGACGATGCCGAGGTGAAGCATCTCTACTGTGGCGCGTCGCCGGTAAGCGCAGGAGCCGACTTTTCAGTGGTGGCGGAGACGGCCATGCTCCATGGTGTGCGCAACCCCGCGACGAACTTCGTCTATGCCGTCAGCGAGTATGGTGCCACTGAATGGACGCTCGTTTCGGCGCCGGAAGGCGGCGAAGGGGTGACGTTTGCGGAACCAGATCAGCTTGTGACAGCTGTCTCCCTTCCCGTTGAAGGTTCGTATGTGTTCCGCCTGACGAACACGGATGACTTCGGCTCAACGTCCGATGAGGTGACGGTAACGCGCACGTCCGGCGCGCCAGTCGCCCTGACCGTGACCCTTTCGGCGACATCGACCGCCGTGACAATGCCTGAACCGGTGTATCTTACGGCGACCACATCCGCTTCCTTGCCAAGATACTTCTGGGCGAAGAAGTCCGGTCCGGGAGGCGTTTACTTCAATGATACAGCGTCAGCCAAGGCCGAGGCGATCTTCACGGCGGCCGGCGAGTATGTGCTGACATGCACCGTGGAGGACGGTGGCGCTTCGGCTGCTGAGGACATTGCGGTCGCCGTGACAGGCCCTGCGGACTGTACCGTGCCGGGCACGAACCGGGGTATGGTGGCCTACTGGAACTTCGATTCCGCGCCGCTCGAGGAACTCTCGCAGACTCGATACGTGCTGCACAATGCGGCGCAGCCGATGAAGTCGAAGGTCGGCATGGGCATCGGCACGCCGCCTCAAACGGTCGACACGAAAGCGTACGTCACGGCCAACGTAACGCTGCCGGTTTCCAATCGCGGCACGGCGACATTCTGGATGTACGACGATTCGGCCAACCAGTATAGTTCATGTCAATATAGCCGCGTCTGGATTGGCGGCCCGTTCGAGATCCAATACAACAATTACAAAGACGCAACTGAATCGTCAATGAACATTTACGTGAACTATGAATCCGGTCAGGACAACTACCAGGTACCGTTCTCCAACATGAGGAACGGGACACGGAAGGGGCGTTGGAGCCATTGTGCCGTAGTCTTCGACTTTTCAGCCTATACGAACACCGTTGCGACTTATACTACAGAGCGTTTTAACCGTTTGCGCGTCTATGTGGACGGCGAGAAGTTCATACCGAACAAGTGCACGACGACCGCAACGAACCAGCAGAACATGGTGTGCATCGCACCGAAGACGGTCAACACAACCGCCACGACATTTGTCGGAAACACCAGCAACAGCCGATACTTCCCTGGCACGTTGGATGAACTGCGGTACTACACGAACGCGCTCAGCCAGGCGGAGATCCGCCGCCTGGCGTGGGAGTTCGCGCCGCACAACCGCGCGCCTCTAGTAGAGGCTCCTTCCGCGCTCACGGCCACGGCGCGTCGCCCGGAGGCGCTTTCCGGCGCGGCATACGACGATGGCAATGGCGTGCTTTCCGTGACGTGGAAGGTGGTGGAAGGCAATGCGGCCAATGTCGTGTTTGCCGACAAGACGGACGCAACAACGTCCGTCACGTTTGCAAAGGCAGGAACCTATGTGCTGCGACTTGTGGCGTCCGACGGCGAACTCACGACCGAGTCGCCGGATGTCGTTTGCGAGGTGGCGCCGATAGGGTTCTATCTTATGATTCATTGACGAAGCATTGCGGTTCTACGGAAGGGGCGCTGGGTGATAGTGCGGCTCGTCTTGTAGTGCCGTCGCACATTGTGGTATAATCATTGCGATGAAAACGAAATATGTGCCGCTCGCGCAGTATTGCCGCGACTACATGAGTTACCTCGGCGTCGCCAAGACCGAACGCCGCAGCTATGCCGAGAGCGTAAGGCTCCTGAAGGCCAAGGGCTTCCGCGAACTTTCCTCGTTCGCGAAGCTGAAGGCCGGCGACCGCGTCTACCGCGGATACGAGGACCGCACGCTCATGGCGGCGGTGATCGGCAAGAAGCGGATATCCGAAGCCGGCCTCAAGGTCGTCGGCGGCCACACCGACGCGCCTCGCCTTGACCTCAAGCCCAGGCCTCTCTACGAGAAGGGCGGCGTCGTCTATTTCGACTGCCACGTCTACGGCGGCATAAAGAAGTACCAGTGGCTCACCCTGCCGCTCGCGCTCTACGGAACGGTAGTGCGAAAGGACGGCACCAAGGTCCAGGTCGCGGTTGGCGACGAACCCGGCGACCCGGTCTTCATGATTTCCGACATTCTGCCACATCTCGGCAAGGATCAGGCCAAGAAGACGCGAGACGAGTTCTTCCCTGCCGAAGACCTTGACGTCGTCGCGTGGTCCACAGGCGGAGATGAGGACGACGACAAGAAGAAAAAGGCCAAGGACGGTCTTGTGGCGTATCTCAAGAAGACGTACAAGATAGACGAAGAGGATCTTCTCAGCGCCGAGCTGGAGATCGTGCCGGCAGGAATGCCGCGCTATCTCGGCCTAGACAAGGCCCTCATCGCCGGCTACGGGCACGACGACCGCGTCTGCTCGTTCGCGGGGCTTCGCGCCCTCATCGACGCGGCCGGCGAGATTCCCGACAGGACGGCGTCCATCCTCATGTGCGACAAGGAGGAGATCGGCTCGATGGGCTCTACGGGAATGCAGAGCTCCTTCTTCGAGAACACCGTCGCCGAGCTGATCGAGCGCCAGGAGCGCAACGCCCGAGACATACTCGTGCGGCGCGCGCTCGAGATGTCCACGATGCTGTCGGCGGACGTGACGGCGGCGGCCGACCCGCACTTCCCCGATGTCGATTCTACCGGGAACGAGGCCCGCCTTCACAAGGGCGTTGCCGCTTCGAAGTATACCGGCGGAACGTCGAAGGGCGGCGCCAGCGACTGCGGCCCTGAGTTCATCGCCGAGATCCGCCGGATCATGGAAAAAGGCGGAGTGATGTGGCAGATGGCGGAGTTGGGCAAGATGGAAAAGGGCGGCGGCGGCACGATTTCGCAGTACATGGCGCGCTTCGGCATGAAGGTTCTCGACATGGGCACGCCCATGTGGAACATGCACGCGCCGTGGGAGATCGTCTCTGCGAACGACTGCTGGCAGACCTACCGGGCTTACAGCGCCTACCTGAGGAGCTGAAAGTCCGAGCGGCTTCGGAGCCATGCCTGAGTCATGATATCTCCCGAGACAATCGAGCGCATACGGTCGCTTATGGCCGAGGCTTCGGTCTTCGAGGAGGACATTGAGGAAAGTTTTATCCTCGGCGGCGGTCCCGGGGGGCAGAAGACCAACAAGACGTCGAGCGTCGTCAGGCTTTCGCATGCGCCGAGCGGCATGCAGGTGAAGTGCGGGGCGACCCGCAGCCGCGAGACGAACAGGTGGCTCGCAAGGCGCATGCTCGCAGAGGCGATCCTTGAGCGCGAGCGCGGCAGGAAGTCCGAGGCGCAGCAGAAGCGGGAGAAGATCCGCCGCCAGAAGCGCCGCCGCAGCCGCCGCCAGAAGCAGAAGATGCTTGACGACAAGCACGCTCATTCCGCTGTCAAGGCGATGCGGCGCAAGGTCGATCCAGATGCCTAGCGCCGTTGACGAGAAAAGCCCGGCCTCTCGCCCCGTCGGCTTCTTCGACAGCGGCGTCGGCGGCAGATGCGTACTTGATGCGTTCCGGCGGCTGTGCCCGCTTGAAAAGACCATATACCTGGCCGACACGGAGCACTGCCCTTACGGGAACCGTCCGCCGGAAGAGGTGGTGCGCCTGGCCGAGGCGTGCGTGCGCCGGCTTCTCGGGCGCGGATGCAAGATGATCGTCGTTGCCTGCAACACGGCGACGGCGGCGGCGATCGACGTTCTGCGGGCGGAGCATCCGGAAATTCCCTTCGTCGGCATGGAGCCTGCGCTGAAGCCGGCGGCGCAGACGACGCGCAGCGGAGTGGTCGGCGTTCTCGCGACGGCCGGCACCCTGCGCGGACGGCTTTACGGCGGGACGAAGGCCAGGTTTGCGAAGGACGTCAGGGTCGTCACGGCGGTTGCTGACGAGTTCGTGCGGCTTGTGGAGCGCGGCGAGACTTCGGGACCGGAGGTCGAGCGGATCGTTCGTGCGCGGGTCGAGCCGCTGCTGGAGGCCGGGGCAGACCGCATCGTGCTCGGTTGCACGCACTTCCCGCACCTGAGGCCGGTGATAGAGCGGGTCTGCGCGGGGCGCGCGGAGGTCGTGGATTCGTCCGAGGCGGTGGCGCGGCAGGCGCGTCGGATCCTCGAGTCACGGGGACTCCTTGCCGGGCGATGAACCGCATACTTCTAGAGCCTGGCGAAATCAGGGATGGCGTCGCGACATTCGGCGGCGCACGTGCGGCGCATGTCGTCGGTATCTTGCACGGGGAAGCCGGACAGGTGCTGAAGACTGGCGAGATAGGCGGGCTTAACGGCACGTCTGAGATCCTCCGCATCGACAGCGACGGCGCTGACGGACGTCTGGTCACCGTTCGCGTCAACCACACGGAGACGCCCTTGCCGTCCTGGGCGGACCTGATCCTCGCGCCGCCGCGCCCTCGCGCGATGAAGCGACTGCTGCCGCAGCTGGCGACGCTGGGCGTCGGGCGCATCGTGCTCGTCGGGGCGCAGAAGGTCGAGAAGGATTTCTGGGGCGCGACGCTGCTGAAGGAGGCGAACTGGCGTCCGCTGCTCGTGGACGGGCTGATGCAGGCCGGCACGGGCGTTTTGCCGACGGTCGAGACTCGGCGGAACTTCCGGCGGTTCGTGCGTGACGAGATGGACGCGCTTTTCCCCACGGCGAACAGGATCGTGGCGCACCCGTACGGTCAGTGCGACGGTTCCGGCGGCGGCACCTCCCCTGCGGGGAGGCCTTTGCTGGCCGTCGGCCCTGAGGGCGGCTGGACGGACGGCGAGGTCGCCCTCCTTGAGGAGCGCGGTTTCCGCCGCATGTCGCTCGGTCCGCGCATCTTGCGCACCGACACCGCCGTCATCGCCCTCCTTTCCCGCCTCGGCGCGGAATGAACAGTCGCGGCGCTTTATGTTATAATATGCGCCGTCACTTATCAAACCCTATCGGAGGCAAATGAACATTCTCGTATCGCGCAACGCATGGTTGCTGTCACCGGCGCTCTTCTTCGCCGGCGTCACCGTGTTTCTCTGCTGCTGGGCGGTCGCGGCCCCTGAGGCACTGATAGCGAACTTCGACGCAGACGGGCATTCCATAGTGGAGCTGATGACACTGCCGCTCTTCGCGATGGTCATCCCTCTCTCGTGGCTCTGCTGCCCCGTCGCCGGAAGCGTCCGCCGCAAGGCGTTCTGGAGCTTTGTCTTCTCGGTCCTCGGCTTCATGGCGCTTGTGCGCGAACTTGACTGGCACAAGATCTGGTTCGCGCAGCTGTGGCCGGAGGTGGCGTTGTCGTTCCGGGGCACGGTCTTCAAGATGCGCTTTCTCACTTCCGGCGAGGTGCCGTTCGTGCCGAAGCTCTTCGTGCTGTTTTTCTTCGTGCTGTTCTTCGCCGCGACCGTCGGGCCTCTCCTGTACTTCATCAGGCGGCTTATAAAGGGGCTGTTCCGCTTCCATCCGGTCGCGTGGACGATGGCCTGCTTCGGTGCCACGGGCGTCATGGTGCAGACGTGCGACCGCCTGCCGTCGACGCTGCGCGACACGGGGTGGATACGTCCCGAGCTGCTTGACAAGACCACCGGTTCTCTGGCGGCGCTCATGACGGCGTTTGAGGAGGGCGGGGAGATGATGCTTGCGGCGTTTGCGCTCCTTGCCATCCTTCAGGCCCACGCCATCTATGCGCCGGACGCGCCCGAACCCGGGTTCGCCGAGCTCTGACGGCGGTTATGGTATAATACACGCTCATGGAATTCGAGAACACCATAGGGCTTGAGACGCACGTCCAGCTGAAGACCAGGACCAAGATGTTCTGCTCGTGCCTGCTGAAGACCGGCTGTGAGCCGAACACGAACGTATGCCCCGTCTGCCTCGGCTATCCGGGGGCGCTGCCGGTCATGAACAAGGAGGCGGTGAAGCTGACGGTCATGAGCGGAATGATGCTCGGCTGCGAAGTGAGCCGCCACGCCACGTTCGACCGGAAGAACTACTTCTACCCCGACATGGCCAAGGACTACCAGATCTCCGAGAACGGGCAGCCGCTCTGCATCGGCGGCGGGGTCGAGATCGTGCGCGCCGACGGCACCAAGCAGCTCATCCGCATCAACCACATACACCTTGAGGAGGACGCCGCGAAGATCAACCATTACGCGACGACCTCTGGCGTGGACTTCAACCGCGGCGGGACGCCGCTCATGGAGATCGTCTCGGAGCCTGACATGTCGAGCGCGGACGAGGCGATCGCCTACCTGACGGCCCTCAAGGAGATGCTCGTCTACGCGGGCGTAAGCGACTGCAACCTCGAAGAGGGCAACATGCGCTCGGACGTGAACATCTCGATACGCCCCGTCGGTGCCGCGGAGCTTGGCGTCAAGGTCGAGATCAAGAACATGAACTCGTTCAGCGGCATCCATGCCGCGCTCGAGTACGAGGCGCGCCGCCAGCGCGAGTGCATGGCGCATTCCATCCTGATCGTGCAGGAGACGCGGCGGTGGGATCCGGAGGCGATGGAGACGGCGTCGATGCGCTCGAAGGAGAACGCGCACGACTACCGCTACTTCCCCGAGCCGGACCTCGTGCCGGTCGAGCTGGCCGACGAGCAGATCGAGGAATGGCGCCGGCTGCTGCCTGAGAAGCCGGAGGCGCGCCGTTCGCGCATGGTCGCCGACTACGGCATAGCCGAGTATGACGCCGAGGTGCTTTCGCAGCACAAGGCTAACGCCGACTATTTCGAGGCGGCCGCGAAGGGTCTCGACAGGAAGCTGGCCAAGCAGCTCTGCAACCTTTACATGAGCGACGTGATGGCGCTCCTGAACGCCAGCGGAAAGGCGATATCGGAATGCGCCATGACGCCGTCGGCGCTTGCGGCGCTGGTCCGCCTCGCCGCGTCCGGCACGATCAACGGCCCGACTCTGAAGGAACTGCTGCCGGAGATATTCGAGAAGGGCGGCGATCCCGAGGCGATCGTAAGGGAGCGCGGGCTTGGCGCAGTCAGCGATGCGGCCGCGCTGGAGGCGTTCGTCGACCAGGCCATTGCCGCCAACCCGAACGTAGTAGCCGACTTCAAGGCCGGCAAGAAGGCCGCCGCCGGCTTTTTCGTCGGGCAGGTAATGAAGCTTTCGAAGGGCAAGGCCGACCCGAAGATCGTAGGCGGAATCGTCGCCAGGAAGCTCGCCGCTACTGCATAGCCTTAAGCATCCCGAACGGCGACAGCGTGGAGCCGGGCGCGACGTCCTTCATGACGGGTGTGCCGCATGCGACCGTGGCCCCGTCGCCTACCGTCATTCCCGGCGCGGTGCAGCTGTTGGTGCCCATGAAGGCTCCCTCGCCTATGCGCGTGTGGCCGGAGAGCGAGACGCCCGGCGCGATGTTGGCGAAGTCGCCTATGGTCGAGTCGTGGCCGACGCCGGCGCGCGCGTTGACGATCACGAACTTGCCGATGTCCGTGCCGACGGACACCACCGCGCCGACTGCTATGTAGACGCCATGCCTGAAATCCGTCGTGGGCGAGACTTGCGCGGTGGGGTCGATGATCGCCGGGAAGTCGTGTCCGCGCAGCCGCCTGTAGACGTCGCGGCGCACCTTGTTGTCGCCGATGGCTATGAAGACGGACGCGCCCGGGTTGTCCGCAGACGCGCGTTCGGGCGAGCCGAGCATAGGATAGCCCTCGAAGTTGCCTGACGCCTTGGCCGGGTCGTCGTCGGCAAAGCCGATTATGCGCCACTGCGGCTCCTCCGTCGCCTTGTTTATGCGCTCGACCGTCCAGACCGCCTCGCGTCCGAACCCGCCTGCGCCCACGATGAAAAGGTCTCTCATTTCCTGGGTCCTTTTTTCTCTCCTGCCGGTAGTATATCAAAAACCGCGCGGCAGTATATGCCGCTGGGGCACGGCAGCCCGCGCCCTTCGAGAAGCATCTCGCCCGATTCTATCCTGGCGCCGGGGAAGCGCTGACCCATGACGTTCTCGGCCACGGTACGGGTGAGGCCGGGGGTGTGGGACGACAGGAGCACGAAGATCGGGTCGTCCGACAGGAGGTCGCTTGCAAGCGAGAGCGTCTTCTGGAGGTCGCGCTCTATCTTGTACATTTCGCCGGACGTTCCGCGCCCGAACGTCGGCGGGTCGAGTATGATCGCGTCGTACCGGCGCCCGCGGCGCACCTCCCGACGCATGAACTTGTGCGCGTCGTCCGTGATCCAGCGGATCGGGCGGCCGTCGAGTCCGTTCAGGCGCGCGTTCCTGCGGGCCCATTCGACCATGCCCTTGGAGGCGTCGAGATGGCATACTTCCGCGCCGCCGAGCGCGGCTGCCAGCGTCGAGCCGCCGGAATAGGCGAAGAGGTTGAGCACGCTTGGGACGGCTCCGCCGGCGCAGGCCGCGCCCACGGTCCTGCGTATCCATTCCCATTGCTTGCGCTGCTCCGGGAACACGCCTAGGTGCCCGAAGTCGGTTCCGCCGAGCAGAAGCCGTATTCCGGCCGTCTCTACTGCCCATTCCTTCGGCAGGTTGGCGCGGCCGTGCCAGCGGTTGCCGTCCTCGCGGTCGAAGGAGGCGTCGGCGCGGCTCCATTCCTCTTCGGACAGGGACGGCTGCCACAGTGCCTGGGAGCAGGGACGCGCCAAGACGTAGCGTCCGAAGCGCTCCAGCTTGCGTCCGCCGCCAGAATCTAGAAGTTCGTAGTCGTCCATGCGGAAATTATACCATAAATACCCAGCGCCGCCGATGTGCAATTTCCTCCGCCACACGCTTCGAATTTATGGTATAATATACAAAACACTTGACAAAGTGAAAGTGGGTGGATTGTATACTGGAGAGGCTATGGCGGAAGCTAAGAAGGGAAAAACCGGCGGAGCGAAGAAAAAGGCTGACCCGGCGGCAAAGGCAAAGAAGAAGGGTTCGGCGAAGGGCGACCGGTCGGCGAAAGGCGTGGAGGGGAAGGCCGCGAAGCGCCCTGTGAAGGTTACGGAGTCGAAGGTTGCGGCGACGAAGCGCAACATGCGCGATCAGGACCTTGACGACAGCGACGAGCTGCCGCCAGACGACGTCGTGGAGGGCGAGGCGGCATCCCTTGACGCCGAAACCCTTGCTTCCGAAGTGGAGCGCGCCGAGGCGAAGGATCGCGAGGAGGGCGGCGACGACGTGCCTGCCCTGCTTCCTGCGGGGGTTGTAGACGATGACGCCGACGGCGACGCCGATGCGGTCCTGCCGTCCATGGAAGGCCTGTCGATCCTCCGCGAGACGGAGCTGAACGACGTGATACAGGACGTAAAGCGCCGCAGCGAGGCCAACGGCGGCTACATCACCTACGAGGAGCTGAACCAGATACTTCCCTCCAACATCGTGGACGCGATACAGTCCGACAAGTATCTCAAGATACTTGAGGCGCTGGGGGTGCAGGTCATCCGCGAGGACGACGTGCGCAAGTATCTCGACGCGAAGAGCGCGAAGCAGTCCGACCCGAAGGCGCGTGCGGCGGACATGATCGAAGACCCGATCCGCATGTACCTTCACCAGATGGGGCAGGTGCAGCTGCTGAAGCGCGAGGAGGAGGTCGAGATCTGCACGATGATCGAGAAGGCCGAGGCGAAGACGCGCGACGTGTTCAACCGGTTCCTTTTCGCGCCTGCGATGTACGCCTCGCTCCTGGACCGGCTTGAGGGCCAGTCCGAGCGCTTCGACCGCATCGTCGACGACGACAACGAGGAGAACCGCGACGGCTACATGGCGAAGATCCCCGGCTTCCGGAAGTCGATCCGCGAGGCCGAGGCCCGCCTGCGCGACGCCAGCGCCAAGTACCTCGACACGATTTCCAAGAAGCGTCCGTCTCCGGCCGCGGTGCGCGGCGCGGAGAAGGCGCTGTCCAACGCGCGCGCCGCGCTGCGCCGCTGCTTCGACAGCCTCAGCTTCAAGCAGAAGGTGCTGGAGACGCTCTGCGCCGAGGCCGACGAGCAGATCTACCTGCCCTATCGCGCGCTCGTCGCGAAGCAGGCTCAGCTGCTTACGCAGAGGCAGACGAAGAAGCGCGACCGCGAGCTGGAGCAGGTGCGCGAGAAGATGGCCGAGAAGGAAGCCCGGTTCGGAATGCCCGGCGGCGAGTTCATGGCGACGTTCTCCGAGCTCCGCAAGGAGCTGAAGGCCGGCCAGAAGGCCCGCACGAAGATGGTCGAAGCGAACCTGCGGCTCGTCATCTCGATCGTAAAGAAGTACATGAACCGCGGCCTCTCGTTCCTCGACCTCATACAGGAGGGCAACACCGGCCTCATGAAGGCGGTCGAGAAGTTCGAGTACAAGCGCGGCTACAAGTTCTCGACGTACGCGACGTGGTGGATCAGGCAGGCGGCGACGAGAGCCATCGCCGATCAGGCCCGCACGATCCGCATACCGGTGCACATGATCGAGACCATAAACAAGCTCATGCGCGTGCAGAAGCGCCTCATACAGAAGCTGGGCCGCGAGCCCGGCGAGCAGGAGCTTTCGCGCGAGATGAACATGCCGGTCGACCAGGTGAGGGCGGTGCGCCGCATGGCCCAGCAGCCGATTTCGCTGCAGTCGAAGGTCGGCGACAACGATGACGCCCACTACGGCGACTTCATACCCGACCTGTCGAGCGAGAACCCCTTCGAGGTCACGGAGGGCCATCTCCTCAGGGAGAGGCTTCGGGACATACTGAACACGCTCACCGACCGCGAGCGGCAGGTCGTGGACTTCCGGTTCGGGCTCTCCGACGGGTACAGCCGTACCCTCGAGGAAGTCGGCCGGCTGTTCAACGTGACCCGCGAGCGCATCCGCCAGATCGAGGCGAAGGCGCTGCGCAAACTGCGCCATCCGAGCCGCATGAAATCGCTCGGAGACTACCGGAACAGCTGACGGCCGCGCAAGGCCGCCGGCAAGACCGGTAAGGAAACAAAAGACAAGAAGAAGAAAAAGAAAGAGAGAGAAACCAAATGAACCAGTGTCAGCAGTCATGCATTGACGGGGTGTTCGCCCTCTTCCAGGGCGACTCCAGGTGTGCGGCCACGGCCGTGGCCATAATCGCGTTCTTGCTCGGAATGGCGGCAATGTGGATCCTGCTAAAGGCGTTCTGCCGTTGCGGCAAGTCGCGCACGGCGTCCTCGTGGCGCATGCAGTCGAACAGGGGCGAGAAGAAGCCGTTCGAGAAGCGCAAGCCGCATCCGGCCCCGGCGGACGGATCCGTCGAGATATACGTGGGCAACCTCAGCTATGACATGACGGAAGAACAGCTCCGCCAGGCGTTTGCGGCGTACGGCGCGGTTGGTTCGGTCCGCCTGATCACCAACCGCTACAACGGCAAGTCCAAGGGCTTCGGTTTCGTGCAGATGCCGAACCGCGAGGAGGCCGAGAAGGCGGTGGCGGCTTTGAACGACAAGGACTTCATGGGCCGCCGCATGAAGTGCAACGAGGCCAAGAACCTTATCTGACCGTCATGGCGCGCGTACTGATTCCGCTGGCAGAGGGCTTCGAGGAGGTCGAGGCCGTAACCATAGCCGACGTCCTGCGCCGCGGAGGCGTAGGCGTCGTGCTCGCCGCCATCGGCGACGAGCTGGAGACGCGCGGCTCGCACGGCATCGCCGTGAAGGCCGACGCGCTGTTCTCCGAGGTGGAGGAGGGGGACTTCGACGCCATCGTGCTTCCGGGCGGCGGCCCGGGGACCGAGCGCCTGCGGAACTCCGACGCCCTCGTGCGCAGACTCCGGCGGCAGGCCGAGGAAAGACGGCTCATCTGCGCCATCTGCGCGGCGCCTACGGTGCTTGTCGAGGCCGGCGTGCTTGAGCCAGGCGTCCACGTCACGTGCTACCCGACGTGCCAGATGGAGCTTGACCGCGCCTGGTCGCCCGTCCCCGTCGTGGCGGACGCGAACGTGATCACCGGTCAGGCCCCGGGCTCCGCGCTCCTGTTTTCGCTGGTGGTGCTCCAGACGCTCGTTGGCGAGCCGGCGGCGAGGAAAGTCGCCCGCGCGATGGTGACGGACGTCCTCGACGACGCATGATGAGCGTCAGGGGTCTCCTGCTTCACGCCTGGAAGTTCTTCTTCGCCGGCAAGGGCCTTTCCTTCAGGACGGGCCAGTACTTTGGCGAGTCAATGCTCGTCGGGGCGGCCACAGGCCTTGTCGTTGTGGCGTTCCGCTACATGATAGACCTCGGGCGCCGCTTCATACTGGACGGAATCGGCGGCCATGCGAAGCTCTCCGGGTTCGCGGACAGCCATGCTTTCGGGCAGATGTTCTCGCATGAGTCCTTGCTCGACCCCCATCGCTGGATAATGGTGTTTCTTCCTGCCGTCGGCGCCTGCCTCGGCTACCTTGTGATCCGCAGGTTCTCGTCGGTCGAGCATGTCCGCGGAACGGACAGCGCGATCCGCGCGTTCCACCACCGCAACGGCGAGATCCCCGGCGCGGTGATACCGGTGAAGTCCGTCGCGTCCGTGCTTACCGTCTCGTCCGGCGGCTCCGCCGGCTACGAGGGGCCGGTCACGCTGATGGGCGCAGCAGTGGGCAGCGTCATCGCCAGGCACCTCGGCCTGACCGCACGCGCATGCCGCATCCTGATGGCGGCCGGCCTTGCCGCCGGCATCGCCGCGCTCTTCCAGGCCCCGCTTGCCGGCGCCATATTCGGGTTTGAGATATTCTACTCGTCGAGCGACGTCGCCTACGAGACTCTTCTGCCCTGCTTCATCGCTTCGGTCGTGTCTTACACCATATACGCCTACTTCTTCGGCTGGGCGCCGCTTTTCTCGATGCCGGCCGACTGCGTCTACGACTCCGGGCTCCGCCTCTTGCCTTACTTCGCTCTCGCGCTCGCTGTCACGTTCGGCGTTCGCTTCTACATACGCTGCTTCCGGAAGGCAGAGATGAAGTTCGCGACGATGCGTCTGCCGCGTCCGGCCAAGGTCGCTCTTGGCGGATTGCTCACCGGCGTCATCGGGTTTTTCTTCCCGGACGTCATGGGAGCCAGCTACTCGGTCATACAGACGTCCCTGACCGCGGGGCAGGGCGAGCTGCTAGCGGACAACGGGTCCCTTGCCGTGCTTCTCGGGTTCGTGGGCTTCTTCTTCATGAAGGCCCTGGCGACGTCGTTCACCGTCGGCAGCGGCGGGTCTGGCGGACTTTTCGCGCCGGCGCTCGTCTGCGGCGGCACGCTGGGCGCGGCGGTGGGGATTTTCTTCGCACACGTCCTGCCGGCCTGGTTCAACATACATCCCGCGGCATTCGCGCTCGTCGGCATGGCGGGGTTCCTTGCGTCGTCGATACGCATCCCCATCACCGCCATCGTCATGGTCGCCGAGATATCCGGCAACCACGGCCTCCTGCTGCCTGCCATGTGGGTCTGCGGAATCTCATTCTGGCTCAACAACGGCTGGTCTCTCTACCGCAGCCAGGTGCACTGCCGGGTGTCCGCCGCCCAGGGGTGATTTTGTGGTATAATGCGCATGAAGATGAATCTAGACGCAGACCGTATCGAGGCTACGTTGGACGAGGTGCTGCCGTGCGAGGGCGAGCGCCCCGACGCGCTTTCCTCCGCGATGCGCTACGCAGCCTGCGGCGGGGGCAAGCGCATACGCCCGAAGATATGCCTCGCCTCCGCCGTTGCCGCAGGCGGTCGCGCCGAGGATGCGCTGTACCCGGCAGCCGCCGTCGAGCTGCTCCACAGCTACACCTTGATTCACGACGACCTGCCCGCGATGGACGACGACGCGGAGCGGCGCGGCAAGCCTTCCGTCTGGAAGAAGTTCGGCGAAGCCGTGGCTGTGCTCGCCGGTGACGCGCTGCAGGCGCTGGCATACCGCACGGCTGCGCGTGCCCCGCGCAAGGCGGCGGAAATCGTGGAGGCGCTGGGCGAGGCCGGCGTCGGCGTGGTGCGCGGACAGGCCGACGAGCTGGCCGGGCCGGCGCCTGGCCTGGCGGACGACTTCGTCGTCCGCCACAAGACTGCGGACCTTTTCGTCGCCGCCGCCGTAACCGGCGCGCTCGCCGGCGGAGGCTCGGCGGAAGACGTCGCCAGGCTGCGCTCGTTCGCGCTGAACCTCGGCGTCGCCTTCCAGTACGAGGACGACCTTCTTGACGGCGACGGCACGCTCCCTCGCGAAGAGGCGGCGCGACGCGTCGAGTCGGCTACGGCCGCCGCCATAGCCGCGCTCGCCGGGCTTCCCGGCGACACGGAGTTCCTGTCGCAACTTGCAATCAGCCTGAAAGGACGCACAGCATGAGAATAACTTTCTACGGGGCGGCGCAGACCACGACCGGCTCCATGCATCTCGTCGAGACCAACGGCAAGCGCATCCTGCTTGACTGCGGGCTGTACCAGGGCCACCGCAAGGAGGCCTTCGAGAAGAACCGCAACCTGCCGGTCGACCCGGCGAAGATCGACTACGTGATCCTTTCGCACGCGCACATCGACCATTCCGGCAACCTGCCGCAGCTCGTGCGGCAGGGCTTCCGGGGGCGTGTCTTCGCGCGGCAGTCTACGATGGAGCTCTGCGACATCATGCTGCGCGACTCGTGCTACCTGCAGAAGCGCGACCTCGAATGCATAAACAAGAAGAGGCGCCGCGAAGGCAAGAAGCTCTTCGAGCCGCTTTACGAGGAAAGCGACGTGACCGCGCTGATGCAGCTGTTCGTTCCGACGCACCTGCACCAGCCGCGCGAGATCGCGCCTGGCGTAACGCTCGAGTTCTTCAACGCCGGGCACATACTCGGCTCCGCGCTTGTCCAGCTAGACATACGCTCCGACCACGGGCACAGCCACAGGCTCCTGTTCTCCGGCGACCTCGGCCAGCCTGACCAGCCCATCCTGCGCCACTACGAGTATCCGGCCGGTGCCGACATACTGCTCGTCGAGTCGACCTACGCCGACCGTTACCACCCGTCCGCCGACGACGTGGAGCTGCGCCTCGAGAAGTACCTCAGGCACATCGACCGCCACAACGCCAAGCTCCTGATACCGGCGTTCTCCGTCGGCCGCACGCAGCAGATAATCTACTACCTCAACAGGCTGCGCGAGCGCAACAAGGTGCCGCGCGAGGTGAAGGTCTACATCGACTCTCCGCTTTCGCAGAAGGCGACTCGCATCTACGCGAACCACCGCGAAGTCTACAACGAAGAGGCGAAGGCGATGATCGAGTCGGGGCGCAACCCGCTTGAATACCCCGGCATGTTGTTCGTCGGCACGCCGGAGGAGTCGATGGCGCTCAACGACGAGCCTGGCCCGATGATCGTCATCGCCGCGAGCGGAATGTGCGAGGGCGGGCGCGTGCTGCACCACCTTAAGCACTGCGCCCAGGATCCCGACAACATAATCCTCATCGTAGGCTTCCAGGCCGAGAACACTCTCGGCCGGCGCATCGTCGAGAAGCGCGAGACGATCCGCGTGCTTGGCGAGGAGACGCCTCTCAAGGCGCAGGTGGAGGTGATAAACGCTCTCTCCGCGCACGCTGACCGCGCCGGGCTCAAGGACTGGCTAGGCGAAGTGAAGGACAACGTGCGGCACGCCTTCGCCGTCCACGGCGAGCCTGAGAAGGTGTCGGCGATGGTCGAGCTGCTCAAGGACCTCGGCGTCAAGAACGCCGTCGCGCCCCAGCCTGGCCAGACGTACAGGTTCGACTGATGAAGGTCTCGCTCGTCACCGCCGCGAGGAACGCGGAGCGCACGATCTCCAAGACGCTCGAGTCGGCCTTTTCGCAGAAGGGCGTCGACCTCGAGTACATCGTCGTAGACGGCGCCTCCGACGACGGCACCCTCGGCCGCGTGCGCGAGGCGCGCGCCGCCTGGCCCGACCGCGACTTCCGCTTCCTGTCCGAGCGCGACGACGGTTTCTACGACGCCATCAACAAGGGCATCGCCATGGCGACCGGCGACATCGTCGGAATCCTAAACGCCGACGACGTGTTCGAGAGCGACGATACGCTGGCCGCGATCGCCGCCGCGTTCGACGCCGAAACGGACGCCGTCTACGCCGACATTCGCTTCGTTCGCGACGGGCGCTCCGTGCGCTACTACTCCGGACGAAGCTGGCGACCATGGATGCATGCGTTCGGCCACATGCCGCCGCACCCGAGCGTCTACATGCGGCGCGAGCTGTTCGCCAGGCTAGGGCCGTACCGCACCGACTACCGAATCAGCGCCGACTTCGAGCTGATGGTTCGCTACTTCTGCCGGGCGAGGATCCGCACGAAGTACCTGCCGCGATGCGTGGTTCGCATGTCGCCGGGCGGCATATCGACGGCGGGGCTAGGCGCGACCCTGCGGCTCAACCGCGAGAACGTGCGCGCGAACCGCGCCAACGGATACCGATCCTGCCTCGCCATGATGCTGCCGAAGTACCTGTTCAAGGTCGCTGGCGTCATATGGCCGAAGGGGAGGAGATGAAAGACATATGGGAAAGACCGTCGAATATTTGGTATAATTACAGCTAATGCCAAAGGGAGTACAGGTTGTCGCCTTCGAGGGCGGCGCGTTGAGGTTCCTTGCCTCCGGCGAGACGGGGCGCGAGGCCGTCCTTGCGTTGCCCCTGAACCGTCTCATCGTGAAGATGGTGCGGGTGCCGGCGGGGGAGGACCGCGTCGCATTCGCCACACCCCTGCTGCAGAAGGCGAGTCCGTTCCCAGACGACCAGCTGACCGTCGGCTGCGAGACTGTTCGCGAAGACGAGGACGGAGCGTCCGTCATCGCCGCCGCCCTGCCTGAGAGCGCGGCGGACGACATCGCCGACGCGCTTGACGCGGAGAAGCTCAGCGTGACCCGCGTCGATTCCCTGGCGCTCGGGCAGCTGCGCGGCGTATGGAACGCGCTCGGCCCGGGCGAAGGCTCGTCGCGTCGCGCGGTTCTCTTCCCGTCGCCCGACTGCATATCGATATTTGTGCTGGACGGCGACCATCCGACTGCGATACGCGCCACTACCGACGGTGCCGAGCTGAAGCGCGAGCTGATGCTTTCGCTCCTGGAGGCCGAGGACTTCGGCGGCGCGAAGCCGCTCTCCGAGATCGTTGTAGTTAAGGCCGAGCCGCCGGAGAGGCCGGAAAGTCCGGAGAATGCGGAATCGCCGGAGGAGCCGCAACCTGCGGCTCAGCCCGACTTCGCCTCGCTTTCCGATTTTGCGCCTGTCCGCGAGCTGACCGTAGGCGCCGACGCCGGTCTCGTTGGCGTTGCAGAGCGCAGCGAGGAGGCGGAGTCGCTGAACGCCCTGCCGGCGAGCTGGGCCGAGGTTCTCGCCGAGACGCGCTTCAAGTCGAAGCTCGTGAGGTTCCTTGCCGTCGCCGTCGGCATTTGGGCGCTGGCGATGGGCGTACTCTTCGGCGTGCCGCTCGTGTACGGCTTCATGACCGACGGGCAGAGGGCGGACACGAAGCGTCACCACGCGAAGTTCTCCGAGGTGAAGAAGATGGTCGACAAGGTGAACCTCGTGCGCAAGTACTCCGACCGGGACCATAGCGCGCTTGAGCTCCTGAAGGCCGTCTCCGACCGCCTGCCTGAAGACGTCACGCTGTCGGACTGGGACTACCGGCACGACAAGGGCATAGTCGTGAAGGGCGACGCCGGCCAGTCATCGGAAATCTACGAGTTCAAGGACAGGTTGGAGGCCATGGCGTTCGGCGAGGGCGACGACGCAGAGCGCGTGTTCAGTGCGGTCCGCATGGGGTCCGTCGGCTCTTCGCGCGGCGGAAGGTACCGCTTCACGCTGGAGCTCGAATTCCCGGAGGAGGGGTGGCAATGAGCGCGATGGGCCTGAAGGAGAAGGCGGTTCTTGCCGTCGGAACGGTCGTCGTGCTGTACGCGGCGGCTGTCGGCGTCTGGTTCATGTACTCCGAACGCGCGTGGAAGACGGCGCAGCGCAAGTACGAGGAGGCGGCCAAGACATGCGTCCGCGAGCGCAAGCTCATAGGCGAGAAGTCGAAATGGGAGGAGGCGTACGAGGCCGAGAAGGCCCAGATGCCGACGTTCGACGCCGGCAAGTCGACGGATACCGCGTGGCTGCGCAAGATGGAGGAGATCGCGCAGCGCAACCTGATACTGCTCGGGCAGCACCAGGCCGAGGCGGAGGTCGATGCCGATGACGTGAAGGAGCTGCCCGTTAAGGTGACCGGCTGCGAGGGTTCGCTTGAAGCGCTTGTCAAGTTCATGCACGAGCTGGAGAACACCGACGACGGCATGTTCAGCATCACCCAGCTCAGGGCCAGGCCCAGCCGCAAGGCGGGCTATCTCAACATTGATTTCACGCTCAATTGCGCCTACATGAGGGAGAACTAGTGAAGGGAGAGAGGACATGAGAGACATGAGAGGCTTATATGTCATAGTCGCGGTGCTTGCGCTTGCCGCCGTCATGGCCGAATCGGCTTCGGCGCAGTCGCTTCTGCGCCGAAGCCGCGACCGCAACAGGTCGTCCGAGTCGCGCTCGTCTCGTTCGTCTCGTTCCGCCGCTTCGGACTCTTCCGATTCCTCCGAGGCTGCGGACGAGAACGCCGACCCGTCGGCGCTGAACTGGGACGCCGCGCCCGTTGACATCGTGCTGCAGGCGTATGGCGAGCGCGTCGGCAAGACCGTTCTCAAGGACCCTGCCTGCCCGAGCGCGACAATCACGCTGAAGACGCGTGCCGGGCAGAAGCTCACCGACGAGGAATACATCCAGGCCATAGAGACGATCCTTGAGATGAACGGCGTTCATCTCGAGCCATACGGCGAGAGCTTCGTGCGCGCGCTGCCCCGCAAGGACGTGCGCAAGGGCGGCATTCCGCTCATCATGGACTCGGAGACGAAGGTCGGCGAGACGAGCCGCACCGTGTCGATGATGATTCCGTTCAAGAACATCGCCACCGACGAGGCGCAGAAGGTGCTGGAGGGGCTTAAGTCCAACGACGGCGTGCTGCTCGTGTTCGAGCGCACCAACTCGATTCTCGTCACCGATACGGAGCAGAACATCAACCGCATGCTCGAGATCGCGAGAGCGGTCGACGTGGCGACGCCGGTCCTCGAGAACGTGTTCGTGCGCCAGGTGAAGAACGCCTCGGCCCAGGACATCAAGATGGCGCTCGAGGCGATCGTGCAGGAGTCGCAGAAAGAGCAGGAGAAGAACGGCAAGGCCGTGAACCAGAACCAGGCGCAGCAGCAGAACAACGCTCCGCGTCCGCCGCTCCTGGGCAGCATGCTGCGCCGCCCGGGCCAGAACGGCAACCAGCCCGCCGCCGCGTCGGCGAGCAACCAGTCGCTCGTGATGAACGTCTCCGACGCGGACCGCGGCATGATACGCGGCAAGGTGCTGATTCTCGCCGACGAGCGGTCGAACAAGCTTATCATCGTCACGATGAAGTCGAACATGGACTTCTTCGACAAGGTCATCGAGCAGCTCGACGTGGAGACCACTCCCGACACAGTCGTAAAGGTGTACCGCCTCAAGTACGCCCTTGCGGAGGATGTCTCCGACATGATCAACGACCTCATCGGCAACGCGCCGTCGTCAAAGGGGTCCAGCAAGGCGAACCAGAACCAGAACGCCAAGCAGGGGTCGGGCGGCAACCTTACGCGCAACACGCCTACAGGCGGCACGTCCGCCGCGAAGAAGTCGGCCAACCAGCGCACCGGAGACGTCAAGGCCGGCGAGCTTTCGAAGGAGAACACCACCGTCCTCCATGACAAGCGCATCAACGGTCTCGTCGTCATGACGCAGAAGGAGCTTGTGCCGACGCTGGAGCAGATCATCGAGTCGATGGACATCAAGCTCTCGCAGGTGCTTATCGAGACGGTCATCATCGTGGTGGGCCTTGGCGACGGCATCGAGACCGGCATGGACTGGGTGCAGAAGGGCCGCCAGAAGATTACCAAGCCAGTGACGAACGGTCATACCATTGACGAGAACGGAAATCTTGTTCCGCAGAACATGTTTTTCAAAGAGCGCACGACCACATGGACCGGCACAGGAGACAACCAAGGCAAATCGCAGACTTCCACTTCACTTATCGGCGAGCTTGTGCCGTCAACCTTCTCCTACGAAAACACGACTACGACCGGCACCGGGAATGACACCTGGACAAAGACCGTAAGCGAGAAAGCCAGCAGTGTTGCTGCTACGATGGCTGCTGTGGCCCGTGACGGCGCAATGGCGTATTACGGCGGCGGTGCGGCAGCTGCGCTCGGCGGCGGCAGTTACGGCGGTTCGCAGGCGCATGACATCGCCGCTGGTGTCGTATCGAACGTATTCGGACAGGCGTTTTCGTTCGTCTTCGACTCCGATAGGCTGGGGCTTTCTACGATTCTCCAGGCAGCGAAGACTGACAACCGCACCAAGTACGTAGCGTCGCCAGTTGTCATGACGGTGGATAACAAGGAGGCTACGATCGACGCCACCGAGAACAGGCAGTTCATTACTGGCTGGTCGGCTCAGTCGGGCAGCTACGGCAACAGTGGCCAGCCGACGCCGAACTACACTGCCAAGGACATCGGCATTAAGCTCAAGATCACCCCGAAGATCAACCCCAACGGCACGGTCATGCTGACGGTGGAAGAGGAGTATTCGCAGGTGAACTATGGCGGCCAGTCGATGCTTGTTCCGCAGAACGGACAGTACATTCCGCAGGACGTTGATATCGCCGTCGAGCGCAAGATGACTGCCGACGTGCTGCTTGAGGACGGTCAGACCGTGGTCTTTGCCGGTCTTGTCGAGACGGTCAAGTCGGAGTACGAGAAGGGCATTCCTTTCTTAAAGGACATACCCTTCATCGGCAAATGGCTTTTCGGGACGGTGAAGAACAATGAGAGCCGCAAGGAACTGATGATCTTCCTCACGCCTTATGTGCTTGATGACGCGCAAGTGGCGCAGGCGGAGGCGATTCGCCGCAAGAAGACGCTGTCCGACCCGAGACCGTGGGATGACCACGGGTGGTCCGCGTCGAAGTTGGCCGATCCCGTCAGCAAGCGCGAGCAGCTCAGGCGCTTGAAGGACGAGTGGAAGAAGCAGGATGAGGAGCGCAAGACCAAGATTGCCATCGAGAAGGAGAAGGTGGAGCGCGCCAAGAAGCTACAGACTCTCTCGAAGGAAGAGCGTGATCTCTGGCTCAAGATGCACAAGGAAGAGCTGGAGGAGGAGAAGCAGAAGGAACTTGAGGAGAAGATGCTCGACAAGGAAAGTCAGGAGGAGCTCAAGAAGCTCGCCGAAGATATTAGGGCTAAGAAGCTTGCTGAGGCCGAGAAGGAGATCAAGGCTAACGAGGAGCTTACGCACAGCGACAACGAGCGCGCAAAGCTCGATGCCGAGAAAGCTGAAAAGGCTAAGGCCGATGACGAGAAGCCGGAGGCCGAGGCAAAGCCGGAGCCAGTGGCTGAGGTAAAGCCCGAGCCAGTTGCCGAGGTGAAGCCTGAGCCAGTTGCTGAGGTAAAGCCCGAGCCTGTTGCAGAAGTAAAGCCTGAACCCGTTGCCGAGGTAAAGCAAGAGCCTGTTGCAGAAGTAAAGCCCGAGCCTGAGGCCGAGGAGAAGCCTGCGGCTGCGACGAAGTTTGAAGAATGACGGGAGGGGCGCGAGAGACATGAGAGGCGAGAGGGTCAATGACATGAGGGACGTGAGAGACATGAGAGGCGAGAGCCCTCGCGTCTCTCTCGCCCCCCACGTCCCTCACGCCATCTCCGTCTCGCGCCTCTCATGCCCCCCATGCCTCTCATGTCATCACGCTCCCTCGTCCAAAGGAGTTCTCCGATGAATCCCAAGACAATCTCAATTATCGCCGTATGCGTCGCCGTGATCGCCGCCGGGGTCTCCGGGACCGTCGTGTTCAGCAAGAAGGCGGCGATTGCCAGGGCCGAGGCCGACGCGGAAGCGGCGCGGGCCGATGCCGCTTCCGCGAAGGCGCGCGCGGCGGAGAAGGCGGCTGCTGCCGAGACCGAGAAGCGCCGTGCGGCGGAGTCCAATGCAAAGGCGCAGGCCGACGCGCTGGAGGCGGAGAAGTCTGCGCACAGCACGGCGGAGCTGGAGGCCCAGGCCGCAGCCGACAAGAAGGCCGCAGCCGAGGAGAACGCGAAGGCGGAGCGCGCGAAGGCCGAGGCCGCCAAGGCGGTGCGAGACGAAGCGAAGGCGAAGGCCGAGGCCGCCAAGGCGGAGCAGGAAACCGCCCGCGAGAATGCCGCGGCAGAGGCTTCCAAGGCGGAGGCCGAGGAGGCGAAGCTTGCAGCTGAAAAGCTGAAGGCCGACAAGGTCATAGCGGAGGCAAAGCTTCTGGAACTCCACAAGGTCGATTTCGAGACGCTGGCCCGCGACCTCGCCGAATGGAAGGCCGACCTTGAGGAGCGCGAACGTGCCCTTAAGCCGGAAAAGACCGTGGCCGACCTCTCATGGGCCGGCGGACAGGAAGACACCATCATCGACGCGGACGGCAACGTCAAGAAGCAGGTGAAGGTTGCCTACGACCCTGAGACCGACCGCTCGATCCCTCGCGAGTCTCGCAAGCTCGCGCGCGAACAGCGTCTGGTGGACGAGGCGTTCGCGAAGGAGGCGTCGGACGTGCGCTCGGCGGTTGTCGGGTCGCTTGAGTCATTGTATGTCCTGGCGCTCAAGGAGGACCGCGTGATCGACGCCGAATACTACCGTGCGACGCTGAAGACCCTCTATCCGGACTGGGAGTTCCGCCCAGACAATCCCGGCAAGGGCGATCCGAAGGCGGACAAGGCCGAGGAACCGGACGGCGAATAAGGGAGGAACGACGTGAAGAGGCTGGTTGTCATCGCAACGCTTGCGGCAGGAACGGCGTTGGCATGGGAGGTGCCGAGCTGGGATCCGCGCCTTACCGAAGTCGGCGCGGTGAAGGAGTTCGTGGGCAAGACATGGTGCGGCCACGTGCAGGGCATGTGCGCCAACTCCAACGCCCTCTACTTCGCCTATCACACGCAGATCGTCAAGACGGACTGGCTCGGGCGCCTCTTGAAGCGCGTGGAGGTTGTGCGCCACACAGGCGACATCTGCCTATGGAACGGCCGGCTCTACACGGCGGTGTGCCATTCCGACACCGGCGAGGGACGCGGGCGCATACAGGTGTTCGACGAGGATTTGAACTTCATAATGGAACGGCCGTTTGCGCGGCCGGCCGACGGCATCACGTGCCTTGACGGCGTACTGTACGTGGGGCTGGGACCGGCCGGCACGAAGGAGCAGCCGTATCGCGGAAACTGGTACGGCAAGTTCGACGCCGTGACGCTGGAGCCGCTCTGCGAGCCGTTCCGCCTCGACCACGGTTTCGACTGCAGCGCAGGCGTCCAGAACATGACGACGGACGGCAAGTACATATACGCCAACTACTACTGTCCCGACGAGACAGCCGACACCCCGTGCTTCATCATGTTCGACAGGGACATGAACGTGAAGGGCGCGCATCTTTTCGGCTGGAGGCAGGGCGTTGACGTCGTGCCAGGCGGCAAGGACGGTGCGGTGCGGTTCGTCTACTGCACCACGATCAACTGGATCGGCGGCAGCACAAAGTGCTCGGTTCCGGTCCAGGGGCTTATCCAGTTCGCCGAGCTGAAGGGCGGCAAGATACGCGACATCTCCCGCCACTGCATCTTCCGCAAGCCCCTCGACCGGTAAGGCGGCGCATGCACCTAGATGAAAGGATAACATGAAGAACTTGATTGCAGTTGTCTGCGGATTGCTGACGGCCGGCACTGCGTTCGCGTGGAAGGTGCCGAACTGGACGACCATCGTCACGGAGCCGGGCGCCATACAGGAGCAGTACGGCCAGACGAAGAACTGGTGCGGACACGTTCAGGGCATGTGCGTCAGCTCGAACGCCATATACTTCTCGTTCCACGACCAGATTGTGAAGACCGACTGGTACGGGCGGCTCCTCGACCGCACGCCGACGGATCCCCACGGCGGAGACATCTGCATCTGGAACGGCAAGCTCTACACGGGCGTGTGGCTAAAGCCCAAGGAGAAGGGCGAAAAGTGGTGCGGCGCAATCTACATGTACGACGCCGACACGCTGGAGCTTCTCAAGACCCAGAAGGTCAAGTCGCTGGACGCCGGCGTTGACGGAATCACCGTCCTCGACGGCGTGATCTACCTCGCCATGGGCGCGACCGGCAAGTACGATCCCGTGAAGAAGAGCGGCCGCAAGTGCTGGTACTGCAAGTTCAAGGCCGAGACGCTGGAACAGGTCGGCGAGCCGTTCTTCGTGGATCACGGCGACGATTCGGACTGCGGCTCGCAGAACATGACGACCGACGGCAAGTACATCTACTCCAGCCACTATACCCACGACGAGGCCGCCAGGACGCCGAACGTAGTCGTGCATGACAAGGACACCTTCAAGGTCGTCGCCAAGTACAGGTTCGGCTGGAACCATGGAATCGACGTGGTTCCAGGCGGCAAGGACGGCGCGGTGCGCTTCGCCTGGTGCTTCACGTCCAACTGGATAGGCAGGCTGTGCAAGAAAGAGAAGCTTCCTATCAACGGCATCATCCAGTTTGTCGAGCTGAAGGACGGCCAGGTGTTCGACTTCACCGAGCATGGCGCCGGATTCAGCAAGGAAATTGAGCGCTGACGGCAATGATTTTTTGCCATACAATGTGATACAATTCATGGCGGAGGCAGAACGACATGGACATCTTCAGGATTGCAAGCGACGAGAGCGGAATTTCCAACGACGAAATTGCCGCGCTGCTTGAACAGGCGCTGACTGACTGGGAGGCGCGACGCGGCAAGGTGCGCAATGCGCTAGTCATACCGCCGGACTTCACTCGCTTTCACTCTAACGCCGGTTTTATCACGCAGGTCTTCTACCGCCTGCTGACTGCTAAAGGCGCGGCGGTGGACGTTCTGCCCGCCCTCGGCACCCACGTTCCGGTCTCGGAATCGCAATGGAAGACGATGTTCGGCGACATACCCTACGGCAAGATGATCGTCCATAACTGGCGCACCGACGTCGTGCGCCTCGGCGAGGTGCCGTCCGATGCAGTGGAGAAGATATCGGAAGGGCTGTGGAAGGACCCGGTTTCCGTGGAGGTCAACCGCCGGCTCATGGACGAGAAATACGACCTGATCGTCTCACCCGGGCAGGTCGTGCCGCACGAGGTGATCGGCATGGCCAACCACGCCAAGAACATCTTCGTCGGCACAGGCGGCAGCGACATGATCAACAAGTCGCACATGATCGGCGCCGTCTGCGGCATGGAGAAGGCGATGGGACGAGACCATACGCCGGTGCGGCAGCTCTTCGACTATGCGTTCGAGCACTACATGGCCGACCGTCCTATCCTATGGGTGCTGACCGTAAACACCGCGCCAGGAGGGAAGATACGCTCCCACGGCATCTTCATAGGCGAAGGCCGCAACTGCCTCACCGAGGCGGTCAAGCTCGCCCAGGAGAAGAACATAGACTACGTGGAGCACGGGATAAGGAAGTGCGTCGTCTACCTCGACCCGTCGGAGTTCACCTCCACCTGGCTGGGCAACAAGGCCATCTATCGCACTCGCATGGCGATGGCGGACGGCGGCGAGCTGATCATTCTCGCGCCTGGCGTCCGTCAGTTCGGCGAGGACATGACGGTGGACGGGCTGATACGCAAGTACGGCTATCGAGGCCGTCTTCATACGCTGGAGGTGTTCCGGCGCGAAGATGCGGACGACTTGCGCGCGAACATGGGCGCGGCGGCGCACCTCATTCACGGTTCGTCCGACGGACGCTTCGAGATCACCTATTGCGTGAAGAACATCACGCGTGAGGAAGTCGAGGGCGTGGGCTTCAAGTCGGCGGACTATGACGAGATGGCCGCGAAGTACGACCCGGCGAAGTTGAAGTATGGCTACAACACAGTCGACGGCGAGGAGATATACTTCATTCCCAATCCCGCGCTAGGGCTCTGGATCAACCGTGAGAAGTTCAATGCCTGACATCGGCGCGTTCGCCAGGCTCGATTTCGACCGCGACCGTCGCACCGGTTTCGGCGAGACTGTCTACGGTCCCGGCAAGACAGCGGGACAGCTCGCGGAGATTTTCGCCGCGTTCCGGCGCAAGGGACGCTCCGTTCTGGCAACGCGTGTCTCGGCGGAGCAGGCCGCCGCGCTAGCGGAGCGACTGCCGGGCGTATGCTATGACCCGGTCTCCAGGACGTTGGCGAGCGCATGGCGCACGCGACGTCCGGCGCCGGAACTGCCCGGAACGGCAGCGGTTCTCGCCGCTGGCACTGCCGACCTGCCTGTCGCCGAGGAGGCCGCAAAGACCGTGGAGTTCTTCGGCGGCCGCGTCGAACGGTTCTATGACGTCGGCATAGCGGGGCTTCATCGCTTGCTTGGCGTAATCGGCAAGGTTCGCAAGGCCGACGTCGTCATCGCCGCCGCCGGCATGGAGGGTGCGTTGCCGAGCGTCGTGGCCGGTCTCGTGTCCGCGCCGGTCATCGCTCTTCCGACGTCCGTGGGCTACGGATGCGGAGCCGGAGGCGTCGCCGCCGCGCTGTCCATGCTTTCGAGCTGTGCGGAAGGCGTTACCGTGGTCAACATCGACAACGGCTTCGGCGCGGCAGTCGCCGCCTGCCGCATACTGCGGAACCGAGCCCGAGGCAAGCCTCTGCAATTGCCGCGCGGAGAGCGGTGACGGTTTTTCAGATCGCCGCCGCCGACGAAAGCAACGAGTTGGAATGGACGTGGCAGATGGCGAGGCCGAGCGCATCGGCGGCGTCGTTCTGCGGCAGCTCCTGCAGGTTCAGGAGCGTCTTAACCATTCGCTGAATCTGCTCCTTCTCGGCAAGCCCGTTGCCGCAGACAGCCTTCTTCATGCGGCGAGGTTCGTATTCGTATACCGGAAGGCCGGCTGCGGCGGCAGCGGTCAGCACTGCGCCGCGCGCCTCGCCCAGCACCAGCATCGTGCCGGCGTTCTTGCCGTAGATTACCGATTCGATCGCCATCACGTCGGGACGGTGTTCCGCGATGAGTTCCGAAACCTTCTCGTGAATGGCCTTAAGGCAGGCGGTGAGCGGCAGGCGCGGCGCGTTGCGGATGTTGCCGCAGACGAGCATGTTCAGACGGTTTCCGGCTGCGTTCAAGACGCCGTATCCGGTGCTTCTGAGCGACGTGTCTATGCCGAGAACCGTCACAACGAATCCTCCTGGCTGCGCAAGAACTCCTTGGCCAGCCCCAGTCCCTCCACGGATTCCAGTCCGCCGACTGCCTCGGCGAGTTCGCTGCGCGAGATCGAGTATTCGCCGTTCGCCGTGCGATGGGTGAAGGACATCTCGAAGTCGCCGGGGTAGTTGAACAGCGTGGTGACCGTCTCAGCGAGGTCGCCCATCGGCGGCAGGTCGATGTTAGTTGCGTCGAAACTGTAGCGGAGCGTCGTACCGACTCCTTTTTCGCTTTCAAGGGACAGTCCGCCGCCGCAAGCCTCGCAGAGTTGCTTCAGTATCGGCAGCCCGAGTCCAACGCGTCGCTTGTCGTGCTTGCCGGCTTCGGAGAAGAAGGGGTCGAACGCCCGCTGCCTCGTTGTCTCGTCCATGCCCTTGCCGTTGTCTGCGATGGCGACGGCTACGGTCGCGCCGTCCTCGGCGAGCGTCACGTCGATGCGCGTCGCTCCCGCCTCGATTGAGTTCTGCGCCGTGTCTGCGATCACGTCAGCTATCGTCGCGTGCATCGGATCTCCTGAACTTCGGGTTGTCGCCGGCGATGACCAGCGTCACTTCGCCCTTGACCTCAGTGCCGCGGAACTCCCGGACAAGGTCCGACAGGTAGCCGCGGGAGACGCGCTCATGGAGCTTCGTAAGCTCGATGCACACGGCGGCCTCGCGGTCGCCCAACGCATCCAGCGCCGCCTCGAGCGTCGCGGCGACGCGGAACGGCGACTCGTAGCATACGAGCGTATGCGGCCTGTCGCGGTCTTCTGCGAACCAGTTGCGGAGTGCGCCGGGGCCGCGTGGCGGAAAACCGCGGAACGTGAAGGACGACGTGGAGAGCCCGCTCATCAGAAGCGCGACGTTGACCGCGCTTGCGCCAGGAATCACTTCGTAGGGGACGTTGGCTTGCGCGCAGGCGCGGATGAGGCGGTAGCCCGGATCGGATATTCCCGGGTACCCGCCGTCCGAACAGAGGGCGACCTCGCGCCCTGCCTGAACCGCCGCGACTATGCGGTCAACGAGTCGCTCCTCGTTGCCCTGACGGTACGAAAGCATCTCCGGGCGCGGTACGCCGATGTGCGAGAGCAGCTGCCATGTGCGCCGCGTGTCCTCGCAGGCTACGAGAGAGGCTGCGCGGAGAGCGTCCTGCGCACGCGGCGAAAGGTCGCCGAGGTTGCCGATCGGCGTTGCGATGACGTGCAGCATTGTCTTGTCAGAGCCCCGTGTTCTCTATCATCTCGCGGCCGGCGGCGACGATGCGGCGGTCGACGCGCGTCTTGATCTGGCTGACCAGGTTCCGCGAGATGCCGAAACGACGTGCGACGGCTACGATGTCCTCGCCTTCGAGCGCATAGGCACGGTAGACCTGGCGGTCTCGGTCGGAGAGCGCCGTGTGCATGAGGACGTGGTTGACCGCGCTCTGCAGGACCGCCTGCCGCCAGTCCTCGTCGATCTTCTCGGGCGACTCGTCCGGCGCCGCCAGCCTGTCGGCTATGGAGGCGCCCGAGTCGTCGTCGCGGCCGTCGGACGCGGCGTCGAGCGAAATCCTGCGGTCGCCTGCACGCGCCATGTTCTTGCGGTGGGCCATGTGCACCTCGTTGACGATCATTGTCGCGAGGTAGGAGTGGAAGCGCCCTTTCTCCGGAGTGTACTGGCCGCTCCGCAGCACGTCGACGAGCTTGCCGAGCACCTGCATGACTATGTCGTCGGCGTTTTGTTCACCGCCCTTTAGCGCCGCGAACTGACGGATCGCGCCCTGGTACATGTCCCAGAACCTGACCCATGCCGCGGCGTCCTCGCCGGGCGCGAGATCCTTGATCTTCGCGATCAGCGTGACCGACGTAACTGGAAACGACCCTGCCATTGCCGTTATTATACCAAAAAAAACGAGGTGTGCGCCGCTTGCGCCGGTTCATTGCCCAAGTGCCCCGACCGGCAGAACGAAACGCCGCCGTGACCATGCCGCGCATATGAACGCATCGGCCGCATGCGCTTCGATGCGCATGCGGCCGATAGTTGCCCTTGCCGTAGCAAACGGTTGGGCAATCATTCCGCCGACGGGCGGACCTTGCCTTCCTTGATGCGCTTCTGCACGACTTCCTCGGCGATTGCCTTCGGAACGGCCTCGTACTGCTTGAAGATCATCGTGAAGGTGCCGCGGCCCTGCGTAACCGTGCGGATCGCGTTCGAGTAACCGAACATCTCGCCGAGCGGGACGGTCGCCTTGATGAGCTTGACGCCCGCGCGGTCCTCCATGCCCTCGACGCGGCCGCGCCTCTGGTTGATGGAGCCGTTCGCCGCGCCCATGTACTGCTCGGGCACGGCGACTTCGACGTCCATCATCGGCTCCAGCAGCTGGGGCTTCGCCTTCATGAACGCCTGCTTGAAGCACTGCATCGCGCAGGTGATGAACGCGAACTCGTTCGAGTCGACCTCGTGGTAGCTGCCGAAGTAGACCGTAGCCTTGACGTCCACCACCGGGAAGCCCGCGAGCGGACCGGACTCGAGCGCCTTCTTGACGCCTTTTTCGACCGCCGGTATGTATTCCGTGGGGATGACGCCGCCCTTGATCTCGTTGACGAACTCGAAGCCCTTGCCGGGCTCCTGCGGCTCGAGCCTGAGGCAGACGTGCGCGTACTGGCCGCGGCCGCCGGACTGCTTGACGTGCTTGTACTCGTTCTCGACTTTCGTCTGTATGGTCTCGCGGTAGGCGACCTGCGGGGCGCCCACGTCGCAGTCGACGTTGAACTCGCGCTTCAGGCGGTCGACGATGACTTCGAGGTAGAGCTCGCCCATGCCGGCGATGATCGTCTCGCTCGTCTCCTGGTCGAAGCTCACGACGAACGTCGGGTCCTCCATGGCGAGCGCGTGCAGCGCGACTCCGAGCTTCTCGTTGTCGCCGCGGCTCTTCGGCTTGACGGCGACAGAGATGACCGGCGCCGGGAAGTCGATGGACTCAAGCGTTATCGGATGCTCCGGGTCGCACAACGTGTCGCCCGTGCGCGTCTGGGTTAGGCCGACGCACGCGACGATGTCGCCGGCGCGCGCCTCCTCCAGCGGCTCCTGCTTGTTCGCGTGCATGCGGAACAGGCGCGAGATGCGCTGCTCCTGGTTGATCGTAGAGTCGAGAAGCTCGGCGCCGAGCTTCATCGTGCCGGAATAGACGCGCACGAAGGTGATCTTGCCCATGTTCTTGTCGGACATGATCTTGAACGCCAGGCCGCAGAACGGCTCGTCGTCGCTGACCTCGCGCTTCTGGCTCGGATCGTCCGCCGAGACCGCCGCGCCAGTGTCGAGAGGCGACGGCAGGTAGTCGCAGATCGCGTCGAGAAGGGGCTGCACGCCCTTGTCCTTGAACGCGCTGCCGCAGAACGCGGGCGTGATGTCGCGAGAGAGGCACCCCTTGCGTATCGCGCGCTTGATCTCGTCAATGGTAAGATCCTCGCCGCCAAGGAACTTCTCCGCCAGCTCGTCATCCTGCGCGGCGGCCGCGTCGACCATCTTCTCGCGGTACTCCTTCGCCTTCTCCAGGTACTCCTCGGGGATATCCTTCTCTATGACCGTCTTGCCGAGCGACTTCATGTCGAAGTACAGCGCCTTCATGCGCACCAGGTCGATGACGCCCTCGAACGTCTCCGCCGCGCCGATCGGGATGACCATCGGAACCGGGTTCGCGCCGAGCTGGTTCTTCATCTGGTCCATCACGCTGTAGAAGTTCGCGCCAACGCGGTCCATCTTGTTTACGAACGCAATCTTAGGCACCTTGTACTTCTCGCTCTGTCGCCACACCTGCTCGGACTGCGGCTGCACCCCGCCGACCGCGCAGTAGAGCGCGACCGCGCCGTCGAGGACGCGCAGGGAGCGCTCCACCTCGGCCGTGAAGTCGACGTGTCCGGGAGTGTCGATGAGCGCGAGGCGGTAGTCGCCCCACATGACGGTCGTGGCCGCCGACTGGATCGTGATGCCGCGTTCCTGCTCCTGGACCATGAAGTCCATCGTCGCAGCGCCGTCGTGCACCTCGCCGATCTTGTAGTTCTTGCCGGAATAGTAAAGGATTCGCTCCGATGTAGTCGTCTTGCCGCCATCAATGTGAGCCATGATGCCGAAGTTGCGTACTCTTTCGAGCGGTATGTCACGCTTTGCCATTTCTTCTCTTCTCCTTGGTTTTGCGATCCTCTTGACCGCATGATTCTGTATATTATCTCAAATCTGCGCCGATTTCGCAAGTGGGTTGAAAAATCCTGGCGATTGGGCGGGGCGCGGAGCGCTGAAATGTCGTTCCGGCAGGCGGTGGCCCTGAGGCTATTCCGCCAGGTGCATCCGCCAGCGGAAGAACATGGAAGAGGGTACGCCGTCCGGGCAGGCTGGCTTGGCGCGACCTTCGTCAAGGTCCACAGGAATGATCTCGGGGTCTTTCCAGTCCGTTGCGTCTTGTGTGGCCAGGACTTCGAGCGTCACTTCCCTGGCGGTACCGTAGACGTGCTTCGCGAACTGGACGTATGGTTCGCCATCGTCGGTGAACTCGACGCGGAAGACGGGTTCATTGTTCTCGTTCAGGACGGAATCCATGGAGTTGATGCCGAACACGTACCGCGCGATGAGCGGTATGCCGTTCGTGACGTAATCCGGCCGCGAGTCCGCAGGCAGTTCGCAGTAGGACAGCCAGTCGGAAAACGAGCTGATCACGATTTCGCCGAAGCACCGCAGATACGGCATCGTCTCCCCTTCGTCGATCATCCAGACGTCGTCGAAGTCGAGGGCTGTGAAGGACTCTTTCCGCTGCATCTCCTCGTCGCCGAGCGGCGTGATGCCGGCGTAGTCGTCGGAGCCGCTACTCGTGCCGGCGGCCTTCAGGCTGTTCTCGGTGTCTTCATAGTAGGAACCAGTGACGAGACCGGAACTGGCCTGGCCGACGAACGCGCCGCGATAGTGCCCACCATCGCTCGAGACGTAGCTGTAGCACCAGGAGGTGGCGATACGGGCCGCCTTCGACACGCCGCCCGCGAAGCCGCCGACATTGTCGCCGCCATTGCCGCCGTAGCCGTCGCTGCTATCCACTGACGATTGGGCGCTCGAGTCCGCGATGAAGCCGCCGCCGTGGTTGCCGACGAAGCCGCCCGTGTACGACTTGCCGGACTCGTTCGCCACATAACTTTCCACGCAGCAGCGGAGAATGACGGGCGAATCTGCGGTGTAGCCGACGAAGCCGCCGGCGTTGGCGCTGCTCGTGTTCACGACTTCTCCGACGAACCAGCAGCCGTCCACCAGCGTCTTGGAGTCGATCTTGCCCGCGAGACCGCCAACGCCGACGTCCTCCAATCCGGAGTCGGCCGGACCGCCGGTGACATGACCCTCCTCCACTTGCACGCCGCTCACGCGGCCGCCGTTGATCTTGCCGAAGAGACCCGCATACCTTTCAGAGGTGTCGATGTAGAAGTTGCTGATCTTGTGGTTCTGTCCGTAGAACTCGCCTTTGAATGGGGTCCTGTAGTTGCCGATGGGCTCGATGGTCTCGCCGACGAAGTCGATGTCCGCCGTCAGCACATAGCTGCCCGAGGGGTTGTTCGTGACGGCAAACAGTTCCTCGGGTGTCGAAATCGGAATCATCGCGCTGGACTTGGCGCGCTTCGGCGCTTCAGGCCAGCCATCGGAGAGCGCCTTGATTTCCGCCTGCGTGAGACTGCCGCCCGTGATGGCCGGGTTGCTCCCGCAGAACGGACGCGGACCGTTGGCGTAGGCCGAAACCGCGCAGTTGACATTCGTTCCCCTCACGTGGTGGCCGATGAACGAGCCAATGTCGCCGCCCGTGCCCCACACGGCGCCGGAGCACCAGCAGCCGCTGATAGTCGCGTCATCGTGGGCGAGCCGCCCGACGAAGCCGCCGTAGTAGCTGGCGGCGGAGCGCACGTCGCCGCGCGCCACGCAGTTGGAGATCACGGCCGGCGCATAGACGTAGCCGATGAAGCCGCCCGTCATGCCGGAACCGCTCACGAAGCCGTCCGCGCGGCAGTTGACGATTCGATTGGTCGCGCTGCCGCCGGCACACGCCCCGATCAGGCCTCCGGCGTATGAGTTGGTCGCCGCGATTTCGACCGTCGCGATGCAGTTGCTGATGAGAGTTCCGCCCGTGATGCATCCAACGAGACCGCCGACGTACTGCTTGCCCGCGACCGTTCCCGAGACGGAGACGCACTCGATCGTCGCGTTGCTCGCACAGCCGAAGAGTCCGCGATAGTCGCTGCCCGACAGGCTGTTCGTGCAGAAGAGGTTGCGGATGGCGTAGCCGTTGCCGTGGAGCGTGCCGGTGAACGGCGCGGAGTTGTTGCCGATGGGCGTCCAGTCCGCTCCGTCGAGGTCGATGTTCGCTCCGAGCGCGTATGAGCCAGCGAGGTTGTCCGCAATGGCGGCAAGACCTTCGCGGGTGGTGATGAGAGTGGGCGAAGCGTTTGCGGTTTCGCCCCTGGCGCATGCCGCGAGAACGGCCGCAGCCGCGAATATTACGAGTGTCTTCATAGAATTGAGCCTTTCTGGGGGACGGTGGGGACAATGGGGACGGTGGCGACTTTGGCGACCAGCCGTCCCCATTGTCCCCACAGTCCCCATTCTCCCCCTCATGACCAGCCCTTTCTCTGTTTGATGCCGTCGGCCATCCGGCGGAGCTCGGCCGACATCTCGCGGCAGCGCGCGGTCAGTTCGTCGAGCGACTGCGCGGCGGCGAGGCGCGAGTAGGCGGCCTTGCCCCAGTCTTCGGCGCGCGCCTCGCTGCGGGCGGCGTACATGCGCTCCTTGATGCCGCCATGCTTCTTGAAGTCTTCTTCGAGCTGCGCGATCTGCTTCGCCAGCAGATACGTGCATTGCCGGATGAGCGAGACCATCAGGTTCGCCGCCACCTCGTCGCTCTTCTTCTCGATGTGCGGCGCGAAGGCCTCCCAGCCGCCCTCGCGCCCGAGCCGGCGCGCCGCGAGACCCTTTTCGGAATCTTTCGGCCATTCGGGCAGGCCGTGGACCTTGAGATAGTCGAGGTAGTCTTCGAGAAGCTCCTCAAGGCTCGCCTTGGCGACGTTGGTGAGCTTGAGCTCGGTCTCCTTGCTCGTCGCAGACGCCTCGCTGCCTTCGACGATGTTCTGCTTGCCGCTGCGCGCGGCCTGCACCATCTGGTCGATGGTGCGGTCGCCGCGCTGAAGAAAACGCTTCACGAAGACTGCCGTGCCCTGGTAGATGACGTCGCTCTTCTTGTAGGTGAGCAGATTTCGGTAACCGCCATGCGGCAAAATGATCTTCGTGGCCATTGGCTGGTGCCTCCTTTTGGGGGACTATGGGGACATTGGCGACTGTGGCGACCCGCCGTCCCCACAGTCCCCATTGTCCCCATCGTCCCCATAGTCCCCCTCACTGCAGCTTGTCCCCGAGCTCTTCTTCCAGGATTTCGGCGAACGCGGTCGAGCTCGACTGACGGGGCGAGAGGGTCACCGAGAGGAAAAGCCCGGGGCAGGGCTTGCCGGTCTCCCTCGCGACGCGCTCGCGGTACTTCTCAAGTATGAACTCCGGGCACAAGAGCTCCGCACGGCCGTCCTCGACCCTGGCGAACCAGCCCGTCTCCAGCCATTCGCTCTTCGGCACGGAGAGATCCGTGCCGATTCGCAGCACGAGATAGCCGTTGCAGACCATAAGGCTGTCGTAGAAGCCGTCCTTGAGCGGCGCCACGTCGCTCGCCAGCACGAGACGCCAGATCGGCAGCGTGTCGCCGGTGTAGCCCATCCTCTGGGCGACCCACCCGAAGTCGCCGGCTTCTCTGACGAGGATGTTCGTGACGCCCATCTCGGCGACCTTCAGCGGCGTCACGCCGTTCGTGACCGCCCACGGCGCGACGTCGAGGAGGTAGGCCGTCTCGTTCGCGCCAAGCGCGTCGTAGCCGTACCGTTGCGCCCAGGCGTCGTAGTTCGCCCGGATATCGAAGTCTTCATCCGTGTCGTCATCCGAGTCTGCAGGCAGGCCCAGATACGCCGGATACGTCGGCGTGTCGATGTATGGCCGCAGCGTCACGCCCGCGATGGCGGAGTGGGTGAGGTCGTCCATGTAGATGGCGCTGCCGTCGGTGAGCACCTGGCCGTCCTTGACGCGGACGACGGAGCCGCCGGTATAGTAGCTGCTGGCGGTGATGCTGTCGGTGGGGTTCGTCCAGCCGAGGATGATGGAGCCGTTGTTGGCGTAGATGCCCCAGCCGCCCCCGCCAGGGCCGCTCTCGGCGGTGACGGTGCCGCCGTTGATCGTGACGGAGCCGTAGACGGCGCAGATGCCGTTGCCGCCCTCGGCGGTGACATTGCCGCCGTTGATCGTGACGGAGCCTGCGTAGATGCCGCCGCCGTTTGTGCCTGTGGCGGTGACGGCGCCCGAGCCGTTCGTCTGGCCGTAGATGGTGAGGTCGTTGGCGTCGATGGCGATGTCGTCCTCGTTCGTGACGGCGAGGGATGCGCCGCCGCAGAGGATCAGGTGGGAGGTTCCGCGGAAGCCGAGCTGTCCGCTGATGGTGACGGCGTTGGTGACGACGTACCAGGCCGTCGCACCAAATTCGCCGTATGTGACACCGCTCGTGGCGTCCGTGAGGACGGTGTAGTTGGTGCAGAGCCGCTCGGTGCCGTCTTCGTCGATGTACGGGATGTTGGGCCGCCAAGTGGCGGTGAGCGACACGACGGCGTCCTGGGCGTTGGTGAGGTTCAGGACGGTCGCGCGGTCTGGGTAGATGGCGCCGTCCGCGCCGCGCCAGCCGGTGAAGGTGTAGCCCGCGCGCGTGAAGGCGTTGGACGCTATCGCCTGCGGCGTGTCGTAGGTGAAGGACTGGTCGGGCATCGAGCCGGTGGCGTCCGCGGTGCCGGGGTCGAAGTGGACAAAGTACGTGACGGGCGTCCAGTTGGCGGTGTAGGCGCGGTCGCCGTGGGAACGGTAGATGGCGACGGAAGGATTGGGCGTCGAGCCGTTGCCTTCCGTCCAGCCCGCGAAGGCGTAGCCGGGGCGGAGGGGGTTCGCGAGGGTGAAGGACGGCGTTTCGTAGGTGTAGGTGTCGTGGTTGGACGCGCCTTCGGGGAGCGCGCCGCCCGCGAGGTCGTAGGCGATGGCGTAGGCGTGGGAGGCGTCTATGGTGGCGAGGTTCTTCTGGGTGAGGGCGGTGGCGCCAAGCGGGTTGCCGGCGAGGTCCTTGATGTTGCCGCTCCAGCCGGTGATGTTGAGGGCGCCGGTGGCGTCGGCGGGGATCGTGCCCTTGAAGGTGAGGACGTTCGAGCCGCTGCCGGAGTTGTAGGTGAGCGAGCCCCAGGAGTTGGTGAGCGTCGCGGAGGAGCAGGTGACGGGCTCGCTGAACGCCACGGAGACGTAGAATTCGTTGCCCCTTGCGCGGATGCCCGGGGCGACGGCGGTGGCGAGCCTGGCGGGCGCGGCGGTATCGACGGCCTGGACGTGGGCGACGACGCTCTTGGCGGCCCACTCGTCGCTGCCGCTGCTGCCGGAGGCGTTGAGGCGGAGGACGATGGAGCTGAAGTCCAGAGGCACGACGATGCGGCCGTCGGAGGCGCGGCTGCCGGTGGCGGTGTTGAACTTCTGCATCGAGAGGGGGTATTTGGTGCCATGTCCCCAGGGATTGGCGGCGCCTGCGTTGTTGCCGACGTTCGTTACGGGGAAGGTATAGTTCCTGTACGTGCTGTCCTTGCTGCCGGTATCCATCTCGAAGCCCGCCATGTAGGCAGAGAGGCTGATGTTGCCGGGGTTGCCGTTGTTGCAGCCGGAGCGGTTGTCGCAGGCGGATGTGTTGTTGAAGAGGAGCTGGAGGTACTCGTAGGCGTCGTCGTTCTCCTTGGCGCTCATGCTGAGCGTCATGTGCAGCTGGGCGTCGACAAGCTGGAAATACGGTCGCGGCGCGGCGGCGGCGAAGTAGCCGTTGCTGGAGACGGACTTGTAGCCGTTGTTGTCGTAGCCTCTGTCGTCGGCTGTGTATTCGGCGGATTGGATCGTGAGGTTCTTTACGCCGAAGGCGCCGCTCGAAGGCACGCTCGTGCCGGTGGTGAGGGTGCGCGTCGCGTTGGTGACCAGGAAGCCGCCCGCGTCGGTGATCTCGAAGCGGTAGTAGCGCGAGTTGCCGGTCTGGAACTTGTAGGCGGCTTGGGATGGCGTCTGCTCCGTGACGGTTACGGACAGGTTGGTTACGCCGGGGTCGAACGTGAGACTGCCGCTCGTGCCGGTGAAGTGTTGTCCGCCGTAGGCGCTGAGGCCGACGGTGCGGTAGTGGACGGTCTCGGTGGCCGTACCGCTTGAGCGCGTGACGGTGAACGTGCGCCCGGAGTTGCTTATGCTGAACGTGGAAGAACGCTGGAGCATGGGAAGCACGTGCGTCTCGTGGGCGTCGCAACGGGTGCAGTCGCGCGCCTCCTCGCCGGACGCCGCGTAGGTGGCAGGCGCGACGACCGTCCACGCGGTCCAGTCGTGGCCGAGGGCGGCGAGCGGGCGCGTCTCCGAGACATCGCCACGGATGCAGGCGCGCGTCTCTTCGCCCGCCGTCGTGCACGTGGGCGGCGTGTTCGTGGTCCATGCGCCATAGCTGTGGCCGATGGCGTTGAGCGCAATCCAATACAATTGATTCGTCGTTGTCGGATCATACCACTTGTTGTCGGAACCAAGTAGATAGGCGACATTCCCCGGTGTCGTGCACGTTGGGTCGACGGCGGGGACGAAGGTATAGGTGACCGCTCCCGCGTCACAGCGCGTGCAGACGCCGTTCACGTAGTTGTGGCCGAGGGGGGGTGATGTTTCGTTCATCCCAATCACCGCAATTTACGCATGTGTAATGGTCGCAGCCTTCATACTCGCAAGTCGGTTCAAGCGTATCCTGGAACACCCACCAGTGGCCATACGTATCGCAATACGCGGGATCGCCGGGTTGCGGCCCCCCTCCTGGATCTTCGCCCGGATCTTCGCCCGGATCATCCCAGTCGTCGGCGTAGCTGGGTGGACAAACAGTCAAGCTGGCGATGGCGATCATCGCGGCAACGGTTGCGTAGGTAATATGGAGTTTCATAGCGTCCTTTTTGTAGGGTCTGATGAATGCTCGGCGGATAGTGTACCATTTCTCCCGCCCCTCGCGCAATAATTGCGCGCACTCTGGAATATCCCCACCTCTTGAAATGCCTGCCGAACCATTTGAGCCGCCCGTGCCTCATAAAGGAACTCCGACGGCTGAAAAAGCAGTAGGCTACACTACCGTTTCGCCTCGGCTTCGCGCCCTCCAGCCGACAGTCTGCCGACACGGCGTTGTTTTTTGGGGTCTGGGGGCCGCGCCCCCAGTTTCAGGCTCGTCATGATTGCCTGCGAAACTTCGGTTGGATCACGCGGAGCACAAGGTGGAACGCTCTACACGCACGTCAACCGAGGACTAACCCTTGTGGCTAGCGCTGGTTGACGCGGAGCTTGAAGAAGTTGTAGCCCGTATCGAAGCTCACCGTATAGGTGTTCTCGATAAGGCCGAACTCGTCACGCGCGGAGGGAATGTCCGTGACAACGGCCTCCCAGTTCTCGAGGTCGTTGCTGCCGAGAATCGAGTACTTCTGCCCCCAGCCGTTGCTCCATCTCAGTGTCACGCCTTTGGCGGAGATGGAGATATGGAGATTGATCTGGCTGAGTTCGTAGGTGAGGTTGTTCTGGTTGTCGCCCTTGCTGTATTCGGTCTCGATCTCTTCGATGTCGGCGTAGGCGATCACGCGGCAGACGCCGCTCACGTCGGGGGCCGTAAGGCCGCCGAAGGAGTAGACGCGGGACTGGCCGGCGGGAATCCGCCCCAGCTCGACGGTGCGCACCGCCGTGTTCTTTTCGGTCGCGGGAATCGTGACGTCGTGGTTGGTATTCACGAGGTAGAGGCCGAGGATGGCGCCCTCGCCGTCAGCGTCGCCGGTGTTCGCAACACGGACGTTGGCCGTGAAGGTCTCGCCGGCGAAGGTCGGCACGCAGGAGAACCACATTTCCGTGACGCCGTAGTCGGCCTTCGCCGCCGGCGCGGGCGGAGCCGAGTTGGCGGCCGTCTCGTTCGAGACGACGCCGTCGATGACGGTTGCCGCACAGGAGCCGTCGCTGAACTCGACGACGGCCACGTCGGATGCCGTGACGCTTGGACGCGACGCAATGGCGGCGACGTTGCCGGCGTCGAACGCCGCGGCCGTGACGGTCGCGGAGTAGGTGTAGCGGCCGACGGCATCGCTCGTGATGGTCGTCGTCGCAAAGGCGCTGGCACCGGGGGCGAGGTCGCCAAGCGAAACTGTCGTGCCGTCCGAGCCGACGAGGGTGACGGAGCGGAGCCAGTATTCGCTGGGGTTGGAGACGTAGTTTGTGATGACGACCGTCGCGCCTGCCGCGGCACCGAGAATCGCGCCGTCTGGGGCAAAGCCGGCCGTGGTGGTCAGAACCACTTCGGGAACCGTCGGGCAGAAGAAGACGTCGAGGCCGAAGTTGTGGAACTCGAAGCCGCCTTTGCTCACGACCGAGCCACCGAGAATTGCGATGCCCTCGATCGCGCCGCCGGTGAAGGAGCCGGAGGCGTAGGGGGCGAGAACGGAGCCGCTGTGGGCGATGTAGGCAAGGGAGATGCCCGTCGCGTCAACGTAGTTCACGAGGACGTCCACGTTGGAAACGCCTTCGGGGAGAACCATGCGGCCGTTGGCCATGTCGACGAAGTCGCCGACGACATTGACGATGATCTTGCTGCCGGACGGGACGTCGAAGATCCAGTCGCGCAGCGAACCGCTCCACTGAGCGGCCGTGACCTCGAAGACGTTGCGGCGTGTGTCGGCACCGGTCAGGACAAGACAGCCGTCCGCCGTGTTGGTGACGACGCCATCGGCCTCCATCTCCGCCACGCGCTGCGAAAGTTCGCAAACGGCCGCGAGCAGGTCGGCCGCCGTGCGGCCCGATCCGTCGGCGGGGACGTTGCCATGGCTGTCGATTGTCACGGGCGCGACATGGCGGAACGCATAGTTCCACCAGCGCTCCGGTCCCTGGAAGGTGCCGCCGTAGACGATATTGCCGTTGACGGGCTGGGGGCCGATGACGAGGTTGCCGCCGACGATGAGTCCGTCGTCGCGTTCGCCCGCATCGGGGGTCGGCTCGCCTGCGCCGGAGTTGAGCCCGACCGTATAGCCGGCAGGAAGGGTGGCGTTGCCCCATACGAGTAGGGCGCCTTCGCTGTCGCCGCCGGAAACGGTGAGGTCGCCGAAGACAACGGCGTTGAAGCGCTTGCCGAAGTCCATGAGTTCGCAGAGGGTGAGGACGTTGGTGATGGCGGGCGGCGGAACGTCCGGCGGTGTCGGCGGTGTCGGCGGCGGTGTCGGCGGCGGCTGGATGTTGGGCCATGTCAGGACGATGTCGTCGCCCGCGTTGACGAGAATCTGCACCGTCCAGCCGTTCTCACGCTGAACCGTTCTTCCGGGCTCCGAAGACACAACCGGTCCCAGCGTATAGAGGGGATTTTCGGATTCGGTGATTTCATGAAGCCCCGGCTCAAGGTCGGCGATTTCCACGGTTTGCCCGCCCGTCAGGGTATAGGGAACGCCATCGACGGAAATGACAAAAGACGGCTGGGTCTCGTAGGGGACGCCCGTATGATACCAGATCCGCCCGTTGTTGAAGGTGATCCAGTAGATGCGCTCGCCAACGCGGATGTCCGCGTAGGACATCGGCTCCTGGAAGTTCTGCTTGTACTTTGCCAGGCATTCCGGGCGGTCGGGATTGCCGATGTTGGCGATTTCCTCGTCCGTCATGGTCTCCTTCGTGCGATAGACGACCGTTGGCAGCGTGCCGCCGGTCGCGCCGGACTTGATTTCGTCCATGCGGTAGGGCACGCCATTGGTCCCCACCCAGATCACCCAGTGCTCGTCATCGCCGCACTTGTTCTTGCGGTGGCCTTCGTCGCTTGTGACTCCCTTCGGGTTCGTGATCCAGTCCCGCTTCCACAAAGTGCTGTTTATGTGGAGTACGTCGCAGGTGCCCTGCCCGTTGACATCCATGTAGTCGCAGCCGACGCGCCACAAACCGCCATTGACCGTCTTGGTGATCGTGATCTTGCCGGGTTTGGGGTCAGGTTCGGGATCCGGCTCGGGTGTCGTGTCCGTGTAGTGGCCGTAGTCGAGGTGCGACCACTTGCGCGGCATGGTGACGGTGAGGCCCAGATCGCCGTAGGCGAAGGTCGCCGTGCCGTACATGCTGTCAATGTAGTGGTCGCCCGTGCCGGAGATGAAAATGGCGTTCCGGTCCTTGAGGCTGTGGTCATGCGCACGCGCATAGCTCTCGATAACCGTGAGCTGGGCGCCGGTGAGTTCGTCGCGGGTCCAGATAACGATGTCCGAAGATGCTTTCTTGAGGATGACTAGGTTGACCGTCGCAGGAACCGTGTACGACGAGGCTTCGCGATCGTACTTCGTGAAGCTCTTGACGGCGAAAACATCGTCCGCAAAGGCGGACGATGTCGTGAGAATCGCCGTTGTCAGCGCGGCGACAAACGAAAAGACGGACTTTTTAGTCATAATGTTCACCATAGTTCAGCAACAGTTTCCAATTTTGGCCTTATTACAGATATTCTATCACAACTATGGTTGGATGACAACTGGCAAATTCATCCCGTGACCACGCACGAACTCCAGCGCGGCGATGGCCGGCGCTGCCGTTACGCGTATGGTCCAAGGAATCGGCTGCCGTTGAAATGAACCATGTGGGTCGGGTTGTCGGCCACCCAGACCTCGGTCTCCCATGCGACATCGGACGCAAAGCGTGCAAATGTCCGCTTGTCCGGGAATGCCGATATGTAAACTATGTCGGCGGATGCCGAAGCAAACAATGCCTTCAACTCGATGTGACGCTTGGAATCAACGGGACCATGGGACGTGACGGACTCGACAAGCACAAGCCAGTTTTTAGCTTCGTACCAGAGCACGACATCAGGCATCTTGCCATGTTCCTCAACGTTTAGGCCAAGCTGCGCAGCGAGTTCCTTGTCGAAGAACCCCCACTTGTCGCCCGTGTCGCCGATATAAACGAGAGTCACACCCGGCATGAAACGAGGTGCCATGTCCTCGATTATCAAACGTATAAGGCCATTGTGCTTCCCTGGTGACAACGAGACGGCCTGACCATCTCGGACACGTACTTGCACCATGTCCATCTGCCGCTCCTGGGCATACTGCTCGACCAAAGTTGAAACGTTCTTCTTGAAAACCGCAAGTTTCCTACTCCACGCCCTTGTCTTATAGGCCTTGACAAGTTGCAACGCGGCAGGCGAAATCTGATAAACAGCCTTGGGGCTGTTGGTTGGACGATCCGGCATGTCGGGGTTGTAGAGCGCAATGCCCGCCTGAACCATCTGATGCATGCTGAACCGACGAAATGTCTCCCGCGTGTTTGGCGCATAGTCCGCCCCGTAATTGTTGCGGGCAAAATCCATCATGGGCGTAATGCCGACAAGCGGATCGGTTGCCTTTGCCCACTGCTTTTCCTCCGTCAGATTCAACAAGGCCAAAAGACAATAGGCCGTCCGCTCGTTCAACTGTGCGCGAGGCAGACCAAATTGAGCCAGAACGTCTATCGCCTACCTTACCTTTGACGGCTTTGCATTCTTCTTATCCTCATTTGCCATTGACAACAACCTCCTTGGCGATTCTGTCGAAAACGGCCTGCGACCATTCTTGCTCCAATTCAATCTTCCGCCCCATGTCGGACAATTGCTTTGCAGACGGATACGGGAGGTTGCGAAGATCCGTTGCGTTGACCTGCGTATGACCACTGAACACGCGGAACCTCTTGTCAAGCCACATCGTGTTGAGCCACACGGCAAGCCCATACGCCATGTACTTGTCAAGACCGTGCTTGTCTTGCATGAAGACGTTCAGATGGTTCTCAAAGGCAATGGAATCCGCTTTGAAATCTTCAGGCCGGACGAGCGAGGCGACAAGTCGCCGCTTCTCTTCCTTCGCCGAAAAGCGCTTGACCGCCACGTAATATCCCCTCGGCAACAGCATCTTCTCCGTGTCAGACGTTCGCACAATGGCATTGGGCCGTTTCGATTCCACTGGCCAGCGGACACGCCAGTCCTTGAAATGGACAGAGTACAGTAACGGCACGGCACCATCTTCAGGCTCTTTGCGAAGCGCGTCTCTGACCCTGAAATCAACTACCGCCCCGGTGGACGCCTGAATGCCAATATCCCACAGCGAAGTATGGCATTCTTCAAATCCACTATCGGATTCGTTGCGCTGTGCCTGAGGGATGTTAATGTATTGCTCACCGTCTCCAGGCGACACGATCTCCGCAAAAGGAAACGTGCGGCTCTCCAAGTCTTTCAGCGACGCATCCCTTGAATACGACACCATGACATCTCCCTGCGCGCCGCCTTTGCGTAACATGATGATGACGTTTTCCTGCAACACGGCTTCGTCCTTGAATGCCGTGTTGCGACTGTCGAAGAGATGGATTCGCTCGATTGAGCAGCGCTTGAGGAGAAACTCCCTAAAAGGCTTGTAGTACGTGCCGTTGCAGAAACTGCGCGGGACAATGGCGACGATGTAGCCTCCATCGACGGTCGAGACAATCGACGCGCCCATGAACGCCGTGTAGAGATTCACCGTTTCAAGCCCGAACGATTGGACCAACTCGCGCTCCTTGGATGCAGTGCGAATCTTTTTGTACGGCGGGTTCATGATGACATGCGTGTAGCGCGGCGATTCTCCACGTTTGACCGATTCCGCGACCGCCGCGAGGAAATCGCCATTCACGACTTCCGCCCGCCACCCAGTCTCTGACAATGCCTTTTCCAGATTTCCCTGCAACTGCCCAACAAGCGACTGGTCGATTTCAAAAGCCTCCACGGCAAGCGAACCGACATCCCACCGCTCTGAGGCAATACGTTCCGCCAACGCACAGGAAAGGATGCCGATGCCGGCTCCAGGGTCAAGGATGCGAACATCGCCGCCGCCGTTTACCGGAAAAAGCGACGCCATGAAATCGGCAATGTGTCCGGGAGTGAAATACTGGCCCAGCTCCTGCTTTGTGGCAACAGGCGTTTCGTTGGCGTGGATAATCCGCCGTTGCTCCATCTGTTCGCGCAAGGGACGGGATTCGGCAAGTGCCAATGCGACGACGCACAGGACGGTCCGCCCGTTGAGGCGGCTTCCCGTAGCATTGATTTTGCGTTCTCGCAATTGCATGGTTTTTCCTGTGGAAACACAAATATTATACCAAATCGCCGTGACTTTGAGGGCACAAGTTTCCCATCCCCTTAACGTTCGGGTGCACCGAGACTTTTATGCACAAAAGCACGGCATGTCAGCATCGTCGCGACTCCACATATACGGTTTCACATGTGCCAAACGATTCGGTTTGCGCTACGCGCGACCACGAACGCCTGCGAACGGCGCGTTGCCATGCGGCAACGCACGGCGGTATCGCCGCGACCTGGCCTGAGGCGTCGCCTCGCCAGTTGCGCCGCCACCGCCGCCCCTTTCGGGGCGCGCCGTCCGCAGGACACGAAAGCCGCCTTCGCGGCACACGAAATCTCACGAAACGGAGGCAGGACGCGGGGCTTTTCGTGCCGTTTCGTGGTCGCGCGTAGCGCCCATATCGCATTCTTGTTGCATAAACAATTCGTTGCACCCTTAACGTTCTGCCCGCTGCTCGCGGTAGTCGAAAACCTGTTTCGTGTAGTCGGGCCTAATTGGCGTGAGCAGCGCGCGGAAGAAGCGCGGCGGTGCCAAGCGGGTTGCCGGCGAGGTCCTTGATTGCGCCGCTCTTGCCGGTGACGTTGAAGGGGGCCGGAGGCGGTGTCGGAAATCGTGCCCTTGAAGGTGAGGACGTTCGAGCCGCTGCCGGAGAAGTAGTTGAGCCCCCCCCCCAGCTGGTCGTCGTGAGCGACGGGAAGCCGGTGACCGTCACGGGCTCGTTGAACGCCACGGAGACGTAGATGTCGTTGCCCTTCGCGTGGATGCCGGGCGCGGCGGCGATCGAAGGCAGCGTCTTTTTCATGTGGTCGCTTATTCGGCAAGCAGGAATGCAGTCAGGTAGCGCGTCACGACGTCTATCGAATCGGCATTGGCCCACTCGGTCGCCCCGTGCGCATCGCCGTGCTCGTGCCCGATGTTGACGACCGGCACATTGCACGATACGAAGCAGCGAGCGTCCGTCGCGAAAGGCATGCGCTCGAGCGGAACCGGAGCCTTCAGCTCGGCTTCCATCGCCTTCTTCAGCCGCAGCACGTACGGGTTGTCCCCGTCGGTCACGCACGGCGGCGAATAGCGCACGACCTCGACCTTGCCGCCCGTGACCTCGCGGACGAGCTGGATGCATTCGTCCTTGGCCTCCGGACGCACCGAACGCAGGTTGAAGTTGACCCACACCTCGGACGGAATGCGGTTAAGCGCCGTGCCTTCCGAATGGATGATCGTCGGCGTCAGCACGTCCGACCAGTGGTCCGGGCCGTCCGCCATCGGATGGCGGCGATACCATTCTTCCTTGATCTTTACGACGGCCGAGGAAAGCTGCGTTATGAGGTCTTCGCAATTCCACGGAGCCGACGAATGGCCGCCTTTCCCCGTGATCGTCGCCCGGACCATCAGCTGGCCCTTCGTCGCATAGCCTATCTTGCCGTAGGCGCTGTCGACCACGATCACCATCTTCCGCGGGCGGTAGCCCATCTTCTCGACCATCCATGTGGTCGTGAAGCCGCCCAGTTCCTCGTCCGCCCCGAATATGCAGCCTACGGACACGTCTTTGCCAGCGAGCGCGGCAAGTGCCTGCGCCACGGCGAGCGAACCGCCCTTGTCGTCGCCCACGCCGCGCCCGGAGAGGCGCCCGTTCTCGTTCTTGAACGTGTACTGGCCCTCGTAGGAGGCCGGCACCACGTCAAGATGCGCCGATATGACGTAATCCTGCACCTTCCCCGGCTTCGTCGCGGCGAACAGAAGTTCGCGGCCGTCGTCGTCGGTCTCGACCGTACAGAAGAGCCCGCGCTTCTCAAGATAAGCCTTCATGGCGCGCATCGCGCGGTTGACCTGCGGGTAGTCGATGGACGAACTGGGTATCTCGACGAGCTCCTTGAGAAAGTCGAGGTCGGCGGACTGCGCAACGCAGGCCGCTACAAGGCAGGCAGACGCCGCCAACAGCATTTTCTTCATGTCTGGTTTCCTAGTTTTGCGTTTAAAGTTATGGTAACTGCCAGGCTATTATACCAAAACACCCCCCTGTGCAGTCAACTGCATGGCGACGGCGAGGCATAGGATGCGCCTATGGCGGAATGGATGAAATTCCTATTTTCGACAGTTGTCGGCGATGGTGTATAATGATGCTCGACCCTATCATTAAGGAGGCAACATGAACGACAGGCAGGAACTGAACCGCAACCTTGCGCAAATGCTTAAGGGCGGAGTGATCATGGACGTTACGACGCCCGAACAGGCGAAGATCGCCGAGGACGCCGGCGCGTGCGCGGTGATGGCGCTCGAGCGCATCCCCGCCGACATCCGCGCGGCAGGCGGAGTCTCTCGCATGAGCGATCCGGCGATGATAAAGGGCATTCAGGCGGCCGTCTCCATTCCGGTGATGGCGAAGTGCCGCATCGGCCACATCGCCGAAGCGCGGATACTGGAGGCTATAGAGATAGACTACATAGACGAGTCCGAGGTGCTTTCGCCTGCCGATGACGTGCGGCACATAGACAAGACGAAGTTCTCCGTGCCGTTCGTCTGCGGCGCGCGCGATCTCGGCGAAGCCCTGCGGCGCATCGGCGAGGGCGCGACGATGATCCGTACCAAGGGGGAACCTGGCACGGGCGACGTGGTGCAGGCGGTCAGGCACATGCGCAAGATGCAGAGCGAGATCCGCCGCGTCGCGTCCCTACGCGAAGACGAGCTGTACGAGGCGGCGAAGGAGCTGGCCGCCCCGCTCGATCTGGTGAGGTTCGTGCATGACAACGGCAAGCTTCCCGTCGTGAACTTTGCCGCAGGCGGCGTTGCCACGCCGGCCGATGCCGCTCTCATGATGGAACTTGGCGCAGAGGGCGTGTTCGTAGGCTCCGGCATATTCAAGAGCGGCGACCCCGCGAAGCGTGCGGCGGCGATCGTCCAGGCCGTCACCAACTGGCAGGACTCCAAGCTGCTCGCAAAGCTGTCGGAGAACCTTGGTCCGGCGATGGTCGGCATCAACGCCGACGAGATCGAGACCATAATGGAAGAGCGCGGGAAGTAGTGGTTATTTGGGTAGAAGGGGAAGTCGGATGAAAGTTGGCGTGCTATCGGTCCAGGGTGCGTTTGCCGAGATGGAGGCCTACTGGCGGTCGCAGGGGGCTGACGTCTTTGAGATCCGGCAACGCTCCGACCTCGAGCGCGGCCTGGACTTGCTCGCCCTGCCGGGCGGCGAATCTACCGTGCAGGGCAAGCTCCTGAAGGATCTCGGGCTCTTTGAGCCGCTGAAGGAGCGCATTGACGGCGGGTTGCCAGTGTTCGCCGTCTGCGCCGGGCTTATCCTGCTCGCGGAGAAGATCGAGGACGATCCGACGGTCTGGTTCGGTTCGTTGCCGGTCACGGTTCGTCGCAACGCATACGGGCGGCAGCTCGGTAGCTTCAGGACGGTCGGCGACTTTGACGGAACGCCTGGTGTCCCGATGACGTTCATACGCGCCCCCGCCATTACCGCAGTTTCCCCTGAGGCAAAGGTCCTGTCGGTCTTCAACGGCCAGCCCACCGCCGTCCGCTGGCGGAACGTCACGGCCTTCACCTGGCACCCGGAGCTGAATGCGGGCGGATTGCGTCCGATTTGACGGCTGGGGTCGGCAAATGCTATAATCGGCCCCATGAAGAGACTTGTGATGCTGGTTGCCGGCGTTGCGACGCTTGGCGTTTGTGGTTGTATGCTGTTCCGTGGCGACGGGCCCGTGGCTTCGGTCGCTTCGCCCGACGGGCGCAACGAGATTCGACTTTATCTGAATCCGCTATCGTACGAGGTGCTGCGCGACGGCAGAACGATGGTCGCGAAGAGCAGGTTGATGCTCAGGGTCGAGGGCAAGCGTCTCGGACGCGACGCTGAGACCGTCAAGCCGGTCGTCTCGTCGGGGCGGCTTCTCGGCAAGGTGCCTACTCCGGTGTACAAGAAAGGCAAGGTCAGCCAGAATGGCTACGAGGCGCTCGTTGACTTTGGCAAGTGGGCGGTCCGCATCGTGGCGCGCGACGACGGCGCGGCATACCGCTTCGAGACGAAGTTCGGGGATCGCATACGCGTCAGCGGCGAGCGGGCGGACGTCACCGTGCCGGACGCGGCGGCTAAGTGCTGGGTGCACTTCACTGACCGCGTAGGCTGCGAGGAGACGAAGTGCAAGAGCCTCCGCGCCCGTGACGTGAAGACCGACAGCGACAATAACAAGATCGTCTATCTGCCGTTCGTGTATTCCGTTTCCGGCAAGACGGTGGCAGTGACGGAGTCCGACGTGCGCGATTATCCGATCTGGAATCTGGACGAGGCGGAGTCCGAGCTTGGCATGACGCGGCTTCAGGCCCGCTTCGCCGGCTGGCCGAAGCGCGAATACCACTCTGCCGGCGGCACGAATCGTCTGGAGCGCGGCGGCCGCTGGGTGCGCGTTGAGAAGCACGCCGACTGGCTTGTGGAAACGGAAGGTACGCGCACTTTCCCTTGGCGTACTTTCGTGCTGGCGGATGCGCCCGCGAAGCTTGCCGAGGCGGACATTGTATACGCGCTTGCCGCGCCTGCTGACAAGGACGCCGACTTCTCGTGGGTCAAGCCCGGCAAGGTGGCGTGGGACTGGTGGAACAACTGGGAGGGCAAGGGCGTGACCAACTGCACTACCGGCACCTACAAGCGGTACATAGACTTCGCCGCCGCGCATGGCATAGAGTACGTCATACTCGACGAGGGCTGGAGCGAGAAGCTGGACATATGGAAGTTCAATCCGGCCGTAGACGTTCCGGAAATCATACGCCACGGCCGCGAGAAGGGCGTCGGCATCATACTCTGGATGGCGTGGGCGCAGGTCGTCGGCGAGGAGGAGAAGGTGGCGTCGCACTTCGCGAAGCTCGGTGCGGCGGGCTTCAAGGTCGACTTCATGGACCGCGGCGACGCGTCGCTGGTGCGGTTCATCGAGAAGTTCGCCGCCGTGTGCGCAAGGGAGAAGATGGTCGTTGACTATCACGGCATGTACCGCCCGACCGGACTTCAGCGGCGTTACCCGAACATCCTCAACTACGAGGGCATTCACGGGCTGGAGCAGATGAAGTGGAACAAGGGCGACCCGGAGATGCTCGACAACGACGTGAGGGCGGCGTTCGTGCGCATGACGGCCGGTCCGCTCGACTACACGCCGGGAGCGATGGAGAACTACGCGGTCGGCAAGTATCCTAAGAAAGCGTACAGCCATCCGGGGTCTCTCGGAACCCGCTGCCGGCAGATGGCCATGATGGCGCTTTACGAGGCCCCGCTCCAGATGCTGTGCGACAGTCCCGGGAACTACATGCGCAACGGGGAGTCGCTGGCGTTCATGGCGGCAACGCCCGTAACGTGGGACGACACCCTCGGCCTCGCCGGAGACCCCGACTCGTTCGTGGTCTTAGCCCGCCGCAAGAGCGACGTCTGGTACGTGGCCGGCATAACCAACGGCGACCACCGCACCTACCAGCTCGACACCTCCTTCCTCGGCGAGGGCGTGTGGCGCATGGAGGCGTTCCGCGACAACTGGCGCACGAGGCTCGATGCACAGGCGTACGGTCACGAGACGATGCGGGTGCGCGCCGGCGAGAGCATAGCGTTCCGCATGGCCTCCGGCGGCGGTTTCATCGCGAGGTTCTCAAAGTGACTAGCACCGTTTACGTTGCCAAGAACGTGTATGGCGGCGACGGGCTCGGCCGTCTTGGCGACGGGCGCGTCGTTTTCGTGCCCGGCGCCTGGGCCGGCGAGAGCGTAAAGGCCGAGATCGTCGAAGAGCGCCGCCATTTCGTCCGGGCGCGGCTCGTTGAGGTGGTGGAGCCGAGCCCCGACCGCATTGACGGCGGGGCGTTTGCAGGCGTTCCGGGCTGCGTCTACGCCGCCCTGGGCGAAGACGGAGAGGCGCTGGCCAAGGAAGGGCAGCTGAAGGATTTCCTTGAGCGGGCCCGAATACCGTTCCCGGGCGTGGCGTCCGCCGGGCCTGCGGCGGCCGCGAACTACCGCAACAAGGTGGTCTACCACTTTGCGCGGCAGGGCGGACGCTGGGCCATAGGCTACCGCATGGCGTCGGGCGACGAGATCGTGGACATGCCGGAGGATCCGCTTGCCGTGCCCGCGATAAATGAAAAGCTTCCCGAGATACGCCGCAGCGTGCTTGCGTTGCTGACGCAAGGAGCGGAGCATGTCCGCAGGGACATAGCGCGCAAGGGCGGCGTGACGATCCGCTGGACGCCCAGGAGCGGCGTAAAGTGGTGGGTCGGCGAGCCGCCGCCGGGGCTGGTGCTTCAGGAGACGACCTGCGGACGGACGTTCGACGTGCCTGCGGACGGCTTTTACCAGGTCAATCCTGCTGTCGGCGAGGCGCTTGTGCGGACTGTCGTGGACGACTATCTCAAGGGCAGCGATGCCGCGCCCGACATGGTGGACCTTTATTGCGGAGTCGGTGTCTTCGGGCTGTGCTGCGCCGGGGCGCGCGGCAGCGAGGCGACGCGCCTGACCGGAATAGAGAGCGGCCGCCAGGCCGTGGCGTCTGCGAAGCAGAACGCGGCGGCGCAGGGCATCGAGGCGCGTTTTTTTGCGGACACCGTGGGGCGGAGCATGCGCAAGCTGCGGTTCGGTGCCAGGACCACCGTCATCGTTGATCCGCCGCGCGGCGGACTCGAGCCGGGCGTGGCGCGCGGTCTTGCAGCTTCGCATGCGGCGCGAATTTTCTACGTGTCCTGTGACCCTGCCACGCTCACTCGGGACCTTCGGGTGCTCACGTCGGCCTACGACGTGGAATCAGTCCGGTGGTTCAACATGTTCCCGCGCACGGCGCGGTTCGAGTCGCTTGTCGTCCTGCGGCGGCGATAACGCCAGTCCGCATGCGGTGCGCCGCGGCTATTGCGCGGAAGCCGCCGAATATGATACAATACGTTCATCTTCAACAAAAAATATGAGGTGAGTTATCGGACAGTTCACTCGTGTCAACTATAAGATACGCGTTCCGCAGGTTCGCGTTCTTGATTCCCAGGGTCAGATGATCGGCGTCATGGCGACGCGCGAGGCTCAGCGTCTGGCGGAGAGCCGCGGCCTTGATTTGGTTGAGATCACGCCCAACGCGAACCCGCCGGTCTGCAAGATCATGGACTACGGCAAGTTCAAGTACGAGGAGTCGATTCGGGCCAAGCAGCAGCGCAAGGCCCAGAAGAGCACCCAGGTGAAGGAAATCAAGTTCCATCCCGGAACGGATGTCGGCGACATCAACCACAAGCTACGCCAGATACGGGAGTTCCTGGCGGCCGGCAACAAGGTGAGGCTGTCGCTCCAGTTCCGCGGGCGCGAGAACGCGCACCGTGACATTGGCGAAGACAAGATTGCCGAAGTCCTGGACATGATCCGCGACGAGTGCTACGTCGAGCAGGCGCCGCGCACCGACGGGCGCATCCACTTCTGCCTCATCGGGCCGCCGCGCAAGGGCGGCGCGAAGCAGCCGTCCGCGCCACAGAACCCTGCCGGGGGCATCCGGATCTCGGTCAGCTGACGCCATGAGCCGATTCCGACTGAGGGGTCGCCGCCGGCGCCCGCGAGCGGCGAAGGTCGACCGGGTCCCGCTCCGGGCGATCGTGCCGAACCTGATCACGTCCATGGCGGCGTGCGCAGGCATCACCTCCATCTCGTTCTCGTCCGAGGGGCGTTTCCTGTCCGCGCTGTGGGCGCTTCTCGTCGCCTGCATCTGCGACGGGATCGACGGCCGGATTGCGCGGCTGCTGAAGGCCAGCTCGAAGCTGGGCGCGGAGCTCGATTCGCTTGCGGACTTCGTGAACTTCGGCGTCGCGCCGGCGATGTTCATGTACTTCTGGATGACGGGCGGCCCGGACCACACGCTTGCCGACGGCACGGTCGTGGCGCGGCCGTTCATCCGCGTGGTGCTGGCTTGCGCACTGTACTATGCGCTTTGCGACTGCTTCCGCCTGGCGCGGTTCAATACGATGCTGGAACAGGAGACGGCCCCGTACTGGAAGCATTTCTTTACCGGGGTTCCGGCGCCAGGCGGGTGCTGGATGGTGCTTACCCCGGCCATTCTCTCGCTGGCGTTCGACGCTAAGGGGTCTTCGCCAACGTTCGCAACGGTGCTGCAGAATCCGTGGACAGGGGTGTTCATGCTGCTTCTGGTCGGCACTCTCATGGCCTCTCGCTTGCCTACGATTTCGCTAAAGGCGGTGCACGTCAGGCGGAAGGCGCTGCCTTTAGTGCTGGCCGGCCTGCTGCTTCTTGTGGCGTTCCTGGTGTCGAACTTCTGGCTTGCCATCGGCGTCCTGGGAGTAGGCTACCTGTTTACCGTTCCGGTGTCAGGGCTTGTATTCTTGCGCGTGCGCGCCCGTTACGAGCGCGATTGCGCCACAGGAACGTCGCTTCAGGCTTGAGTCCCTTTTGGCGGCAGACAGGAGAAACCATGATCAGCAGACGCAACTTTCTCGGCGGGGCGGCGGCCCTTGCGGGCGCTGGCGGATGCCGGGCGCTCGGCATCGGCGGAGAGTCGCCCAGGCTTACGTTCGGAGTGCTCAGCGACCTTCACGTGACGACGCCCGAATCCACGGAGGCGTTCCGACGCGCCCTTGCATACATGCGCGACCGCAAGGTAGATGCCGTCGTAGTTTCGGGCGACCTGAGCGACTGGGGGCTGCGTAGCGGTCTGAAGTACGTGGCGGACGCATGGTACAGCGTGTTTCCCGACGACCGTGCGCCCGACGGACGCAAGGTGGAGAAGCTGTTCTGCACGGGCAACCACGACTACGACGGCTACTGGTACGGCGACATGACGCTCGACATGCACGTGCAGGGCTATTCCGAAGAGGAGGCGCTCGTGAAGCTCGGCATGAAGAAGTGCTGGGAAGAGGCGTTCCACGAGCCGTTCGAGCAGGTCCGGCGCCGTACCGTGAAGGGGTACGACTTCATCAGCTCGGAGTGGAAGGACGGCGCGGACGGCTTTTCGGACGCGAACGCCTGGTTTGCCGCGAACGGCGGGTCCCTCGACCCGAAGAAGCCGTTCTTCGTCTTTACGCACTATCCGTTCAAGGGCACGACGCCGGGCAGCGGCGGCGACGCCTACGGCGGCGACGTGTTCAGGAAGTTCCCAAACGCGGTGACGTTCACGGGGCACGTCCACTGGACGCTTAACGACGAGCGTTCCATCTGGCAGGGCGGATACACGGCGATCGCAGTGCCGTCGATGTCGTACACGACTGTTCCCGGCGGCTACGAGAACGGCAGTGCCAGGCGGAACGGCAAGTGCGACCTGTCGATGCAGTGCCTGCCGGCACGCGAGTTCCTCAAGGAGGCCCAGGGCTATGTCGTCTCCGTGTACGACGGCCGCATGGAGGTCGAGCGCCGCGACTTCACGGAAGGGGTGGAGGCTGCGCCGGCGTGGATCGTCACGCCGCCAGCCGCTGACGCCAGCCGCTACGCCTTCGCCAACAGCAAGGCGCGAACGCCTGTGCCGCAGTTCCCTGCGGGAGCTTCGGTGAAGACGTACACAAGCAACTTCGAGACGCGGAGCTACAACTGGACCATAATGATGATGGCCGAGTTCCCGTCCGCCAGCGCCAGCGGGGGACGCGTGTTCGACTACGAGGTGCGCGCCGAGATGGAGGATGGTACGGTCGCCGTCGTGAAGCGTTTTCTTGCGCCTGCGTTCTATCGGCTGGAGCGCGACGAGCCGGCGGTCCAAAGGTTCGCGGTCAACGCGATGGATCTGCCGGAGAGCGGACGGTACCGGCTTCGCGTCTATCCGCGCAACTGCTTTGGCGTGTGCGGCAGGCCGATCGAATCCGCCGTGCTGGAAAGCAAACCGGGCAAGGCCCACGCAAAGCGCATAAAGGCATGAGCCGATTGTGCGCAGGCCGATTATTTGGTATAATTCCCCCAATTGCGACTTCGGACTGTAGCTCAGTTGGTAGAGCACGACACTTTTAATGTTGGGGTCGCGGGTCCGATCCCCGCCAGTCCGACCACTCCGATTAGCAAAATGCGCCGGAGCGCTAAGCGAAGGGCATATCGCACGTAATTGCGTTCAAGCCCCACGGCGGCGGCGAGTTCTTCGTGACATGTTCCCATGTTCCCATTCTACTCGTGGTGTCCGGCATTTGGCGAACGTGGTCGCTCGAAACCTTATCTGCCTTTGCCGAGAGTTATGGCAAACTGCGACTCCTTGCGACAGTGGGGTGAAATATGATATAATATCCGCGTGTTGTAATTCTTCTCTTCGGAAGGTGTCCTGTGGCTTCGTCGGGCCGCATGGCCATGCTCTTGGACAATGCAAAGAGGGGTTTTGCAGCTGCTCATCATATGAAAGAGAAAAATGCATGAAAGAGAAAGGTGTTGTCGATTCGGCTTTCGCACGGATGTTGAGATTTTCAGCTTCTAGGGCGTGCCTGACCCTTACGTGGAACAGCTACGAAGGCCAGGCCTACTCGGTCCTCGCCGCGACTGCGCTCGACGCTTTCGAGGACTACATTCCCGTCGACAGCAATGGATTCGACAACATGGGCTACTACCACATGGAAGCCACGCCGCCGTACAACACGGCCGTGATCGACCTCAACGGCGCCGGCGACGCGCGCTTCTTCAAGATCCGCGTGGACAACCTCGCAAACGAGGTGCGGTAAGTCGGCGGAGGCGGTTTCTGGTTAGATGACGACCGACATGACATCTAAGGCAGGGGTAGGGGGAACGCGCAGTTTCTTTACGCGTTCCAGTCCCCGCCCTGCCGTCTCCGGGAGCCGCCGCCGAAATTCGGTGGAGGTGCGATCCAGCCGGTGTCCGCACTGTTTGATTGACGTCCAGACCCTAGGGACGGCTCCACCGACGATCTGTCCCTACTGCCGTCAGGCGATGGTGCAGAGCACGCTGGAACGCACGGTCGCCCCGTCGATGGAGCCGCCTTCGCCGGAAGAGGTGAAGGCGCGTCTGAAGGCGATCTACCATCCCCCGCATTTCATATTTGGCATCATCGTGGCGGTCGGCGCGGTGGGCATGCTGGCGTGGGCGGTGACGGTGCAGCTGAACAGCATCGAGAACTACTTTTACCAGCCGCTCGTGTCGATCTACTCCATCATCGCCGGCGCCTTCGTGATCACGCGCTTCATCTTCGCCGCCTTCTACAAGGCGCCGGCCGAAGCCGATTTCGAGCCGACGCTGACGGTGCTGGTGCCGTGTTTCAACGAGGGCCTGGCGATCCGCAAGACCCTGGAGCGCATTTTCTCCTCAGGCTATCCCCTGGACAAGCTTGAGGTCGTGTGCGTCAACGACGGCTCATCGGACGATTCGCTCGTCCACATCCAGGAGGCGCAGACGAACCATCCGGGGCTCGTGCTGGTGAATTTCGAGAAGAACCGCGGCCTCTGCCACGGCTGGGGGGTGGCGACGTTCCTCGCGCGCGGCGAGTTCATGGTGTGCGTGGATTCGGACACCTTCGTCTTCCCGGGTTCGCTCCACAAGCTGATGCAGGGCTTCGTGGACCCGACGGTGGGCGGCATCTCCGGCCACTGCGACATCGAGAACGCGAACGTCAACATGCTCACTCGGATGCAGGACGTGAGGTATTACTTCTCGTACAAGATCATGAAGGCGGCCGAAAGCGTATTCGGCACCGTGAGCTGCCTGCCCGGATGCTTTTCGGCGTACAGGCGGACGTGCGTTCTCGCCGTGATGGACGACTGGATCAACGCGACCGTGTGGGGCGAGCACGGGAACTACGCCGACGACCGTTCGCTCACGAACCTCATCCTGAGGGACTACAAGATCCTCTACGACGACCAGGCGCTCGCGACGACGATCTGCCCCGAGGGGTGGAAGCAGTACGCGCGCCAGCAGGCGCGGTGGGTGAGGTCCTACCTGCGCGAAATCTGGAAGACGGGCAAGTTCATGTGGCGCAAGCACCCCGTTCCCGCACTTTCGTGGTACGCCATGATGTGGATGCCGATCGTCGAGCCCGTCGTTATGGTGCAGGCGCTTCTCATCGCGCCCCTGCAGGAGCGGATGCTGCATCCGTCGTATGTGATCGGCGTGTTCACGATCACGCTGGTGTGGTGCCTCCACTTCTGGATCACGAGCGGCCGCAGGTGGTGGTATGCCGGGATCCTGTTCACGCTTTCCTACATCTTCTTTTTCGGCTGGCAGACCTACTGGGGCTTCCTGACGCTGGACGGCAAGAAATGGGGTACGAGAGGATGAGCGCGAATCCGGACATATCCAGCTCCGCCAGGATGGCGGGCAGCGGATGGACGCGTCCGCAAGCGATGCGCAAGGACCAGAACCGCACCGCCTGGCTCGTGTTGTTCGGCCTCGTATGCCTGGGGGTGGCGACATGGGGCGTGTTAAACGGCATCTACTGGAAGCGGCGCGAGCGCCTGCATCAGGCGGCGCTGGACATGGTAAAGCGCGAGAGCGATTCGTTCGTGGCCATCGCCTACGGCGGCGTCACGACAAATCCGGAAGTCGGCGGGGACTTCGTCTCGACGGCGGAGTTCGATTTGCAGCTGGACGCGCTGAAGGCGGCGGGGTACACCCCGATCACGCTCGACGACGTGGCGAGGTTCTACAAGGAGGGGCGCCTCCTCCCCGCCAAGTCGCTGCTGATCACGTTCGAGAACTCGCGGCGAAGCTCGTACTTCACAACCGGCGGCCTGCTGGAGAAGCGGCACTGGCATGCCGTCATGGGGGTGGTGACGGACGACGTGCGCAAGGAGGTGGAAGGGGTCATCCTCGCGCCGTACCTGAAGCGCATGAAATCAAGCCCCACATGGGACCTGGCGGCGGAGTCCGATCACGGCGCGGGGGAGGTCACTGCGGGCGCGGACGGGCGAACGGCGATGTTCTTTTCCGCGCCAGCGTGGCTGTCGGACCTTTCGCGATTTGAAACCTTGGAGGAGTTCGACAGGCGCATCCGCGCCGACCATGTCGCGGCGGCCTCGTTTTTCACGAACACGCTCGGATGCGCGGCGCGGGCGTTCTTCTTCCCCATGGGGAACTACGGACAGTTCGAGGCGCACAACAAGCCACTGCGGGAAGTCAACCTCAAGGCGGTGGAGGACTTCTACGAAATGGGGTTCATTATCGACGGCTTCGGCTACAACGACGCCCACTCCGACCCGCGCCGCCTCGCGCGGCTCAAGGTGGATCCCGCGTGGAGCGCCGACGAGCTGGTGCGCATCCTTGACGGCGTGTGGCCGCGCGCGATACCAGGCGGCTGGAATGACTCGCCGGAGGCGGGCGGCGTGGAAAAGGAAAGGTGGCGCGCGATCTGGGGCGAGTGCATACCAGCCGCCGACAGCCCCTCCGTCTACCTGCGGGCAAAGGCTCCGGACGACCCGGTCGTCTCCGACAAAGGCTCCACCACCGGCTCGAGGGCGCTGGTGATGGGCTCCAACGCCTTTACGGAAGGCTCGTTTGAAATCAAGTTCCGCATGGATGGAGGCGGCTTCACCGTGTTCCTGAACTACGTGGCCGAAGATGACACGGTGATGCTCACGTTCGGAAACGACAGCTCGATCATCCTGACGCGCAACCAGCCGGAGCGCACGTCCGGCGAAAGGCTGGCCGTTGAATTCCTGGATTCCCCCATCGGTACGGGCCGCGAGCATTCGCTCGTTCTCGTCGCGCGCAGCGGCGCGCTTTTCACGATGCTGGACGGGCGGGTGATCTTCGGCGGGGGCGTGAGCCTTGGGAACCCTCGGCCCAGGCCCGGATTCGTCGGCGCGGGCGTATGGAGCGGCTATCCCGGCGTGGCGGAAGTGGAGATCATGTCCGCGCGTCTCAGGGCGCCGCTGCCGCGTTTTGCGTTTTGGGACGCGGAGTCGATACGCGACAAGACGGACGTCTTCGCGGAGCTTGAACGGCAGGCCTTCAGGTACGACGGAATCGCGCCGCCGTGGTTTTCGGCGAGCGACGGCATGGCCGGCTTCCAGCTCGTGGAGGATCTCGACGTCATCAAGATCGAGGCGGCCAGGGCGTTCTGCGGCGTATGGCCGCGGCTGAAGCTCTCCGGGAACAACCCGTTCGACAACATCCCGCGGGAGACGTCGGCGGAGGCATTCAAGGACGGCGGTTTCGCGGGGCTCTACGTAGACGCGAGCGAGCTGAAGGAGACGAGCCTGCCGCTGATGCGCAGCTGGATCGCGTCGTTCCGCAAGGATACGGGGTGTACCAACATGCCGGTAGCGGTCAGGTTCCCGGCGTCGTTCGTGGCGGGGAGCATGGCGGCGGGCTTTCTTGGCACGCTGCCGGGCGTGATTGTGGTAGCTGCGGACGGCTCGGTGGTCACGCCCGTCCTCAGGAAGCGCATGCACGGGCTCCTGTCGGTGGTGCCGAACGATAAGGATGACGCCGTCAACTACTACCAGCTCGCGAAGATCGACGCGAATCCGCAGGAATCGCAGCCTGGCGATCCGGACTTCGTCGTCCGGGCCGAGCGGCTTCTGTCCGAACGCCGTTTCCTTGAGGCTGACGCCGTCGCCAAGCGCTGGACGGAGGCGATGCCGACGAGCGCGGACGCATGGGAATACAAGGCGCGGCTGAACGTCCGCGAGACGCGTGGCGACGATGCGGCTGCGGCCTACCGGAAGGCCCTCGAACTTGACCCCGGGCGAATTAGCGTGGTGACGGCCTTCGCCGACTACCTGATGACGACCGGCAAGGCCGAGGACGAGGCGCGCGAGATGCTGGACAGGTACGCGAAGGCCTTCCCCCTCAACCGCGAGATAGCCCTCGCGCAGGCGCGTTGGCTCGACCACAGGGGGATGCGCGCGGACGCGCGCGCGATTCTCAAGGACTGGGTCGGACGCCAGCCCGACAACATCGACATCAGGGTGGCGCTGCAAAACTATCTCAACGAGGCGCCCGAGCGCTACGACAACCTGCGGCACATCATCGGCATGGTCGCGCCCAACAGCCAGAACCTGATGTGGTTCCGCCGCAAGATCGAGGACTCCGGGCTCTTAACGTTTCCGGAGTCGAGCGCGGCGTTCGACTTCCTGCGGCGTGTGGCGAGGGATTCCAAGAACGGCCTGGTGAAGCGCAACTACATGACGCTGATGCCGCTCGAACAGCCCGTCATCGAGAATTTTTCGGAGTCCGGTCTCTCCGACAACTGGGAGATTTTCGGCAACAACGGGGTGATGAACGGCGGCGAATACCTGCTGCCGGGCCTGCCCGACCCATCCGAGACCAACCTGAGGCTCAAGCGCAGCGACCTCATCCGCGACGGGTTCGTGGAGGCGAGGATTGGCGAGTCGCTCGGCGCGTTCTGGCTCTATGCGCGGCGTTCGACGCAGGGCATGGTGCGCTTCGGGTTCGACAGTGACGGATTCCTGCGCATTCAGGCATGGCAGAACGGCGAGCCACGGGTGCTGGACAGCGTCCTGTGGGTCCGTCCGAAAGACGACCTCACGCTCCGGCTGGAGATCCGCGGCGACGGCGCGATCGGCTACTTCAACGGCAGGCATGCGTTCTCCACGCCTCTCGAGATTCCACGCGCGCTCGGCTATGGCTGGTGGGGGGTGGCGGCCTCCGCATCCGAGACGGGCATGGCTCAGACGCGCCTCAAGGTGTTGTCGTCCGGCCCGATGTGCCCGACAATCGTCGTCATGGACCTGCTGCCGACCGTCATGGAGGCGGGCACCTCCGAGCCTGCGCCGACGCGCGACGTTCTCGAGGCCCTGCGTGCGCGAGTGGACGACGTGGGCATGATTGCGCCGATCGTCGGCCAGCAGGCGGTAGACCGGTCTCTCTCTTCTCCAGACGCTCGCTCGCTAGACGGTCTGCGCGTCTTCGCGCGCTACCATCGTCTGCGGCTCATGCCGGTCGTGGACCTCGGCTACTACAACGACCCCGAACCTGCGGACGTCATCGCCTACATGAAGAAGTCCGGCTTTGACGGCCTGTGCCTGCGGGTGAGGCGTCTCCCCGGGGCGGAGTGGCGCGCGAAGATGGAGGAGGAGCTCGAGGCCCTGTTCGCGAACGTCGTCCTGATCCAGAGCGACAAGCCGCTCGCGGAGGCCGCGCAGGCCGGCGCCAAGTTGGTGCTGCACGAGCTCCAGCGCGGCAGTCTCTACCTGCAGACGGGCCAGGCGACCTGGGAGACTCGGGTGGAGAAATTCGAGAAGTGGAAGGCCTCCTCCGCCGGCACTGGGACGGAGCCGATGCTAGTGGTCATGCCAAGGGGGCGGGAAGACTGATGCTGTTTCCGACCTTGACGTTTGCCGTGTTCTTCGCGGTCGTCTTCGGCCTCAACTGGGGCCTGGCGGCGCTGGCGGAGCGGTATGCAGGCTGCGAAAGGGGGTTCGTCTCGCTGAGGAAGCTGGTGCTGCTCGCCGCGAGTCTAGTGTTCTACGGCTGGTGGAGCTGGCCGTTTGCGCTGATGCTGCTCGCGTCTTCCGTCATCAACCATGGCTTCGCCCTGTGGATGGCCGGGCGAGGGAGGCAGGCGGGCAGACTGCCGGTGGCGCTGGCGGTCGCGTTCAACATCGGCGTGCTCGTGTTCTTCAAGTACACGGGATTCCTCTTCAACGGGGCTGTCGCCCCGCTGGGGGTGAAGGTGGCCGGCTGGCTTGGCCGAGGCGATGAGTGGATCGCCTTCCTGGAGTCGGCGCAGCCATTTCTGGACAAGATCGTCCTCCCCGTTGGCATATCCTTCTACACCTTCCAGGCGCTGAGCTACGTGATTGACGTGGCGCGCGGCGAGGTAAGGCCCGCGAGGCGCTGGATCGACTTCGCGAACTACCTTGCCTTCTTCCCGCAGCTCGTGGCCGGGCCGATCGTCCGGGCGGGCCACCTCATCCCGGCGATGGAGAACCTGCCGGGGACGGAGACGAGGCTGGATGCCTCGCGCGCAGGCGTGCTCATCCTCGCGGGGCTCGTCAAGAAGATGGTCATCGCGGACTACCTCGCCGCGAACCTCGCGGATCCGCTCTTCGCCATGCCGGAAGAATTCGGCACCATCGACGCACTCATGGGCGTGTACGCCTACACCTTGCAGATCTACTGCGACTTCTCTGCCTACTCTGACATCGCGATCGGCTGTGCGCTGCTGCTGGGCTTCGAGTTCCCGATCAATTTCGACGCGCCCTATTTCTCCGACAGCTTCAAGACGTTCTGGCGCCGCTGGCACATCTCGCTCTCGTCGTGGCTCCGCGACTACCTCTACATCCCCCTGGGCGGCTCGCGCAAGGGGAAGGCGAGAACCTACGCGAACCTCATGCTCACCATGTTCCTGGGCGGGCTCTGGCACGGGGCGGGCTGGGCGTTCGCGCTGTGGGGGATCATGCATGGTGCGCTGCTGGCGGTGGAGCGCATGCTCGGCCGCCTCGTTTCCTTCCGCCCGCCGAAGTGGCTTGCGCGGATATTCGTGTTCCACGTGGTCGCCTTCCTGTGGATTCTCTTCAGGGCGGGCTCCGCAGGCGGCATGGAGACCTTCAAGGGGGTCCTCAATGCGTTCAAGGCAGTAGGCGTGGAGTCCACGCTGCCGGTGACGGCTGGCGCGGCGATGCTGGCGGCGGGCTTCGCCCTGCAGCTCTGCGACGGAGCGCGGCTCGCCTGGCTCACCGATCGCTTGCGCAGGTGGCCCGTGTGGGTGCAGGGCGGCCTGGCGGCGGTCGTGTTTACCGTCATCCTTGGACTCGCCCCCGAAGGCGTGGCTCCGTTCATCTATTTCCAGTTCTGAAGGAGGCGTGGCTATTAAGGACTCTGAAGGAAGAAACGTGACTTGGCGGGCGGCGGCGGCCGGCCTTGCCGTGTTCTACGCGCTTGTGGCGCTCATGAATGCGCCGGCGATGGAGAAGAACGCCGAGAACATGGACTACGGCGTTGCCCGCGACGCGGCGAAGGCGCTCGTGCGTCCGGTTGCACGTCTCTCGGCGATGTTCCGACTGGATTTTCTCCGCCGGGGAACCGCGCGCGTTCGCGGGCGGTGGCTCGACCAGGAAGATAACCCGCAATAGCAAATAACATCCAATGAAAAACAAGGAAGGTAAAATGACAAGCAAACTCATGACTGTGGCAGTCCTGATGGCGGCGATTACGGCGACTGGCGCGGAGCCGGACGCTCCGAAGATCGGGGAGCCGGTCAAGCTCGACACGCCCGTCATCTTCATTGGCGACTCTATGATGAAGATGCTCGGCAAGGGCATGGAGAAGGCCTTCAAGGCGAAGGAAGTGACCCCGGCCGAGTCATTCTCGTCGCTCGGTTCCGGACTTGCCCGGCCGTCGGTCTTCAACTGGCCGGAGAAGGCCAAGGAGCTCTGCGAGCGGGTGAAGCCGAAGACCGCCTTCATTGCGTTGGGTACGAACGACAGGCAAACCCTCGAGAGCCGTACGGGCAGCATGGCCATGGTGGGGACGGACACGTGGCGCGTCGAGTACAAGTGCCGCATCGAGGAGCTTCTCGACGCCCTCTACACGAACGGCGTAACCCACGCCGTGTGGATGCTTACGCCGCCGATGAAGTCCGACGGCAACGAGCAGCACGCGCAGCTCGTCGCCGGCATCGTCGCCGAGATTGCGGGCGACGAGAAGTACCGCGACCGGTTCCACAGGTACGACATGGGCAAGGTGCTCACGATCCGGCCGGGACGCTACACGCAGACCATCTTCTCCAAGACGGGCTCGGCGGTCACGGTGCGCGACACGGACGGCATCCACCTGTCCTTCTCTGGCGCGAAAATCGTCGCGGAGGACGTGCTCAGGACCTACTGGCCCGACAAGAAGTAACCCGCAGGAGGCACGATGAGGATAATTGGACGGGCAATCACGATGGCGCTGGCGCTGGCCGCCGGCTCGGCTTGCGCCGCTACCATCCAGGACGAGTTCAATCGCGTGATCGACGAGTCCCGCCGGACTGACGTCTCGGTAACGCCCGCCCAGGCGCTCCTGTATCACGGACTCGGCCTCCTGCAGGAGGAGGAGTTCGCCGAGGCCATTCCCTTCCTGGAGGAGGCAATCTCGCGCGACCCCGCGCTGGAGGCCGGCTGGGAGGGCCTCGGCTGGTGCTACGTGCGGACCGGCCAGCAGAAGCGCACACGCGACCTGTGGTTCCGGATGCGCGACCTGATGCCCGAGAAGGCCAAGCCTCACGCGCTTGTCGCGCAGTACGAGATACTCGAGAAGGACTGGGTGAAGGCGGACGAGGCCTTCCGCAAGGCCCTCGCCATCAATCCTCGGGACTACGACCTCAAGTACTCATTCGCGCAGAACCTGATGCGACTGGGCCAGATCGAGGAGTCCGAAGCGGTTTTGAAGGGGCTCGTCAAGGAGGACCCCGACCGCGTCGACATCAAGCGCACCTACGCCCAGATGCTTGCAAACCGTTTTCAGGACGAGGACTCGCTCAAGATCTACCGCGACATCGCGGAAGTCATCTCGGACAGCGCTCCCATAAAACTCGAGCAGGCCACGCTTGAGCTGCGGGTGGGCGAGCTTGAGAAGGCCGACCGCCTTTGCCAGGAGGTCCTCGAGCTGGAGCCCGAGAACATGACGGCCATGCGGCTCCGGGCCGATATCGCGGAGATCTCGGGCCAGGAGGACGTGACCCCGCTCGAGACGCTCATCGAGGCGACCACCAACCGCCTCATGCGTTCGGAGTACCTCACCCGGCTCGCGGGCCGGTGCGTGGCCATCAACCGGGTCAACCCCGAGCGCTACAAGACCGACATGATCATCGACCGGTTGCAGGAGGCGGTCAAGGACGATCCCCTTAACATGCAGGCGCGCGAGCTCCTGGCCGAGCTTTGCTACCAGTCCGACCGGTTGAACATCTGCCGCAGCCAGATCGAAGACGTCCTCCTCAATTACAACCACCAGGACGTGCGGGCGCTTGCGCTGCTCTTCGAGGTGGAGATCAAGGAGCGGAACTTCGATGCCGCGCAGCGTGTCCTGCGCGAGTGCTTCAAGCATTTCGACCGCGACGACCCGATGATACACTACTACCGCGCGCGCCTATATTCCGCCCAGGGCGAATACGCCAAGGCGTTGGCGGAGGCGAAACAGCTCGAGGAGGCGGGTTCGAAGAACTCCGTGTTAACGCTCAAGTACACCGACCTCACCGAGAGCGACTGGATGCCGCAGACGAGCGTGAGACGCCTGACGGAGCACATCCGTTCGCTGCAGCGAGCCGGCTGGGAACTGGTCTCGGCGGACGAGATCCCCCGGATCATCGGCGCCGAGAGGCACCCTGCTAAAGCCGCCAAGGCCGGCCGCAGGAAAGTGCGGCATCTCGTCGATGAGCAAGCCGACGAGGAGGAAGCGCCTCTCCCGGCGAAGTTCTTCGATCATGTCGGCTGGATGATCACGGGCCTGCATTACCTCAAAAAGGACAAGGAGACGAGAAAGGACCGCGAACGCAGGCGATCCGAGCAGGATGAAGACGGCGATGCCGGCGACGAGGACGAGGAAGGCTGGGATGACGATGATTCCCTTGGCCCCCGGTTGACCTTCGCGGTGACGTTCGACACCGCCCGCCGCTCGCAAATGGTGCTGGGCACCCGTGTCGCGGAGGAGTTCGGCGTTCCTTTCGCGCTGTTCACCCCCTCCGATGAGCCGGAATCTTTCGAGCCCAGTAGGCTTGAGTGGGATGAGATACGCCAGTACGCCGACACCGGCAACTGGATCGTCGGGTCCTCGCTCCGCTCCGGCGACAAGAAGGCGCCCGTGGACAAGGAGGGCACCGACATGCGAGACCCTCTGTACAACCGCCTGTGGAAGGCCGACCGCAACCGGATCGAGTCGATGAACGAATGGGACCGGCGCATCCGCCACGAGTTTCGTGACAGCCGCGCCAAGATCCGCAGGGAGATGGGCTCGAACGACTGCGCCGTGGCCATGGTGGCCTACCCCTTCGGCTCGTTGGGCCAGGTTGGCGCGTGCAACATCAGCGCCAAGCGCTCGATCAGCGACAGCATCATCTCCGAGGCTGCCAGCTCATATAGCCTCGGCTTCGTGCAGAGCAACACCGGCTTCACCTTGACTGGTGACGACCCGATGATCGCGCGCCGCTACGAGCCCAGCTGGGCGGACGAGGGCGAGGACGTCGTCCGGCACGCCTACGAATTCCATCCTTACTTCCTCGGCCGCCGGATGCGCGCCGAGCTGGCGATGCTCCTCAACCAGCCGAACGAGGCGAACAAGATCGTGGCCAGCCTGCGCAAGGCCGGCTATCCCGAAGACCTGTGCACCAAGCTTGACTACAGCATCCGCCACCGCTTCCGCAACCGCGTCTCCGCCAGCATGCGCCCATTGCTGGAGACGGTCTCGGGCGGGACGTCCGCGCACGACGCGGAGCAAGACGACCGCAACGACACGACGATCCGTCGGAACGATCCCGGCGAAGGCGGGGGGGCGAAGCAGGTCGCGGGCGACTTGCGCGAGCCGGAGCTCGAGTGGCAGATGTCCAAGGAGAAGGATAAGCCCTGGTTCGATCCCGCCCATCCCTACGGGCAGGTCGACCTCTCCCACACCAAGGCCAACGACCAGGTGGAGATCGTCAGGTACGGTGCGAAGGCCGGGGCCAACTGGAACGACAGGATCGGCCTGTACGGCGAATACCACAGGGGCGAGATCAAGCAGACCGTCCGGCCCTACTGGAACGCGCAGACGATGACCGACGTGTCCTACGGGGAGTCGAAGTACAACTTCAAGACCGACACCGAGGACTTGCGCGCGGGCATGAACTGGCGCCTCGATTCCGGGGTGTTCCTCTTCGGCTCGGGTGGGCTGTCGAGGCGCAAGCCCGACTACTCCGGCAGGTACTGGTACGGGGATTACGCGAACTTGCAGGATCACCTCAACAGCGGCTATTTCACGCGGATGCGGAGGAATGACGAGGCGGTGTTTTCCTTCGGCGCCCGGTGGAACCCCGAGGACAACTTCTCCGTCATGACGCTCTTCGACCACGACTACGTGGCCTCGGCCGTCAAGGACGTCACGTACGACTCCCTCGCCCTCACGACGGAGTGGCTGCCGTTCGACTACTGGAAGCTGTCCGGTCGCACGCAGTACTGGTCCTACCGCGACGACAACGCAATGTACTTCATGAACCTCGAGTCCCTGTGGTCCTTCGAGTCCATGCCGACGGTCTGGTACGGCCTGAGATTCAGCACCACCACGACGAGCGACGCCAGTGACTTCTACTGGACGCCCTACTGGGACAAGCGCATGCTGGGCGTGCTGCGCTATGAGACGGATTCGGACAAGATGCGGTTCCGGGCCGACATCTTAGGCGGCTTCTCCCAGAGCGACGGGCGCGGCGGCTTTGCGATGGACGACAGGACCATCAGGGACTATTTGAGCTCCGTCAACACCTCCTCCGACGAAGGCTCCGACGACGACAACTCCTCCAGGAACGAGCGCAAATCCTCCTTCAGGAACTTCTACGACCTAGACACCAAGTGGAAGCCCATATGGGGCTTTGGCGGCCTCTACAGCTACGACATCACCGACTGGCTGACGGTTTCGGTGGAATACGACATCCTGGCCATGAGGACCTACATCGACCACATGGTGCTTCTCTACCTCCTAAGCCATTTCTAACGCCACTCCGATTCCATGACATCGTAAAGGAATGTACGCATGACAATCCCAATCCATCATCTCAGCACGCATGACGGAGCCCGCGGGGGCGCGAAATCCCTGATCCTGATCGTTGACGATTCAAACGTCGTGCGGTCCATCATGCGCGCCATATTCCAGAACGACTTCGAGGTTCACGAGGCTTCGGGCGGTGCCCAGGCCATCGAGATGCTGCGCAAGGGCGAGTACAGCTACTCCGCAATCATACTTGACCTCGTCATGCAGGAGGTGGACGGATGGTCGGTGCTGAAGTTTCTGCGCGAAAGCGGCATCATCCAGACGGTGCCAGTGGTGGTGGAGACCGCCTCGGCCATCGATCTTCATACGGTTACAGAACTCTATGAATGCGGTGCATGGGAGGTGATCGGCAAGCCCTTCGACGGGAAGATGCTGCTGGCGCGGGTGAAGAGCGTCTGCGAGCGGGCGTCCGCCGCCGCCGCCGCCATCGCCTCCGCGGGCGGGGAGCTCAACGCCGTCCTCGAGGGGACGGCCGCCGCCGTCTTCGCGGTCGACGCCGCTACGGGGAAGATCGTGCGCGCCAACAGCCGCTTCAACGCGCTGGTCGGCTACTCGCGGACGGTCGGCTTCACGCTTGCGGACGTCGTGGGGCAAAACGCCGAGCTCTTCAACGGGGTCGTCAGGAACACTGTTGATTCCGGTTCCGGAGGCCCCGTCCTGGTCGACTCGCTCAAGCCCAACCACGTGGACGTGCTTTTCTGCGAGCTGATGAAGTGCTCGGGCGCTCGCCACGACCTGGTGGTGGGCACGCTGATGGACATCACCGCGATGGCAAACCGTCTGCGTGAGCTTGAAGCTGCCGTGGCGGCGGGGAGGAGAGCCTAAATGGCAAAGAAGATCATGAAGGTCCCCGTCGGGATTCCGGTGCTGGATGACAAGCTCTCCGGCATCTACGTCGGCCACGTGACGTTTCTGACGGGTGCCTCGGGCGAAGGCCGCGAAGTTGCTGCGGGCGCGGTACTGAACAACTACTACCGGCTGGATGAGCAGGTCTTAGCCGTTTTCGCCGAGTCCGCTGACCGTGTCGCACTGCGGGCGCGCGAAGTCGGCTACGATCTGGATAAGGCCACAGAAATCGGCGCACTCTCGATCCTCTACCATGCCTACAAGCCGGGTGAGGAGCTGTCCGTTAGGGAATCGCTTGCGGAAATCATCGCGGAGGCCCGCCGCATCTCGGCGACAGTCCTCTTCATCCAGGACGCCCGACCCTGGCTCGAAGTCCATCCTGTTTCTGCCGCTCCAGAGCGTGTCGTGGAATTCATCTCGACACTCGAAGAATCCGGGCTTACCACCATCGTGGCCCTGCCGGAACCCGTCTCCGCCGCCGCGAAGAAGGTGTGGGGGGAGATGAAGAACAAGTCCTCGATCGCGATCCAGTTCTACCGCGACAGGCTGGGCAACTACTTCATGAAGGTGCTCGGCTACATGGGGCTGACGGCGGACGTCCGCCTGCCATACGAGGCGCCGCTGAAGTTCGTGCCGCGGGAAGGGTTCGTGAAGGACGTGGAGCCTGCGGCTGTCCCAACGTCGTTGGGCGAATTCCAGACTCCTGCCGAACGAAAGGAGGCGCCGGCGGCCGCGGAGTCCTTCTCCCATGGGGCTGATCCGGTGATTATGGACATGACGCAGTCCATACTCGGCCAGATTTCGCATTTCGTGCCGCAGCCCAATCCCAGCCCCGCGCCAGCGCCCGTGCCCGTGCCCGAAAAGGGGGACCGTACGAAATATTCGTTCGCTGCCGCCGAGACAGAAACGAAAAAACGCGCGAAATATTCGTTCGCCTCCGCAATGAAGGAAGAAGGTTGACATGTACAAGAAATATTGGAATCTCAGGGAAGCGCCGTTCGTCAACTTATACAACCCTCGGCAGCTCTACCTCTCGAGCCAGTTCGAGGAGGGCGTGGCACGGCTCTTCTACCTGGTTTCGGAAGGACGGGTCGCCGGCATCCTCACCGGTCAGTTCGGCATGGGCAAGTCCTTCCTCCTGTCCAACCTGACCGAGCGCATTTCCCAGGCGGGCATACCGTACATCCGCATCGACGCCATCCCCAAGGGGCACCTCGCGCTGCTGCGCCATGTCATCGCCGGCCTGGGCGTGAAGGGGACGGTCGCCTCGATCGCGGACGGCCTCATGACGCTCCAGGAGCTCTCCCGCAAGCCGGGCGCCCTGAAACGCCACGCGATTCTCATCGACGAGGCGCAGTATCTGGGCGATGACGACGGGCTCTACCTCATCCACTACCTGAGCAACCTGCGCCTGGCCTCCAGCGACGGACGCGAACAGCAGCTCGCCACGGTCATCATGGCCGGCATTCCGGAGCTTCTGGACATGGTGCGTTCCTACCAGTCCCTGCGCGCCAGGGTGCAGCTTACCTGGACGCTAGACCCTCTTACGCACAGCGAGACCATCGAGTTCGTCCAGCACAAGGTCATGGCGGCTGGCGGCGACATGTGGATCTTCAACCAAGGGGCCCTGTCCGAGCTTTACCGCATTTCCGGCGGCGTGCCCAGAAGCATCACCAACATCTGCGACACCGCGCTGATGCTCGGCTACGTGGCCAAGGCTCCCGAGATAGACGCCGCGATCGTGCAGCAGGCGGCCGAGGACGTGGGCATCCTGCCGAAGGAGGGTTGACCGGCATGAAGGACTTGCTTCAGAACGACCTTTTCCATCTGGTGTTCGGCATTCTTGCCGCCATCTTCCTTCTGAGCGCGCTGGTAAACGCGATCCGCTCTCGCATCCGGAACAACCGGCGCGAGACCGCCCGCATCATCAAGGACAACGGCAACACTGGCAACGAGCGCGCTCCCGTAAGGCTGGAAAACCCCTTTGCCGCGCTGGAACCTACGGTTGCGGCTCCAACGCCCGCGCCGGCCCCTGTCCAGACGCCCGTTCCGGCATCCGCGACTGTCGCCGCCGCCGACAATCCCGCGGGCCAGTCCGTCAAAGCACCGGCCGATGACGACGAGGGGTACGTGTGGCGATGATCTTCCAAAGGGCTGTGAAAAGGCTCCTGTCACCCGCCTGCGCCCTCGCCGCCCTGATGGCGCCGGCCGCCGTGCTGTCGCTTGAGTGGGACTTTGCGAAAACTGCGGAGGACCGGGCCTTCGTGGACGTGAAGCCGACGCCAACCCGCCCCGGCGTTCCGGCGGGCGCCATTGCGCTCGACATCAAGCTTTTCGAGGGGGCCGCTTCCGTCAGGGCCGCAACGTTCCACTTGAAAATCGGCGACGACTGGCTTGCCGCCGCCCAAGTTGACACTGCCGCGCTTGCCACGTCGCGCCTGCGCGTTCCGTTCGGGAACTTCGCGCCGACCGTTGGCGGGGCGCCTAAGATAGACGAGGTTCGCGTGAGCGTGTGGCGCTCGCCTTCGCCCGGTGCGGGCAGGCTCGTCGTCAACTCCCTCTCGCTCGCCCCCGTCTCCGAAATCGCCGTTCTGTCGGGCCCGGCAGGTTCGTGGATGGAAACTCTTGCGCGCCGCGTAGCCGCCACGCTCTCCCGCAGCCGGCTTGATTGCGATCTCCATCCCACCGTTTCCGCCGCCGTGAAGTCCGCCCCGCGGCTTGTCATCGTCCCTGATGCCTCGTCGCTCCCTGCCGACGATGCCGAGCTCCTCGCCGGGTTTATTCGCAAAGGCGGCCGCGCCATCGTCTACTATTCGGCCAACCCCATCCTCTCGGAGGCGTTCGGCCTGCGGCCCGGTGCCTGGCACGGCGGACAGCCGTGGTGCGCCATCAAGCCCCTCGACGAGGCCGTTCCGCCATATCCCCACCGCACCGACAACACCATCGTGCCGTTCTTCGACGGCTCGGCTTCCGCCAATGTGGTGGCCCGGTTCCTCTCTCCCAACGGCGTGGCCGTTTCGCCCGCCGTGACGCTCACGCCCGCCGGCGCGTGGTTCTCGCACATCCCGTCGCTTCCGTCGCCTGCAGCGGCAAGGCACCTCAGGAGTGTCATACAGAAGGTGTTGCCCAACATGGCCTGTCAGGATCTTCCTGGTCCCATGAAGCCCATTTCCGCCAGGGAACTCGCCAAGTTCGAGTTGCGCGGGGCATGGCTGCAGAATCCTCCCGGCTTTCCGGGTGGAATGCCTGCGCTGCCGGAATGGATGAAGGGGTGCGGCCTGAATGCGCTCTTCGTCCGCCGCGAAGCGCTGGGCTCTGGGGAGACCGGCGTCAGGCGATTTCTCGGGACGGCCGGCAAAGCGGGCGTCGGCGTCCATCTCTGGCTCAATGCGTTCGAACCGTCTTCGGACGGCCGGTGGACCGTTCCCCACGGCGGAGAAGCACGCGGCAGGCGCGTGCAGGAGCTCCTGGATTCAATCCCGCAGGATGTCGCCGGCGTCCAGCTCGACTACGTGCGCGTGCCGTCCGCTGAGGAGGCGACCGCCGAGAAGATGGGCGACATCTCGCTTTTCGTCCGGACTTTCTCGCGGATGTTTCGCCGCGCACGTCTGGGCTGCGCGCTTTCCGTTGCGGTGTTCCCCACCCCCGAAGCGGCGGCGAAGCGTGGCCAGGACTGGCCCCGGTGGGTGAAGGAGGGGTGGGTTGATTTCGTCTCGCCCATGATCTACACCGAGTCCCCAATCGTCTTCAAACGCGACCTTGCGCAGTGCAAGGCGGCGGTGCCGGCGTCCGCCCTAGTCCCGGGGATCGCCGCCTGCGCGGACGAAGCGAGCCCCGACCGGGACTCCGTGCATGCGCAGCTCGAGGCGGCGGCCGACCTGAAGGGCGTTTCCTTCTTCGCCCTTGACTGGGCGCTGGGCGCGCTGTGCGGCCATGCGGATGTCAAGCCTTGATCCTACAAGCAACTACAACATGGAGAAAAGCAAAATGAACGATACGAACGAAGGCATCCCAATGGGCAATGCAGAGTGGCAGGAGATCGTCAAGTCCATTCCCGTCGTCTGCGACATCACCGAGACGACCGCCGAAGGCGTCGTCCGCCAGGTTCTCAAGGCCGTCTTCGAGAAGAACGGCCTGCCCATGGACAAGCTCGACGACACGGTCTCGACCGTCATCGCGCACTCCCAGTGCGACATCGGCTTCACCGCAATGTACGGCCTTGCGATTCCGCACGGATACATCGCCGGATTGGAGAAGCTGCTTGTGGGCATCGGCATTTTGAGACATGGCAGTTCGATTGATTTCAACGCCATAGACGGCTCCAGAACGCACATCTTCTTCGTGATCGTCTGCTCCAGCCCCAACCATCCGGGATACCGTCAGCTCCTGGCGCGATTGTGCAGGTGCCTCATTTCCGACGACAATGTATCCCGCCTTGCCTCCGTTTCCACCCGCAATGATTTGGAGGCCTTGCTCAGCTGCTAGGTGACGAACAGGAAAAGGAGTAACCCATGAAACAATGCTGCGAGAAATACCTGAACGAACAGTTCGGAAACGACGCGGAGGTCGTGAACGCGATCTACGCCGAATACGTCTCATCCGTCAACGTCAAGGCGGCCGAGGCCGACGAGGCGCTGGCCGCAGTCGCGTGGGACGCGCTGGACAAGGTGGCGCACACCATCAAGGGCAACTCGCTCGCCGTCGGCGACCAGCAGATGGCCGACACGGCAATCGAGCTCCGAAACGCCGCCAAGCTGCAGGACCGCGACCAGGCGGAGCGGCTCATTGCGGACCTGAGGGCGCTTGAGAAACAGCTCTGAAAGTGCAGGCATGGCGGGTTTTCCCGAAAGGTCGAAGGACGACCCGCGCATCACGAAGGTCAGCCGCGTGTTCGAGACCGTGCCGACGGTCGAAGACGAGATGGAAAGCGTAAAATGAAAAGCGAGAGAAGATGAACGACTCCAAGACGACCATGGCATCCCCGGCCGCCGCGATCCTGCATTTTACATTCTGCTTTCTGCTTTCGGCTTCGACGTCTGCCGAAAGCGTCGACGTGGTGGACTGCGCGCGCGACCCTTCGCTGGACGAATGGGCGGCGGCGGACGTGAAGTTCGCGCGTGCCGTGATGGAGGACGTGTTCGCGGCGGCGGGAGTCGAGCCGACGCGCGTACAATACCGCGCGGACGGAATGAGCGACGCCTCGAACGCCGTGGTCGTGTGTTCCGCGTTCCGCACGGAACGCCTCAAGAAGGACTACGACTTCCCGCTGCAGCCGCTCGGGCGGATGCACTTCGCGCTCTACGCGATGCCAGCGCGCGCGTCGAAAATGCTGGCCACCAAGATCACCGACTGGCCCCAGATGCGCGTGGGGTACTCGCCCGTCTCGCAGGGACCGAACAGAGACCGGGAGCGCTACTTCGAGCACGCGACGCTCTCCCCCGAATACGTGGAGTACAGGACGAGCGAGGGCGCGGTACAGGCCTTGCGCGACGGCGAGATCGACCTGCTTTTCCTCTACACGCCGCAGGGGAAGCGCCCCGACGGCCTCGTGGAGGTGGTGCCCATCGGCTCGCGCAACGTCTATTTCGCCGTGCGGAAGGATCGCCCCGACCTCATGAAGAGGCTCATATCCGCGTACCGCGAATGCTACATAACCAACATCTCCAAGTACGACAGGCTGCGCGAGGAGTTCCTGGGCGTGCAGACTCCGTCCAACCGCGTGCGCGTGGCGGCGTACTGCCGGGGCAGGCTCTTCAACGTCACGCCGGACGGCGAGCGTTCGGGCGCGATCGAAGATTGGCTCAATGCGATCGGCCCGCTCACCCACTGGACGTTTGACTACGTCTACGGCGGGTACGATGAGAGCCTGAACGACGTGACGTCAGGCCGGCTCGACCTCGTGGGCGGGATTGGCTTCACGGCCGACCGGCGCGACAGGTTCTTCTACCCGCACACCCCCATCGGGATGCTCCGGGTGTTCCTCTGGACACGCCACGGCAACCGATTCCAGGCCGGCGACCCCGCCAGCTGGAAAGGCATGAAGGCGGGCGTGCTGGCCGGAGCCCTCAGCACGCAGCGGATCAAGCGGCAGCTCGAGACCGACTCGCTCGGCATTGTCTGCCGCGAGTACGCGACCGACATGGCGCTTCTGAACGCCTACTTCTCGGGAGAGGTGGACGCGCTCGTCGACGTCGAGATGCCCGAGCTCGACAACGAGCGGGCGCTCCACATCTACGCCTCGCACCCGATGTACCTCTGCGCCTCGCCGAAGAGCTCCCGGCTCTTTCACGAGCTGGAACGGGCGCTCGACGAGGTGTGCGACGATTTCCCGAAGTACATGAAGATGATCTCCGAGCGCCACTACGGCCTGCGCACCGAGATGTCCCTGCTCTCGCTGAAGGAGGCGAACTGGCTGCGCGAGCGCCTTAAGGATCCGCGCCCGGTGATGATCGACTTCTCGCCGTGGCCCGTGTCGCTCAAGGACTCCAGGGGGAACCTCACGCACTTCGCCAAGGCGTTCCTCGGGGAGCTGGAGGCGAAGACCGGCCTTAAGTTCGACACGCACCCGCAGACCGGCATACAGACCGCCGAGGCGAAGTTCCTGCGCGGCGACACGGACTTCTGGATCCCCTATCCCGAGAAAATCGACCCCGCAGAGTTCGGCGCGGTGTCGGTGTTCTCCTTCCCCGTGCCCGAGATCTACGCGAAGATGATCGGCTCGAAGGAGCGCAGCGAGGGGTTCGAGCTGTGGGCGAGCCGCTCCGTGCCGGAGGAGGAGGTGGCGGTGCTCCGCAAGGCCGTCAACTCGATAGACCCGCTCCAACTGCAGGAGATGTTCATGGCCGCCGCCGCCGAGCGCACCATGGTCCACCGGGTGTTCGGCCTCACGAGCAAGGAGCTCTCGCGGCTGATCATCGTGACGGTAATCGCCGTCCTAGCCATTGCGGCGATCTACGGGGCGGTGATGATGGTGCTCCTGAGGCGCCAAGCGCGCCGTGCGAACGAGGCCGCCGCCGCCGCGGAGAGCCACGCGCAGGCGAAGACGCGCTTTCTCGCTATGATGTCGCACGAGTTGCGCACGCCGCTCAACGCCGTGATCGGCTTCGCGGAGTTCCTCTCGCGCGAGGGCCTTGACGAGGCGAAGCGCAAGGAGTACACCGACGGGATCTTGCTGAGCGCGACCGCGCTCCTTGAACTGATCAACGACATCCTCGACCTCTCCAAGCTCGAGACGGGGGCGATGAACATGCGATCCGGCGCGTGCGACGTGACCCAGCTCCTCCGCGAGCTGCCGGCGATCTTCGGCTACCGCGTGCGCCGGCACGGCGTGAGGCTGGTCATCGAGACGGCCGGCGACTTGCCAATCCCCGTGGTGGAACTGTCCCAGCAGGGGATGCGGCAGATCCTCATCAACCTCGTGGGCAACGCGGCGAAGTTCACCGAGCAGGGCGAGATTGCGGTGAAGATGACGTGGACGGCCGCAATGCGCACGCTCGCGCTGGACGTGACGGACACCGGCTGCGGCATCTCCAATGAGAAGATGTCGAAGCTCTTCGACCCGTTCGTACAGGACATCGCGAGCCGCATGAGAAGCAACAACGGCGAACTCAAGGGCACCGGCCTCGGCCTCCCGATCGTCAAGCGCATGGTCGACAGCGCCAACGGCACGGTCAAGGCCGCGAGCACGCTCGGCTCTGGCACGTCGTTCCACATCGAGATTCCCGGCCTCACGGTGATCGACCACATGCCCGCCGCGCCGCGCGCCGCCGAGGAGACGATCCGCGCCGCGATGCCGGAACGGGTGATGGTGGTTGACGACATGATGATGAACCGCAAGATCCTCGGCATTCACCTCAAGAACCTCGGTATCGGTGACATCCGCTACGCCGAGAACGGCGAGGAGGCACTCGAGGTGATGAAGGAGTGGGTGCCCGACCTCGTACTCACCGACATGTGGATGCCGAAGATGGACGGCACGCAGCTCGCGGAGGCCATGCGCAGGGACCGCAGGCTCGCGGAGATTCCGATCGTCGCCGTCACGGCCGACGTGGACGTGGGCTCCGCCTACGACATGAGCCTCTTCGCAAAGGTCATGGCGAAGCCCGTCACGTCGGACAAGCTCCACGCGCTATTCGGGGACATTGCGGACACATGATGTGGCGAAAGGAGCAGATGGCGTCTTCACGGTATCTCTCTAGGCTTGGAGCCTGGGCGCTCGCCTTCGGCTGCTCAGTGGGGTCCGACGCCTTCGTCATGCCTTGGAACGATTTCCTGCCAAAGGCCGGACCTCTTGGCACGGTGCTCGGCATCTTCATCGGCGGGCTGATCATGACTCTCGTCGCATGGAATTTCCACTACATGATCAACCGCCAGCCTGGTTCCGGCGGCACATACGCATACGCGTCGGAGGCGTTTGGCCACGACCACGGCTTCCTCTGCGGCGTCTTCCTCGCATTCGCCTACTTGGCGATAGTCTGGCTGGACGTGACGGCGCTCGTGGTCGTGGCGCACTACACTCTGGGCGACGCCTTCCGCTTCGGGTTACACTACACGATTCAAGAGAGCAGCATCTACCTTGGCGACATCCTGCTTTCCATCGCCGCCATCGTCGTCGCTTCCGCAATATGCTGCCGCCGCCGTCTGTCGGGCGTCGTCCAGTCGGCGCTGGCAGTCATCCTGGCCGTAGGGATCCTCGCCTGCTTCGCGTCGGCGGCGATCAACCACCACGGGGGGCTGGAGTCGATGCGCCCGTTTTTCGCCCCCGATCGTGGTTCCGGACTTCTCCAGACCTTGAACATCCTCGCCATCGCGCCGTGGCTCTTCGTCGGTTTCGAGGCCATCTCGAACTCCTCCTCGGAATTCCGTTTCCCCGTCGGGAAGTCCTTCCGGGTCATGCTCGCCGCACTCGTCACGGCGGTGATCGCCTACACGTGCCTGACGTTCATCCCAGTGCTCACGCTCGGCGAGGGGGCTTCCGGCTGGACCGGCGCCGTGGCCAACTTGGCCGATTCGGGGAACGAGCTGGACTACCACGCGTTTGACGTAGCCAGCCAGTTCTTTGGCCAGGCGGGGTGCGTCATCATCGGCGTGACGCTGGTCGGCGCCATCTTCACGAACCTCGTCGGCAACACCGTCGCGGCGAGCCGCCTGATGGCGGCGATGGCGGACGACGGCGCGTTGCCCTCGTTTCTGGGAGGGAGAAACGCCGACGGCGCCCCGCGCAACGCCGTCATTGCCATCGCGGCGCTGGCCACCCTCGTGGTGCCCCTCGGACGGACGGTCATCGGCGTCGTCGTGGACATCTCGATTCTCGGCGCGGCGGTGGCCTACGCCTACACGTCGTCCGCGGCGTTCAAGACTGCGCGCAAGGCTGGGGACAGGGGTACGCAGGTGACGGGACTTCTCGGGCTTGCGGTTTCAATCGTGATCATCTTCCTCTTCGTCATGCCGTTCATGACGTTAGACGCCACCATGATCGCCACCGGGTCCTACCTCGTCCTGATCGTCTGGTGCCTTGCCGCCCTCGCCATCTTCATCACCATCTTCCACCGCGACAGCATGCGCCGCTTCGGCAGGTCGCCCGTCGCATGGATTTCCCTGTTCGTCATCATCATGATCCTGTCGGTGATGTGGATACGCCAGACGACCCGCGAGACGGCGGAAAAGGCGTATGAAACCATCGTCGGCCGACATGCCGAGACCTGCACGGACGCCGCGTCGGGCAAGGCGAGTCACGGGCAGGAGGAGGGCGACTGGCATGCCATCCTGCGGAAGAACCTGTCCAACGTTGAGCGTTCGATCTTCCGCAGCAATCTCGTCCAGACCGGACTCAACCTCCTTGCCCTTGCCCTCATGTTCGGCCTATACGCGATCCTTCGCCGCCGTGAACGCGACATGGAGCGGGAGAAGGCCGCGGCCAAGAGCTATTTCTTCTCCACCGTCAGCCATGACATCCGCACGCCGCTCAACGCCATCATCGGCTACTCGACGATGCTCGAGGCCGGCTTAAAGACCGAGGCCGAGCGCAAGGAGGCGGTCAATTCCATCCTCGTGAGCGGCAAGACCCTGCTGGGGCTCGTAAACGACGTGCTGGACCTCTCGAAGCTGGAATCCGGCAAGATGGAGATACTCCCGGAGCCAACGGACTGTTCCCGTCTCATGCGCGCCGTGCTGGAGGCGTTCCGCGCCTCCAGCGGCAGGTTGAGCTTCGAGTTGAGGTGCCGCGCCGAGGAGATGCCCCTTCTGATGCTAGACCCGCAGCGCCTGCGGCAGATCGTGTTCAACCTCGTCGGCAACGCCGTCAAGTTCACCGAGAAGGGGCATGTGGAGCTCCGTGCCAGGTTCGAACGGTGTAAGGACGCGGACGCGGGGGAGCTGCGGCTGGAGGTCGAGGATACGGGTTGCGGCATCAGCGAGGAAGACTTGAAGCGCATCGGCTCGGCCTACTCCCAGGTGGGCGTTAAGGCTTCCCGCAACGGCGGCACGGGGCTTGGCCTCGCCATCTGCAAGCAGCTCGCGGCGGCCATGGGCGGCAGGTTGGAGGTGGCTTCCACCCTCGGCGCGGGTTCCACGTTCTCGGTTGTCATACCGAATGTGAAGATCGTGGAGCCGACGGCCGACGCGCAGGAGCACGTCCCTCCCCTGGCGGACGCGCAGCGGAGCGCTCTTCCCGGGCAGATGCCGCACAGGATCCTCATTGTGGACGACTCGAAGATGAACCTCATGGTTCTCAAGGCGCTTCTGAAGAACATGGGCGATTTCGAGGTTGCCTTGGCGGCGGACGGGCAGGAGGCGCTCAGCGTGCTGGAAGCGCCGGGCGCAAAGGCCTTCGACCTCGTCCTGACGGACATGTGGATGCCGAACATGGACGGTGCGGGGTTGATACGCGCCATCCGCGCCAATCCGGCGCTTGCATCCCTGCGCGTCGTAGCCGTGACGGCAGACGTGGAATCTCAGACGACGTACGCCGACATGGGATTCAACGACATCCTTCTCAAACCCGTCACGACAGCCGCGCTTGGCAAGGTCCTTTCAGGAGGTTCGTGAAAGGAGGGCGAGTCATGCTGATTTCAAACCCGCAGCCAATTCGGAGGCGTCATGATCGACAATGACGGGAGGACGGGGCTCGGCGCATATCTCTCGCCCCTCGCGGTCATTGCGCTTTCGTTTGGCTATGCCGTGGGGTGGGGTGCGTTCGTCCTGCCCGGAACGGTTTTCCTCCCGAAGGCCGGTCCCGCGGGGACCCTGATCGGCATCTTGATCGGCATGGCCGCGATGTTGGTATTCGCGCTGAACTACCACCGGCTTGTCATCCGCCGGCCGGGTCCTGGCGGTGCGTACGGGTTCGTGGCCAAGGCGTTCGGCACGGACCACGGCTACCTTGTGGCCTGGTTCCTGCTGCTCACGTACGTGGCAATCCTATGGGCCAACTCCACCGCGCTCGTGATCGAGTCGCGATACATCCTGGGCGACGCGCTCCAGTTCGGCTTCCACTACAGCATGGTCGGCTTTGACGTGTACTTCGGAGAAGTCCTGCTGAGCGTCGCCGCGATAGCGCTCTGCGGCGGACTGTTTATCTTCGGCAAACGCCTCGCGGTGCGGCTCCATACGCTATTCGCCGGCGTGATGGTGGCGGGCGTCGCGACGTGCTTCTTCGCCGCGCTCTTCCGGCACGAGGGCGGCATCGCCTCGATGGCGCCGGCGTTCTCGTCGAACGGCAGCCCGGGGATACAGGTCTTGCGCATCCTCGCGATGATACCGTGGGCGTTCGTCGGCTTCGAGGCGGTCGTCCACTCTTCGGCCGAGTTCCGTTTCCCCGTCAAGCGGACGCTCTCGCTGATGATCGCGGCGATCGTCCTTTCCGCGCTCGCTTACATCGCCCTTGCGGTCTTGCCGGTCCTCTCGTTCCCGGAAAGGTTTGCCACGTGGTCCGAATATATCGCGGCACTGCCGGAGCTTGACGTGTCTGATTCGCTGCCAGTGTTCGCGGCGGCGCGCCGGACGCTTGGCGCAGCCGGCACGGCGATCCTCGGCGGGACGATGCTTGCCGCGCAGCTGACCGGCCTTTTAGCCACCTTTGTCACCTCAAGCCGCCTCATGCACGCCATGTCGCACGGCGGCATGCTTCCCCGCTGGTTCGGTGTTCTCAACCGCGATGGCACGCCTGCGAATGCCATCGTCTTCGTCATGCTTGTCTCGTTCGCGATTCCGTTCTTCGGGCGCACCGTCACGGGCTGGCCCGTCGATGTCTCCAGCCTCGGCGCAGCCATCGCCTACGGCTATGTCTCCGCCGCCGCGTATGCCATCGCCCGCCGCGAGGGGGAGAAGAGCCTCTTCGTGCGATCCGCAGGTCTGGCCGGCGTCGGCATGGCCGTCGTGTTCAGCCTCCTGATGCTTGTCCCGAACTATCTTTCAGGCAGCACGCTTTCGGCGGAATCGTACCTTCTGCTCTCCATCTGGTGCATGCTCGGCTTTCTCCTCTACAGGCGCGTGTTCCGACTGGATTCGAGCGGGCGCTTCGGGCACTCCACGGTCGTATGGGTCAGCATCTTCGTGATGATCTTCTTATCGTCGCTCATGTGGTTCCGCCTTGCCGTCTGCGACGCGGCGGAGAACGCCTTCGACGATTTCGTGGGAATGACGCTCGGCAAGGAGGATTTCGTCAGGCTGATATCCCACTTGGACTCCGACATGCTGCTCAAGTCGGTCGTCGAGCTTGCGCTCCTGGTCTCTTCGCTCGGGATCATGCTCAGCCTCTTTTCGATTCTCCGCACGCGCGAGAAGAACCTGATCATCCAGAAGCTCGAGGCGGAGGAAAGCGCCAACAAGTCGAAAAGCTACTTCTTTTCGACCGTCAGCCACGACATCCGCACTCCGCTCAACGCTATCATCGGCTTTTCGCAGATGCTCAAGATGGGGTTCAGGTCGGACGCCGAACGCGACCAGGCCATCGACTCCATCCTGGCGAGCGGAAAGACGCTTCTCCATCTCGTCAACGACGTTCTCGACTTCTCGAAGCTGGAGGCCGGGCGCATGGAGATCGTGCCGGAACCGACGGACTGCGGCAGGATTATGGGCGAGCTCGTCGAGGCCTTCCGCATCGCGAGCAAGGACCCCGCCGTCGAGTTCCGGTGCCGCGCCGACGGACTGCCCATCCTCATGGTGGATCCGCAGCGTGTCCGCCAGATGCTCTTCAATCTGATGGGGAATGCCGTGAAGTTCACCGAATCCGGCTTCGTGGATGTCCGCGCCACGTTCGCCCGGGACAACGGCGCGGACATCGGCACGCTCCGCCTGGAGGTGGAGGACACAGGCTGCGGCATCAGCGAGGACGACTTGAAGGTCATCGCGTCGCCCTACGTCCAGGTGGGCGCGAAGCTGGCGCGCCACGGCGGCACGGGCCTCGGCCTCGCCATCTGCAGGCAGCTTGCCGCCGCCATGGGCGGCGAATTGTCCATCGCTTCCACGCTCGGGAAGGGCTCCACCTTCGTGATCGCCGTTCCGAACGTGAAGGTGTGCGATGCCGTGCCGGCGGCGACGCCGAAGGCGGAGGAGCACGTGACGCCGGTTGCCGCACAGGAAAAGAAGCGCATCCTCATCGTCGACGACCAGAAGATGAACCTGACCGTCCTGGAGGCAATGCTCAAGAAACTGGGCTATCTTGATGTCACGCCGACCGCCGACGGCAAGCAAGCCTTGGCGGCGCTGGAATCCGGCGGCGCAACGGAGTTCGGGCTGGTGCTGACTGACATGTGGATGCCCGAACTTGACGGCGAGGGGCTTGTGCGCGCAATCCGTGCCAACGCCGCGCTGGCGAAACTGCCCGTCTACGTCATCACCGCCGACGTGGAGATGCTTGCGAAGGCCGAGGCTGTCGGGTTTGACGGCGTCCTTCTCAAGCCAGTGACGGTCGAGAAGTTGCGGGGGATACTTTGTGAGATGAGTAAAACATCAAAGTGACCGCCCGATAAAAAGCCGGTAGCGAGGCGGTGGAAAGCAATGGCATTTCAAACGACGGCCATTTTGTCGTCAAGGCGAAAAGTGGACTTTGGGCCACGCATCAACAGCTGGGGCGTGGATTATGGTACAATACATGCCTAAAAGGATTCTGCATATGACAACTAAAGGCAAGGGAATTGCGAAGAAGCTTGTCGTGGCAATGAAGGTGCTTGCCGCCGGCATGGCCATTGCGTTCGCGGCGCAGGCCGAAACGTTAGACAACTGCTCCGTAGGGTCTTGCATGCCCAAGGCAGCGAGGAAGAAACTCGCGTTTTCGGTCGAGACCGCAAAGCTTGCGACGTCGCCGAAGAAGTTTACCGCCGGCGAGTCGGTTACGCTGAAGATCGGGGTAACGTCATCTTCATCAGGCCTGAAGTTTTCGGCGAAGAACTTGCCGAACGGCCTCTCCATAAGCAAGAAGACCGGCAAAATTTCCGGCAGGCCGCAGAAATCGGGTTCCTTTACGGCTACGGTGACCGTGACGGACACGTCGGGAAAAAGCATTTCCCAGAAGGTCAAGATCAAGGTCGTCGTTCCGCCGTGGGCCGTTGGCACGTTCGTCGGGCTTATGGGCCAGTACGAGGGGAGCAATGCCGACTGGTGGGAAGACGGAACCGTTAAGTTCGCCGTCACCTCTGCCGGCAAGATATCGGGGAAATACGTGCTTTCCGGCGATGCCACGTCGTTCTCCGGCTCCGGCTTCAAGACCGGCGGAGACTGGGAAGATGGAGCCGGAACGCTAAAAGCCACCGTTTCCGACAAGGGCGGCAACAAGTTCACGGTGACGATCTCGTCTTTGGAGTACTACGACGGTTACATGCGCGGCAAGGCCAAGTTCAAGGGGTCGTTCAAGGAGGACGAGACGAAGTTCACAAACAAATCCTTCTGCATCGACCAGGTCATGTGGACGCACCCAAAGAGATCCAAACTTCCGCTCCCCCCGATTGCCGAGGGTTTGGCAGTGTCCGGAAAGTGGGTGGGGACAGGCAAGTCCGTTTCGCTCAAGTTCGGCAGGAAAGGCGCCGTGACGGCCGTCTACAATAAGGCGCATACGTGCTCGACCAGCGTTTCAGCGCTTTCGTATGACGAAGAGGAGGACGTCTGGACCGCGCAGGTGAACATGGTGTTTCCGAAGAACAAGTCAAAAAAGTTTGACGGGCTCGTCCTCACGGCCGTGCTGGAGATTGATTCGTCCGGCGCAGTCGTCGACAAGGATTTCTTCTACGCGTGGGATTACCTGTCGCTGTTAAATTGACGGCGGATATGCCGACAGTTTGAATCATCAGCGCTGACTGGAATATCCCCAGATTTCAGGCGCCAGAGCGAATCATACCCATGAAAACATTGGCCGATTCGCTTGTTGGGTGCATTCGGCAAGTGAAATGGCCGTTTCATCGACTCCGAGGGTTGAAAAAGTGGCTGCACTAACGGCAGACTGTCGGCTGGAGGGCGCGAAGCCGAGGCGAAACGATAGTGTAGCCTACTGCTTTTTCAGCCGTCGGAGTTCCTTAATGAGGCACAGGCGGTTCAAATGGTTCGGCAGGTATTTCAAGAGGTGGGGATAGGGTGCACCGAGACTTTTATGCACAGAAGCACGGCATGTCAGCATCGTCGCGACTCCACATATACGGTTTCACATGTGCCAAACGATCCGGTTTGCGCTACGCGCGACCACGAACGCCTGCGAACGGCGCGTTGCCATGCGGCAACGGACGGCGGTATCGCCGCGACCTGGCCTGAGGCGTCGCCTCGCCAGTCGCGCCGCCACCGCCGCCCCTTTCGGGGCGCGCCGTCCGCAGGGCACGAAAGCCGCCTTCGCGGCACACGAAACCTCACGAAACGGAGGCAGGACGCGGGGCTTTTCGTGTCGTTTCGTGGTCGCGCGTAGCGCCCATATCGCATTCTCGTTGCATAAACAACTCGTTGCACCCGTGGGGGGGTATTCCAGCAACGTTGACTGTTGCTCTGAAGCCATAAATTTTGCTATAATTCGCATCAGATGATGGATTTCCTGTTAAGCGACGGGAAATGGCACCTCGGCAAGGAGAACCTGACATGAAAAACATGAAGATGTCGTGTGTCGCGTTTGTGGCGGTTTGCATGGCGGTCTGCTCCGCATCGGCAAAGACTGTTGCATGGTACCACTTCAACGAAGGGGCCAGTGGCGAGGCGGCGGCGGGTGGCCAGCCCGTTGTGCTGAACGCCGTCGATCCAACGTCGCTTGCGGGCAAGCCGTATGTCGCGACCGGGAAGGCGGCCACGAGCGCGACGGGTGACAACCTTCCTGCATATACCAATGATATGCCGTCTTGCGTGAGTTGGTACGACCCCGTGACTGGGGCGAGAGGTGGCGACAACCGCAGTCTGTTTCTCAAGACGAATAACCGAAAAGGAAGCTACGGCGCGTCCACGGTTCTCATTGATGATGACGAGGCGCTGCACTGCGAGAACATCACCGTGGAAATGATGATCAAGGCATCGCCAGAGGCGGCGGCGCAATATGCAAGTGGCGATTGGCTTCATGCGCTGAGCATGGTTTCCGACGTCACCAACAACAAGCGAGCCTGGGGAATCATGATCAGAGGCGCGGGCGAAATGTTCTGCTACTTTGATAACTACAAGGATTCGTCCAAGAGCATCAATGGCTACAATGGCAACCCGTATTTTTATTCGACTTGGGTCAGCAGTGGCATACCCAAGATTACCGACGGCAAGTGGCACCATGTCGCCATGACCTATGATGGCGAGACGGCGAGGCTGTATGTCGATTATACGCTGCGGGGCAGTTGTGCCTATGCAGGACCAATCGCCTACAACGACGACTGCAATGGCATACTCAGCATCGGCCCGAATTACGGCAATAGCTATGGCGGATGGGATGGCTTCATAGACGAGGTGCGCATTTCCGACGAAGCACTTCCGCCGGAGAAGTTCCTTCAGGTTGGAGGGCTTGCCAACAATGCATCGGATCAAGATACGGCCATCTATCTTCCTTTCAACTCGTTCGAGACTTCGAGCGATGCGTTTTTCGGGGCGATACAGAACGGCAATCCGATTCTGCACAACAGTGCCTGTTCGACGAATGCGGGCTTGATAAACCTCAGTTTGAGCACGATTACGGCAGGTATCCTTCCTCGGCTTGATACGGGCGTATCTGCTGTTGTCTCAAACGAATTACATGCCGGCATCTTTGCGACGAACACAATTGCAGACGAAGGTTGTTGGACGTACACCAACAACGTTGCCAATCCCGGTAAGGCACGGTTTATCTGGATTGATGATTTTTCAAAGAACAACAATACACACCTCATCTCGTCAGGCGACTTTACGGCCGAACTTTACCTCAAGGTACTTGAGACACCGACCATTACAACTCGCATTCTTTGTGAAAATTCAGGTTCAAAGACGACTGGAACGCTTGATTTTAAGGTGGATGGAACCGGTCTTAAATGCACACTTGTTTCGCAGGCGGGGCTTGAAGCGTATGATTCCGGTACGACGAGTGCGGCGGCATCCATCACACTTTCCACGTCCATTGCCAATATTATTGGCGGTGCGTGGCATCATGTCGCCCTTGTTGTGAATCGCACACGTCAGACCGTTACGCTCTACTTGGATAGGAATCCCGTTGCAACTCAAAGCAATTTTGTGCTTGCGTCAAGCGTCAGCACTTATGCCGATGGCTATAAGACGCTAAAGATCGGCGATGGATGGGGCGGAAATAACACGATGAGTTTCCAAAACATGTCCATAGACGAATTTCGCATCACGCGTCGTGCGCTTGCGCCGCAGGAGTTCCTCATGGCGGGTGCATCGGTGGATTCGACGGCGTTCGAGCCGACGTGTGCTTGGATTGGATTTGAGGGCGATTTGAGTGCGGAGCCGAGCGAAGGCGCGATTCCTGCCGGTCAGGAACAGAACTCTGTCAACGCTGTGTTCACCAATGCTATTTATGGTGTGGGCGGAATTGTTGATGGCAATGGTGCCGTCCTTCGCGCATCCAACACGAACTCCATGTATTTCTCCGGCTCGACGAGCAGCACCGCTGCCGACAAGAGGCTTAAGTTCGACCGCAATCTCCTTCTTGAGGGCGACATGACCGCCATGACGGTGGAGTTCTTCATGAAGGGAACGAAGAATGAGGCGGTGGCGTGGGCGTATCTCCTCCGCATGTATGGTAACTCCACTTGTGCGGACACTGGCGGCGAGAGACTGTGGTCTATTGGCTACAAGAACGATGTTGGTGCCTTATATATCCTTATGGACAACGGACCAGCAAACGCAAATTGGCAGCTCTATTACCCAGATGACAGTGTTAGTTTTGCCGATGGCCGCTGGCACCATGTCGCCGTCACGTTTGAGCCGAACGGAAGCGGGAATACGCTCTGCAAGGTGTACAGGGATTATAAGCAGATTGGCGAGACAAAGACCTACAACGGGTTGATGAAGACAGGAGCTGAATTTGGGTATTCCTGTCTGGGCGTGGGTGCCAAATACAACGGCTATCTTGACGAGGTGCGCATTTCGAAGGGCGTGCTTGCCGTTGACCAGATGTTGCACGTTGTCAAGCCTGGCTCGGTGCTTATCATTCGCTAGGCATAGGGCCATGCCAATCGGCGGGGCTTTGTGTTGTCGGGTAAGACAAACCATGCATGGCATGATAAGAAGGCTGACAGTCGGGATTTGTCTTGCCTGTGGCGTTTTTCATTGTGTTGCGGCGGAGTCGTTCCCGCCACTTGTCGGTGACGGCGCCGCAGACGATACGGCAGCGATTCAAGCGCGGCTCGACAGCGGCAAGAGCTGCGTCTATCTGCCGCCGCCAGCGAAATGCTACCTCATATCCAAGACGCTGAAGATAGGCTCTAACCAGGAACTCCGGCTGGATCGCTTTTCCGTAGTCAGGCTCGCGCCGAAGTCGGACTGTCCCATGGTGGAGAATCGCGGATACAAGGACGGGGCGGACAAGCGCATCGCCCTCACCGGCGGCATCTGGGACATGGCGAACCTTGACCAGTCGCCTAATCCCGCGCAGTACTGGAGCTTCAAGCCGCCAAGGCCGTCGCCGTTGCCGAAGCATTACGAATACGGGGTGTTTCTCGGCATCGCGATTCGATTTGCGAATGTGGAGGGCATCACCGTGCGCGGCTTGACGGTTCGCAACCCGACAATGTATGGAATCGCGTTCTGCAAGGCGTCGTATTTCTACATAGACGACGTATCGTTCGACTACACGACCTGGAACCCTCTGCGGCTCAATCTGGACGGAGTTCATTTCGACGGGCATTGCCACCACGGAAAGATATCCAACCTGCGCGGCACGTGTTACGACGACCTTGTTGCGCTAAACGCCAACGACGTCCAGTGCGCGCAGGAGGAAGGGCCAATCTCCGATGTGGACATCGACGGCATATATGCAGAATACTGCCATAGCGCGGTGAGGCTCCTTTCTGCTGGCGCGGACCTCCGGCGCGTGACGATTCGCAACGTACACGGCAACTTCTACACGTATGCGGTCGGCCTGACGCACTACTTCCCGAAGAATCCGCGCGGGTGTTTCGACGACATCGTGATATCCGACGTGTTTGCGTCCAAGGTGTATTCGCCAGAGGACATCGGAGTGTATTCCCGCACGAATTTCCCGCCGATCTGGGTGCAGGGACCGGTGGACGTGGGTTCGCTCACCATCTGCAACCTGAGCCGTGACGAGAAGAACATCGCCGTCGCCTCCATACGGGTGGACGAGCCCGCCAAGGTCAAGAGGCTGACTGTGCGGGACTGCAAGGTGGTCAACAGGATGGACAAGCCGCTGCCGTTTTTAGACATGCGCGGCGGGGTGGAGACGGCGACGATAGAGAACAACATGTTCGTCGCCGACCCGGGCGAGAACGTCCAGACGACGATCCGGGAAATCGGAAAGTGACCGTCCAGGCGAAAAAAGCGAAAGCCTTTTGCGGCGGCGTCGCTGCCAGTTCCCGCCGCGACATGACCTAACGGCGTTGAACCTCATCTGCGGTTTTGATAGAATATGACAAAAAGGACAATGGCATGAAAACAAGAAGAGAATTCATCGGCGGCGCGGCGGCGCTCGCGGCGCTCTCGGGGTGCGAAACCCTCGGCATGCGTTCGGCTTGCGCCAAGAAACGCTGGTACAAGGGAAACCTGCACACTCACACTTTCTGGTCCGACGGCAAGGCGTTCCCGGAAGAGGCGGTGGCCTGGTACAAGAGCCGCGGCTACAACTTCCTCGGCCTCAGCGACCACAACATGTTGCAGGACGATCCCGACAGCTGGATCGCGGCGGTCGGCGACATGGAGTCGGGCTTCACGCCGGAATGGTCGAAGAAACCTACGCGCCGTTATGTCTTCACGGCTAAGCAGCGGTACTTCGACGATTACCTTACGGCTTTCCCGGACGCAAAGACGAGGACCGGGGCTGGCGGCAGGCTAGAGGCGCGGCTAAGCACGTTCGACGAACTCTCGGCGCGGTTCAACGAGCCGGGCAAGTTCCTGCTGCTGCCGGACGTCGAGGCGACGCGGAGCGTGGAATATGCCGACGGGCGCATCCATCAGCTTCACATGAACTACGTGAACCTGCCGCAGCTTCTTCCGTCCTATGTCGCGCCCGGATTCAAGCGCTCCGTCAGGGACATCCCCCTGGGCGCGTTCCTCGGCAGCCATGCGAAGGAGACGGCCGAGCTCGCCAAGGCCATGGGCAGGCCGCACCTCTTCATACTGAACCATCCCATCTGGAGGTGGTATGATGTCGGCCCAGAATCGATCATAGAGAATCCGTCTGTCCGCTTCTTCGAGGTCTGCAACAACGGGTCTCCGTTCAAGTCCGGCGAAGGCCTCCCCGACGACGGATTCGACACCGACCGCCTCTGGGACGTCGCGAACGCCTTCCGCATGCGCAGGGGGCAGCCGCTTCTCTACGGCATCGGCACGGACGACACGCATCGCTATCGCGGCGAGCCTTGCGAAATGCTGATGCCGGGCAACGCCTGGTCGCTCGTGCGGGCCGAATCGCTCGATGCCGCGTCGCTAATCGCGGCGATGAACGCGGGCGATTTCGTGACGTGCGAGGGCCTCGAGCCGGATGACGTCTCGTTCGATCCGTCTGCCGGATCGCTTGCCGTGTCCGCCCCGGCGGGGCTCTCGGTGCGCACTGTCCGTTTCATCGTCACCAAGCGCGACTTCGCCGACAAGCCCGTCGGCACGGTGACCGTGCGCCCTGAGCAGCACAAGGATTCCATGAAGTTCCAGCGCGCGATAAACGTCTACGACGAGAAGATCGGCAAGGTAGTCAAGACTGTCAGGTTCCGCCCCGGCGAGCCGGTCCGAGCTTCGTACACGCTGGCCGACGACGACCTCTACGTGCGGGCGCGCATCGAGGAGTGCGGCGCGACGCTCTGCACGGCAGCCCTGCATCCGCAGGGGGTGCATGTCGCTTGGACCCAGCCATACGCCAACCCATCTGTGTAAGAGACCAATGCCGCTGCGCGGGAAGCGAGTAATGGGAATGCAACTGTCTAGACGGGGATTCATCTGCGGGGCGACGGCGTTCGGTGCGATGCCGATGCTGCGGCTGTCGGCGGCGTATGCGCCGGAGCGCAAGCCCAACATGACGTTCGGCGCCGTGAGCGACATTCACATCAGGATCGCGCCCGACGGCAAGGGGATGCGCCCGAGTCACGACTGCAGCGCGTTCATCCATGCGCTCGAGTGGTTCCGCGACCGTAAGGTCGATGCCGTCATGGTCGCGGGCGACCTTGCCGACACTGGGCTTGTCGCGGAGCTTGAAGCAGTCGCCGCGGCATGGTGGAAGGTTTTCCCGGATTCGAAGGCGCCGGACGGGCGGCATGTCGAGCGCGTTTTCATCACCGGCAACCACGATTGGGACGCCTATACCTATGACGGCGGAGTGTTCGTGAAAAAGCTCTTCCCGGACGAGGCGGAGCGGAAGCGCAACCTGCTGTGCAGCGACCTGAAGGGCTGCTGGGAGCGCATCATGCAGGAGCCTTACGAGCCGGTTTTCCGGAAGGACGTGAAGGGCTACTCATTCGTCGGCGCACACTGGCAGAACGAGCCTTGCCACCCGAAGTGCGAGACGGCGTTCCGTCACGTAGGCGGGTGGTTCGCCGCGAATGGCGCTGCGCTCGATCCGTCCAGGCCGTTCTTCTACTGCCAGCACGCGCACCTGCAGAACACCGTCTACGGCGCGTGGGCGTGGGGACACGACTCCGGCGAGACGACCGCCGCGCTAAAGGCGTTCCCGAACGCCGTTGCGTTCTCCGGCCATTCGCACTACAGCCTTACGGACGAGCGGTCGATCTGGCAGGGTGGCTTCACGTCGCTCGGCACGGCGTCGCTGCGCGCCTGTGCGTCGCCCGGCGACGAGCTGCACCCGGACTCCGGCTATGAGAACGGGTGGGGCGGGCAGAACGCGTTCAAGGCTACGCGCCCGATGCCCGAGACGAGCCGGCAGGGAATGCTGGTGCGCGTTTTCAACGACTGCATCGCGTTCACGCGCCGCGACTTCTCCACCGACAAGACGCTTGGCGGCGACTGGGTTGTGCCGCTGCCCGTCGCGAAGTCGCAGCCGTTCGCGTTCGAGCCTCGCCGCGCTAAGGAAAAGCCTCCGGCGTTCGCCCCCGGCGCGAAGCTCGCCGTAACGAAGACGGAGGCTACGAACCGTGGCGGCAAGGCGAAGGTAGACGGCGTGAAGAAGATTGTGCCGTCGGAGAAGAAGGCCGCCGTGCGCCTTGACTTTCCGCAGGCCGACGCCGTGCGCGCTACGCGTCCGTTCTCTTACGAGGCTGCGTTCGTTCCCGCAAGCGGCAAGGCTGTAGTGAAGCGCTTGCTTGCAGCTAACGTCTACAAGCCTGACGAGGACTACTGGTCGGAGAAGGGCGAGACCGTTACCGTCTGCCTCGACCAGCTGCCTCCGGCGCCGTTCAAGATAGAGGTCCGTGCCATCTCTTCGCTGGGGCAGAAGAGCGCGCCGCTTTCGGCCGCGTTCGGCGGGTAAGCGCGAGACAGTTTCAAGACAGTTTCGAGCTGCCCTGCGCCTTGCCCGCCGCTTGAAAAGCCAAGGCGGGTTATGGTAAAATAGCCTAAGGATGCAATGACACGAGGAGAAGTAATGAAGCGTAGTTGTCTGGTGTTTGCGATTGCGGCAGCCGTGAACCTTCCGGCGGCGGAGTGGAAGGTGCCGAACTGGTGCCCAATCGTCACGGCGGAGGGTGCGGCGAAGGAATGGATCGGCAAGACGTGGTGCGGACACGTTCAGGGAATGTGCGTAAGTTCGAACGCGCTCTACTTCTCCTTCCATTACCCGTTATGGCGTATTTGACAAGGCTATCGAACGGTGAAGACGCCTTGTGCAACACTAACTCCAAAGAATTTCGCATGTTTACACACTAGGGAAGACCAAAAAAATGAACATCATTATGAATGCCAAGAAATCGCTTGTGATTCTGGCCGGCGGGCTCCTTGCAGGGGTTGCTTCCGCAGCGTGGGAACCTGGTGATCCGGTTACGACCTACTGGTTCGGCCCGGGGTGCCCCGGACAGGAGCAGGCCCTCACCGACGCCTGGGCCAAGCAGCTGAAGGAAGGCGGCTTCAACACCGTTTGGGCAAGCCGTCCGGAAGAGCTGGACATTGCTGCTAAATATGGGCTGCGTGTCATCTACAGCGTTGATTCTACTACCGAGTGGGCCAAGGTCGATCTGGACGACCCGGCGCAGAAGGCGGCGCTTGCAGAGCGCATCGCCCGCGTGAAGAACCACCCCGCGCTCTACATCTACGAACACTATGACGAGGCGCCGGCGGAGCTGTTCGCGCAGCTGGCGCGCGTGAAGGAGTACATCCACAGCCTTGACCCCGACCATGCGAGCTGGTTCAACCTGCTTCCGACGTACGCCAACCACAAGCAGCTGGGCGTGGGCGGCAAGGAAGGAGAGGAGAAGAGGCTTGGCTTTTCGAATGACATCATTGCATCGTATTGGGAGCATGTGAGGCTCTTCGGCGAAATCTACCGTCCGGAGCTGATCACCTACGACCATTACCAGCTCAAGAGCAACGGCGACGCCTCGAACTACTTCCTGAACCTCGGCATAATCCGCCAGAGCGCCAGCGCACGCCGGGTGCCGTTCTGGAACGGGCTTCAGGCCTGCACGTGGGTGCCGGGGCATCTGGCTTCGCCAAAGTCGCCGCGCATTCCGACGGTCGACGAGATGCGCTACCTCGTCCATTCGACGGCGGCGTACGGAGCTCACGGCTTCTACTATTACGTATATTGCCGCAAGGGGCACGACGGCACGATTGCCGCGCTTGACGGCACGGTCGGCGAGAAGTACGAGGGGGTTAAGTCGATCAACCGAGACTTTGTCGCATTTGCATCGGTGCTTTCGCCGCTCAACTTCACGGGCGCGTACTTTCAGGGGCTTCACGCGCCGGGCACCACGCCATACGGCGACCAGGCGCTCTTGAAGCTTGCTCCCGAGACGCCGTACGCGGAGCTGCAGCCGCTTCAGGAACTGACTGATACCACGCTCGTCACGCGCTTCGACACTCCCGGCAAGCCCACGCACCTGATGGTCGTGAACTGCGACTACAGGAAGGACCGCACGATTCATGTCAAGGCGCCGTCCGCCGCCGAACGGTTCGATCCGCGTGTCGGCACATGGTCGCCTGCAGGCACGGAGTTCGACCTCGCGCTTCAGCGCGGCGGCGGCGTTCTGTTGCGTCTGCCGTAGCGTCCGGTGGATGACGCGTTGAAGGAGCGGCGTGACTCATTATAGCATCTTGGAATCCTCTGACAGACGAAAGGAACAGTTGAAATGAAAACAAAAATATTGCTTGCAGTGGCAGCCGCGAGCGCAGGCCTTGTCCTTCACGCTGAATTCAAGGCGGGCTTTTCCCGCGTCGACATGACGCCGCCGATTGGAACTGAGCTTTCCGGCTATCCGAGGAAGCGCGTGTCGGACGGGATCATTGACCCGCTCGACATCAATGCTGTCGCGTTTTCGGATGGCACCAACAAGGCGGTCGTCATCTCCGCCGACGTAATCAACCTTCGCGCGTACTTCGACCTTTTCCGCAAGAACGCCGCCGCAGCAGCCGGGCTTCCGCCGGAGGCTGTGTTCATAGCCTGCACTCATACGCACACGGGGCCGCATGTGGGCTTGAGCTACTACGGAACGACGTTCGACTCCTTCGCCAAGGCCAGCACGTACGAGCGATTCGTGGGCGAACGCCTGAAGGACGCCGTGAAGCTCGCGCTTGCCGACCTGACGCCGGCTAAGCTCTCCATCGCGCGCGGCGAGGCCAAGAACATCTCCTTCATCCGCCGCTACCGCATGAAGGACGGCTCCTGCCGCACGAACCCCGGGCGAGGCAACAAAGACATCGTCGCTCCCATCGGGACGCCTGACGAGATGGTGCAGCTTGTGCGCATCGACCGCGAAGGGCGCGACGCCATCGCCATCGTCAACTTCCAGTGCCATCCCGACACCATCGGCGGCAACAAGATCAGCGCCGACTGGCCGCGCGTGGTGCGCGAGACGGTCGAGCGTGTTCTGGACGGCGTGAAATGCATCTTCGTCAATGGCGCACAGGGTGATTCCAACCATGTGTGCGTCGATCTCACCCGTAAGGACGTGGCGAAAGACCGCAGCATCATCTACCGCCACATGGGACGCGTGGTGGCCGGGGCGACGATCGGCCTCTGGGACGTTTGTGAACCTGTTCCCGCCGGCAAGGTCGGGTTTGGCGTGGCGCGGGCGAAGGTGAAGTCTCACCGTCCGTCGCCGGAGGAGATTCCCGAGGCGCAGCGCATCGTCGACCTCATCAAAGCCGGCAAGCAGTCGGAGGTGCCAGGCACTGGAATGATGCGTACTACCAACATGGCCGCCGCAACGCGCAAGATCAACCTCAAGGATGGGCCAGACTTCTTCGATTTCCCGCTCTCGGCGGTCACGGTGGGCGAGACGCTGGCGTTCGTGGGCTTCCCGGGCGAACCGTTCACGGCCTACGGCACGACGCTCAAGGCGAAGTCGCCGTTCACGATGACGGTGCCCGCTTGCATCGTCAACGGCAACTTCGGCTATCTGCCTACGGATGAGGCGCTGCGCGAAGAGGGCTACGAGACGCAGGGATCGCTCTTCGTGCCTGGGCTGGAGCAGGCGATCGTCAACGGCCATCTGGAGCAGCTCCGCCGGCTGTTCGACGCCGGCAAGAGTTTGTGATGCGCCCTAAACCATTTAACAAGCGAAAGGAACGAACATGAAGCAGTTGATTCTGGTGACAGCAATCGCTGGCGCACTTTCCTGCGCGGCGGCGGATCAAACGCTTGCATACGCGGCGGGCGACAAGCCGGCCACGCTTGGTACGGGCGGCGAACTGGCCTTCACCTACGATGGTGATATGGTGACGAGGATCGTCTCCCACGCGGCGAAGGGCGATACCATCTATCTCAAGGGCGATCAGATTAATTTCGGCACGGACGCGACGATCGAGACGGCGGGGCTTGGCGACCTCGTCATCTCCAACAAGATCTCCGGCACGAGCGGACTCCTCGTCACCAACACCTCCTCTGCGCAGTTGACGATGGAATGGTGGGGCGACAACCTTTTAGACACCAACGTCTGGACGACAGTCTTCGAGAATGTCGATCTGGACGACATCGAGCTTGTCTCGTCCGACAACAAGACCTGGAGCAGCAAAGTCAGCATTTCCGGTCTTTCCAATCCGCAGATGATGTATCCATATTGGGTGAAGACGAACACGGTTGATGGGGTGAAGACGATGACCGCGCAGCTGCAATGCTATAACAAGGCAAGCAAGCCGTCTGCTAACTTCGACGTCATGGTGAAGTATGTCGGCCTCGAGCTGAAGCAGGACGGTGCGAACATCGCCGCCCGCGTGACGACGGCCGGCTACATCCCCACGAACAGCACATTCAGCATCACATACGTCAACACCTCGATTTATCAGGATGATATGGAGGCTCTCCGCGCCCGCTGGCTTGCCGATCCCGACCCAGCCGTCAATCCAAGGTTCTACGAGACATCAGTCAAGCTTCCCGGATCGACCGGGTATGGCTACGGCGTGGGACAGCTGACGATACGCCGACGCGATGTGCCGAGCGTTGGCTTGAATTATACGGGGAGGACATTCGCCTTCGGCGGTGACCTGAAGATCGCGGCGAACGCACGGGCGAGGCGGTTGCGGATAAACAGCTACAATCCGGCCAGCGGCGACACCAGTGCCGTTGATGTCGAGGGTCTCTGGGAAATGGGCGATTACGTTGGCTCGCAGGGTACGCCCATCAAGGGGAACGGAACTGTCGGCGTCGTGGCGGAGACGCTTCCGCACGAGAACCCCTACGAGGGGCGCGTCAAGAACTACTTGACTTATCGAACCAATCACGTCGATACGGCGACGGCCAACGGAAATCTCGCCCTCTCCCATTCCATCTTCGACTTGACGAACGTCTGCCCTTCAATCATGTGCGGCGGGTCAATGACGCTCAACGAGATAAGCCGTGCCAATCCCGCCGCGCCCTGCCATTGGCGGTTCTACACGAACGGTCCTCTGTCCTATGCCACCGTTCAGATGCAGGGTTCCAACAATACAACCATGATCCGCTGCACCATCCTCAGGTTCATGCAGAACAAGCCGGATTCTTTCAACTTTAGCGTTTGCGCAATCACAAATTTGGCCTGCTATACGCCGATGGCGTCAGGCGCCAACAAAGGTGAAGGTTATTTCGGCATGGATTTCGAGGATCCGAATGCGGTCAACATGAAAGGATTCTACAACTTATATACGCGCAATAGTCAGCCTGAAACATATGTGCCCAAGCCGTTTTCCATCTCCAATCTCGTCTGCCAGTTCTCGCGGCCGGGCGAGTATTCCATGTCGATCAACGCCAATAATCCGAATTGGCGAAATGGACGTCTTGTCGTGGAGGGCAAACCGGACGGGACACGTATCTTCGCCAACGTCAATGGCCCCAACCGCCTTCCGACGAACGGCGTCGTCGAAGTGCGCATGGGCGGTACGCTCAACATGGGCAGTGGAAGCAGTGGGCCGGGCCAAAGTTCACAGAACAATTCCGTTCAGATTAGAGTCCATCGCGGCGGCGTTCTGCGCACCTATCCGAGCGTTCTCACCTCGGGTTCGAAGTGGGCCTACATGAAAGGCCAGCGCATCGACCTTTTGGGCGGCGAGATGATGCCGAGCTGGCTGCACTATCCGCAGACCACGCTCTGCTATCTGTATCTGAACAATACGATCTTCGCCGACGGTGCGCGTATTGAGAGCGACATCCCGTTCTGGGCGGGCAATGCAGGGTCAAGCGAGGCCGGCCGTTGGCTGGTGCGCGGCACGTCGCCGTCGTATGTCGATTCGCCGGTGATGTTCCTCGACACGAATCATGCCTATGGGGAGTTCCCGATCGACGTAGCCGATGTGACGGGCGATGACGGCAGCGACTTCTATCTGCTGAAGGATTTTATTTACTGCGACAAGGTCTCGGCCGGCGGCTCAACAGATTTCGACAAGGTTGAACTCGGCAAGTACGGTCCCGGCACGCTGGAGGCACGCGGCAAGCATCAGCTTCAGACGGGCTACAAGATCAACATCTACGGTGGTGCGTGGAAGCTGGGCGCGAGCCATATAACGGACGATGCGGCGCAGGGCTTCCGGCTTGCGGGTGGCACGCTGGAGGCGGCGGCCGGCACGGAGAACGTGTGCGGAACGCTCGCCATCACGGAGCGTGGCGGCGGCATTTCGCTCGGTGCTGGTGCGACGTTGACGTTTGCGGATTCGAGCGCCGAGACATGGGCGATGACGAATAAGGTTGTCGTAACCGGCTTTGTCGAAGGGGCGATTCGCTTCGGAACGTCAAAGGCGCATGCGCCTCGTCCGAGGCGATTCGTCACCGACGACGGCAGGTCGCTCAGCGTAGGTGATGACGGTTACCTGACCGCCGTTCGGCCTGGTGCCGTGATCGTGATTTTTTAAGAGTGCGGGAATGAAACGCGCACTGAGAACGCGGACCTTGCACAGGTCCCCTGAGAGCAAGAACGGGCTTGGCCGAGTGCGGATTTGACAGGAAGGAAAATTCATATAATACGCTCTTGATAATCAGAAAGGAAAAAAGTCGTGGCAACGGGAAAAGCGCTCGATGTAAAGCCGTATGCGGGAAATCCGCACGTACGGTTTGACGAGAGGAAGGTCGCATCAGCGGCAATGCCGAGGCGTGGGTCTTTGCTCTACAAGATTAGGACTTTCTTGCCGATATGTTCTTGCTTTGTTGCGCTTTGCGCTTCAGCGGCTGATTATCCGTGTTTATGGACTGCAGGCGCAACGCCGGCAACATTAGCGGAGGAATCGCTGGCGCTTACCTATGACGAGACAGAAACGACCAAGGTAAAGACCATCGTTGCCAACCCCGGATATGGCAACCGCGTAATCATTTCCGGTGACACGATGGTACTCGCGGAGAATCCAGTGTTCACGGTCGGCGCAGGAACGGTGGTGTTCTCAAATGCGCTTGACGGGACGGGGACGCTCCTTTGTCAGCCAGTGACGGATGAATCAACGGTCGTGTGGTCGAACGCCACGACATACATATCGAAGTACCCGAACTGGACGACGATTTTCCCAGGCAGGAACCTTTCCGACTTCGAGCCGGTGTCGTCGCAGGGACCGGCCACGGCCTACAATCCCAATCCGATGACGGCGTACAACATCAAGCGATATGCTGAAGGCGGCACAGACTTTCTCGACTTTCAGCTGCAGTATTGTGCAAGCAACAAGAACTATAGCTGTTGCATAAAGTGCGTGTGCGTAACGCTTAAGCAGTCGGATGACGGTATCGCCGCGACCGCAAAGACAACCTATTTCCTCTCAAACGGCTCTCAGAGGTTCGACGGCGAGGATGTGGCCTATATGGCCGAGAATCCGAAAGAGTACTATTCCTCTGTGAATACGTCATACGCTATACTTGAATCTTCGGCCGAGACGGGGGGATATGGCGTGAACCAACTCGTGATGAGGCGCATTGGAGGTTTTCCGCAGGTGCGGTTAGAGGGTGTTGTGACGAACTCGACCGACGCAACCTTACTCCCCGTTGCCGTCTCGGCTGGCGCCGCTGTCTGGGCCGGAAACGGCAGCGGTATCGGCCGTCTGCCGACGGGGTCATCCGTCGGCAATGCCGGGGAATTCACATTCGGCAACATAGCCTCGGACATCACGGCTTCCGATCCGAGCACATACCACAAAGGCTCTCTCTCCAGCTCTGGAATCCTGCGGTTTGCAAGCGACGATCACGAGGCAAATGGTTTGGAATACAGGCATGAGCCTTATCTCGCAACGAGCTGGATCACGATTGGAACGGGATTGACGCCGTATGACGTGACGAATTTCACCGGCAAGATCAATGGTTCGTATGTTGGGTCTGGCAAGGACAGCATTCTTTCTTTGCACAATTACAAAGTGTCGGACAACGGCCTTGTCGCCACGGGACAGGTACAGGCCCTCACCGCATCCACATCACTTCGCTGTATAGTCATGGCATTTCGCAGCAATGGATATATTCTGCAGATGAGGGCAACGGGAGCCTGTTACTGCAGCAAGGCCACAACTGCGGGGAGTTACACTCCCGGATATAATTTTGTCACAGAGTACGCCAATGGCGCAGATTTGTACACTGCGAACTTTGTGGCGACGGCTGATGGCAAGGGATATGCGATCCACGATTTCAAGGTGCTTTTTGCGAAGCCAGACGCATATACGATTCGGGAAGATCCGTCCGAGACGATCTCAATTGCGAACGGAAGCAGAGTGGAGATTGCCGGCACCGGCAACCGGCGAGTGCAGGTTGAGTTCCGCCAGCCGGGATCACTGCCGAAGAACGGCGTGTTGGAAGTGTTGAACGGCGGCTGCGCGGTCTTTGACTCTGCCGACTCTGTCAGCACATCGGAAACGAACTACTTCGCGAACGGCTCCTGCCTTTTCCGTGTACATGCGGGCGGAATGCTCTGCCAGCGCAGCCGCTGGGCGATAGGTGACGCACAGAGAATCGAGCTTCTTGGCGGAACGCTTTGGTGCGGATACGTTGTGCATGGCGAATCGCAGTGCTACAACTACGCAAACCTGATCGAGTTCCAGGACGGCGCGTCCGTGAAGGGATTGTCTCCTTTGCGTGTCGGCTTTTCGACCTCAAAGCCGCGCTGGAAGGTGCGAGGCATGTCGGCATCATCCTGCGACATGAATGTCATGCTGTTTTCGTACAGGGCCAATGGTCGGCGCGAGTTCATGTGGGACGTCGCCGACGTGACGGATTCCAGCGAGATAGATTTCAACATGAACGGTTGGTTGTCTCGCTCCACGACGGAAAACACCTACACCAACATCACGATGGTCAAGACGGGGAAGGGCACGGTCTCGCTGAACGCGGCATGTCCCTCCGATGCCGGGGTGCCTGGCCTTACGACTATTCGGACCGGCACATGGCTCCTCAACGTGAGCGATGCCATGCGCGGGACGCCGATTTGTCTGGATGGCGGCACGTTGGCTGCTGCGGCAGGCACTGCCAATACGCTTGGGGCTCTTTCGATCACGGTGTCGGGCGGAAGGATATCGCTCGGTGAGGGTGCGACGCTGTCCTTTGCGGATTCCGGGTCTGAGACGTGGGCGGCTGCGGAGAAGGTTGTCGTGAGCGGCTTCGACGAGAAGGCGATCCGCTTCGGCACTTCCAAGGCGGCCGCGCCGCGTTCGAAGATGTTCGTCACGGACGGTGGAGATCCGCTTCGCGTCGATGATGACGGCTATCTTACGGCGTCTATGGTTGGCATGATATTTTTCATACGTTGACGATTTGAATTTTGACGTTCGACGGTGAATCCTGCATGAAAAGCATACACGTAAAAAAGGTTTGTCAGGCACAGAAAGACCGTCCGCTTAAAGAGATGCAGAGGCGGGATTTCCTGCGCAGCGTGTCCGCTGTCGCGACGACGCTGGGATTTCCGAGCCTGTGGGGGCGCGAACGTGAGCGCCCCCTCTTGACGTTAGGCGTCGTCTCCGACACGCATATCGGTCCGCGTGAGGCGGCGGCGAATTTCGAGCAGACCTTGCGGTTCTTCCGCGATCGCAAGGTGGATGCCGTGATGAACTGCGGTGATCTGGCGGATTGGGGGCTTCGAAGCGGCTTCAGGTACGTGGCGGAGGCGTGGAACAAGGTGTTTCCAGGCGGCAAGGGCGCGGAGGGGCGTCCCGTCCGGAAGCTCTTCTGCACGGGCAACCATGACTACGAGGGCTGGTGGTATCCAGACATGGCGGCTGAGATGCATGCCCTCGGCTACTCGGAGGACGATGCGGCTGTCAAGCTCGGCATGAAGGACTGCTGGGAGGAGGTTTTCCAGGAGGAATTTGCCCCCATCCGCAGGCGGACGGTGAACGGATTCGACTTCATCAGCGCGGAATGGTATGGACGCGACATGGCGCCCGGGCACAATCTTGCGCCCGACTGGTTGAGGGAACACGGCGGCGAACTTGATCCATCGAAGCCGTTCTTCTTCTTCCTCCATGCGCCGCCGGCGGAGACGACCACGGGAAGCTTCAGCAATAATCCGGTACAGCGCCAAATCACGCAGGCGCTTTCCGCCTTTCCCAACGCCATTTCGATTTCCGGCCACGCGCACCGTACGATCAACGACGAGCGTACGATCTGGCAGGGAGCGTTCACGGCGGTGTCCGTGCCCTCCCTCTCGCATGCAGGGGTTCGCGACGGCGGCTATGAGAACGGCGGAGACGTGCGCGACGGCACGAGCTCACGGGCGATGCCGATCATCCCGGCGCGTCTTCGCCGTGAACGCCCGCAGGGGCTAGTCGTGACTGTCTTTCGCGACAGGATGGAGCTTGAGCGGTACGATTTCGTGAAGTTCGTGCACACGGCGCCCACATGGCACTTGCCGTTGCCGGTGACAGCGTCGAACCGGCCGTATGAACCGAAGGCTCATGCCGCCCGCATCCCCGTGCCGGAGTTTTCGTCTGACGCCGCGCTTTCGCTCCGCACCCGCAACACCGAGACTCGCGGCGGCAATTGGGAGATCGTGATGATTGCGGAGTTCCCGGCCGCGACGGCGGTCAGGAACGCCCGGGCATTCGACTACGAGCTGCGGGCGGTGCCGATAGATGGCGCAAAGCCAATGGTGAAGCGGTTCCTGTCGCCGGCCTTCCACAAATTGAAGGAGGAAGAGCCGTCCCGGATGAAGTTCTGGTTCAATGTGCTTGACCTGCCGCAGGATGTCGAATACCGTATCGAGGCATATCCGCGCAACTGCTTTGGCGTTTGCGGCAAACCGCTGGTTTCGGCGCTGCGTCGCGGCAAGCCGGGCGGCAAGCGGTCGAAGGGCATTCCGCCGCCTGTGAAATCTGCATGAGGAAAGAAAGAAAATCCATGAAGAAACTGTTTTTGTGTCTTGCGACGATTGCTGCGCTTGTTGTCGAATCGGCAACCTATTCAAAGATGTCGGTGGATGTTTCGGCTCTGCCGAAGGAGAGGGCGTTCTTCCGCGAGGTGATGCTCACACGCGTGTGGAACCGCACACCGCCGTCGGATGCCGAAGGGACGCTGACGGTGCGGCTTGCGATTGATCCATCTTTCGCCGGCGAGAACGCGGTGGTGAAGGTCGCGGACGGCGTGGCGGAGATACGGGGCGGGCGCTTCCGTTCGCTCGTGTTCGGCGCCGGCGTGCTGCTGCGGACGATCCGCTACGGCGCAAAGACGTTCGAGCTGGAGGACGGCGAATACGGCTTCGAGCCAACGAGTGCGATCCGCATCGCCTACATGGCGCGGCATTTCGACAACTGGTACCACCGGGCGGGTGCGGACGAGATCATCCGTTACGTGGAGGATCTTGCACTGTGGGGCATCAACGGCTTTCACATGCAGCTCGACTATGCGGTGGTAGACGCAGCCAAGGCTACGGAAGGGGACAAGGCGGTGTTCGCTGCGGCATCGGTCGCCATTGGCGAGCGCGTCCATGCGCTAGACATGGAGCTGACGACGGGCGGCGGCAGCAACTGCGCGCCGTCCAACATGCCCGAACAGTTCCGCGCCGTGCCGAACAAGGTGTGGGGACGCGGCGCGCCGCAGTTTAACGTGTGCCCGGAGAAGCCTGGCGCGCTCGACTACCTGATCTCCATCCGTCAGGGTGCGCTCGACCGGGCGCAGCACATCCCGATCTCGGGGTACATCTACTGGCCGTTCGACGAAGGCGGCTGCGCGTGCGAGAAATGCGATCCATGGGGCGGACGCGGCTACGTGAAGCTGATCGAGCGGTTCCGCGACATGAACGAGAAGTCGCATCCAGGTTCACGGCACTACGTCTCGACCTGGCTCTTCGTGGAAGAGGACTGGGAGATGTTCTATAAATATCTGGAGAAGCAGGACTGGATTGACGCCATCGTTGTTGACTCCCACAACGACTTCCCGCGATATCCGCTGGAACATCCTGTCCCGAAAAACATCCCCGTCATCACGTTCCCGGAGATCAGCATGTGGGGACGTTTCCCGTGGGGCGGAACAGGCGCGAACCCGTTGCCCGCACGCTTTGAGCGCCTGTACCGCCAGTGCCAGAAGATTGCGAAGGGTTTTGAACTTTATTCAGAGGGCATCTATGAAGATGTCAACAAGATTGTCGTCAATGGGCTTTACATTGATCCAAGGCGGACGAGCAGCGACTTGCTGAAGGATTATGCCAGCTATGAGCTTCCGGGGTGTGATCCGAATGACTTTGTTGCGCTCTGCGCCAAGCTAGAGGATGTCTACGAGACGCACCACGAAGGCGGATTCCGGGGCTGGAAGGGGTTCGTCGTGGCGAACTATGTGAGGGAGGAGAAGCCGGAAGAGCTTGAGCGGCGGCTGGCAGTGGCACATGAGGCGCGAGCCTTGGCCGACAGGATCGACCGCTCCATCCTGCCCTCCATGCGGCAGAACTGGCGGTGGCGGCAGCTATATCTGCGCGCACAGATCGACGAGGCTGTCTATGCGGCCCGCGATATCCGGCCTGCTGCGGCGATGCCGGCCTACAGCGAGCTGGCCGCGCTCTACCACGCCGAGCGCCAGGTCACCGGGCTCTACGACGATACGTGGCGCGGCTACACCTGCCCGCCGTTTGCGGAAAACGTGGTGGCACGGAAAAAGGCTGCCGTCGCTACGACCTTTTTGATGCCCAAGCCGGACATCGACGGGCAGTACCCCAAGATAGTCGTCGATTACGGCGGCATTCCGGGCAAGGGCCATGTGCAGGGCATCTGTGCGTCGCCGCGCGCCATCTATCTCGGCCGTACCCATGACATCGTAAAGGCCGACTGGAGCGGAAGAATCGTCAAGCGTGTGGAGGCGCCCAACCATACGGGCGATCTCTGCTGGTGGAACGGGCGCATCTATTCCTCCATCGCGGATCGCGGCGAAAGGGCCGGCAAAGGGCGCATCCAGGTGTTCGACGAGGATCTGAACCTGCTGCACGACGTGCCGACGGCGAAGGCGATGGACGGCATTACCTGCATGGGTGGCGTGTTGTACATCGGCAATGGCGTCATGCCTTGGCCCGGCATGAAGGAGGCGAAAGAGCCGCACCGCACCAATCTCACGATCCGCTACGATGCCGTCACGCTTGAACCCCTCTCCGGCATGGAGGAGATCGACCATGGACAGAACACCTGCTACGGCATCCAGAACCTCACGACGGACGGCGAACGGCTGTTCGCAAGATTCTATCCGGCGAAGGGATGCGACAACACCGTCATCTACACGAAGGATTGGAAACCGCTTGCGACGTTCAAGACGGGGCGCGCTCACGGCATGGAATGCGTTGGCCCTGATCTGTTCATCCTGTGCGAGACAGGCAACTGGGTGAATTCACGCACCACGCCTACGGGATCGCTTAGTGCCGAATTGACGTTCTGGAAATTGACGGAGACAGGGTTCGTCAACGTCACGGCGCAGAAGACCGCAAAACCGCCCGTGCCGGCGGCCGGTTCGCGCCAGCATGACGCCGTCGCCGCCGCCTACGCGCTGCGTACCCCGGAACGTACGGACCGTTTCGCTGACGGGTGGGCGTTCGCCAATGCCGTGTATGGCGGCCTTGCGCAGGAGCCGCTTGCAGGGCTCACGGTGTTCTCCTACGACCGCACACAGGACGAGACCGGTCTAGATGCGGCGGTAAGGACGCTCTCAGGGCTTCTGGAGCCGGGCGATCTCGTGGTTTCCGGCGGCACTAACGTCTGCTGTTTCTACGCTGGCGACGTGTACGGCGAGAGGCGCGGCAAGCTGCTGGCGGTGAACCAGGAAGGCTTTGTGGGCGAGTGGAGCGTAGGGACGTATCCGTTTAACTGGCCGTATGTTCTCGGAAAGATGCCCGCCGCTGGTCCGATTTCCGTCCTGCGTCCGTTGAACAGCGAGGTGATCAAGGTGGCGGAGCGGCGGAGCTTTCCGCGTGGAATCGGCGAGCGGGTCGATGACGAACGCGTCCGCGCAGCGGTCGCCACGGCATGGGCACACTACCTCAAGAACGAGTGTACGCAGTATGACTCCATCGGACTCGTCTGCGACGAGCTCCTTAAATCCACTCACGCCAACTGGTCGCGCAAGAACGACCGGCTGCCGATCGAGGAATGCACCCCCGACCGAACCTATTACTCCGTTTGTTCGTCATATGCCTACGAGGTCTACTACGGCGCATTCGGCTACGGCATTGGCGATGACCACAAGGGGCGGCTGTCGTTCGAGCTCACGCAGTATCCGCCGCCAGGCATCCTCGTTTACCGCCATGAGAAGGGCAAGGACGCTAAGCCGGACGCGGAGGCGCTCAAGGAGGCGCGCGCCGTGCTCCTGCCGGGCGATGTGATCGCCTACGCTAACGTTAGCGGCGAGATGCATAGGAGGGGAGGTCATGTGCTGGTCTATATCGGCGAGGTGGACGGCATCGGCGCGCTTCTTCACTCCGTAGGGGGGAAGTTTGACTTCAAGAAGCATGCGGACCGCATCGAGCCTGAAGGGACGGTCGTCAAGAACGATGTCGATGATCTGCTGTTCACGAAGGGGAGCCCGCGCTATCTGGCGAAGTTCGACCAGTTCGTGATACTGCGTCCGCTCCAAAGGGCGGATCTCACGCTTACGCCTACGGGTAAAGCGCGCGCCACTCACCCGAAGTTCAGGTACGACCGACGTGTGGCGGGCGGCGTGTTCGGCAGCGTCGTCGAAGGCGGCCATCTCCGCTATTCGGTCGAGGTGTTCAACGCAGGCGCCGACCCGTGCGATGCGACCGTGCGCGAGGCGGTCCCCGAAGGAACGGAGCTGATTTCGTTCTCGGAAGGTGCGACTGTTGCGACGAATTCAATTGTCTGGCCGATCCTTCTCCGCTCTGGCGAACGCCGGACGGTCGAATGGACGGTGCGCGCAAAGCTCGGGACGGCCGGCGGATACATCGTGGCCGACGGGGGAAGCGCGGGCGGCGTTCCGTCGAACAGGCTGGAGACGCAGGTCGTGTCACGAATGGTTCCCGTATCGGACGCCTTCCGCTGGGCGGACGCCAGCCTTACGGACTGCGGACACCTTCCCTCGTGCCGCGTGAGGGGCTGGTGCGGAGGATACGGGACTGCCGATCCGCCGCGCGAGGGGCGCGTGCGCGAAACACGCTCGCGCGATCTCATGCCAGGCGACGTTGTTGCGGCCTGGACCGGCGGACGGTCGAAGCCGTCGGTAATATGGGTCAGGGACGAGCTGGGGCTCGTCGAGCGCACTCCGAAAGGCATGAAGCGAGTCCCGGAAGAAAAGGTGTCGGCACTGCTCGCAGCCGACGTCTTCTGCGCTTTCCGTCCGGCGGCGCAATGACGATTTGCTGAGAAGGAACGGGCTTGGCCGTACAATTTACATTTTCAATGACTCATATCCGCCTGTTTGTGGTATAATATGCAATAATGTTTCTCAAACTGCGCAGATACAAGTTCCTTCTGGTGGAGCTGGTCAAGCGCGACTTCAAGCACAAGTACAAGGGAACGGTGCTGGGCGTCGGCTGGAGCCTGCTGTCGCCGCTTTTGACGCTTCTTGTCATGAAGCTCGTCTTCACGCAGTTCTTCGGGCGCAACGCACCGCATTACACGACCTATCTTTTCGTCGGAATCCTTGTCTTTGGCTTCTTTTCCGAATCTAGCAAGGGTGGCATGACGGCGCTCGTCGGAAACTCCGGAATCTTCACAAAGGTGAATGTGCCGAAGTACATATTCCTGCTGTCGAAGAACGCTCAGACCGTTGTGAACTTCGCCTTGACGCTTTTGGTGTTCTTCGTTTTCTGCCTGATAGATGACATCAATTTCACATGGCGTTTCATTTTGATGATCTATCCGATCGTAACGCTGACGCTCTTCAACATCGGCCTAGGCCTTATCCTCTCCGCGCTATACATGTTCTTCCGCGACATGCAGCATATCTGGAGCGTGGCAACGCGGCTGATAATGTACGGGTCGGCGATCTTTTACATGACGGACCGCTTCTCCCCGGACATGATGGTTGTCTTCCGCTGCAATCCGGTGTACGACCACATAGCGTTCATACGGAAGATAGTGCTAACCAACACGACGCCAGAGCCATGGGAATTTGCGCTTCTGGCCGGGTTTGCCGCCGTCATGCTGCTCATAGGCGGATTGCTGTACAAGCGGTACAACACGGAGTTCCTATACTATGTCTAAGCCTGTCAGACCGGCCGTCGAGGTGTACGATGTCTCCATCCGCTACAAGAGGGGCGACTTGAAGCAGATCGGGCTGAAGGAGTACATTATCCGCAAGTTGACCGGAAAGCTTCGCGTTGATGACTTTTGGGCCGACCGACACATCTCGTTCACGCTGATGCCCGGCGACCTGCTCGGCATAATCGGCATGAACGGGGCCGGCAAGTCCACGCTCCTCAAGGCCCTGGCCCGCATCATGGAGCCGACGGAGGGCACGATTTACACTCACGGCAGGATTTCGGCGCTGCTCGAGCTGTCATCGGGCTTCGACAAGGACCTGACCGTCAAGGAGAACGCCTATCTGCGCGGCGCGTTGCTCGGCTACACGCGCGACTACATGAACGAGGTCTACCCTGACATACTGGCTTTTTCCGGGCTGGAGGATTTCGAGGACTACCCGTTCCGCCAGCTGTCGTCGGGCATGAAATCCCGACTGGCGTTCTCCATCGCTTCGCGCATCGACCCGGATATCCTCATCCTGGACGAGGTGCTGTCGGTCGGCGACGGATGGTTCAAGAAGAAGAGCGAGAAGAAGATGCGCGAAATCATCGGCTCTGGCGCGACTACGATCCTGGTGTCGCATTCGCTCGGGCAGATTCGGAGTCTCTGCAACAAGGTGCTCTGGCTCAACAAAGGCAAGCAGGTGGAGTTCGGAGACGACGTCGCAGGCATATGCGACCGCTATGAGGCGTCTTACAAGGGCAGTTCGGAAGGGCAAAGAAAAGCATAAACATGAAACGGAAACGATGGAAGTTCTTCGTGGTCAAGGCACTGCGCAAGATGCGCCTGATCGGCGGCAAGAGGTGCAAGGACCTTATGGATTACCTGGTGGTGGAATCATCGCCTCTTTTTGACGGCAAATGGTATTTGCAACACAACAAGGACGTTGCCAGGAAGCGGGTGGATCCTGTCTGGCACTATCTTCACCGGGGGTGGAAGAAAGGGCTGAATCCCGGGCCGAAGTTCTGCGGCAAGGTCTATGTCGCGATGTATCCTGACGTGGCACGAGCCGGCGTCGCGCCGCTTTTGCACTATGAGAGATGCGGACGTCGCGAGGGCCGTCGGATCAAGAAGCGGCCGAACGAGACAAGCGTCGCGCGCAAGCCGATCAGCATTGCCGAGGACTTGCCGTTTTCCGACGATCTGATCGGGCAGATACATCAGAACGTTCTGCAAGGGCTGTACGGTTGCGGGGTGGAGAAATGAATAGGAAATGTGATTTTCGCGTACTGTTCGTGACGCAGACCAAGCACGCGGAGGCGCCGTACAGGGATTCGTCGGTCCGTTACCGTTGCTACAATCCGGCCGAGGTCCTGTGCGGACGCGGCTGCCTCGCAGACGTCGTCTCCGTCTCGCGGCTGGACGCAAGGATGATGGAGAACTACGATGCGTTCGTCTTTCTCCGTCCGAACGGGGACGACGAGAACCTGGTGGGGTGCATTGAGCGCGCGAACGCTGCGGGCAAGCCGTGCGTTGCCGACTACGACGACCTGACGTTCGACCCGGCTTTCGCCCTCCAAAGCTCGGCCTACATTAACGGTGCCATATCCAAGGACCGGATATTGGAGGCCTTCGAGAGGAACAAGAGGGGCTTCCTTCTATTCGACCGGTTCACCGTTTCGACCGGACCTCTGGCCGACCGCGTGAAGGCCGTAAAGCCAGGCGCTGACGTCGAGGTCGTGCACAACGGGATTTCTCCGAATGTCGTCGCCTCGTTCCCGGCTCTTGAAACCGTTTCCCTGAAAAGGCATGCGAGAAGGAAGATGCTGTCGTACCTTTCTGGAACGGCGTCTCACAATCCGGACATCGGCTTCATAGCCGACGTGCTTGCCAGATTCCTTGATTCGCATCCGGATTTCGGCCTTGCGATCATGGGTGAATTGAGGCACATCCCGGTTCTTGACGGAAGGCGCGGCGTGCACCGCGTCGGCAGGTGCGAGTTCAATTCGTTCTTCAGGCTAGCGTCTGCGTATTATGCCAATCTTGCGCCGCTGCTCCCGGGCAACATGTTCAACGAATGCAAGAGCGCCCTGAAGTTCTTCGAGAGCGGAATCTGGGGAGTGCCAACGATCGCTTACCCTAGCGCCGACTTCCAGCGGTTTTCCGATTCGAAGGGTTTGATTCTCGCCAAGTCTCCGGAAGCCTGGCAAGAGGCTTTGAGCAAGATTGCAGACGAGGACTTCTACCGTGAGGCGACGGAAGGCCTGCGTGACTACTGTCTGCGGAATTGCATGGCGACGGAGCCTGCCGGGAGGCTGTTGGAGTTTCTTCAGGGCGGAGGTGTGAAATGAGGCTCTTGAGCGTTTGCGACCTTCATACGATTCGGACGAACCCATGGGCGTATCAGTTCGTCTCGAACGAGCTTTGCGAGACATGTCGGCGCTATCCCGAGCATCTTCCCGTATGGGAGGGGTTGCAGCTGAAGGTCGTGCTGACGAAGAACTCCGCAATCGGCACGGACTGCCCGTATGCGCTGACGCTGCCCAAGGCTGCGGAAAAGGCGCTGGAGGGTTTTGCGGTACGGTGGGACGATGCGGCCATCACCGCCTGGTGCGATCTCATGCTTGGCCGTGGGCCGATAGCCGAACTGTACTGGGATGTGCTGGAGTGGCTGATGGGCAGGTATGGCGCCGAGGGGTTCGCCTACTGGGGCAGCAACCACACGATAAGAAGCTTCTGCGAGGCAAACGGCCTTCGCTGCGTGGCTCTGGAGCTCGGCCCGACAAGGCTGCCGTTCAGGCCGTCAAGGTACTGCGACTTCATGGGAGTCAACGGCGATTCGATGACGCGGCTTCTCGATGCGTCGGCATTCCGTCCCCTGAACCTTCGGCGCTGGAGGCTTGCCGGCGGAATCTCATATCAGGCCGGCCAGGGGCAGGAATCTACGTTTAACCCCCTGACTACGAGATGGGCGGAAAACATCTACGGAAGCACCAAGCCGATCGCCCTCTTGATCCTCCAGCTGGACGACGACTCGAACTGCCTTATCCACTCGAACTACTCCGGCATGCTGCAGATGGTGTCGGAGGTCGTCCCCAAGCTGGTGGAAGCCGGGTGGCTCGTGCTTGTGAAGCCGCATCCCGGTGCGGCGCCGACCAAAGGCCCGGCAGGCGCGCGGCAACGCAACATCGACGGACACGCCGTCGTGCGGCAGTTCGTCGAGGAGCATTACGTCAATGGCGAGGTGCTGTGGATAGACGACGTGCCGGCCGACGAGTACGTAAGCCTGCTTGGAAAGATCGACGTGGCGATTTCAGTGAACAGTTCCATGGGGTTCGAGGCGATGCTGGCCGGAAAACCGTCGGTCTCCCTTGGCCGCGCCCCCTACAACATAGGCGACGGGATGCCGACGTTGGACGACCTTCTGAACGACAGGATAGACCGTGAGAAGTACGACCGCTATGCGGCGCAGGTGGCCACGGTCATGCTTCGGCACTACCTGTATTCCGTCAACCTTCTCAGTTCTCCGACAGAGCTTTCGCGTGCGGTTCGCCGCAACGCCGTGCTTGCCGACGCCTATGAGGCTGGCGGCGTATCGGGGTTGCAGAAGGCTGTCATCGCAAACCCCGTTGTCGAGATCGACGAGGCGGACTTCCTGGACTGAATTCATGGACGGCGCACGGCTTTCGTTCTCGGTCATAATGCCGACCTACAACAGGGCGCATTCCACCTGTGTGGCGATCGAGTCGTTGTTGCGCCAGACGTTCCGGGATTTCGAACTGATCGTGGCGGACGACGGATCGACGGACGGGACTGCCGAACTGCTGAAGCGTCGTTATGTGCGCGAGATCGCGGAGAAGCGCATCCGCCTGCTGGAACTGCCGCACGGTGGCGTCTGCACGGCCCGGAACGCCGCGATTGCCGAGGCCGCCGGAACGTGGATTGCATACCTGGATTCGGACAATGCGGTTTCGCCAGACTTCCTGCAGACGTTTGCGGACGGAATAGCCGCACATCCGGAGCGCCGCAATTTCTATGCGGCGTTGGTCCGGCACTGTGCCGGAACGGTCTTGGACGAGCCGTTCTCGCGCTCAATCCTGCTGAAGTGGAACTATATAGACATTGGGGTGTATTGCCATCATCGCGACTTGATCGACGAGTTCGGTGCATTCGACCCCTCCGTGCCGGGAGTCGAAGACTGGGACCTGATCCTCCGTCACACGTCGAAATACGAGCCGGTCCGGCTTGGCCGCATCGTGCAGGACTACTCGGATGCGAAAGACGGCAGTCGCCTGTCGTTGAACAAGCTTCGGCTTGAGTCCCAAAGGAAAGTGAGACGCAAGCATTCGCTTCTTCCCGCGGGCAGGTTGAAGGCGCGCGACAAGGCATTGGTGAAGTCCTCGCCGTTCTTCGACGAGCGCTGGTATGCGGCGGCCTACGCCGATCAGCTCGACGGCATGTCGCCTGTCGAACACTATCTTTCCGTCGGTTGGCTTCTCGACTGCGACCCCGGGCCGTTCTTCAGCGGGATGGCCTATCTGAAAAGAAACCGCGATGTCGCAGCCGGCAACGTCAATCCGCTGCTTCATTACGAGCGTCAGGGCCGCGCCGAAGGCCGGACGGGGTTCCTGCGGCGAGTTCCCTCCGCCTTATCCTTGCGCACTGAATAGGGAGACGATGCGATGATGGCTGGAAAGGGGACTGCAGCAGCAGACGTGGCGAAGCTTGAGGCCGACTGCCGGGAGAAGAACATCCAGGTCGCGACGCTTCGTCGCGAGATCGAGGCGCAGGCGGCCATGTTGAAGCGTCGTGAGGAAGACTTCGCCAGGCAGGCACGGGAGATCATGACGTTGCGCGGCAATGTTGCGGACGATGCAAAGGCGATCAGGAAACTGACGCGGAAAATCCTGTGCCGCGAGAAGAAGATCGCAAAGCTTGAGCTGGAAGTGTCGTTGCAGCGCACGCGCCTTGCGAAATGCGAACGCGAACGTCGTAAGAAGGAGGCAATGTGATGATGGATGGAGAAGAGACCGTAGAGACACTTCGCCGTGAGATCGAAGCGCAGGCGATCCTGCTGAAATACAGGGAGGAAGAGTCCGCTCGGCAGGTGCTTGAGCTCCTGTCGCTGCGTGCCAATGTCGCGGACAACGCAAAGTCGATCAGGGAACTGACGCACAAGATACTGAGCCGCGAGAGGAAGATCGCAAGGCTTAAAATGTCTTTGCAGCGCATGCGCCTGGCGAAAGGCAAGCGGCGCAGTCTCCTTGGCCTGGTCTTGTTGCCGGTGGCGGCGTGTCTTCCCTATGGCGTCGTATGCGCGTGGAAGCGCATGGCACACGGCTTCGGCGAGGAGAAGCCTCTTTTCCATTATCATGGTTTCGTCAGGCGCCTGTGGAGAATCGTCAAGTTCTCCTTGCCCTACGGCCTTGTCAGGCTCTTCTGCAGGCGGTAGCGGCGGCGGGCTGCGGATGATTTTGGTATAATGTGCGGCGAAAGGATTGCAGGCATGGCCGCGAACGACATGAAGACGACTGGGAACGGAGCGTGCGCCGGCTCCGATGGCGTGCGCAGGCGCATCGGTCCCTACGAACTCGTCCGTCTGCTCGGCAAGGGCGGCATGAGCGAAGTCTACGAGGCGGAAAACACCCGCCTCGGCTCGCGGCATGCGCTCAAGCTCTACGCCTACGAGAAGGACGATCCCGAGGTCCGCGATCGCTTTCTCGTAGAAGGCCGGCTGCTGGCGCGGCTAAGCCACCCGCGCATCGTGAAAGTCACGGACTTCGGGACCGACGAGGCTAGCGGCCGTCCGTATTTCGTCATGGATCTCGTCTTGAACGGGCGCGGCGAGATGCAGCTGCTCTCCGACGTGCAGCCGGGCACCGCTGACGAGGAGACGATCGGCCGGTGGTACGACGACCTTCGCGACGGCCTTGCCTACATTCATGCCAACGGCGTAATCCACCGCGACCTAAAGCTCCAGAACGTGCTGATCGGGCCGGACGGTCATGCGGTCCTAACCGACTTCGGCATCTCCAAGATTTTCGACGCCAAGGGCGACGGCGTGCAGATCGTTGACACCGTGCGCACGCTCGTGAAGATGCGCGAGGGGCGCAGCCTGGTGATGGGTTCGCTCGGCTACATGGCGCCCGAGCTGGAGATGGGCGTAGCCGCAAGCCCGCAGTCCGACTGGTACGCTCTCGGCGTAATCGTATACCGCATGCTGACCGGCACGTGGTGCGACGCCCGCACCGACGTAGTCTCCACCCTGGACACCTACGATCCGGTCTGGCGGCGGATCATACCCAAGCTCCTGCACTCCAATCCCAACGGGCGCGAATGCCTGTCTTATGCCGACGAGAAGAAGGCCGACCGCGAGAAGGCCGAGTTTGAGGCCGAAGAGCGCTGGTTGCGCGAGAAAAGCCGCGGGCACCGAGCCAGGCACATCGCCCGCTATATTGCGCTGGCGCTTGCAGTGGCACTGCTGCTGGGCGTGTTCCTCTGGCGCGGCAACAGCGCCAGCCAGCGGATATTCCAGGCCAACCTGCAGGACGCCGTCGAACTGGTGGACACAGCGATCGAGAAGATCACGCTTGCCAGAAGCGAAGAGGAGTTCGAGGCGTTCGGCGGCGAAATAGACGACGGCACTTCGGACGGGACGTCTGGCGGACGCAAGACCGACGACATCTTCGGAGACTTCTCGAGCCGTTCGCGTTCCATGACCGTACTTGATTCCGTCAAGGTTCTTCTGGAGAGGTCGTCTGACAAGCTGCACGGCCTGCTGCGGAAGAAATAGGCGAAAAGATCGAGGTTTGCATCGTCAGGAATTTGATATAATAGCGGCACTATGAAGAAAGCCGTCCTTGTGTTGTCTGCCGCCGCAGCTGCAGCGGCCGTCGCGAAAGAAATCGTGCCGCGGCCCGAGCCAGTCTTCGTTCCGCGGATCGTCCATACGAACGAGCAGCCCGTGGCCGTCTCGTTCGCTTCGGAGACGGCGGCGTCCAATGGGCTTTACCGCCTTGTCAAGACGACCATTACGTTCACAAATCCGAACTCTCGCGTATTCGAGGGCGAGCTCGAGTTCCCGGTCGCGGAAGGCGCCACTGTGTGCGGCTACGAGCTGGAGGTGAACGGCGACATGATTCCTGGCGTCGTCGTCGGCAAGGAGGAAGCCCGCACCGCGTTCGAGAACGAAAAGCGAAAGGGCATCGATCCGGGCGTCGTCGAGCACGTCAAGGGCAACGTCTGGCGCACGCGCATCTATCCGCTCAACCCGAAGGCTCCGCGCCGTGCGTCCGTTACCGTACTGGAGCCGCTTGCTGGCGGCGAGCTGACGGTCGTGGAGCGTGACGGCGACGACGTGTTCGTCGGAACGCGCCGTCTTGCCGCGGCAGGAACGTCCCGCGCCGAGCGCCTCTCCGCCGCAACAAGGGCAACGATCTTCTGGGACGCCTCGTTCTCCCGGCACGGCAAGGTGGCCGCCGACCGAGCGCTTCTGGAAAAGCTCCCGGAGAAGGGGGAATGGGATCTTGTCGTCTTCCGCAACGTGGTGGAAAAGCCTGTGCGCTTCACCGGGCGCACCGCGCTTCTTGCCGCCGTAGATGCGCTTGCCTATGATGGCGGAACATGCCTGGAAGAGGCGAAAAGGAAGATGGCGCGTGTCAGAAGCAACAAGGCAAAAGCCTTTCTCTTCACCGACGAGTACGATGTCGAGGCTGCGGAGATGCGGCTCGTCGACGTGCGGAAGATAGCGGCGGACGAGAAGCCGCCCGCAGAGCCGAAGGAGGGGCGCCTCCTTGCCGTCGCATGGGCTGCGAACCGCGTAGCTGACATGTCGGCGCAGGCCGTTGCGAACAAGAAGGAGCTGATCGACATCGGCCGACGCTACGGCGTGGCAAGTCCCGTCACGTCGCTTATCGTGCTTGAAAGGCTTGACCAGTACCTGCAGTACAAGATAGAGCCGCCCAAGTGCATGGCGTTCTACGACGAGTGGGTGAAGCGGCGCGCGGCGGAGGACGATCCGATCGCCGCGAAGAAGGCGAAGGCGGATCACGAGAACCTGTTGCTCCAATACTGGGAAGAGCGCGTCAAGTGGTGGAAAGATCCCATCCCTCCGAAGGTGACGCCGAAGAGCGGACTCTTCGAACGGGCCGTGGATAGCGTAAGGGAAGCCTTTGGCGCAAGAACAGTCCGGAGAGAGGAACGTATGAGAACAGATAGAGCGCAGGCTGGGCTTGCATCGGCAGGCGCCCTGGGCGACACAGAGGAAATTGCGGCGGTGCCGGCGGCGGAAATGCCATCGCCAGTCGCGGCAAAGAGGCCGTCCGCCGCTGCCGCCGGGTCTCCGTCCGCGCCCGTCGCGACGGTGAAGATCGCGGCATGGGATCCGAAGACCCCGTACCTGAAGGCAATAGGCAAGGCGAAGGACGCTTACGACGAATACCTGCGCCAGCGCGAAACGTACGCGAAGTCGCCGGCGTTCTTCCTCGACTGCGCCGGGTGGTTCTTCAAAGCGAAGGACAGCGTGCGCGCCGAGCGCATCCTCTCCAACCTTTCGGAGATGAAGCTGGAAGACGCCGGACTGTGGCGCACCATGGGCTGGAGGCTTCGCGAGGCAGGCGCGCTTGCGGAGGCGGTAAAGACGTTCCGGCATGTGCTTGAGATGCGCGGCGAGGAGCCGCAGAGCCGCCGCGACCTGGCGTTGGTGCTTACGGAGCGCGGCAAGGAGCTGTACGCCGCCAACGACAGGGAGGCGGCGAAGAAGGTTCTCGAAGAGGCGATGAAGCTTCTTCACAAGGCCGCGTTCAAGCCGACCGACCGTCGCAGCGGGCGGCGCGGCAACGACATGCAGACGAGCGTGATTGCGCTGGAGGAACTGAACGGACTGATCTCCTGGTGCGATGCGCATAAATGGCATGTCGCGCCTGCCGCGCCTAAGATGGACGATGCGTTTCGGCGCGACATGCCGCTCGACCTCAGGATCATGATGTCGTGGGACACCGACGAGACGGACGTCGACATTCACGTGCTGGAGCCTGACGGCGAAGAGGCGTTCTACGGACACCGCCGCACGCCTTCCGGCGGATTCGTCTCGGAGGACGTAACGACCGGCTACGGCCCCGAGGAGTACCTGCGCAAGGAGGCGCAGAAAGGCAAGTACCGCATTCTCGCCAATTATTTCGCCTCGCACCGCCAGGCGCTCACCGGTGCGGCAGTCGTAACGGCGACCGTCTATACCGGATGGGGTCGCAGGGACGAAAAGTGCCAGATACTCTCATTCCGCCTTGACAAGCCGAAAGACAAGCATCCGATCGGTGAAATCACGATAGAGTGACCTGCCCCTGGCAAGGACGCTGGACAAAACCTGACGCCCGAACGAATTGCCTTCTTCCTGCATATAAGAAGAAAATGGACGTTCGGGAGGATGTGGAGAATGACGCAGAATGCGTCGTATTGCGGCTTTTTACCGATTTCGGAGAAAAGCTCTACAATACTGCTTTCCTGATGTGTCGGAATTCGGCAGACGCCGAAGACCTCACGATGCGGACATTTGAGAATGCGATGCGGAAGATTTCCCAATATGACCGTACGCGTCCCGCGTTTCCGTGGCTTTGCGGCATTCTGACGAACTGTTACCGCATGCTCCTTCGCGGCAAGGGCAGGAATGCCCTCGACTTCATGGCTGAGCCGCCGGAAATTACGGACGTACGGTCGGATCCTGTCGAGATGCTTGCGCGAGAGTCGGATGCGGAGGCCGTGCACGAGGCGGTGGCGGATTTGCCTGAACGGTACCGCGCGTTGATTGTGCTTAGGTATTTCAACGATCTTACCGTCCCCCAGATAGCCGCGATAACTGGCGTAGCCGAAGGAAGCGTAAAGCGAAAACTCCACGAGGCCAAGAAAATCATGAGAGTGAAGCTCATGAAACAAGGCGGGCTGTCCGAGGACAGGATGAAAGCACCCGAACGAACCGGGGTCAGGGCGCATATCTAGGAGGGAAGGACACTTGATGAATGACGATCTGACATTTGAGGAGAGAGAAGACAGCCTTATTGCGGCGGCAATGAGGGCGGAGTCCTACAGGCGTCCGCTACCGCCCGGCATGGCCAAGCGAGTTTCAGTACACATTCGCGCTGCAGCCATGCCGCGCCGCATGATGCCGCGCTGGCTAAAGGTCGCGGTGTCGCTCGCCCTGACGGCCTCGTTCGCCGCGTTCGCGGCGACGGTGGCGGTGAAGTTCGCTGGCGAGGGCGGCGACGGAGAAGAGCCGGTGCAGTCGGACGAAGAGGTCGCGGCGGACGAGACATTCGAGGAAATCTTCAGCGAAGAACTTGCGGAACTCAAAAAACAAGAGGAGAAACAAGTCATGGACAAAAGAACAGTCAAGGGTCTTGCGACGGGCGCGCTAGTCGCGGCGACCGCGTTTTCCGTTCCGTCGGCGCATGGCGCGGTGCGCTCCAGCGTCTTCGACGACGTGAAGGTCTGGTACAAGGGCTCCGCCGGCAATGCCGTCGGCACGGCGGACAGCTCAAGCGTCACAAAAATGAAGAATCTGCCGAACCTTGCAGACTCCTCGTCGTCGATGCATGGCGGCGATTATGGCTGGTGGGGATGGCGGGTGAATTACAAAAATCAAAAGGTCGATTGCCCGTATGCCGGCGTAACGCTTGACTCTACGCCGTGCATGGTTGTTCCATCGTATGCGGCGAAAACAGGTGACGCCACCGTGACAATTGACGGCAAGGAGACCACGCAGCCATACTGGACTGCTCGCCGGTTCGGCGACCTTCACTTCACAAACTGGATGTCCGACTGGACGAGCGGCACAGTCTGCTCGAACTGGACGTGTGTTTTGCGGTTTCGCTCCGATCAGGTCAACCAGGTTTCCGGAAATGCAAACAACGTCATTGGCATCGGAAGTCAGTGGGATGCGACTGCGGGCAAGGCGACGGGTGTCGCATTGTTGTTGAATACGCCCGTTGCGCTTGCGGACTATGCCTGCCCTCGTACATTCGTTACGACCACACAGGAGAACTACACGGATATCAAGATTAAGAGCGGCCGTTGGGTCGATTGCGCACTTGCCGTAAACGGTCAGACGCTTTCCATGTGGTTCTGCTGGAATGACGGCACCGACGAAGCGCCGACGAATAAACTCGCAAAGATTAGCAAAACCTACCCGATGACAAAAGGACTGCCGACGATCTCCGCTGGTTGCCGCGTACAACTCGCTTCAACCAAAGACGCCTACAGCGCCACGTTCACGAACGGCGTTTACAACGCCGATATGGCAAACAAGGCATTTGAGGGCGCGTTCCACCAGATTGCGTTCTGGGACAGGACGCTTAGCGATGACGAGATTCGCGAAGCGATGGCTGGCGGTACGAGCCGCCCGAACCTTGTGCAGGTCGGAATAGAGGGAAATGGTATAAACGAGTTCGCGGCGACACCGAGCAAGACCAGCGTTGCGACGGACGGCGACTGGGAGAACTTGAACCCTACGCTTACGGCCGCGAATCCGAGCGCGACGGTCACGTTCAACTGCCCTGCTCTCTGGGGTGGCAAGCCGCAATATCTGCGTGTGCCGATGGCGGCGGCGTCAACATCGGGCAAGTTGTCCGTTGCGCTGAACGACGAGGTGCTGGGCGTTGTGTCCGTCAAGCCTGGCAATGTGGCGCTTCTCTATGTGCCGGAGAGCAAAATCGTCTCCGGCGGGAACACGCTCGTACTCACGCGTACCGATGGCGAGTCGTTGGTGCTCGATGCCGTGACAATGGGCGGTTCGTGGCAGTTTGGAGCGTCCATCGCTTCTTTCTCCTATCAGAATGCCGTCACGGACAACCCCGACAACTACCGTTTCAACCCGGCCTGTGGCGCGGACGAGATTCACCATCGAGGACTGCTAAGCGGCACGGGCAACGAAACGCATTTCGACTTCTACGTGCCTGCTGATTTGGTCGGCAAGTGCCGCGGCGTCTTTGCGACGAGGTCGCAGAACACGGGCGGAAGCGAAAAGGACTTTGCGTTCTACGCAAACGGCGAAAAGATTGGCGACTACAAGTTGAAGGGCGGGACGACGACAGAAGTCAAGGTTTCTCAGGGTGTGCTCGTCGCAGGCTGGAATCGCCTTTCGTGGGAGTCTCAGTCGGGTGGAGACTGGGCGAACATCGACTGGCACAAGTTCACCGTCCTTCCTCCGCCGAAGGGATTGGCTATAATCATCAGGTAACCATGGGCGTTACGCGTAGAGAGTTCATTGCGGGCATCGGCGCACACCACGATGCGCGCGAGGTCGGCATCGTGAAGGAGATCGTGACGGCGCCGACGGTCTTCGGCTACATATTCGGACACGACCACGCCATAGCCGAGGGCTTTCTGCACGACGGCTACTCGAACTCGCAGACGGTGCAGACGGCGACGCTTCCCTCCGGCGGATACTGGGGCGACATCGGCTATGCGCTCTTCAGGACGTTCGACGACCGCGCCGAGCTGACGTTCCGCCAGACTGACTTCTACTTCAACCGGCGCTGGGCCGATAGGCCGCGCCCGAAGAACTGGCAGGAGCGCGTCAGGATGCACGACGGGCGCAGGGTGACGTTCTGGTACGACAAGCCGGGGAACTTCTACAAGGGGTGACGCATATGTCCATTGTCTCGTGCCTGCCGTTCGTCGTGCTTGCCGCAGGAGTCTTTCTGCCGCGCTCCGTCTTGCATGCCGCCGAACCGTGGACTCTACAGACCGAAGAGGGCGGCAATGTGCTGTTTCCTGCCGGTGACGCGAAGTTCCAGCCGATGCAACGCAGGGCGGACGATTCGTTCAAGCGATACGTGGCGAAAGTGGAGGCCGATCCGAGCGATTCTTCCTGTCCGCGTTTGAAGTGGACGTTTCCGACGCGAGGCGAAGGCGAGAAGAATGCAATCGTTCTCACGCTCGATGCGGAGCGCTGGGCTGGCGGGCAATGCATGGCTGGCGCGGAGACCGATGCCATCCCTAAAGAGCATAAGAAGGGCAAGAACATTCATATCGCGGGACATGTGGCGCAGACGTTCCGCTTCAAGGACGAACTCGGACGCTCGTTTCGGCTGGACTTCGGCGAGGAGGTGCGGTTGCACGCGATGGATGGGCGCGAATGGGACATGGGCGAGTTCATGTTCCGCTTTTACTGCGACCATGACATTGTGACAGTCGCCCTTGACGCGGGCGGCCCGGTGTCTGTCTCTGCCTGCAAGCCGTTCAAGATCGTGCGCGGGGATAAGTGGATTCCCCTGAAGGTCAAGTGCGAAATAAAGGAGGGAAGCGCACTGGATTTCGCGACTGTCGTGCCGACAGTCGCGCCATGCCGTCGCGTTGTCGCGCGCGGCCGCCATTTCGAGTTCGAGGATTCGCCGGGAGTCGTGCGTCGCTTCTACGGCGTTAATGTCTGCAACAACGCCAATTTCGCGAAGAGGGAAGTCGCCGCGGCGTTCGTCCGCCAGCTCCGTCGCCGCGGATACAATGCGCTCAGGTTCCATCATCACGACAACGGCATGGTGGAAGGCTCTGCTGACGGAACCAAGATCAATCCCGGGCAGATCGACAGGATGGACGCGTTTCTTGCGGAGTGCGGCAAGGCCGGCGTACATGTGACGACCGACCTCTTCGTTTCGCGCAAGGTGCCGCGCCGCTCGATAGGACAGGATGAGGACGGATTCCTTGGCATGGATGAATACAAGGCGCTGACGCTCGTAAGCGAAGGCGCGTTTTCCAATCTCTGTGCCTTCGCGCGCCAGTGGATGGCGCACGTGAATCCGTACACCGGCCTTCGCTGGGCCGACGACCCGACGCTCGCGCTCCTTGCGTTCGTGAACGAGGGACACGTCGGCATGGACGGCGCGGAAGCGCTTCGCAAATATCCGGAATATGCGGCGGCATGGAAAAAGTGGGCGACGGAGACGGGTTGCGAAATGGCCGAGATCCCGTCCGGGAAGCCCTGGAACAAGACCCCCGAGATGGATGCATTTGCGAAATTCGTCGCAACGCTTGAAGAACGTTTCGCTGTGCGCATGCGCACGTTCCTAAAGGACGAACTTGGCGTGAAGGCGCTCGTCTCCGACATGAGCTCAGGGTTTGAGCGAGAGCCGTTCCGTGCCGTGCGTAAGAGGCACTACGACTATGTCGACGAGCACTGCTACTGGGATCATCCGACATGGCCTGGCGACGCCTGGCGCACGCCCGTGAAGAGCATGAACACGAATCCGATCAGGGTACATGGCGCGGATGTCTTGGATCTCTGCTCGCGTGTCGCAGTGAACGGCAAGCCGTTCGTCACGACAGAATACAACTTCGTGGGCCCGAGCGAGTACCGGCACATGGCGGGTCTCGTCGCCGGCGCGCAGGCGGCGCGCGAGGACTGGGCCGGGATGTGGCGCTTTGACTGGGGCGGAAGCCAGTGGGAGATGGCGCACATCGACCAAGTGAGGTCCGGACTGTTCGCCATGTCCGGCGATGCGCTTGCGCGGGTCGACGAGCGCGTGGCCATGTGCCTTTTCCTGCGCGGCGACCTGGCGGCGGGCGGCGGCGAAGCGGCTGTTGCCAACCGAGAGACGGGCGCGTTCTCCGTCAGTACGGCGCGGACGTCCGGAGGCTTTGCCGAGGACGGCCGGATCATGGCTGGTGCTGTTGCGGCGCTTTGCGACAATGGGCCTGTGGCCGTGTGGGCGACTTCGCTGGACGGGATGCCGCTCTCGTCGTCGTGCCGCATGCTTGTCGCGCACCTGACCGACCTGGCCAACGACGGCGACACCTATGAGGACGAATCGAGGACGATGCTTCTCCGCTGGGGGAAGCCGCCGCACCTCGTGCGAGCCGGTGTCGCCAGGCTGGCGCTGGCGCTCGGGCAGGGCGATTTCCGCGTCTATGCGCTCGACACGTCAGGCGAGCGCGTGCGCGAAGTGCCTTGCCGCATCGCCAGGGGTCGGCTCCGCTTCACGGCCGACGTCGCCGCCGACCCGGAGAACGCGACTTTTCTCTACGAAGTCACGCGCTGACAATAGCCCGCGGGCAGTTGCGGGGGCTCTGTGGGGTTTGGTATAATTCTCATGACATGAAGATGCAAATCCTGCCGTCGCTGCTTGCCGCCGACTTCGGGCGGCTGGGCGAGGAGATCCTGCGCGCGGAGGCGTCGGGCGCGGAAGCGTTGCATATCGACATAATGGACGCTCACTTCGTGCCAAACCTCTCGTTCGGCCCTGACGTCGTCGCGCTAGCCCGAAAGATTGCGCCAGGCTTCTTCCGCAACGTTCACCTGATGATGTCGCGCCCCGACTTGTACCTGGAGACGTTCGCAAAGGCCGGGGCGCAGACGATCCAGATACATGTCGAGGCCGACTGTGACGTTCACCGCGAGTTGCGTCGCATTCGCGGACTGGGCTCAAGGAACGCGCTTGTGTTCAATCCCGAGACGCCGTTCGAGCGCGTCGCGCCGTATCTGGATGAAGTGGACGAGGTGCTTGCCATGACGGTTCACCCCGGCTACGGAGGACAGTCTTTCATCGAGGATTGCCTGCCTAAGATCGCCGCGCTGCGCAAGGCCCGTCCCTTGCTCGACATCATGGTCGACGGTGGCGTCAACGCAGACACCGCCGTTCTTGCTGCAAAGGCCGGAGCTAACATGTTCGTCGCCGGGTCGTATCTCTTCAAGCAGGCCGACATGCGCTCCGCCGTAGAGGACATGCGCCTGCGCCTGCATAATGCCGTTGCAAACTAGCGACACATCCGATGAAAATACTTGTCTGCATAAAACAGGTGCCTGGCACCACACAGGTAGAGATTGACGAGACGACCGGAACGCTCAAGCGCGACGGCGTGCCCGCGAAGATGAACCCCTTTGACCTTTATGCGCTTGAGACTGCGCTGAGGATCAGGGAGGCGGCCGGTTCCGACGCCGAGGTGACCGCCCTCACGATGGGTCCGCCGCAGTGCGAGCGCATCATGCGCGAGGCGTTCATGATGGGAGTGGACCGTGGCGTCATCCTTTCGGACCGCGCCTTCGGCGGGGCGGACGTCCTCATGACGAGTTTCACGCTTGCGCAGGGCGTAAAGAAGACGGGCCCGTACGACCTCATCGTCTGCGGCAAGCAGACGACGGACGGCGACACGGCCCAGGTCGGCGCGGAGATGGCCGAGTGGCTTGGGATTCCGCATGTCGTCAACGTGAAATCCGTAGATGCCGTAGCGAGCGAATCCATCTCTGTAACGGTGGACCTCCCCGACTGTACGCTGGCCGAGCGGATTCCGTATCCGTGCCTGATGACGGTCGAGAAGGGCATATTCGAGCCGCGCCTGCCGTCCTACAGGCTCATGAAGGCGACTGCGGACCGCGAGATAGTGTGGCTGGGGCTGAAGGACCTGGACGACGCCGACCCGAAGCACTACGGGCTCAACGGCTCGCCGACGCAGGTTAAGCGCATATTTCCGCCGGAGGCGCATGTCGAGCACGTGCTCATCGAGGGCGACGACTCCGCGAAGGCGGTGCAGCTCGCTGATCTGCTGGATGACAGGAAGTTCCTTCAGTAGAATCTGGCGGGAATGCGGTCAGAGAGGACAGCAATGAGAGCGAATCAGGCGATGGCGTTTGCCGTCTGGCTGCTTGTGTGCGCGTCTGCCTGCTCGGCACAGCTGTCGGCATCCGCCGAAAAATGGAATGCGAGCCCCATAGCCTGGTCGTTTCGCGACGGCGCAGCGGAGTGCTCATCCCTGGGCGGGTTCGCCACGTATCTCGGTGCGTCGCGCGCCGGGAAGGTCAAGGTCTCCGCCTCGCTCACGCCCGCCATTGCCGGGACCAACGGATGGGCCACGCTCGGAGTGGCGCTTGTCGACAACAGCCGCGACTACTGGCACCTTGCCCTCGTGCAGGCGCCGCCGAACGCCGACGGAAAGCCTGGCGCGCGGTTCTTCGAACTCTGCGAATCGCGCGACGGCATATGGCTTGCGCAGGCCAGCGATAGCCTGAAGATTGAGCGTTCCGAACAGCACGGCTCGTGGAGCTACGGACAGACTTACGCCTTCGCCCTCGCGACGGACGGCAAGGGCATTCAGGGCGAAGTGCGCGATGGAACCGGGCGCTTGGTCTTCGCCAGACGCTTTGCGTTTCCTGCGCCGGCGTCGGACGGCACTGTCGCCGCCGTTACGTGCGGCCGCCCGGCGCTCCACGCGAACGGGGGCTTCCGCGGACGCTTCGCCGCGCTCGATGCCACATGGAGCGACCCGCGTCAGCGCGAAGAGAAGGCCCTGCCGCCGTATGCGTCCGATAGCTTCGTGCCAGATGTTGTGGAGAAGGCCACGGGATTCTTCCGCGTGGTGCAGCGTCATGACGGACGCTGGTGGGCGATAGACCCGCTCGGCCGCGGCATGGTTCTGATGGGCGTGGACCACGTGCGATACAATGGACATTGGAGCCAGCGCACGAAGAGGAGCGTGCATCTCGAGGTCAACAAGAAGAAGTTCCTCGACAAGCGCGACTGGGAGGTAGACACGCTCCGGCGGCTTAAGGAATGGGGCTTCAACCTTCTTGGCGCCGGCTGCGACCCGGCGCTAGAGCACCGCGGGCTCGTCCACACCCGGTTCCTCTCGATTGGCGACTCGCTCTGCTGGGAAGGGAGCGACGACTCCTTCTGGATATGCCCGAACGAGCACCGTCCGTGCAGTGCCTTCCCGAACGTGTTCAACCCGCTTTTCCCCGACTATTGCGACTACGTCGCCCGGCAGAGATGCGCGCCGAACAAGGACGACCCCTGGCTCTTCGGGTACTTCATCGACAACGAACTCGCCTGGTGGGGACGCGGTGCGTGCGACACGGGCCTCTTCGACGCCGTGATGGCAAAGCCCGAGTCGCACTCCGCCAAAGTCGCTCTCCGCGCGTTCCTGAGGGAGCGCGGCGTGACAGGCAAGCCTTCCTCCGGGGTGAAGCTCGACTTCCTCCGCATGGCCGCCGAACGCTACTTCAGCTGCGCGTCGACCGCCATCCGCCGCCATGACCCGAACCACCTCGTGATGGGCGCTCGCTTCGCCGGCATATGGGGCGCGCACGACGTCGTGTGGGAGGTCGCCGGGAAATACTGCGACCTCGTGACGTTCAACATCTATCCGTGGGCGGACATCGACCGCAACGTTGTGTTCCTCGACAGCGGCGCGATGGCAAAGCGCGTGGCGGACGTCTTCGCCGAGCGCTACGCAGTAGTGAAACGTCCGATGCTCATCACCGAGTGGAGCTTCCCCGCGCTAGACAGCGGGCTGCCCTGCACGGGCGGCGCGGGCCAGCGCTTCCGCACCCAGAGGGAGCGCACGGCCGCGACGGAGCTGTTCGCGAAAACAATGCTCGCCACGCCGAGCCTCGTTGGCTACGACTATTTCATGTGGGTGGACGAGCCGGAGGAGGGCATCAGCGACGCCTTCCCGGAGGACTCCAACTACGGACTGATCAATCTTCAGGGTGAAGCATATCCCGAAATCACGGCGATGTTCAAGTCGTTGCAGAAGGACGTCGGCCGTTGGCGGCGCGCCTCATTGCCTGCTGAACGCCCTGCGTCGGCGGCTTCGGGGCAGAAAGCGGGCGCGTTCGCCGCCTCCCTGCCCAAGCCGTCTTCGCCCAGCGGCTTGACGTTCGCGCGCGACGGCGATGCCTACACGCTGACGACGCGCACGGGGCTTGTCCTCTCCGGGCGCATAGGAGGCGGACGAGTCTTCTCGCGAGTGGCGCTTAACGGAACCGAGCTCGGCAGCTACAACGCGATGGTCAACTGCCAAGACGGCGGCCTGCGCTGGTACGACATGGCGAAAGTGACAGGCGTTGTGTTCTCCGAGAAGAAAGGGTGGGGCATGCTGAAGGTCTCCGGCGAGTACCGCGGCGATGGCGGGCGGCAGTGCTTCGCGCTTGAGCAGAGCATCGCCGTCCATCCCGGCAAGCCGTATTTCATCGCCAACCTCTCGAGAGTCGTCAACATAGGCACCGAGCCTTTGGACGTAAGGGCGTTTTACCTGCGCCAGTACGCTCCGTACGCAAAGGACAAGGTGACGGACAAGAAGAAGGGCGTTCCGGGCCTCTGGAAGGCCCCGAAGCGCGACGTATGGGTGCGTGCGGCCGACGGCGCATGGTGGGGCGGCATGACGACGTCGCCAGCCTGCACGATGTTCAGATACTTCCTCACCAACGACGGGCGCAACCAGCATCCCGACGCGAGTTTCGAGCCATTGGGCGAAACCCCGCCAGGCTCGCCCGACGGCTTCTGGCGCCTTGCGCCCGGAGCGGCATACGACCCGCATGGGACGGTATGGGCGCTCTGCATAGGCGGCACGGGCGGGCACGATGGCTGGGAACGGCAGCTCATGGAGCTGGGCGAGTGACGGCCATTGCGCTTGAGGGGTAGATTATGGTATTATTCATGAGCATAGGGTAGAAAATTCAAGTCACCATGTCATGTATCAAGATACACCAGTCGAAGGTAGACGACCGCGAGGCGGCGAAGGCGCTGTGTCCGTTCGGGGCAATCGCCGAGAACGCGGCGGGGGAGCTGGAGATCGGGGCTGGCTGCCGCATGTGCCGCCTGTGCATCCGCAAGGGCGGCGGAGCGTTCGAGTTCGTTGACGACTCCGCCCCGGGCGTCGACAAGTCGGCGTGGCGCGGCGTGGCCGTCGTCGCCGAGGTCGCTCCAGACGGCGCGCTGCACCCCGTCGGGCTTGAGCTTCTCGGCAAGGCCCGCGAGCTTGCCGCGAAGATCGACCATCCTGTGCAGGCGGTCGTCATCGGCGCGAAGACCGGCGACGCCGTCGAGAAGCTGCTTGCCTGCGGGGCCGACGAGGTGTACGTCTACGAAGACCCGGCCTTCGAGAACTTCCGCATCGAGCCCTATGCCAATGCGCTTGAGGACTTCATCAACGTTGTGCGTCCGTCGTCGGTGCTTGTGGGCGGCACGGTGAACGGACGTTCCCTCGCGCCTCGCGTGGCGGCCCGCTTCCGCACCGGGCTTACCGCAGACTGCACGGTTCTGGACATGTCGGCCTCGACCGACCTCGACCAGATACGCCCGGCCTACGGCGGCAACATCATGGCGCACATCAACACGCCGCGCCATCGTCCGCAGTTCGCTACGGTGCGCTACAAGATATTCTCCGCCCCTCCGAAGGGCGAACCGCACGGGCGGGTCGTCCGCCGGACGCTTGCGCCGGACAGGCTTCTGTCTAAGATCGAGATCATCGCGCGAACGCCGAAAAGCTCCGAGAAGGGCATCGAGGAGGCCGATGTGCTCGTCGTCTGCGGGCGCGGCGTGAAGCGTCCCGAGGACATTGCGATGCTGAAGGAGCTGGCGGGGCTTCTGGGCGGCGAGGTCGCCTCGACGCGCGCCGTGGTGGAGGCCGGGTGGCTCGACGCGAAGCGTCAGATCGGCCTTTCGGGGCGCACCGTGAAGCCGAAGCTGATAATCACCTGCGGCGTCTCTGGCGCGATACAGTTCGTGGCTGGCATGAGCGGCTCGGAGACAATTGTGGCCATCAACTCCGACCCGAAGGCGTCGATATTCAAGGTCGCGCACATTGGCCTCGTCGGCGACCTGTACGCCATTGTGCCGGAACTCATTGCCCGCGTCAAGGCGAAGAAGGAGGCGAAATGAGCTACAAGGCGTTTGACGATGACGACCTCGCGTTCCTGAAGTCGCTATGCGGCGACGAGCGCGTGACGGCGCGCGACGCGGTGGGCGAGGACTACTGCCACGACGAGCTGGGCGGCGCATTCGCACGCCCCGACGCGCGGGTTCAGGTTCTCTCCATAGGCGAGATCTCGCAGGTGATGCGCTATGCATACGGGCATGACCTGCCAGTGACCGTCCGCGGCAGCGGCACGGGGCTTGTCGGCGGGGCGGTTCCGCTTGAGGGCGGCATACTCCTCGACACAAGCGGCATGACGAATGTCATCGAGCTTGACGAGAAGAACATGACGCTTACCGTAGAGCCTGGAGTGCTGCTGATGGACGTCGCAAAGTACGTTGAGGAGAGAGGCTTCTTCTATCCGCCGGACCCTGGCGAGAAGACTGCGACCATCGGCGGCAACATCTCCACCAACGCGGGCGGCATGCGCGCAGTCAAATACGGCGTCACGCGCGACTACGTGCGTGCGCTCACGGTCGTTCTGCCGAACGGCGACGTCGTGGAGCTCGGCGGCAAGATAGCCAAGAACTCGTCCGGCTATTCGCTGAAGGACCTTATCGTAGGCTCAGAGGGCACGCTCGGCATCGTCGCTCGCGCGACGCTCAGGCTGCTGCCGCTCCCGAAGGCGAAGATTTCGCTTCTTGTGCCGTTCCCCGACCTTGCCGCGGCGATCCGCACCGTTCCGGAGGTCATACGCGCGGCGAGCGTGCCGACGGCCGTGGAGTTCATGGAGCGAGAGGTCATTCTTGCGGCGGAGAAGTTCCAGGCGCGGAAGTTCCCCGACAGCTCGGCCGACGCATACCTTCTCCTTACGTTCGACGGCGCGAGCCGAGAGGAGGTGGACCTTGCGTGGGATGCGGCGGCGAAGACGTGCCTGGCGAACGGGGCGAAGGATGTGTTCATATCCGACACGCCGGAGCGCAACGAGTCCATCTGGTCGGCGCGCGGCGCGTTCCTGGAGGCCATCAAGGCGTCTACCACGGAGATGGACGAGTGCGACGTCGTCGTGCCGCGCGCGCACGTTGCCGAGTTCGTGCTCTTTTCGCACGGGCTCCAGAAGCGTCACGGCGTGCGCATCCGTTCGTTCGGCCACGCAGGCGACGGCAACCTTCACATCTACGTCCTTAGGGACGATCTTGGCGAAGCGGAGTGGAAGTCGAAGCTTTCGGCGGTGTTCGAGGACCTGTATGCGCGGGCGCGCGAACTCGGCGGACAGGTCAGCGGCGAGCACGGCATCGGCAGCGCTAAGCGTCCGTACCTTGCCGAGTCGCTTGCGCCCGAGGTCCGTTCGCTCATGCGCGGCATAAAGGCGGCGTTCGACCCGAAGAACATACTGAATCCAGGCAAGGTCGTCGTTCAGGATTGAAGGCGTCTCGGAGGCAAGACCTTAAGATGAAGAGGAAGATAGCATTGGGCGTGACCGGTTCCATCGCGGCCTACAAGGCGGCGGAGCTGTTGAGGCTTTTCGTTAGGGACGGCGACGACGTGACGGTCATCATGACGCCGGCGGCGACGGAGTTTGTCCGTCCGCTAACGTTTCAGACTCTTTCGCGTCATCCGGTAAGCGTAGACCAGTTCGCTCCGCCCGAGGAATGGAAGCCCGAGCACGTCGCGCTTGCGGAAGTTGCCGACGTCGTGGTCGTCGCGCCGGCGACGGCGAACACGCTCGCCAAGATGCGCTTTGGCATTGCGGACAACCTGCTTGCTTCCGTGCTTCTGGCGACGCGTGCGCCAATCGTAGTCGCGCCGGCCATGAACGACGGCATGTGGGAAAATGCGGCGACGCAGGAGAACATCGCCGCACTTGCGAATCGCGGAGTGCGTGTCGTCTCGCCGTCCGACGGCGAGCTCGCCTGCGGCTCTTGCGGTCGTGGCCGCATGGCTTCGCCGGCGGAGATATTCAAGGTCGTTTCCGAAATGACTCGCGCATGAGAATCGGATTCGGATACGACTCGCACCGCTTTACAGAAGGACGGCGGCTTGTGCTGGGCGGGGTTGAGTTCCCCGGGGAGCCGGGGCTTGAAGGGCATTCCGATGCGGACGCGCTTCTTCACGCCGTGATCGATGCGCTTCTTGGCGCGGCGGCGCTCGGCGACATCGGCTCGCACTTTCCAGATGACGATCCGAAGTGGTGTGGCGCCGACTCTGCGGCAATGCTGAAGTCGGTTGTCGCCGAACTGGCGTCCGCAGGCTTTGGCATCGGCAACATAGATGCCACCGTCGTCTGTGAACGGCCGAAGCTGAGTCCTAAAATCGGCGCAATCCGCGAGCGGCTTGCAGGGCTTCTGGGGGTTCCCGTCTCGGCTGTCAGCGTAAAGGGCAAGACCAACGAGCGCATGGACGCCATCGGTGCCGGCACGGGCCTCGCCGCATATGCCGTGGCCCTTGTCTCAACAGCAAAAGAGACCGGCGGGAAAATCTGAAATTTGGATGATGCATGAGCACGGAAAAGGGATATGACACCGGATGCCTTGCGACGATTGCCGTCATGGCAGTGACCGACCTGACTTCTTCTTCAGCGCTGCAGAGACAAGGCCGAGAAAGAGCGGATGGGGTGCAGTCGGGCGCGACTTGAACTCCGGGTGGAACTGGCATGCGATGAAGTACGGGTGCTTGGGCAGTTCCACGACTTCGACCAGCTTGCCATCGGGAGAAATGCCGGAAACCTGAAGCCCGGCCTCGACGAGCGCGGCCCTCGCCTCGCCTTCGTTCGCCAGTTCATAACGGTGGCGGTGACGCTCGGATATGGATTTCGCCTTGTACAGCCTGGCGGCGAGAGAGTTCTTCTTCAATGCGCACGGATACGCGCCGAGTCGCATGGTGCCGCCTTTCTGCGTTATGCCGCGCTGTTCCTCCATCAGGTCGATGACGGGATGCGACGTCTTCTCGTCGAACTCGGTGGAGTTGGCGTCCGCCCAGCCAAGGACGTCCCGCGCATACTCGATGACCGCACACTGCATTCCAAGGCAGATGCCGAGAAAAGGAATCCGGTGCTCGCGGGCGTACCGTATCGCCGCGATCTTTCCTTCCACGCCACGCGACCCGAAGCCGCCTGGCACGAGTATGCCGTCCGCGCCGCCCAGCGTCTTCGCGGCCTTTGCATTTTTCGCGGACGCGATTTCCTCCGCTTCGACCGGCACGACCTCCACTTTGCAGCCTTTCGCCATGCCGGCGTGCTGCAACGCTTCGTGGATCGACTTGTAAGCGTCGCGTATTGCGATGTACTTGCCGACGAGCGCGATCTTGCAGCGTCTCTTAGGCTGCGTCGTCTTCCTGACGAGAGTGTCCCACACCGTATGCTTTATGGGCCAGATGTCGAGGTGCAGCTGGCGCAGCACCTGCTCGTCCAGGCCTTGCTTGCGCAATTCCCTCGGCACTGCGTAGACCGAGTCCGCCACGTCCTTTTCCTCGATGACGCACTCCCTGCGGACGTTGCAGAACATGGCGAGCTTCTGCATGTGCTCCTCTGGAATCGGCATTTCCGTGCGGCATACGAGGATGTCTGGGATTATGCCGATGTTGCGGAGCATTCCGACGGAATGCTGCGACGGCTTCGTCTTCAGTTCGCCCGCAGCCTTGAGGTATGGCACGAGCGTAAGGTGCATGAAGCACGTGTTTTCGCCTCCTTCCTCGAAGCGGAACTGCCGCGCCGCCTCAAGGAACGGCAGCGACTCGATGTCGCCTGAGACGCCGCCTATTTCGCAGAGCACGATGTCGCAGTCGTGCTCGCCGGCCGAACGGATCGCCGCCTTGATCTCGTCAGTGACATGCGGCACGACCTGAACCGTTCCGCCCAGATAGCCGCCGGCGCGTTCGCGGGCGAGTACGGCGGAGTAGATGCGTCCCGACGTGTAGTTGCTCGCCTTGGTGCAGGTCACGTCCGCGAAGCGCTCGTAGTGGCCGAGGTCGAGGTCCGTCTCCGCTCCGTCGTCCGTCACGAACACCTCGCCGTGCTGGTATGGGGACATCGTGCCGGGGTCGACGTTGAGGTAGGGGTCGAGCTTTTGCATGAACACCTTGTACCCGCGGCTCTTCAGGAGCAACGCGAGCGACGCGCTTGTCACGCCCTTGCCGAGGGAGCTTACCACGCCGCCGGTGATGAAGACGTATTTGACTTGCTTTTTCATGGAAGCATCTTCCTGAACTCCGCGAAGAGGTATGCGCTGTCGTGCGGCCCCGGGCATGCCTCCGGGTGGTACTGCACCGAAAACGCGGGGAGCGTCTTGTGACGGATTCCCTCTATCGTTTCGTCGTTGAGGTTGACGTGCGTCACCTCAAGGCAGTCCGGCAACGAGCCCGCGACAACGGCGAAGTTGTGGTTCTGGCTCGTTATCTCGACTTTGCCCGTCAAGAGGTTCTTTACCGGATGGTTGCAGCCGTGGTGCCCGAACTTTAGACGTGCGGTCTTTGCGCCGCAGGCAATGGCGAGAAGCTGATGCCCCAGGCAGATTCCCATGACGGGAATCGGCTTTTGCGAGGAAGCTCCGTTTCCCAGCAGCTTCCGTATGTTCTCTATGGCGTAGGTGACGGCGGCGGGGTCAGCAGGGCCGTTGGACAGGAAGACTCCGTCAGGCTGCATTGCCAGCACGTCTTCGGCAGTCGCTTTCGCCGGCACGACCGTCACGCGTGCCCATGCCGCGAGCGAACGCAGTATGTTGGTCTTCACGCCGAAGTCGTAGCAGACGACGTGAGGCATTTTGCGCTCCTGGTCTTCCGCTTCTTGCTTTGCGTCAAATTCGTAGGCTTTTTTGCACGTCACCTTCGCCGCGTAGTCCTGCCCGTCAAGACCTTCCCATTCGCGCGCCTTGGCGACGGCCTCTCGTTCCATGCTCCCGGTATCGACCGAACCGTTCGGCCCGTCTCCGAGAACGAGGCGGGCTTTTCTGTTGCCGTGTTCTCTTATGTGCAAGGCAAGCGCACGGGTGTCGACGCCGTAGATGCCGGGTATGCCGTTCTCCCGGAGGTAATCGTCGAGGCTCTTTTCGCTTCTCCAGTTGCTTGGCGCAGTCAAGTCGCCTATCACAAGCCCCGACAAGAAAAGTGCGCGACTTTCCGTATCTGCGCCGTTGATTCCGTAGTTGCCGACTTCGGCAGTGGTGAGGATAACGAACTGCCCGGCGTAGGAGGGATCGGTCAGTATTTCCTGATAGCCGCTCATGCCGGTGTTGAAAACGACTTCACCGAACGACTCTTTTTCTGCGCCGAATGCCACTCCATGGAACACGGAACCGTCATCAAGCGCAAGGAACGCCTTGCGTTCGCGCTCGCGCTTCCATTTCTCAAGATAGTCCATACAAAACTAGTTTAGCACATTCTGTGCCAAGTCGCATTCCGCCTGTTGGCGCGGCCCTTGTTACATCCGGTGTAAAACGGTTTGCGGACCGATTACATATTGCGAGATTTCTAGTAAGACCGCTCTGCCCTGTGCTCCAGGTAGTTGGCGAGCGCCTTGTGGAGAACCTTGTAGCCGCCGGGTGTCGGATAGTTGCCTGTGAAGTACCAGTCTCCTATAGAAGGCCCCAGGCATTTCCGCAGCGACTCGACGGTCTGGTAAACGACGACGACTTCGGCCTTCATGCCGGGCGGCGTGAGAAGCCTGGCGATCTCGGCGGTGTGTTCCGTGTCAGTGAAGCGGGCGTAGAGCGCTTCAAGTGGATTGCCAGGGGCCGAAACGGCCTGTTGCAGTTCGACTTCCGCGGTCTTTCCAAGGAGGTTGACGAGCGCACGGAACGCGACAAGTTCGCCAAGCGTCGACATGTCGATGCCGTAGCAGTCAGGGTAGCGGATCGGCGGCGCAGAGGAGGCTATGACTATGCGTTTTGGGCCGAGCCGGTCGAGCATCGGCAGGATTGCGTTCTTCATCGTATTGCCGCGGACGATGGAGTCGTCAAGGACGACCAGCGTGTCCCTGTCGGGGCGGACCAGTCCGTAGGTAACATCGTATACGTGCTTGTAGAATTCGCGTCGCGCGGCTGCATCTGCAATGAAGGTGCGGAATTTCGCATCCTTGACGGCTATCTCGCCGAAGCGAGGCATGGCATGCGTTGAAGAATCCGAAGCCATCTTGAAAAGCTTTTCAAGGAGTCCGTGGAACGCGATCCTGGCCGAGTTGGGAATGTAACTGAAGAATATGTCTTCCAGCGGTGCGGCGGCGGCTTCCAGTATCTGCGGCAGAAGGGTGGCGCCAAGCGCCCTGCGCTCATGGTGGATGTCGGCATCGTTGGCGCGCGAGAAATAGATTCGCTCGAAGGAGCAGGGGCGTGGGTCGGGGGTGACATCGGCCCCCAGCTTGGTTTGCTGAACTTCGCCAGCGGGAGAAACGACGAGCGCTTCGCCCGGCGGCAGCTCCTTCACGGCTTCCGGAAGTACGTCGAAGGTCGCCTGTATCGCCGGGCGTTCGCTTGCGACGACAACCGCGTTTTCATCGATGTAGCAGTAGCCTGGCCTTATGCCGTAAGGATCGCGCGTCGCGAACGCCCACCCGTCGCCCGTCATCCCGCAGAGCGTCCAGGCGCCGTCGGCGCCGGCAAGCACCTTCGATAGCGCGTCGGCAAGCGTGTTGCCGCGCTCAAGCTCATGGGCGACAAGCTCGGTAATGAGGTAGCCGTCGGACTTGCTCGTCGGGAAGGCCCCGTGCCGCCTGTAGTCTTCGAAAAGCTCTGCGGCGTTCGTGAGGTTGAAGTTGCCCGCGAGGACAAGGGTATGGCTCAGTTCGCTCGCCTCGTGGACGAACGGGTGGCAGAAGGCGGCGTCGTTCTTGCCGAACGTTGCGTAACGGAGGTGGCCGAGGAAGATGCGTTCGTCTGTCTTGTTGCGACCCCGCTTGGCGATCATGCCCAGCACGTCGGCAAGCGGCGTGGCCGACGCTGACTTGCCTATCCAGTACGGCGTCTCGCCCGGCTCGGGATCGGCGGCCAGGATTGCCGCGCCCGCGCCGTCCTGCCCGCGGTTGTGCTGCTTTTCGAGAAGAAGCGACAGCTTCGTGCCGCCGATGTCGCTTGCTGCGGAGACATCGTCCTGTCTCGGACGCTCGCCGGAGAGGCGTGGCTTTCTCAAGACCACCATCGCTATGGCGCATTCGTGTTTTAGGTCGTCGGACATGGTTTCAGCAGATCGGCAGGGCCTTGCCGCTGGCTAGGGCGCGGACCACAAGCGACGCGCCGGACGCGCAGTCGCCGACGCAGCATATGCCGCGCTCCGGGGAGGATACGAGCGTGATGCGCGGCGTCTGCGCGAGACCGAGCTGCGCAACTATCGGATTGTCCTTGGGAACGCCTGTGAAGCCCATGGCGAGGAGCACTAGATCCGCCTTGATGACTTCCTTCGTGCCCGGAACGGAACTGAATTTCAACGGGCGGCCTTCGGGCGAAATCTCCCATTTTACGGTTTCGACTTCAACACCGGCGACATGTCCTTCCCCGACGAAGCGCAGGGAGTTGAGGTTCCAGCGCCTTTCGCAGCCTTCCTTGTGGCTGGAGCTGGTGCGGAGCATGTACGGCCAGAGCGGCCATGGTGTCGAGGCGTCGCGTTCCTCCGGCGGCTTCGGCATTATCTCTATCTGCGTGACGCTTGCTGCTCCGTGGCGTATCGCCGTGCCTACGCAGTCGCTGCCTGTGTCGCCGCCGCCGATCACAAGCACGTTCTTCCCTTTGGCGTCGATCGGCGGTGCGGCGATCTCGCCTGTCAGGAACCTGTTCTGGCCTTCCAGAAGCTCAAGGGCAAGGTGGACGCCTGCAAGTTCGCGCCCTGGTATCCTCAGGTCGCGGGCGGCGGGAGTGCCGATGGCGACTACAACGGCGTCGTTCTGCTTTGCGAGCCATTCGGCGGAGATGTCCTTGCCCGCTTCTATGCCGGTCACGAAGCGTATGCCTTCCGCTTCCAGTATCTTGCGTCGGCGGTCGATGAGCGACTTGTCGAGCTTGAAGCAGGGAATGCCGTAGCGGAGCAGTCCGCCGATGTCGTTGCGCCTTTCGTAAACCGTAACGCGCCAGCCCTTGCGCCGCAGGGTAACGGCGGCGGATAGCCCGGCGGGGCCGGCGCCGATTATCGCTGCGGACTTGCCGTTCTCCTTCTCCGGCGGCTGCGGCACGACCCAGCCGTTGCCGAACGCAGTTTCTATTATGCGCTTCTCTGACTGGCGGATCATCACGGCCTCTTCGTCGAGTCCGTGCACGCAAGACGCTTCGCATAGCGCAGGACAGATGCGCGACGTGAATTCTGGGAAGTCGGAGTTCGCCGATAGAAGGTCGTATGCCCTCCGCCAGTCGCCCTGCGCCACGGCGCGGTTCTGGTCCGGCACGAGGTTGCCGAGCGGACAGCCGTATGCGTGGCAGAACGGCTGTCCGCAGTTCATGCAGCGTGAAGTCTGCTCCTTCAGTTCGCTGTCCGAAAGGACGAGCTCGACTTCCCTGAAGTCGTTCTTGCGCTCGTCCTTCGGCCTGTATATGTCGTGTATCCGTTGCATGGTCGTGCGGAACCGCTGCAGCAGGCGAAGCCGTCAGGCCTCAGTACAGGAACAGCATGTCGCGGTACTTCGGAAGCGGCCAGCGCGAGTCTGACACGACCTGTTCGAGCTCGTCGGATATCTTCCTGAGCTCGGACATCCTCGCGACAGTCTCGCTAGCATCCTCGTTCGTCATAGCGTCAGACAGGCGCGAGATGGCGTCTTCGAGGGCGACCAGCCCGTTGCCAAGCGCATACACCTGCTCGTGCAGCATGTTGAGCGCGAACTTCATGTCGCTTTCGCCGGTCTCGTTGTACGTCCTCAGCACCTCGAGATAGTCGCTGCGGACCGCCGGAAGGATCATCGTCCTGGCGATGTCGCAGGCGCACGCGCCTTCGATGCGGATCTTCTTCGCGTATTCCTCCAGAAAGATCTCATGGCGGCTCTGCAGCTCGCGCTTCGTCATCACACCGTACTTCTCGAAGAGTGCGGCGTTCTTCTTGTCGGCGAGAGCGGCGAGGGCGGACGGCGTGTCCGGCGCGTTGGGGAGCCCGCGCTTCGCCGCCTCCTTCGGCCATTCGGCCTCGTAGCCGTTGCCGTTGAACACGACACGCTTGTGCTCCTTCAGAGATGCCTGCAGAATCTTCTGAAGCGCCGCGTGGAAGGCGGCGGTATGCTCGCCGGGCTTGTATGTCGCGGGCTTGGGGCAGCCTGCCTTTGCCAAGGCCTTTTCAAGTTCGTCGGCGATGTGGTCTACGGCCTCGGCGACGATCGTGTTCAGTACGGTCATCGGTTCGGAGCAGCAGACGCTCGATCCCGGTGCGCGGAACTCGAACTTGTTGCCGGTGAACGCGAAGGGCGACGTGCGGTTGCGGTCCGTCGCGTCCTTCGGAATCGCCGGGAGTGTGTCGACGCCTATCTTGAGCGTTCCCTTCGCCTCATGCTTGGCGCTCTTCGGGTTCTCTATGCGCTCAAGCACTTCCGCGAGCTGGTCGCCCACGTAGATTGAGATCACGGCCGGGGGAGCCTCGTTCGCGCCGAGGCGGTGGTCGTTGCCGGCGCTGGCTACGGATGCCCGCAGGAGGTCTGCGTGCTTGTCCACGGCTTCGATGACTGCGCAAAGCATCGTCAGGAAGACGGCGTTCTCGTGCGGGTCGCTTCCGGGGTCGAGAAGGTTGCGTCCGCCGTAGGCGACAGACCAGTTGTTGTGCTTGCCCGACCCGTTCACGCCGGCATAGGGCTTCTCGTGGAGGAGGCACTTGAGCCCGTGCTTCTCCGCGACGTTCCGCAGGGCGTCCATCACCAGCATGTTGTGGTCGCTGGCGAGGTTCAGTTCCTCGAACTGGGGCGCGAGCTCGAACTGCGCAGGCGCAACCTCGTTGTGGCGCGTCTTTGCCGGGATCCCGAGCCTCCACAGCTCGCGCTCGACGTCGTTCATGAAGGACAGTATGCGGTCGGGAATCGTGCCGAAGTAGTGGTCTTCAAGCTGCTGTCCCTTTGCGGACGGCGCACCGAACAGCGTGCGGCCCGTCAGCACGAGGTCCGGACGCTTCTTCCAGAACTCCTTGTCGATGAGGAAGTACTCCTGCTCCGCGCCGAGGGTGCAGCCCGTGTGCGCTTCGCCGCGCCCGAACAGCTTCATCAGGCGCTTGAGCGACTTGTCGAGTGCCTGCATGGACCTGAGAAGGGGCGTCTTCTTGTCTAGCGATTCGCCGGTGTAGGCGCAGAACGCGGTGGGAATGCACAGGGTCGCGCCGTTGGAGTGGCGCTTGATGAACGCAGGCGACGTCGGGTCCCATGCCGTGTAGCCGCGCGCCTCGAACGTGGAACGAATGCCGCCCGACGGAAACGATGAGGCGTCCGGCTCGCCCATGATGAGGTTCTTGCCGCTGAACTGCATGATCGGCTCGCCGTCCTTGAGTTCAAGGAAGGAGTCGTGCTTCTCGGCGGTGGCACCGGTCATGGGAAGGAACCAGTGCGTGTAATGGGTGGCACCGCGGTCCATCGCCCAGTGACGAATGCCATGCGCGACTTCGCCAGCGATGGAGGGGTCGAGAGGCTTGCCCTCGCGTATCGTCGCCTGGAGCTTCTTCGCCGTGTCTTTGCTGAGGTATGTCCTTATGGCCTCTTCGCCGAATACGTCGGCGCCGAAGTCTGTCGCGGCCTTTGTCTCTTCTGTCATTTTTCGTTTTCCTTTCAGGGAGGGACGCGGTTGTCGCATCTGCCGTCCACGTAACTATGCTAGCACATCTCGTGCCAAAGCCGTCTGACGTTCGAAACAGGCCATGGGATTACATGCGATGTAACGCTCTGGCCTTGCCAATTGCGCTTGCCCCACTTGGGTTGCCAGTCCGCCAATTCAATGCGTGCGCTGTGATGTAATGGCATGTAAGTCGATTTTACATTCCATGTAAGGGCGTCGGTGGTTTTGCCGCTTACATGGTTATGGCACGGGGTGTGCTAATGCTTTCCATATGCAACGAACAAACGACACGGGTAATCCGACCGGCCAGGGCTTGTACAGGAGCGAATACGAGCACGATGCGTGCGGAGTGGGAATGGCGGCGAACCTATCGGGAGAAGCCAGCCATGAGATTGTCGTATCTGGCCTTACGATACTAAAGCGGCTCATGCATCGCGGCGCGACGGGCAATGACCCCGATACGGGCGATGGCGCGGGGCTGCTGCTGAAGATTCCGCACGGGTTCTTCCGCAAGGTCCTGTCCGCAGGGAATGTGAAAGTCGCAGATGGCGAATTGTTCGGCGTTGCCATGCTCTTCGGTGGAGAGGGCGAAGAGAAGAAGATAGAAGCGGTGATTTGCGCCGAGGGGTGCGAAGTGCTGGCCTGGCGCGACGTCCCGACCGACCCCGACGCGATTGGCCGCGATGCGCGAAAAGTCATGCCAAGGATAAGGCAGCTTTTCATTTCTTGCGGTGGGAATTGTCCTTTGGGGAACTCCGTAAGCGAAGCTTCCGCAGCCTTCGAGCGTCGGCTCTACGTCATTCGGCGGCAGATTGAGAAGGCTGCGGAGAAAACCTACGTATGCTCGTGCTCTTCGCGCACGATCGTATACAAGGGCCTTCTCCTGGCGACGCAGATCGAGAAGTTCTATCCCGATCTTTCCGCCCCGGACTTCGTCTCGCCGTTCGCAATCGTCCATCAGCGCTACTCAACGAACACGTTCCCGTCGTGGGAACTCGCGCACCCGTTCCGTGCCATTGCGCACAACGGCGAGATCAACGCGCTCAAGGGCAACTTGAACGCCCTGGCCGCGCGCGAAGCCTCGCTCGCCTCGCCGCTCTTCGGCGACGATCTGAAGAAGCTCCTGCCGGTGGTACATCAGGGGCAGAGCGATTCCGCTTCGCTTGACAACATGTTTGAGCTTCTGGTTGCCGCCGGACGCGCCGCGCCGCACGCGATGATGATGCTTGTTCCGCAGGCATGGGGTGCGAAGTACCACATGGGCCATGACGTCCGTGCGTTCTACGAATACCACTCCGCGCTTATGGAGCCGTGGGACGGTCCTGCCGCGATTGCGTTCACGGACGGCCTAAGCCTTGGCGCGGCTCTGGACCGCAACGGCTTGCGGCCGATGCGCTGGACACTCGCTAAGGACGGGCTGTTTGTTCTTGCTTCCGAAACTGGCGTACTTGACCTGCCGCAGGAATCGGTCGCCCGTCACGGACGACTAAAGCCCGGCTCGCTCATCTGGCTCGATCTTGCGAACCATCGGCTCATGGAGGATGCGGAGATCAAGACGTTCTATGCCCGCCGCCGACCATATCGCCGCTGGGTGAAGGAGAACCACATTCCGGTCACCGGGCTTTTCACTGAAATCGTGCCGTCGAAGCTACCGGCTGGCGAAAGCGGACGCGAAGAGCTCCTGTACGACCAGAGACGCTTCGGCTACACCCTGGAGGACCTTGAGCTTATTCTTCGTCCCATGGCCGAGACGGGAAGCGAACCCGTCGGCGCGATGGGCAACGATGCCGCGCTTGCGTGCCTTGCGGCGCATTCGGAGAAGTTACGGCTGAATAACGCCTGCCATCTTTTCGGTTGCTTCCACCAGCTCTTCGCGCAGGTGACGAATCCTCCGATAGATCCTATCCGCGAAGAGCTCGTGATGTCGATCATGACGTATATCGGCAACCAGGGGAACATTCTCGCAGAGACTCCGGAACACGCTCGGCTCGTGAAGATGACCCGTCCGGTGCTGACTGACGACGAGCTGAAACGGATGAGAAACATTCCGGAGTTCCCGACGAAGACGCTGCCGCTGTTCTTCGAGCCGGCCGCCGGGAACGACGGGCGGCTCGATGCAGGGTGCGGGCTGAAAGCCTCGCTCGATGCCCTTGCCTCCGACGCGCTAAAGGCGGTCAGGGAGGGGGCGAAGATAATCATTCTTTCGGACCGCGGCAATGACATTGCGCGCGAGAAACGCGAGATTCCGTCATTGCTCGCTGTCGCGGCGGTCAACAGGGCGCTTGTGGAGGCCGGGGTGCGCCCGTCGGTAGGCATAGTCGTCGAATCTGGAGAGGTGCGCGAAGTGCATCATTTCGCGGTGTTGCTGGGCTTTGGCGCCACGGCGGTTAATCCCTGGCTCGCTCTTGCGACCGTGTCGGACCTTGCACAGGCCGACAGCACCACCGCGGCGGCAAACTACGTCACTGCCGTATGCAAGGGCATCATGCGGGTCATGTCAAAGATGGGCATCTCGACCTTGCGCTCCTACCGCTCCGCTCGGATCTTCGAGGCGGTCGGGCTCGGTCCGAAACTCATGCGCGACTATTTCGGCGGTGTCATCTCGCCGGTCGGCGGCCTGGAGCTGGAAGACATTGAGCATGCCTTGGTTGCAAACGCCGCAAGGGGTGCAAAGGTCGATGTCGGCGGCGAGTATCGCTACCGCATAGGCGGCGAGGAGCACATCTGGACGCCACAGCGCGTGGTGGATTTCCGAGAGGCGGTGCGGCATGACGACTACGTCCGCTTCAAGCGCTACACCGACGACATCGACAACTCAAGCTGCGTGACGCTGAGGTCGCAACTTGAATTCAAGGCTGGAGAGTCCACGGGCCTTTCCGAAGTCGAGCCGGTCGATTCCATCGTGAAGCACTTCGTCGGCGGAGCCATGTCGCTCGGCTCGCTCTCGCCAGAGGCGCACGAGACCATAGCACTGGCCCTCAACGGGCTCGGTACGATGTCCAACTCGGGCGAGGGCGGCGAGAACCCGGAACGTTTCTGCACCGACAGGAACAGCGCCATCAAGCAGGTCGCGTCCGGCCGCTTCGGCGTGACCGTCGAGTACGTCTGCTCCGCCAAGGACCTGCAGATCAAGCTTGCGCAGGGCGCCAAGCCAGGCGAGGGCGGACAGCTTCCGGCGCACAAGGTCGACGAGTTCGTCGCCCGACTCCGCCATGCGAAGCCAGGCATGACTCTCATCTCGCCGCCGCCGCATCACGACATCTACTCCATAGAGGACCTAGCGCAGCTGATCTACGACCTCAAGTGTGCCAACCCCGCGGCGCGAGTCTCCGTGAAGCTCGTTTCGGAGGCCGGCGTCGGCACCATTGCGGCTGGCGTCGCGAAGGCGCACGCCGACGTGGTGGTGGTCTCCGGCTTTGACGGCGGAACCGGCGCTGCGCCGCTCTCTTCCATGAAGCACGCCGGGATTCCGTGGGAGCCGGGGCTTGCCGAGGCGCATCAGGCTCTCGTCAGGAACAACCTGCGCCATCGCGTGAAGCTTCAGGTGGACGGTCAGCTCCGCACGGGACGCGACATCGTCATAGCCGCGATGCTCGGCGCGGACGAGTTCGCGTTCGGAACTTCCATGCTCGTTTCGCTCGGGTGCGTACAGTGCCGCAACTGCAACCTCAACTGCTGCCCTGTGGGAATAGCCACGCAGAAGGGGGAGCTTCGGGCGAAGTTCGCCGGCAAGCCTGAGCACCTTCAGCGTTACTTCCGTTTCCTCGCCGAAGAGGTGCGCGAGATTCTGGCGTCGCTCGGGTTGAAGTCCCTTGCTGAGGCTCGCGGCCGTACGGATTTGCTGGTGACGCGCGAAAGCTCCAGGCTCGACTTTTCGGAGGTGCTGGCAAGGGCTGAAACGATTTCGGACGTCGGACGGCAGGCGGCGGGAACCGTCGGCCCAGTAGCCGAGGACCGGTTCAACTACGATATGTGCGAGCTGTTGCCATATGTCAGGCAGGACGGCGAAACTGTTCTCGAGCGTCTCATATCAAACTGCGACCGCTCCGTTGGCGCGGCGCTTTCGGGACATGTCGCGAAAGCCAGGCTTTACGGCCATGCCGCGTACGACAATCCAATAACCGTCAGTTTCACTGGCGTCGCCGGACAGTCGTTCGGCGCATTCCTTGCCCGCGGAGTGACCTTCAACCTGCGCGGCGAGGCGAACGACTACGTCGGCAAGTCGCTTTCAGGCGGCGTGATAACGATACGTCCGCCGGAAACGCCTGACAGTTCGGATGCCGCGGCTTTCCGTCCGGAGGACAACGCAATCGCCGGCAACGTAATAGCCTACGGCGCGACATCCGGCGCGATCTTCATCAACGGGCTCGCGGGCGAGCGGTTCGGCATCCGCAACTCCGGCGCGACGCTTGTAGTCGAGGGCATAGGCGACCACGGTTGCGAATACATGACCGGAGGCGTGGCCGTAATTCTCGGGCCGGTAGGCGTGAACTTCGCCGCAGGCATGACGGGCGGCGTCGCCTACGTCTATGACGAAACGGCAACGCTCGACCTGAACTGCAACCTTGATTCCGTCGACATCTTCCCCGTGGAAGCGGGAGCGGACGACGAGATACTTGAGTTTCTAGAAGAGCATGTTTCACGCACCGGTTCGCCGAAGGCGAAGCGTCTTGTCGCAGACTGGGCGAACGTCCGGCCGCGTTTTTCCAAGGTATTGCCGGTCTCTAATCAGAGATAGAAAATGAATGACACGGAATCAGCCCGCCAGCGCATAGTCATACTCGACTACGGCTCGCAGTATACGCACCTCATCGCCCGCCGCATCAGGGAGCACCGAGTCTATTCGGAAATACTGCCGTTCGGCACGACGGCGGAAAGCCTTCGCGCTGACATGCCAAAGGGCATAATCCTTTCCGGCGGGCCGAACAGCGTCTTTGCTGACGGAGCGCCGTCCATAGACCGGGAGATATTCGGGCTCGGGGTTCCGGTTCTCGGGATTTGCTATGGAATGCAGCTCATGGCGCAGACGCTAGGCGGAAAGGTCGTTGTCGGGACGGTGCGGGAATACGGCAAGGCCGAGCTGAAGGCCGATTGCACGGGCGGAATGTTCGCCGGCCTGCCGGAGAAGTTCGTCGTGTGGATGAGCCATGGCGACAGGGTGGCGGAACTGCCTGCCGGGTTCAGGCCCGCCGCCGCGAGCGAGAACTGTCCGTATGCTGCGGCTTGCGACGAGTCCCGCCGGTTCTATGCGCTTCAGTTCCACCCCGAAGTAGCGCACACCCAGTTCGGAGAGAAGATCATCTCTAACTTCGTCTTTGCCATCTGCGGATGCCGGGCGGATTGGGACATGGGCGCGTGGATAGAGGATTCAGTCGCGAAGCTTCAGGCCGAGATTGGCGACGAGCATGTCATTCTCGGACTCTCCGGCGGAGTGGACTCGTCGGTCGTCGCCGTGCTGCTCAACAGGGCCGTCGGGAGGCGGCTTCACTGCATCTTCGTGGACAACGGGCTTCTTCGCCACGGCGAGGCCGACGAGGTTGAGACGACGTTCGCCGGGAAGCTCGGGCTCGACCTGCATGTGGCGCATGCGGCGCAACGGTTCTACAACGCGCTTTGCGGCGTGGAAGATCCTGAGGCTAAGCGCAAGATAATCGGACGTGAATTTGTCACCGTTTTCGCCGAGGAGGCCCGCAAGTTCTCGGGCTGCCGGTTCCTCGCGCAAGGCACGATATACCCCGACGTCATAGAAAGCTCAAGTTCCGCAAACGGTCCTTCTCAGACGATAAAGAGCCATCATAACGTCGGTGGTCTTCCGCCGGACCTCAAGTTCTCGCTCGTCGAGCCGCTGCGCGATCTCTTCAAGGACGAGGTGCGCGCCGTCGGCCGTATACTGGGAATGGACGAGTCGCTTCTCGTCCGGCAGCCGTTCCCCGGGCCCGGGCTTGGAGTGAGAGTGCTCGGCGAGGTCAACGCGGAAAAGGTACGCCTTCTGCAGGAAGCCGACCTGCGGGTTCAGCAAGAAGTGCGCAAGCTGCCAGACTACGGAAAGATTTGGCAGGCGTTTGCCGTGCTGTTGCCGTGCCGTTCCGTCGGCGTGATGGGCGACCAGCGCACTTACGAATACACGTGTGCAGTCAGGTGCGTGAACTCCATTGACGCGATGACGGCGGACTGGACGCGGCTGCCATACGATACGCTTGCGGACATATCGAACAGGATCATAAACGAGGTGCGCGGCATCAACCGCGTTGTCTACGACATCTCCTCCAAGCCGCCTGCGACGATAGAGTGGGAATAGTCCCTTCTTCTCGGTATGGCGGGCAGCACGTAACGTACGGTCGTTTCCGCCGCCGCCGCTTCGTTTGCCGCCGCGCAGGCGTCGCGCAAGCTTTCGCCCTCGGCAAGGCGCACTGCCAAGACGCCGGTGAACGTATCGCCTGCGCCAGTGGAATCCACAGCGTCCGCAGGCGGCGCGTGGACGATCTCGCCAGTCGAGCGGATGCGGCAGCCTTTGGCGCCCAGCGTCGTCACTACGTCGCAACCGACTTCGCCCATCTCGGCTTCCTCGAATTCGTTCGGGATGAAAAGCGAGACTCGTCGCCTGACTTCTGCCGGAATCTGATGTGCGGGCGCAGGATTGAAGATTATCTTCACGCCGTGCGCTTCGGCGATCTCGGAGGCATGGATATTCACGGCATCAGGGACTTCGTTGTTGAGAAGCAGGAAGTCGGCCGCCGCAATCGCCGCCGCGAACCCGCTGACGTCAGCAGCTTCAAGCCGTGCGCCAGGATAGACCGTTACGCGCGTCTCGCCCGTGCCGTCGGTCATGATTGCCGCACATGCGGTCGGTTCCGTTTTTGCAGCAATCGTCGCGCGCAATCCCTCTTTGTTGCAGAAGTCCGTCAGCGGTTTCGAGTCCGACATGCCCGTCGCGCCCAGAAACGCGACTTCCGCCCCTTGGCGTGACGCTGCGACAGCCTGGTTGAAGCCCTTGCCGCCCCATTCCTCGTGAAATCCGTTGGCATGAACCGTCTCGCCGCCCGTGTGGAAACGCGGGACTTCAAAGAACATCGACTTGCCAACAAGGCCGATGACCGCGATTCTCGCCTTCCGACCGGTCACAGGTGCTTGATTCTTCCGAAGTATCGCTCTTCAAGCGCGACGTTTCGTGCCGTGCCGCCTTCGACGTTTCCGCTCGTGTAGACCGGCGGCGTGACGCCGCGGCCGAGCGCCTTCTTCGCGCCATCGATGAGCACGGTGTTGAGGATGAATAGCGAAGCATATGTGGAAAGCCCGCCCATCTTCGCCTCGCCTACCTCGATTACGGTGTCGCCGTGCGGCACCTTGCAGTCTATGGCGATGTCGGCTTCGTCCAGAAGTACGCCGCCATGCGGCCTGTAGGCGGACGAAGCGATGGCCGCCGTCTTCACTCCGGTCTCCTTTGCCGTGCGTAGCATCTCGACGGGCGCGGCGTTCTTGCCGCTTGCTGATATGACTACAAGGAGATCGCCAGGCTTCACTCCGTGGCGACGGAAGGCCTCGGCGGCGATTCCCGGCATCTTCTCCATTCGGCTCGATTTCGCCGCGCCGTCGTGCAGCATGAGGTCCTCGTCCAGGACGGGCGACACGCAGGCGAGCCCCCCGGCACGGTAGAATGCATCGAGCGCGGCAAGGTGGGAGTGGCCGCAGCCGAAGACGTGGACCAGCGCATCTCGGCAGATGACGTCCGCCACGGCGTCGGACGCGCAGTCGAGCGAGGAGGCTTCTTCGCTTTCGATCCGCTTCAGCAGGGCGGTTATGCTTTCCAGATACTCGCTCATTCAGTCTTACTTCGGCTCATGAACGGTGTGAAAATGCAGCTTCTCTCCCGGTCAGCCTACCTTGGCGATCTTACCGGACTGTATCGATTCGTAGCAGCCGAGCATCGCCTGGATCGTCTCCTTGTGCCACTTGAGGTTGATGAGAGGCGTCTTCTTGTTGCGGATGCAGTCGACGAACTCGTCGATGAGCCCCACCCACTCGTCGAAGTAAGTGTACTGCACTGTGTAGCGGTCGTTCGGCGCGCCGTTGTGATAGACGTTCGGTCCGAAGCAGTCGCACGAGATCATTCCCTTGTCGCCGGTGATCGTGACGTTCACCTCCATGCGCTTGGGGAACCGCTCCCAGCCGGGGCCAGGCACCTTGATCTTCTCTTCCAGGCGCGACCATGACGGATCGAAGAGGAACGCCGTGCCGTCCTTCATCTTGCCGACGGCCATGAGCATGTCTTCGACCTTCAGCCCGTCGCGCAGGTTCGGCGCGACCTCGGCGTAGATGTAGTCGAAGGAGCTGCCGGTCAGGTGACGGATCAGGTCGAAGATGTGCGGGTGGTCGCAGAGTGCGCCGCCGCGGAAGCGCGGGTCGGACTTCTTTAGCTGCACGACGCTGCCGAAGCTCGCCTTCGGGTCGCCTTGCCACGGAAACGCCCACACGGGCGAAAGCGTGATGTTCGTCGCCTGCACTGACTTGATCTTGCCGATCGCGCCGTCGGCGATCAGCTTCTTCAGCCGCCGCACGACCGAGTTGTAATGCATTTCCAGTTCGATCTGGCAGACGATTCCCGACTTGTCGCACATGGCGATCATCTCGTCGTATTCCTTCATGTTGAAGGTCGGGATCTTCATGGAGAGGATGTGGATGCCTTTCTCGGCGCACCACTTCATCTGCTCGAAATGCCTGTCGTTCGCGGACGCGATGACGACCGCTTCGATGTCGGGATGTTTCTTGTACATCTCCTCCGGGTCGAGGTAGCAGGGAACGCCGGTCTTGTAGAGTTCGTATGTCTTCTTGGCATCCTCGTCCTGTGCGCAGGAGGCGACCCAGTCGAGCTTTTGGTTGTCGAGAAGGGTCTGGTAGTATTTGCGGGTATGGCCGTGGGTCATGCCCATCATTGCAATCTTGACTGGCTTCATAAATTCTTGTCTTTCTTTTTTGATTTTCAGTTGGAGTTTTGAGTTGGAGTTGGAGAGAGGAATCATCATTTCTCGAACTCGAACTTCTTGCTCCAACTTTACCTTACCTCAGCCACCTTGATCGACCGGTTCGTGTCGATTCCCTTTTTGGCGGCGATGGCCTTCGCGGCTTTCGTCCTGTCCGCAGCGAACGCGAGCGCGGCGGCTTTGGTCGCCTTCGCCCACGCCGCCTTCCAGACCTTGGCGTCCGCACGCCCCTGCAGAAGCGCGAACGCGGCGCGGACGTTCCACACCTCCTCGTATGTCAGCCCGAAGAGCTCTGTGTCGACGTCGGTATATTCCGCCATGCCTTTTGCGCCCCAGCAGCGGATGGACTCGTGCTTCGTATGGGTGTCGACCGTCTGGTCGCAGGCGACGCCGCGCTTGGCGATGATCTCATGGCGGTCGTAGCCTGTTTCACCCTTCGGCAGCCCGGCGCCGATCTCCACCGAGACGTTCACGTCGTTCGCGAGCTTTGCGAGCACGTTGATTGCGCTTCCGTTGGCAACGGCCATCACGCGCACGATGTCCGACGCGCCTAGATAGGCGGCAAGGTCTAGCTCCTTGGCGAGCATCGCCGCGATGTCCGATCCCTTTGGCGCGAAGCTCGCGAAGCGGAGGGTGGAGACGCCTTCAAGCGTTCCGTTTTCCGTCATTTTCTTCAGTTCCACGATCTTCCGCTCCATGCGCCCGGGCAGAAGGGGAGCAGTTCCGACGAAGCAGTGCCCGTCTTTGATCGCAATCTCTCCTTTTTCAGCTCCGTACTTCCCTCTCAGGAAGTCGAGCCCCTTGTTCATTTTTTTCAGGTTCATGTATTCTCGGTCCTTCATTTGAACAGATGTGTGAATTATAGAACAATGCGGCACGGAATGGAATACCAAAACAACCAAATAAACGTTATCTTTCCAACAACGTCCGCCTAAGCGCGAAGTCGTTTGGCCAGGGTCCTGACACCGCCACGCGCTTTAGTGCGCTGCAATCGACCGCAGGGTCTCGCGATAGCGGTCCCAAGTGCGCGGCCGCATGGGCTTGAGCGACTCCAGCGGACGATCCAGGAGCGCACGGCGTTCCGCGTCGCGGTCGTCAAACAGCACCGCCTTACGGTCGCCGGAAGCAACGGCGTCAGCCAAGCGAGAGGCCATCTTCTTCATGCGCGGCGCGTACCAATGCCGCGCCAGCTCGTACTGGTGGCTGCGACAGTAGTTGCACGAGGCGTTGTCTAAAAGCGTCTTCGGGAAATCGGGGTTCCGCACTTTTTCCACCGCGTCAAGGCGAAGATACGACTCCCAGAGCGAATAGTCGGTGTGCATCTCCAGAAGATCGGCCATGATGTCGCAGAGCGCGGCGAGGCTCTTGGCCCTCTCGGGAAGGGAATCGGACTGCGCGTCCGCACCATTTCGCCATGCGGCCACGTCACGACTCAGCTCGGACGTTCGCAATGTGATGACGCGGTCAAGCACCATGCGGGCGACGTCGATGGTGTCGCGCCGGAGGAACTCGTCCGCCCACGGAATGTCGGCAAGCTCTCCTAACACGGTCTGAGCGGCTTCCACAGTCTGTTGGTGGTTGGTATCTGTAAGTTGGTACTTGGCAGTTGGAAGCTTCGTAATAAGTTTCCCGTAGTTCGCGTCCCAGTCGCGCAGCATTGACGCAGGCAACGCCTTCTCCCATATCGACTTCATCCGCCCGGCAAGGGCTCCGTAGCGGCTCTTGCAGAACTCGTCCAAAACCTTGCCATGCGGAACTGCCTCTTTGGCCCAGGCGTTCGCAGTGAAGTACCTGAGGCAGAGCGTATCGGTATGGCTCGCCTCCGGCCAGAAGATGTAGCCGACGCAGGCCGGGTCGTTCTGTACGATCCGCTGCCGCTCTTCGATTAGAGGATAGTTCGCGCGCGCGTCAAGGGCCGATTCGTACGCGAGGAAAATCGAATATGTGTAGGGGAACTTCCCGACGACGCCCCACTTGGTGAAGTTGTTGTTGAGGCCCTGCATCTCCTTGCGCCAGTCGCGCGTGGCGTCGCCCTCGTAGTCCCAGATGATGTCGCGTTTTGGGTCTAGTCGCCCGACGAGCGCGCGCACTTCTTCGGGAAACCAAGTGAAGTAGAAGTCCCAGCCGGCGAGCAGCACCTTGGCGTTTGGATAGTCGCGGTGCGCACGGGCGAGGAACTTGTCCAGGACCTCGATCTTGAGGTTGAAGTTGTCCTGACGGTTCGTGTAGCAGCGGCGTTCGCCGAGGCCAATCGTGTGCAGGAGTTGTTGCGGAGCGCCTTTTCCGTACGCATCAACGGCGGTCTTCGTGAGCTTCCAGTATTCGTCCGCCCATTTCTCGTCGCGGACGTCCCAGACAAGGCCGTTCCGTTCCGCGTAGCCGCTCGTCGCCTGCGGCAGGAACGGCGGATTCATCTTCTCCAGGAAATCTTCCGGCGTGCGAGAATACCAGTGCGTCATCGTGCCGAAGTCTTCCGGCGCCATCAGCCCCCGCTCGAACGCATAGGCTTGGATGCGCCGCCGCAGTTCGCCGCGGTATTGAAGGCTCCAGAAGAGCGTGCGGTTGTCGTAGCCTTCCCCCGCGCCGGGAAGGGCTTTTGACGGGTCAGGATAGCCGCAGACGTCCGGGAAGGTCCTCTGGAAGAGGTCGTCCTGCCCGATGCGGAGCATGAACACGTTCAGCCTCCGCTTGAGCATCCAGTCGATTTCCTTCTTCCAGTCCTCGAAACCCCAGTGCTCGGCCTGAAAGCGCGTAAGTCCCCGATGCGCGAAGTAGCGGAGCCCCCGGTACTCGAAGTGAGCTTCCTCGTGAACGTCTAGTCCGGAGAGGTCTAGCGTGTCCTTCTTAGGCACGACATCGCCATCCCAGAACCAATGGCACCCGGCCCTCCGCTCCAGAAGGTCGTACACGCCGTAGAGGACGCTTCGCACGTTCGAGCCGGTGATTTTCGCTCCATTGCCGCAGGACACGATCGAATAGGCATCCTTGCCGGACTTCGACACAGCGGGGTCGATCGCGAATGATACGGCATCATGCGGCACAGTCTTCCCCGTCACCGCCTGATAGTATTTCGCAAGTTCCGCCCGCGCGACCGACACGTCAGGCTCGGCGCTCTCGGCAAGCGAGCCAACCGCCTGTCCCCAAGCCGCCATCATCAGAATCGCAATTGACTTCTTCATGCTGCCCACACCTATCAATGGTAGAGTTCCTTTTTGGAATTGCGTTGAATTATACCAAATATCTTCTGTGCTCAGAATAACCAATCAGCCAAGAAAACATTATTATTCTGCCAATGTGAAGTCCAGAAGCAAATGCAAGATTCTCTTGCGTTTAGACCTTGAGAATACTGAGTGGGATTGAAAGGCAGGATATCTCCCATCATTCCTTCCGAGGAAGGAACCCCGCATTTACTTCTGGGCAAGGTTTTGTGTATCCTTTCGGCACCCGGACGGATTCGGCGGCGGGTGCCGGCCTTCGCGTTTTCCCCATCACAGTCCGATGACATGGATGGCTTTGCCGTCCACAATCTCATCGCGGCTGTATATCTTCTCGTTCCACGACTTGTCCTTGGACTTCTCGAATATCGGCATCCAGCCTTCGGCAAGTCCAAGAGAGTCGAGATACTTCGCGCACTGCGCGTAGGACTTCTCGCCTTGGAAATTTGAGGACGTCTTGACCTCTATCGCATACCGAGCACCCCGGAACTCCACGCAGAGATCAAGCCGTCCAGTCCCCACCGCCATTTCGCGGTTGATGTGTCCGCCACCGTTCGTGACGCGCTGGAGAAACGCCATCAGAACGAGGTGCGGCACCGACTCTCGGTAGCCCATGATATCGCGGTCCGCGCCGGAGTTCTCGCGCCAGAACTGCTGAAACGCCGCCATCAGTCCCGGCATGTCCAGCCCATCATCCTTTACCCAAGGCGTCTCGGGGACGCTGCGAATCATTGCGTCCTGCTCTCCGCGCGAAAGATAGCGCCCGATAATCTCGGCATACATCGGATTCGCCGGAACAAGCGCCCCACGATCCACGCGGAGAAGCCCAAGGTCTGTTATGTAGCGGTAGTCGTCATCGTTGTACGTGACATCGGACCTGTCGCCCGAAATCAGTGGCTCGACGATGCGCCTTACTCGCGGCTCACGCATCCGCTCCATGAGCGAATCGACGTGCGTGTCGCGGCGGCGGATGATCGCCTCCTTTGCCGCCTCCACGTCTTCGACCGCTATCGTCTCATTAAAGCGATTGCCGTGAATCTTCGCCACGCAGTCGTTCGCAATGGCGTTCACGAGCCAGGGCTGACCGCGCGTCCATTGCCAGACGGCCTCGACGACGCCATCCGCGAACCGCTGTCCCGTCGCTGCCGTGTGCTGCGCATAGAGCGCGGATATGTCCGCCTCCGTGAAGTTCGGAATCAAGAGGTCTTCTGCGATGATGTTGAACAGGCTGATCTGCCCGAGTGACTGCCCGTCCGGACGAATCTGCGCCTTGTAGTCGCGCACATCCAGCATCCCGACAAGCGCAATGGACTTCGGGAACGGAATCATCTTGCGGTTCACGTAACCGTCACGTAACTGGCGGAGAAACGAAATCAAAGCATCTCCAACAAGGCAATCCGCTTCGTCAAAAAACACGACAACCGGCTTGTCGATTGCGCGGCAGATATTCTGCAACACAGTCCGCACGGCAAGGCCACCCCCACCTCGCTCTTCCCGCAACTCCGGTGCCCCGGAAACCGCCTTGTAAAATGGGGACATTTCAACATTGTCAGCGACGAGATCGCGAATCGCAAAATTGGTCTGCATTGGGTCAGATCGATTCTGCAAAGATTCCAACGTGCAGTAGAGCGCGAACATGTCGCCCTTCGCGTTGATTTCGCTAACAAGCGCTTGCAGCGCGGTCGTCTTTCCAGTCTGGCGCGGTGCGTGCACGACAAAATAATCACCGCGGGCGACAAGTTCGCGGACGCCGGGAAGCCTATCCAGCGCGGGCATCATGTAATGCTCGTCAGGGAAGCACGGGCCTGTCGTGTTGAACCTCTTCACAGTCGCATTCCTTTCAACGCCGCACATTATAGCATAATTCACCGCGTCACAAAATGCGAGGTTCTGCACTTTCTGAGAAAGTTCGCAATTTTAGGATTCTGCTTTTCTAACGCGGGGACAAATGTACATCGAGAGCTAAATATGCATGTGCGGCAACGTTCTCGACTATCATTCCCTTGTTGATCTCAACCTTGCCGGTCAGTATCTTCCAAGCAATTCCATCGGCACCAAGTGAACTGTCGCTATATGAGATGATGTTCATACTCGGCTCTGGCAAACGCTTCCAAAATATAGCTTTTGCCAACCCGCCTTGCACCTTCTATAAGCAATACGAACTTCTGCGCGTAATTGTTCTTCCAACACAATCAATATGCCTCACTACACAATTGCAAGGGGGTGGACACTTCGCTTCGATACACAATTGCAAGAGCGTTGCAAATGATGTCCATACAGGGCATCCAATCCGCTCAATGTGGCTCATAATTCCCCCTGTTCAAGGGAAATCAAACGCTGCTTCTGGGCATCGCCAATCCACATTCAAGGCTCGCTTGCCGCCGCCACGCCCCCGCACCCCGCAGAATCGGCGCGGGCGCGGCGGCAAGAGTATTACCGCACCTCGGACACGATGCCGGATGCTCGGTCACGGCAGACAATACGATAACCACCCGGCGGGTCATTCAAGTTCGTGCGGACGGTAAGCGTGCAGACGCCCTCTTCCGCGCAGGCATAACCTGCCCCATCAAGCTCCTGCCCAGCCGAATCAAAGACTCGAATCTCCACAGGCAACCGTGCAGGCACAGGCACACCTGTCTCGTCACGCACGGACATAGTCACGGTGATTTCATCGCCCGGCTCCACACACAGTGTTTTCTTGAGCGCCCACCAATGCGCTCTCTTAGCCGGAGCAACCGCCACATCCACCGAGGTTATCCTATGTTTGAGGAACAACAGAAGCCGCCCATCGTTCGTCTTGTAGGCAAGCGGCACCTCAATACGTCCATCCGCCGTTCGGGAAAACGGCACTTCACCACCACGTGACAATTCATAGACGACTCCAACCTTTCTGTCTGGATCGTTTAATGTCACGCTGCCGGAGAACGGCAACCCCTTCTCCATCGTGAGACCCCATTGTCCGACATAGTTGCCGAACGTACGCCTGTCGTTAACTGCGAAAACGTATGGTGTATCACGCCAGGCGCGGGAATAGACCACTATTTCAGGGCTGGAACTGTCCGCCCTCGGCGCATATCCATACTTCGCCGCCAATGTTTTGCGAAGAACATCTGCCGCAGAGAGCATGTCCGCCTTAGCCTTCTCAGTTCGACGGCGGGCCTCTGAACAAATGCGCGTCTGCGTGATGGCGTCCATGTCCGCCGCATGGTCGGACTTTGGAGGCTTTCTATACGCGAAAATCGGTACGACAACATCGGCCTTAAGCGCGGGCAGTAGCTTTTCGTCGGCAATGAGAACTCCGCCAGCCATCTGGAACGCCTTGATCTTTTCCACGACCGGCGAGGAAAGGAACTCGCACTGCGGAGCATACAGGAATCTCGATTTGCCGAATCCGTCGCGCATGATCGTCTCTTCGTAAACAACTCGTGGATCAAGCCGTGCCCGCTGCAAAAACATGATCGGCGACGAAAACCAACCCCAAGAACCAGGACCGCCGAATGCTGTTGTCGTGAAACTCTCCAAAACCGCAACCTCCTGCTCGTTGCGCCCAAGGTCTTTCAGCATTGGCCCAAGCGGCGCGACAAGTCCGTGCAAAAGTTCTTTCATGCGCACTGCTGTTTCCGACGACGTATAGGTGTAGCCCGTCTCTGCGCCAGTCTCATAAATCGTACGCCAGCCATGGAACATGATTCCCTTTACCGGCTTGGCAATCATCGACCAGACCGCCTCCTGAAGCGAATCGGCGGGAATCGTTGGGAACGACGCCCGTGGACGGCGCTTCACCCATTCCGGCATTGGCGACACCGTGATGTTCGTAGGAGCAATCTGCGCCCGGTAGCAGATAAGTTGCGTCATAATCATGGGCTGCTGACCGGAGCATCCCGCCGCCATCGCGATGACCTCTTCAGCCGGTCCCGCCACATTCATCGGTTCTGGCTGGGCATACACCCATTGGCTGATTACGTCCACGTCGCCGCCCGATCCCCACTTCGACGGACATCGCACTGACGGATCCCAGAAACTGAAGAAAGGACGCTTTCGCTGGATTGCGCTGCCATCGCCGTACCTTCCCGCAAACTTGCGGTACTCCGCCGCGATGCCGCCGATGTAGTCCGGCCAGCCGTCACCACCACCCCAGAACCAGCTGTAGTATGCGTAGAGCGGATCGTCCACGGGAACGATACCATCCGGGAACCGTTGTTTGGCGATTGCATATTCAAAAACCTTCTTCGTCACCTCCGGCGGCACATTGCGCCCTGTCTCGACCTTGTAGCGAAGATGCTCCGAATTGAAGGACGGATAACTGTGGTCGCGCTTTTCGGAACACGGCAGAACACCAGCGAACCCAGGATGGTAACCAACTGCCTCGTTCTCCGCCGCGACAAGACGGCGGGCGTGGGCAAGCAATTCCGGATTGGACACCTCCGGCTGATTGATGTCGCGTTGATTATCCGGCTGCTTCCCGTCGCGCTGGCAGCGGTAGTAGCGGCTACGTTCCTTCTCCCCGACAGGATATTGCACCTGAAGGCTGTGCATGCGCCTCATGCCTGCAGCAAGTGAGTTGTCGTAGATTTTGACAAGTTTCCTTGTCTGCCCACACACATCGTTTGTACTCGTTACGGCGCCGCCGCTGAGAACATGAGTGAAACCGAAGTCGCGAACTGGCGCGTCTTTTATGTCTCCTCCAACCCACATGACGATAGGCATCCTGTCGGCGAACGTAGGGCCAATAGTGATTTCGACCGAATTTGTCGCCCTGACCTTCTCGCCGGACGGCAGTTTACCTGAGACGGCCATATTGTAGTTGCCCGGCTTGAGCCGCGTTTCAACTGGAATGCCGAATTCCGCGTTCGTGCCGTCTATGGCCACGCGAAGTTCCGCACCCTCTTCGCCGCGCTCGAATACCGTCCGTCCGACAGGATGAACTGTCGCAACAACGTCTGCCATGGCCGATGCAATGCACATCAGCCAAATTGATGGTGTCTTTGGTGCCGTCACGTCAAGAGACCGTCCATCCGCAAGCCTGACGAAGAGGCGAAGGCAATCGTCCTTAATGCCATTTTGTCCAGCGTCACTCTATTTATTCTGTTCAGATTACTGGATAACAATCATCATTCCTGGGCATGCCGTAACGCAGATGTTGTCAACCAATACGTTTCCCGAATCGACGCCCGCCTCACCGACAACGCCGCCCATGCCGTAGGCATGGATGTTGAATGCGGAGATTCCATCACCACTATCGAGATCGTTGAGGAATAAAAGATCGCTTGCCGAGCCAACAAGGACACCCGTTGCGGATTGAACGGTCGGATGCGTCGTGCCCATATCGTAAAGGCGGACGCTATATTTGTTTTCATTCGGCGAGACCGTTACTCTGAAACGATACCAACGATCATTCGAGATCGCAGCCGGGGCACAAAGTTGAACCTCCGTCTCCACGCCGTTCGCAGTCGTGTAGGCGACAGGCTGCATTCTCGAACGCGACCATGGACAGTAAGCAGTTCCTGCGACATCGCAAAATCCAAACGCCATCAGACGGTGAGAATTGAACATCTCCTCGGTTATTTGCGTCTGATCCATCTGCGCACAGCCAAGAGAGACAAGCGCAAAGCCACTGTCCGTGCGCCATCCGGCAGGAGGCCGCACATCGACAATGAATCTGAATGGAGCCGTCAAGGATGTTCCAAGCATATTTGCCACCTGAACTCTCACGCCCGACTCCTTCTCGCGGCCAAGCGCAAGGAATTGATTCCCGCCGTCGTTGCGTACCGTTGCCGTTGCCCAATAGCCCTCGTCCCCTGTCACGCTTCTGCGTCGCCAATGATCCGGTCCATCGTCGAGGTCGTACTGCTCCGCAATGTAGCCCGTAGCGCGGGCAACAGACGGTGTTTCACCGGACGAAGCGCACGTACGCATCTTGAAGTCGTTGAAATAGACGAGCGCCTCAGACGCCGCACCGGTCGCCTGCCGCCATATGCGGATGTTGTCAAAATTGACGCGGCTCTTCATGACGAGATTAAGACTCTCCGTGGTGCGGATTCCGAAACCATAGAGATAGAAAGACCCAATGTCCGTAGCGGAAGAGGCAAACGGAACCCCCGCCTTCATGTAGATTGGCGAGTTCGTGGGCACGAAACTGCTGTCAACGGTATTGTAGGAAAGCGGCGTAATGGTGACGTCGTACGTCCGATTGTCGATGTCTGCGGACAACTCCATGCGGTAGAGATACGGAACCGTCGGCTCGGCGTAAGTCGTTTCAGGCGAATACTGCACAGTTGCACCTGTCGAAGGTGCCAACACATAAGGCACATGCTTTTCGGACGAATCGACCATTGTGCGTCTGTAGCCGCATCCCGCGATGACATTTGCCGCCAGCGACGCGCGAGACGAGGAATAGAGCGCCGTGCTGCCGAGACCGACCGCTGCGCGGAGAACGTCCGCAACATAGTTCACCGGATATGAACCTACGCCTGTCGGCAGCCGCACATCCACCGAAAGGCGAACCTTGCCGGAAGTGTACGTCTCTCCTATTTTGTTGGCGACAAGGATTGTGGCGGGAGCAGCAGTCTCCGACGAACCGACGATGAGGACGTTCGTCCCTTCGCCCGTGTCAAGACCGCTCCCCGTAGTGGCTCTGATTGCGCAGTACGCGTCGTTGCCGTCCATGTAGGGTAGGCGTCTCCAGCCGTCAAGGCCCTCAGGCTGCGCAACAGACGCATTAGACGAAAGCTCTGGCACTATGTTGTTTGTCGTGATGTTTTGTCCGGTGAGTGCATCCATCGTGATTTCCGAAGTTGGATCAACGGCAACCATCGTCGTCTCGGATGCGTATCCAGAGGCTGTTGTGCTTCGATCCTTCGCGCACACGGTCTTGTACCAGCGGTCATGGAAGTCGTTCTCGTAAAACACGTCGAAATCATCCGCACCGGGAGCCTTCCATGAGAGGCGGATGTTGTCAACAAGCACCTTCTTGTCGAGTCCAGTACCAGTAAAGCCACGGCTCCGGCTGTGAATAGCAATGCCTGAAATGCCACCCGTTGCGGCAGAGATTGATGTCGAAAACGAGCTTCCATTGCGCGTGGTGTAGGCTGTTGAAGGCGTGGCCGTCTCAAAAGTTGGATGCACAACTCCCGCATCGAACTGGTATGCGGTTATGTCAAACTTTGACGTGTCAAGGTAGTACGTTGCGACATAGCGAATCCACTTGTCCGTAGTCATTGAGTTGATTCTCAGCCCCTGCGATTCCCTCTGGTTCTTGTCAACGGAGTTAAGGTACGTAAGTGTCTTGTCGCCTGACGATGAATTGACGTTGATGAAGCCGACTTCGCCAGGATTCATCTTGGCCGCAGCGGCGTCATTTGCGTTGCCGCCCCAGATGTATGAGCCGTTCCACGCAAGAATGTCCATGTACTTGTCGAAGACGGGGCAGAGGCGAACGTATGAGCGATAGCCTGTTTCCCACTCCGTTGGTGGTCTCATGTCAAACTGCATGCGTAGCGTTCCGTTTGTAAACGTGTTGTGGATGTCGTGAATCACATAGCCCCACCTATCGGCGGTTGACGTATCTGAATACCAGGCAAATGAATTGTCACCTTCGTGGTTCTTTATCTGCGGAACCAACTTGGACTTCGTATCAAAGAACGGCATGTACCATCCGTCGTAGTTGGGGCGACCATTCCCAACAGACGCCGCATAAAACACATCACGCGAGGCTGTCGCTGCGCTACCGGGATTGCGGCAAAGCTGGAGCTGCGAACCTGCTGCCACCTGCGGATAGGGTTGCGCATGACGCGCAACGCCATAGTCTGGGATAGGTTGCACTGATTCGCGCACGGAGAAATCGTTCTGGTAGATAACGGTTCCAAAGGCCAATGGTGCAGTCACCGCCACCGCCGCGCATGTCAGCATCAATAGTTTCTTCATTTTCTTTTCTCCTAACAAGGAATATCTCATATTGTAATCTTTGTACGCCCCGAAACCAATTACCCAACTGGGTAATGGGGCGTGTGCCTGTACGCTCTTGCGCTGTACAAAACAGTATGGTACAATTCAGCACCATAACACCACGAGGAGGATAAAGGCATGAATGCATTCAAGTACGGATGTTCGGTGGACGGTGAGAACTTCTGCGCCAGGCCAGATTTGTCGAAGCCGCTTTCAAACTATGTAGAGAGCGGGCAGAACCTGGTGATACAGGGGGAACGCCGCATTGGAAAGACGTCACTCGTAAAGGAAACAGTAACGTCGATGCGCGGATGGTCCTTGCTGTACGCGGACTTCATGGGCGTAAGGTCCGTACCAGATGTATGCAACCGTATCGTGGACGCACTGGCCAGGTTCGACTCTAGCGACTCTTTCATGCGGAAGATATTCGTCGCGCTTGTCCACCTGCGTCCAGTTGCGACAATAGACGCCATGACGGGACTGCCCACGATTTCAGTGGATGCAAGGTATTCTGCCGACCCTTCTTCCCTCAATACCGTGATGAACGCAATCGAAAGCCACGTCAAGGGGCGCAAGGTTTGCGTTGTCTTCGACGAGTTTCAAGACATGCTTGACATCAAAGACGGCGAACAGGTGCTGTCAATCATGCGCGGAAGAATCCAGTTCATGTCGCACACCTCGTTTGTCTTTCTCGGTAGCGCAAGAAATGCGATGATGGGCATATTCATGTCCCCGAAAAGCCCGTTCTACAAGTCTGCGGCTGTATTCGACGTCGGGAACATACCTGACGACGACTTCTTCAATTTCGCAAAGGCGCGATTCGCGACAGGTCGCCGCAAACTACCGAGGGGGCTGTTCGAAAAAATCCTTGGGTTCGTCGATAGAACGTCCGGCGACGTGCAGGAACTTTGCGATGCGATATGGCAGATGTCGGAACCTGATGACGTGCTTGACGACGCGCATTTCGAGCGCGGACTTGCATTTGTGTTCGCCAGAGAGAACGGAGCATACGCCGTGTTCATCAAGCCGTTGACTGACATACAGCTTCGCGTACTAAAGGCTCTTGCCGTGCAAGGCGGAGAGCATCCGCTATCCAATGCGTTTCTCGACGAGGCTCGGATAACAAATACGGCGACTATCAGGCGGTCGCTATCTGCGCTGGAAAGAACGGGGCTCGTATATCTCGGTTCATCGGGCTGGAAGTTTGCAAGTCCGTTTTTCCGCGAATGGATTCGAAGACGCAAGTGACCATTGGAGACACATGAAACCGATCTCTGCCCTCCTTGCCACCCTTGCATGCGCCGCTTTTGTCGCGCATGATGTCCGCGCGGCGGAGACGATCCGCAGCATAGACGGCTTAAAATCCGTCAGCATGATGGATGCCGCGCCGCCCGGCGTTCCATTCGACATAACGGCATGGGTCGTCCATCCCTCAAAGATCAGTCGTGGACATAATAGCATCTACATCAAAGACGATTCCGGTTCGACAGCATTGCAGAACCGTATTTCCGTAACGAATGCCCCCATACGCGCTGGAGACCTTGTACGTGCAACTGGGCGCGTCATCCTGGAGCGCAACGGCATCTATGCGCAATGCCTTGAATTGACGTCACTTGCGCACAGGAATCCGGAACCGCCCGTGCGATTGACGGTAGAAGAACTCCTTTCTGGCCAACATGACGGGCAGTTCGTCACCGTGCGCGGCGAGATTTGCGATTCATTCTCCGACGACATCGACAATCGGTTTTTGTACTGCAGTCTGAAGGATGGCGAGAAGTCGATTTACATGGCCGCTTCCACGAACAGATTCGCCATGACGGATAGAGACGGCATCATTGGCAACATAGTAGAGGTTACGGGGATATGGACATCTGGGAGAAACAATATAATTCGACGGCACATTGGACCATTTCTTATATTGATTGGCTCCAATTCCCTGCGCACCCTAAAAACCCACGAGACAGACATCTTCAACGCCCCTGAGATTGCGGACGTAAAATCCCTCATGCCGAGCGAAATACCATTCCTTGAACGAAGGCGCATCACCGGAACCGTTTTGGCGTCGTGGCAAGGCGACCAGTCGCTTGTGAGAACCGACGACGGAAGCATTGTCCTCATCAATCTCTCGTCCCCTCCCGTTCCTGAAGCCGGTCGCCGCATAGAGGCGGTGGGATTCCCCGAAACCGATCTCTACGCCGTGAACCTCAACAACGTCAGATGGCGCCCCGCGCAGGGCAATCCGAAGCCGTTGCTGTCTCCGGTACGACTCCCCGAAGGATACAAGCAGGCGGGCGGCGCCACGCCTCAGCAGATGCAGGCGGCGTTTCATGGGCACATGGTCATCGTCACGGGAATTATCCGAGGACTTCCACAGAACGAGGGCGACAGGCGGCTGATTCTGGAATGCGAGGGGAACCTTCTGCCGATCGACTTCAGTTCGTGCCCGGACGCCATTTCGGGGTTGGCGATAGGTTGCAAGGTGGAGGTGCGCGGCGTATGGGTGATGGTGGCGGACAACTGGCGTCCGAACTCCGTGTTCCCGAAGGTGAAGGGAGCGTTCGTGGTCGTGAACGCGCCGGACGACCTGCGCGAGCTGGCGCGGCCTTCGTGGTGGACGCCGGGGCGGCTTGCGGTAGTCATCATCATACTCGTCCTTACGCTGGTCGTGATACTCGTCTGGAACAGGATGCTCAAGATCCTCTCCGAGCGGCGCGGCAGGGCGCTGTGCGACGAGCAGATGTCCAGCGCCATATCGGAACTGAGGGTCGAAGAGCGGACGCGCCTCGCCGTTGAGCTGCACGACTCAATCTCGCAGGTGCTTACGGGCATCGCGCTCCAGATCGACGCGGCCATAGGCTCAGGGATAGACGGAACGACCAAGGCCGGAGGCTTCCTCGCCACGGCGCGTTCCATGCTGGCGTCGTGCCGCCACGAACTGCGCTGCTGCATCTGGGATCTGCGCGCCCGCACGTTCGAGGAACAGGATCTTCCGGGCGCTATCCGCCAGACGCTCGCGCCGCACATTGGCGACATTCCGCTGCTCATACGGTTCAGCATCCCGCGCTCGATCCTGAGCGAATCGCTCGCCCACGACATGCTGCGCATCATGCGCGAACTCGCCGTGAACGCCGTCCGCCACGGGAAAGCGTCGCAGATAAAGGTGTTCGGGGAATGCCGAGGGAACCTCGTCAGGTTCTGCGTAAAGGACGACGGATGCGGCTTCGACCAGAGCACCGCGCCAGGCCCCGCCCAAGGGCATTTCGGGCTCTCCGGCATACGCGAACGCGTGGAGCGGCGGAACGGGGAGATGTCCGTCGAAAGCAGCCCGGGCAAAGGCACGAGCGTCACGGTGTCGCTCAGGATCAGCGAGGAGGAGCGCGATGAGCAGTAAGGCAGGCAGGAAGATAAGGGTGATGCTTGCCGACGACCATCTCGTCGTGCGCATGGGGCTCGCCGCCATCATCAGCATCGAGCGGGACATGGAGCTTGTCGGCGAGGCGGCGGACGGAGCCGAAGCCGTCAAGCTCGCGGCGGAACTGCACCCGGACGTCGTCATCATGGACATCATGATGCCAAAGCTCGACGGCGTCGCCGCGACCGCCGAAATCCGCAAGCGCAATCCCGAGACGCAAATCCTCATTCTCACGACGTTCGGCACATCCGACGACCTGCGCCGCGCACTTGCCGTCGGCGCAATAGGCGCATTGGTCAAGGATTCCGCGCAGACGGAGCTCGTCAACGCAATCCGCGAATGCGCCGCCGGAAGAAAGTCCATAAGCCCCGCCGTCGAACGCCAGCTGCAGTACGAAATGCCGAAGATCGAGCTTTCGCCGCGCCAGCTGGAAATGCTGAACTACGTCGCGAAGGGATTCAACAACGCGGAAATCGCCAACATGGTCGGCATCGGTCGCGACTGCGTCAAGGCGCATCTCAGCGCCGCCTTCACCCGCCTAGACGCATCTTCCCGCTCCGAAGCCGTGGCCATCGCCATCCGCCTCGGACTGCTGCAAAGATAAACGTGGCTGCATGCCACCGCCAAAACGGCGGCTTGTCCTCAGCGGATGGACAACATTAGACCGTTGCGGATCAACGCGCCGTCAGGCCCGACAACCGG
>JAFWKK010000020.1 GCA_017514235.1 Kiritimatiellia bacterium | reverse complement strand
GCGCGGCAGTGAGCTTTGGCGTTGGGCTGACATCGGCCAACACCGTTGGTTACGCCGGAAATGACTTGGATGACGAGGGCGGTGCTGCCGCTGTCGCTCCGCAGTTCACGACTGTTGGGTCGCAGGAAGGCATAAAGCTCAAGGACATCACCCCCATTACCGATACCGGAACCTCGCTCCGCCGCAAGGTCCAGATTCAGCTTTTGACGTCTGAAGGTCTTACTGCCGCGACGTATCGCTGGGAAGGTCAGGGCGGTAAGACTTGGATTGCTGCAAAAACGACAGATGATGTTGGCGAAACTGTGATTCCTGCTGGTTTGGGACTGTGGGTGTTGAACACGGCAAATTGCGCCACAACATTTCAGACTCTGGGCGAGGTCAGCATGAACGATATCATTCAGCCGCTCGACGATGAAGGTGGTGCCGCATTGATTGGCAACAGTTTTCCTGTTGCAGTCAAACTGAAAGACATCGTTCCCAGCACGGAGACAGGTACTTCACTCCGCCGCAAGGTTCAGATTCAGCTTCTGACGCCTGAAGGTCTTACTGCCGCGACGTATCGCTGGGAAGGTCAGGGTGGGAAGACTTGGATTGCTGCAAAAACGACGGATGACGTTGGAGAGACTGAGATTCCGGCGGGTCAGGCAATGTGGGTGCTGAACACGGCAAATTGCGCTGCAACGCTTCGCATTCCTGCGCCCGAACTGTAAACAATTTACAAGGTAGGCGGCAACGGGTCGTCTGCCGATGTAAGAAAACAAGTCCTCCGCAACCCAATTCGGACGACGGAGGACAAACAAAGGAAAACAAAATGAAGAAAATAATGATTGCAGTCGCGATTGTCTGCGCGGCTGTTGTGTCCCACGCGGCCGCGTTCTCTTGGGAAGGGTTTGACATCAAGGACATCAATGGTGATGACTACACTGGTCCGGCACTTCTCCATTGCGTTGAGATTGCCAGTCTCGGGGCTCAGGGTGCGGTTGATGCTGGAGAACTCACTGGCGGTGACTTAGAAAGTGATCTCTTCGAGGCCGGCACGATTTACAGCTTCTTCTTCACATCGGAAGATGCCGCCGGCAACACTTACACGTCTGAGACTGCTACAGCAAAGGCGTTAGGGGTTGGCACCGCTTCTATCTCCTTTGAGGGCAATGGCACGTGGACGGCGGCACCTGAGCCTACGAGCGGGCTTTTGCTCCTCCTCGGCATGGCCGGGCTTGCACTGAAGCGCAAGCGCGCCTAAAACTTGGGCACACTGCAGCGAGCCAGTGGTTCGTTGCACAAACGGTAGCCCGTCCGAGCAATCGGGCGGGCTGCTTTCGTGAAAGGAAGATGCATGGCGTGGAATAGACCGAGTGATGACACGGCAAATGCAAGACGACTGCGCGGAGGCGTTTCGCGGACAGTCCTGCGCGGCGCCGTCGCGGGGACGATAGTCGTTTCTGCCGTTGCCGTTGCCGCATGGTGGCTCTGGCCGACTGGCAATGACAACGAGGGAAAGTCCGAGCCTAAGAAAGCATCATCTATCCGCGAGGTCGCTCCAAAACTCCCCGTAAGGAATGTAAAAAGCCCCCCGAAGGCCGAGAAAGCGGATGACGACTCTGACAAGAAGCCAAGTGAGCTTCCACCGCAGCAGCTTGGAGAAGTGCGTGACGGCTATGTACTGCTGGGATCGGGGTTGCACAAGATCAGGGGCGAGGTCACGAACAACTGTTCGCTCACCAAGGGCAAATACGAAATCTTCAGACATTCTGCTGAGAACACGATAGCCGCGCTCTTGTCGATAAAGGCTGGCGACACCTTGATCGGCGAGCCCGACTATCAGGGTTCCTTTGCCGAGAGCCTCAGGCGTAGCCTGGAGGAGCCCATAAAGATCGAAGAGAGCGACACGCCGGAAGAAATCGAGCTCAAGCAGGCCGTGATTGAGGCCAAGGAAGAGCTCAAGAAGGCTATGGAGCGCGGAGAGGACATCGAAAAGATCATCGTCAACTCACGGCGCGAGTGCCAGGAGCTGGCTCGCGCCAAGCAGATGATGATGGCCGATGTCTACGCTTTTGTCGACAAGGAAGCCGTGACTATGGATGACGTTGAGACTTATGTCAAGGCGGCAAACATGCTTCTCGAGTCAAAGGGTATAGCTCCGATCGAACGCAGTACGCTTGTCGACATCAAACTCAGGCACAAGCTCGATGACTACGATCACGAGAACGAAGAGGATGAGGAGGATAAAAAATGAAGTGGCTGATTGCTGTCACATCGCTAGCGGCATTTGCGCTGGCCGCCGACGCGGCGAAGAAGATGTCCGAAGAGGACTACATTAGGAGCGAGGGTGGGCTTGTTCTCGAGCCCAACACGCAGAAGGGCGAGATCGCTTACGTGAACTGCCAGTCAGCCGCCAAGGACGCTTGGATCGAGGAGAGCGCGGCGTACTTCCGCAAGGAGGCCAAGTTCAAGATTACCGTGAGCAAAGGGTCGTTCGAACAAAAGAATCCGAAGATCGTCGGTGACATGACGCTTTTCATCGTCGATGACCCGGCAATGCCAAGTCTTCTTGTGGCACCGGAGAATCGCTGGGCGATGGTCAACGTTGCGCCGCTCAAGAGCGACAAGGAGCCGTTCTTCCGAGCCCGCGTCCTCAAAGAGCTGACTCGGGGTTTTGCCATGCTCTGCGGCGCAAGCGACTCCCAGTTTCCAGGCGCACTCACGTCTGCCGTTACAAAGGTCGAAGATCTCGACCATCACACTGACTACCGCCTGCCCGTCGACCTGTTCACCCGATTTAGGAAATACATGCGCACCTTCGGCGTGATGCCGGGAAATATCGAGACCTACGAGACCGCCTGCTGCCAGGGCTGGGCACCCCCGCCTACCAACGACTTGCAGAAGGCGATCTGGGACAAGGTGCACGCCATTCCCGCGAAGCCCATGAAGATCGAGTTCGACCCGAAGAAGGGGCGGTGAAGTACACCTACGCATACAAGACGAGCGACGGCAAGCGGCACGAGGCGTCAATGGACGCGGCGAGCCGCGAAGCCGTCTTCGAGACTCTGCGCAAGGAGGGAATAAGACCAATCAAGGTCATCGCCGCTGACGGCAGCAAGGCAAACGGAGAAATCTCAGCCACAAAGAACACAAAGTCCGTTGCCTTTGGAGCGGTTGTCGTTTCGATGTTGGTGCTGCTCTTTGCGCTCTATACGTTTTTTGCGACAAGAAATCAAGTTCCCGAAATGCCCCGATTCGTTGCCGAGCAGACGCGGCGTCAGATGATCGGCGACTCGGCGGTCATAGACAAGGGCATAGCGACCGGCTGGAGCGACGTGTTCACGGAAGAGGGCGAGAGGTTCTTCGCCAGCTTCGCCATCCCAGGCGTCAAGGCCGGACAACGCAACACGACTGTTGCGGAACTCGAAGCCGCGCTCGGCCGTTCAGTTGCCGCGACGCCTTCCGACGGCATGGAGGCGCGGCAGATAAAGTCGATGGTCGAGGGCATGAAGGCCGAGGCGCGGGCATATGTCAAGGCCGGAGGCAACATCATCGAGTACGGCAAGCGCCTCACCGAGCGGCAGGACGCGGAGATCGCAATCTACGAGCGGACCAAGGGGGAAATCGAACGTGCCCGCGAAACAATGTCGCACGACGACTTCCTCGCCTTCTGGGAGAAGCGCAACAACCAGCTCCGCGATCTCGGCATCCGACTCGTCCCGCTGGAAGAGTAGAAGCTACCACATTTGAATTAAATGTGGTAGCTTATCACGAAATCTAAATCCCCACGATGTCGCAGAACTGTGTGGGGTTGACAACGAAATCCGCCCTCGGGTAGTGTTTCATGTTGCCCGTGACAAGATGCGCGTCACCGGCAAAGGCCGTGCAGTAGAAAACCTTGTCCTTTGGATCGGGGAAGGGCGCATCAATGTCCGCAGGTTCCGCCAACTCACCATATGCAACGATGTGGTTGATAAGGGCATTCACTTCTTCTGCTGAAAAGTTGAACCTTGTGCGAGACAACACCTCTCGGTATTCGGAAATCATTTCAGGAGAATACACTGGCGTAAAGCCATCATGTGCTATCGCATTGGCAATCCTTACGGTGGGCGAGAGCCGGTTTCTCGTCCAGAATGCGGACACAAGTACATTCGTATCAATGACCGCCTTGATCATCCCTTGTGCCCAACAGATTGACGTGAGGATTGCTGACTGTTGCGAACCGATGAAATAAAATCATTGATTTCATCCATTGACGGCTCTTCGGCATCGGTAGCTTCAACCTTTGCCCTCATTGACTCAAACGCCGATATTGCCGCATTGTCGCGCATCTGTACCCTGCCATCGAACGGCAGCCCCCCAACCATAACGCTCTTCTTGAAGAACATACGTATGGCTGTCGGCAAATCTAGGCCGATAGCATTATAAATTGACGCGGTCTGCTCTTTCAGATCCCGGTCAACCCTAACTTGTACTAGTATCTGGTTCATACAACCTCATTTGTAAAGCATTGTTTTTGGATGTGTTAGTATTGTACCATATCGCAGTGCCTATTTCAAGCGGGTGTCAATAGTATAACAAATCCGTTCTACTATTGGCAAAAGACCGCAACAAATGCCCAGAAATATACTAAGCAAGGGCAGAGGGAGCAAGCCTATTCGTTAGAGTTCGGGATGGTACGGATGCCGAGGCGGCGAAGTGCGTCATTTTTCAGCTCCCAGACTTCATCGGACGTCTCGTTCTCCAGTTCGCGGCGTGTGCGCTCGTAAATCTGCATCTCGGTGACCGTACGTTCGGTGAGACGCCTCCAGTAAGAGCGCAGGGTTCCGTTTCCATTGGCAAGGTACTCTCGCATCTCTTCTCGCATTCCGTTCACAATCTGCTTTAGTTCCCGTACCTCTCGACAGTCGGATTCTTCTGTCTTCAAGTCTTCAGAAAAAGACAGTTCGCCTTGCACATACTCGGCAAGCTTCTCTAACTCTGTTGGGGAGAGGCGCTTCCAATCAACGTTTTTTGCACACATGACTTCTCCCGGTTGGGCAAAGCGCGCGAGCAATCTGTCCCCCTCGCGCTTTAACGCTCTTTCGAAATCGCCATGCTCAAAACTTGTTATGATCGCCGGGTCGCCGTAAATCTGGTGGCGCGGGGAGGAGGCGGGCTCAGAGTCTGGGGAGCGCATGCCGCCGAGGTAGGCGACGACGGCTGCGGCTGCGGCGGCTAGCAGCGCCAAGGCCGCCACTGTGCGCTTACGGACTCCGCGTATCTCGCCGTTGGCCTTCGAGCCGTCGGCTGCGAGCACCTTTATCGGGCGGATGCCCCTGGCCCGCAACGCTTCGAAGACGGCCTCGCGGCTCGCGGCACTCATCGACGCCTCGTGCCGTGCGCCGTCGCTCGTCTTGTAGGCGTAGGTGAACCTCATCCGCAAATAACCGGCCGCTAGTCGCTGACTTTCTTCGCCTCAGGCGCGATCCTGATCGGCTCGGTCGGCATAGCGTGGACCTTGTCCCAGATCGCCTTCTGCACGTCGTTGGTAGGCGGCGGGGCCCAGCCCTGCAGGCATGCGTTGCGGTACGTCGTTATCACGGCCGGCGTGACTCCGAACGCCTTCGCGTAGGCGGGGAGGCGCGCCAGCACGTCCATCGGCAGCGACGGGTCTACGAACGCGTCAAGGTCCTCGACTTTTGCGACAGCCCCCGGGAGAGCCTGCGGGAACGTGGTGGCGAACGCACCGCAGAGGATGGCGAACGCCCGGGAGAGCTCCTTTTGGACGCGAGCCTTGAAGAACGGCTGCCTGTCGCTCCGCAGCCTCGCCACGTTGACGAGCGCCCAGCGGTCGTCTGGCGCCGCGAGCATCGCGGGCAGCGCCGCGTCGTCCACGACGAAGAGCGACAGCGACCCCCTGACCTGAGGCTTCATGACGTCGAACTCGCCCTGCGACAGCGTGACCTTGAAGCGGGAGCATTTCCCGAAGTATGCGACGCTCTCGTCGAGCCAGGCCCTGTCCGCCGACTTCTGGCAGTCGACGACGGCGACCTCGCCGCGCTGCGTCCCCGGCTTGGCCAGGCGGCCTCCGGTGATCGCCATGATGCGCTCGCGCCCGGCGGACGGTTTGTCCGCGTCATCCTTCCCCGCGTCGGCGCCGAAGCAGCCGGCGGCCGCGCATGCCGCGAAGACCGCGGCGAGAACCGTATTCCTCATTCCTTGTCCTCCCTGTGCAGGTTCATCTTGAGCTTGAGGCCCGTCAGCCAGCTCTTCTTGATCGGCGCTATGCCCTTCGCCTCGAGGAGCATGTTCGCCGCGGCGATGTAGTCGTCGACGTCCTGGTCGGTTATCCCCTCGGTCTTGTGCGTGAACTGGTAGATGTCGGCTTTCAGCTCCTGCTTGTACCTCGCCATCCTCTGCAGCTCCTCGCGGGCCTTGAGCAGCATCTCCTCGATGTCCTCCCCGCGGTCGTACGCAGCCTTCATCTCGATCTTGGCCTCGTTGACGGCGCGCTTGAGCTGCTGTATGTCCTCGGGGTCGTCCTTGCTCACTATGATGGGCTCCTTGAGGCTCTCCAGGAAGTTCTTCGTGAACCGCCCGTTGTAGCGGGGCGTGCCGACGAACGCCTCGCCCGGCCTGGCCGCCAGCAGCCCGGCGATAACGTTCTCGCTCGGATGCGGGAATATCGAGCTCCAGGCCCGCTCCACCTTGTTGGTGATTATCCCCCTGACCGGGTGGAGCCGCCCGGACTGCAGGAGCATCTTGCCGTCGCGGATCTCGCCGACCTTCTGCGGCGGCAGCTCCCCGGGTGAATCTGGCTTCGCCTTCGGCTCGGGCTGCGCCACAGGCGCCTCGGCTATCTTCCCGGGCCTGTCCCCGGTTGTCTCGGGGGGAGCCTCCCTCCCCTCTCGGAGAAGAAGGAAAACAGCGACCGCGCCCGCGACGACCAGCGCCGCCGCAATGGCACCCTTCGCAAGCGGGCCCGCAGACCCGCGGCGGACCGCCTGCGGAGCCCGCGCCGCAGGCCCCCTGCCTCCGCTACCGTTCCAGGACATCCCAGTCGCCTCCTCCCTTAGAACAGAAAGCCCGCCCGCGCGATGCGGACGGGCTTCCCTGTCGTCAACTTAGGTTGACTGCCTCCGCTCAGGCCCTCCTGCGGCGGAGCGCGAGACCGGCCATGCCGAGAAGCATCAACAGCCCGCTAGTAGGCTCAGGAGCAACCGTCCACGTGCCGCCAGCGCCAAAGCCCAGCGGAACCGTAGCAGTCTGCTGCGCTCTCGCCGTTCTAGTGTCCGACTTGAAGGTGTTGCCGGCGGAATCTGCCATCGTGTAGTAGAATTCGTACGTATCGCCAGCAACAAGGCGATTATCGGTAAACGTAGTGTTGGCAACCGCGCCACCTGACATGCTAGCCGAGCTTACCTCGGTGGCAGTGCCAGAGATGATGGCATACAGCGTCGCAGTGCCGCTATACGGATCTTTGCCCTGTGCATCCTTCACGCCAGATGAGTTCCACCTGAAGGAGGCTGCCTGCGAGCAAGTCGCCACAACAGCAACTGCCGCGAGAATAATCAGTTTCTTCATTATTTATTTTCCTTTTTTCTCTTACATTGGCGGGTGACCCTTTGCCGCCCACCCTGTAAATCTCAGTTATTAGAGCTCAGGTGCCGGGATATGGAAACCGACGGCCTCGCCCGTAAAGTTATAGACCCAGAGACCCTTGCCCGGAGCAAAGGTGACATTGGTTGCAGGATTTCCATTCGCATCCTCCCAACCCGTACCATTCCACATATAATCCTCGTCACCAGTGCCACCGAAGCTGTTCAGCGTTTGGATATCAATGCTATAGGCCAAGGCAGAAGCGGGTTGAGCCGTTATGAACGTTATGTCGGCAAGTGCGATATCGGTCGGATAAGGATTTACGATGGCAACGGCACCATATTCCGTATCAAGCGGATAAGTCACGTCGTTGGCATTGACTTCGCCAAGAGACCGAAATGTGACGGCCTCGCCCGTAAAGTTGTAGACCCAAAAGCCCTTGCCAGGAGGCAAAGTGGCATCTGTTACGGGATTTCCATTCGCATCCTCCCAGCCCGCACCATTCCACATATAGTCCTCATCGCCAGTGCCGCCAAAGCCGTTCAGCGTCTGGATATCAACACTATATGCAGTATTAGCCTCTGAGACAAGAACAATGTTTGTGAGGAGGAACGCCGAACCACCTGGGGTGACGAACTGCGGACCGGTCAAAACCGCACCATATTCTTCGTCGAGCGCACTGCCGTTGTAACCAACAGTGTTGGCCGACGTCAGCCCAACGCCAAAGCTCACTGCCGCGCAGAGTGCCGCAGAGGCTGCAACCATTAACTTTTTCATGTTTTTCTTCTTTCTGGCACAACCCAGTGTGCCTTCGAGTTTTTCGCCTGGCACGGCTGATCCACCCGGCACT
>JAFWKK010000019.1 GCA_017514235.1 Kiritimatiellia bacterium | reverse complement strand
CATGCGGCAACGTACGGCGGTATCGCCGCGACCTGGCCTGAGGCGTCGCCTCGCCAGTCGCGCCGCCACCGCCGCCCCTTTCGGGGCGCGCCGTCCGCAGGACACGAAAGCCGCCTTCGCGGCACACGAAATCTCACGAAACGGAGGCAGAACGCGGGACTTTTCGTGCCGTTTCGTGTCGGGCTTTAGGCCCGCTTTCGTGTCGCGCTGCGTCTGCCGCGACAGAAGGCCGGAGCGACGCGGCGACGTATGGCGGCCGCCGCAGCCGTTGGCGAAGGCGGACATGCCCATGCGTCGGCGCGCCGATTCAAGCGGCGAGATTCGCCCGTGCCGAAGGCGTCGGGTTGCCCGAGCGCAAAGCGCCCATATCGCATTCTCGTTGCATAAACAACTCGCTGCACCATCTGGACCTCCAGACAGACCGCGTACGAAATCGTCCTCTCGTCGAGCAGCTTGCTCGTCAGCTCCTTCATGACCATGACGCCGACGGCTCCGCCGGCCGCGCTCCCGGCCGCCGACATCGCGGCCGTAAGGTTCCTCGCCGCGCCCGCCGTGCGCAGCGCGGCCTTCGTCGCGTCGCCGGCGCCCGCAACAAACTGCTTGGTGCCCCCGCCGTCGTAACTCGAGCCGAACACCAGTTTGACTATGTCGGCCATGATCTGCTATACTCCTTTCGCCATGAAGGTGTATGACATCGACATGTTCGGCAACCTGACGGAGCGGCCGGCGTACGGTCGGCTCGACCGCCTGCCGTGGTATGCGAAGCTCGCGCTCGTCGTGCTCGCACTCGTCACGCCCGGCCTCCTTCTGAAGCTCCTGATCCGTCTTTTGGTTTAGCCCTCGCCCTTATTTCCTCGCGGGCGCGCACGTACTCGCCGAACGCGCGCATGTGCGCCGCCTTCGGGTCGAACTTCCCGTCCAGGTCCCAGGCGCGGTTGATCGCCTCCGTAAGCTCCGACGCCGTCATCCCCTTCGCCTCGTCAAGCGTTATCGGAAGCCGCAGCATCCGCATGTCGGTGAGAAGGCCTAGAGTCGGGGAGTTAGTGGGAGTTGGAGGGGAGAGTTGGAGTTGGAGTTTTGAGTTGGAGTTGGAGGGGGAGGGGGAGTTGGAGAGTGGAGTTTTCCTTTCTCGAACTCCAACTCTGAACTCCAACTTGAATCTTTTTCCAGGGTAAAACCGACCGCTTTTTCGAGTTCGCCCTGGTCGACGCGCCACCCGGCCTGCTTCAGGGTGGCGGCGACGTTCGCCGCGTCCTGGGCGCTGCGCACCTCGGGGAAGGTCAGCGCGAAGTCCACGGCGCACGGCCTCGCCCCGAACTCGCGCGCGAGAAACGGCGCGATGAGCGGCTTGATTCTTTCCCAAATCCCATCCGCCGATACAGCGGCAAAACGGAAGACAACGAAACAACGTGGGTTTTTGGTATAATAGGCACGCAAACATCTCACAGTTTCAAGTAGCAAAACAGAAATAAACGAAATGGAAGCGATCAAACAGCAGAACGGTCGGGGAACAATGAAATTCTGGCTGTTCCTTCTTGCCTTTGTAGCGATCTATCTCGCTTTCCGACTGCCGTGGATAACGTGCGACCCTGGGATCCCTTCCGTCTGGGAATACGGATACAACGCCACCGACGAGGGATATTACCTCTCCGGAGGCAAGGAGAAATTCGTATGGGGGAACTTCGTTGATCTTCCGCGCAACGAAGCGTTCACCTACGGGTTCTCGGCAGGCACACACTGGCTGAGCTATCTCTCGCATCTCCTGTTCGGCCTGTCCACGTGGACATGGAGAATCCCATTCCTCGGCATCTACTTCCTTGCATGGCTGTCAATGTTCTGCCTCGTGTCGAAAAGGGCTGGCCCTGCCATGGCATTCGCGCTGTGCGCCTCGGCATCTCTCGTCCCCATGGTCGTCGCCTACGAACGCACGGCAAGCAACGACGCACTGATAAGTGCGCTTCTTGTCCTGTCGTATGTTTGCGCGGCGGGAATGTCGCGATGGCGCATCGTATGCGCAGGGCTGCTTTCCGGGGCGATAATCCTTGTGAAGCCGTCAGTATGGGTGCTGCTGCCAGTCGTGGCGGCAGGCGTGTCATACGACAGGGAACTGCGCTCCAGCCTTAAGGACATGGCACTGTTTGCGGTCATCGCCATTGCATCTGCATTCGCATGGAAACTATTGGTCGCCCTGTCTGTAATGCCGGAGGCGACTCAGGCAGGCGTATCGATCTGGGAGGTCGTCAAGCGCACCACGACACACTACCCCTTGCCGCCGATATTCGGCTTCGCTTCGCATTTCAAAGGGATTTCCGCCTTTCCGCGCGATCCGTCAGCCCAGTTCCTTGGAGTTACGGCACCCTTGATCTTTTCCGTTCCCCTTGCGGTTGCAGCAAAAAGCGCCCTCGCAAAAAGGTGGAACGGAAACTTCCTGCTTTTTCTTGCCATCCCGGCATACGTTGCCGCCGTGTCGGTTATGAACACCATATACAGCCACTACTTCCTGCCAGCGATCGCAATGCTTCCGATTGTAATTTCCGCAATCGCTTCCGAACTGGAACAAAGCGCATCCGATGAAGCGGGAATGACGTGGAAGAAAGCTGCATTGCCGCTTCTTAGCGTCGCTGCGCTTTGCACGATAAGCGCAATACTCATCGCATCGTATTCCGTCGCGCCATCGACAAGCCAAAACTTCTATTCCAGAATATACAATCTCCCGTCCAAAAACGTGTGGGGCTTGACCTGGCCGATGATCCTGCCTTTCACGGCAACCGTCGTCGTTGCCATTACGTTTCTGCAGGGGTTCAAGACGAGCCCGATGAAGCTTGCTGCCTGGACGTTAGCGGCTCTCGTCGCGGCATCGGTCGCATTCGCCTCGTTCCCCGCCGTGCAACTGGCACCCTACATGAAGAAGCAGTCTGGGGAATTTTTCGCGCCCATGATCGTCTCAATGACAGTTTCCACGCTCTTTCTAGTCTCGTCGTTCGGCTTTCGAGAAAGGCTTCCCTGGCGAAAGGCTCTTTCCGTCGCCGTGCCGCTGTGTATCCTCTCGTGTTTCCTTGCCACGCCAAACTGGAGAGCTTCCTTCCAAGACCTTGTACGCCGCGGAACACATCAGCACCAGGCCGCCGCGAAGGAACTTGAGAAGCTTCTTCCAAAAGACGCCATAGTCATTGGCGAACGGTCTAATCAGATGCTCATGTCCCTGCCCATACGCACTGCCACCACGTTCGCCGCGAACAGCGACCCGATTCCGGTCATCGAATCCATCTTAAAGTCAGAGCCAAACGCAAAACTGTACGCTCTCGCCGATTCGCAGCATGCCTACAACCTTCAGCACTATCGCGAACACGCGGACAAATATCGACTTCGACCCATAAAGACATTCAAGATGCCGTCATTCGGCACTGGCGCGCCGTCAGACGTGCATCTTGCAGCCATAGAGGTGGCAGGCACGCAACCCAAATAAGCGGCAGCTCGTTGGCGACAGGCGCATCGACGAATTCGCCCTTAGTGCCGGACATTATATCATGAAACCATGCGTCATGGCTTATGTCTGAAAAATCTCCCTGACGTCTTGCAAACCACAAACCGCCATTTGCGGGACTGGTCGCGCTTCGAGGCATAGCCAATGCCGATGCGCGGGGCGGACGCGAACTTCGGCCTTGAGCCGTCCGTCTCGATCCAAAGCCGATCGGATTCAACAAGATCCTCGCGGTTAAGAGCGCGCGATATCTGAAGAGCCTTTGTCAGCCGTCCCGGTCCCTCCGCGCTTTCGACACCGCGAATCAGCACAGCCTCGGGACGCTCCGCCGGACCAGTCACCACGTTCAGCATCTCGTGCATTCCGTAGCAAAGATAGATGTAGGCGCATCCGCCTGGCGCATACATTACGTCAGTCCGCTGCGTTCGGCCCTTGTGTGCATGACATGCAGTGTCCTCTTCGCCGCAATAGGCTTCGGTTTCTGTAATCCGCGCGCGCAACACCGTTCCGTCGTCAAGGCGACGGCACAGCGTCGCACCCAAGAGCGCCTTCGCCACCGTAACGACATCCCGCCGATAGTCCTCTTCCGTCAGCCGCCGCACAATTTCCTCCCTGATTCATTCATGTCCGCAACAGCCCGCAACTCCGGGCAGACTTCGGCTGAGTCGGGGTTGGTCCATTCGAACGGGAAGGTGCGGCACTTGTCCGGCTTCACGGGATTGATGCGGCAGCGGTTGCCAGGCGTCAGATACGCACATGCGCCGTCGGAGCGGCTTTTCAGCATAAGGCTCTTTCGGTCGGGCGCGACTTCCGTTTCGTTCGCGATGAAGTCAGCCTCGCCCATGCCAAGGAATGCGGCGATCCGCGCAACCTCCACGCCAGACACGCGCACGATGCCGTCTTTTATCCGGCAGCACTCCCCGCAGCACCGGCATGTGAACTTCTCAGCAGCCTTCATTTTTGGAATTGGCTGACAAGTTCGGGGAATATGAAGTATTCCCACACAAAGTTTAGAAAGATCCCGACAGCAATGACACCAAAGGCGATGGCGAATGAAGACAAGATGCCTGCCGGATGAAAATACTGGATGGCTGTTGGCGTAGCAAAGAAATCGAAGCAGTACAGAAACAGCGTTGTCCGCCCTACATAGGCTACGCTCGAAGCGACGATTCCCTTCATCTTATTGGCGAGAGCAATGAGAAGAAATAACGCGGAAATGCCCGCAAGAGGTTTTATGACACCCTTGGCCACAATGGATATAGCCGGCATCGACGCATGTATAACGGCAAGTGTGACAAATGCAATCGAGGACGCGACAAGAAGCCTTCGTCCCGGATTAAGGACAATGTCGCGACACGACCAAAGCCATGCCCCCGCGAAAAACGCGGCGAAATAGTTCATCACCGACCTTGTGTAATCAACGCTAGGCACCATCAGGTATGCCGTGACAACAAGCACGAACGCCACGCAAACCCCAATTAGCCAGCGGACGCCGAGCGCGCGACGCGAAAGCAACGCCACCGCGACAAAGATGCATATGAGGAAAAAGCAACATGGCAGATACCAGAGAAAGCGGTTCAGTAGGAATGCGCCGCGCCAACCGTCAATAAACGACGCCCCCATGCGGTCGGTTAGAAGGTAATTGGCTGTCGGTATCAACATGATTCCGCATATGACATAAGGAACAAGCAGACGCCTTGCGCTTCTGCCAATCTTCCGAAGAGCGAGACGCGGCTCCGCCGCGGCGGAGCGTTCCCACGACGCGGCGGTGACAAACCCAGAAAGCGAGAAAAGCAACGTCATGTGAAAGGAATAGATGCATCCCATCAGGAAGTTGCCGCATTTGGCATAAATGAGCGCATGACCAAGCACGACGAACACAATAGCCATCGCCCGCACGATGTCTATCGACTGCATGCGGTTCGAGTTTTCCCGCGTCACGCTTTGCTTTAATCCCGTTGCCATCTGAGTCCTGCGATTTCGGCGGCAGAATCGCCTACTCATTCTGCCGAAGCCTGATGAGCTCGATCGCCGCCATTGTTGCCGCCGTTTTCACGTCATGCACCCTTTCTCGTCCCTTTGTTCATCTGATCCACGGCATGAACACTGGCCGAAGGGCAACGTCCGGCAATCCACGCCATGATGAGATTGACGGCTTTCGCCTGCTGCCTCTCGGAAAGCGGGACGCCCAGAGGTACCTTCCACCATTTGTGAAGGCACCCCCTGCAGCAAGTCGCCGTCGCATGCTGTGCGACAAACACCGGATGACCTTTCATTGGCGTCTGCCGTCCGTCGTTCTGAGGATTGGCTGGCGCAAGGCGAAGGCGCACGAAATCCGCCGCATGCCTGCGAACCGTCTCAATCCCCTTCTCAGCAACATACCGCTGCAATTCCGCAGTCAGGCGAAACCGTCGCCTGAACGTGGACCTGCCAAGCCTTGCAAACGCCTCTTCATATGTCATGTCGTCGGCCTTATTACCGGGCAAGCGCCTCACTGCCGCCCTTTGCCTGTTCCGCCAAATCCGGAAAGCATCAGTTCCGCAAGTCTTTTCATGCCGAGGTCGCCTGGATGCCTCGCCACTCCATTGTGCGAGAAGAGTCCGAGCGCCATGTTCTCATCCTTTTCTCCCAGCGGCCCGGCATCGACATAGACCGCCCCCACCTCCTCTGCCGCCCTGGACGTGCAGGCGTCCTTTATCGCATTGCGCCAGAACGGAGAGCGCATCACCACCGGCGGACGTTTCGCGCTCTCCACCAGCGGCTTCGCGAGGCGCACGAGGAACTGTGTGTAGCCTGACACCTCCGTCTCCCCGATTGCCGGCACGTTCTCGCCTATGGCGATCACCACGTAGTCAGGCGCATACGCCACGTCGTCGGCAAGTGCCGCGAAGGCCGTGAGGTTGGTGTTGAAGTTCCGCTCCAGCACGGCTAGATTGCGGATGCGGAAGTCGGCGCGTTCGCCGCGCCGCGCCTCAAGCCCGGCAACCACCAGGTGGGCGAAATCCTTATCCCTGGCGCTTGCCGCCATGCCCCACTCGTTGTTCCAGCCTATCTTGGGCGCACGGCCGTGAAACGCGATGGAGTTCCCGTAGATCAGCACCCTGAACGTTCCGCCGCACTTGCGCTCACGGCATCCGAGTCCGCCACCTGGGTTCATCATCTCCGCGCCCATGCGTTTCGCATCGCTCACACGGAACTGCGGCGCTTCCGCATGATCGCCGACATTCAGCGCCACTTCGTCAGCGCCGGAGACAGGCTTGCCGTCTACAGTAAAATCCTCAAACACCACGTTCTCAGGACGATGCGCCGCATCTATCGCTCTCGTCTGCACCAGCTGCTTGCGTCCATCCGTCGTGACGCTGACGTTCCGCACGGTCACGCCGTCGATGAACCCGCCGCCGTTCCACTTGCCGCCGTTCTCATTGCTGTATTCATGGTGGAAGCTGACCGACGCCAGAAACAGCCGCGGAGGATCGTCAAGCCCCTTCGCCGCATCAAACGGCGAATCGTCCGCCTTCTGCAGCTGGGAGGCCGGCATTGGATCGTCTCGCTCGATGCGAATGTCGTCGAACAGTACGTCCGACACGCGCCCGTAATCGACGTTGGTCACGTCCATCGCCCAACCTGCGGCATGAATGCAGTCGCAGTCGCGGAACACAAGCCTCCGCAGATGCTCGGCACGGCACTCGACGCCCACTTCGAACGCCTTGCCCCAGTCGTTCCACGCCACGCACCGCTCGAACGTGCAATCCTCGCAGTTGCCGTAGCCTTCGTGAGCCTTGAAGCAGAACGTGTCGTCGAACGTGCGCGCGAAGCAGTCCGTCACCTTGACGTGGCGGCAGTTGTGCAGGTCGATGCCGTCAGTGTTGAAGCGCCACTGCCCGATGATCTTCACCCCGCTTATGGAGACATCTTCGCAACCCCACATCGCTATATTGTAAAGGAGCGAATCGCGTATGACGACGCCGTCTATCTTCACGTTACGGCAGTTCCTGAACTCGAGCGTGTGCACCCGCTTCGCGTTTTTCACCGCCTCGTGGCCGTCTCCGCTCGCGGCGAAGAGAATCTTCTCCTTCTCCTTGCTCATGTCAATGATGCCGCGCCCGAGGATTGCGATGTCCCTGGCGTCGGAGGCGTGGAAACACCCATAGACGACCGCGCCTGGGTCTAGATACACAGTATCGCCGCTCTTCAGATCCCTGACGCCGACATCGTGGAAACCTGGCCCGAACACAATTGCGTTTGGCGGCGGCGCATGCTCTACGGCCACGTCCGCAAACACGTGGAGGTTGTTGTGGTAGCCGTCGAACTCAACCGAATATCCGCCCGGCCTGGTGATGTCAAACGTGACCGTGCGCTCCTTCCGGCAGAACGCGACGTTACGGGAAAGCGGACGTATCTTGACCTCCTTGAAGTCTCGCGCAGCCGTCACCGAGACCGTCGCCTTGCCGGCGAACGCGAAGCGCACCATGCCGCACAGCTCCGTCTGCTCAATCTGGCGCTGGTGTCCGGGCCACCTCCTGTTGAACGGCATAGCCGAGCAACGGACCTCGGAGACGGGCGCCTTTTCGTCGTCAACCTCGACCGCATAGCCAGGATACGTCCGCTCGCCGGCCGGCACCGGATATACCTGCGCCGCAAGGCCCGTCAATGCCGCAAGCGACGTGAAGACTCCAACCGCCGCAGCAGCGGCAGAACCCCCAATGAACCTGCATCTATCTATTTTCATGCCACATATTCTACCACAAACCAAAACCGCATTCCAGCGGAAGCGAGACTTCACTGCACGCGGATTCACTGCGAATTTTGTTCCACAAGGCCACTTCACGACCTTTGCTCCTTACTGTAGGGACGGGCTGTCCCACGGACGCAGCTCCACCGGCAGCCATACGCGACAAGCCGACTCGCCCGCCCTTGTGTGGATTGGTCAGACAGACGGCATCATGCTTCAGCAAGTCGCAAAATGTTATTATATCCAGAGGATCAGTCTTCTCGTTGTGTTTTTTCTTTCCTGCCTGGCAGAATTCATCTTAATTGAATATGATTCTATCATAAATCTCCCTGTGCCGGGCGGACGTGGCTTGCGAGCCGAGCCACACCAGAACAGCTGCCCGACGCGACGGATTCGACGGCACGGCGGGCGGTCGCAAAGGCGAGCGTCAGGTTGTAGCCTCCCGTCGGGCCGTCGATGTCGAGGATTTCGCCGGCGAAGAAGAGCCCGGGGACCTTGCGCGACTCCATCGTAGCCGGGTTCACTTCGTCCAGCGCGACGCCTCCGATTGTGACAATCGCCTCCTTTAACGGACGAGGCCTCGGGCCTTTGAGTCGCACGCACTCGCGGTCAAACGACGCCTCGACCGTGATATCGCAGGCTTCGAGAGCAGGTCTCTCGCGCAGACAGTGCTCGATGAAGCGCTGGCAGTTGTAGATTGCCGCGCCGCTCAAGCCGAATGTCTCGCAGTCGATCTCGCCCACGTATTCGTACAACGCAGTGCCGTCGGGGGCGACCACCCTTGCGCACGAATCCTCAAAGCGTTGTCCGGTGCGGCGCGTGACGCGCGCGTCGGACGTCTCCAGCCCGATCAGCCCAGGGCGGTATGGGACGAGGCTGTGCCCGAGCTCGGCCGCGAAGCGTTGTCCGTCGCCGACGGAACCGAGCTTAGGGTAGCTGACGCCGCCCGTCGCCAGCAATACGTTCTCGGCCCAAAGAGTGAAGTTCTTCGTCGCTACGATGAAACCTGTCTTCTGCGGCTGGATTCCGGTAACGGGACAGTTCGTGAGAAGCGGCACGCCGCTTTCGCGCAGCAGGTCGCCAAACGCATGTACGATCGTCGCGGCCTTGCCGTCCGCCGGAAACATCCGCGCGTCCGCCATCCGCTTGAGCGGGACGCCGAGCGACTTGAATCCGGCGATGATCTTGCGCGGCGGACACTCGCGAACTGACTGCGCGACGAACTGTGCGGCGGGACCGATGTCCGCAAGGAACTGTTCTGCGGAGATGTCCTTGGCGAAGTTGCAACGCCCGTTTGCCGTCATAAGCACCTTCGAGCCGAGGCGGGCCTTGCGCTCGATGACCACGCACTGGATTTTTCGCTCTGCGGCGACCGCTGCGGCGAACATCCCGGCGGCGCCCCCTCCGACAATAGCCAGCCTTACCGGCGTATGCTTAAGAGCCCTTCTCATGGATTTGCCTTTCATGTTTGAGCAACGCGACCTTGTTGCCGATTCCACCGCCATAGCCGACAAGAGCGCCATTCGCACCGATGACGCGGTGACACGGGATGATGATGCAGATCGGGTTCCACCCTACCGCGCCGCCGACCGCCTGTGCGGACATCCTTTTCAACCCGCGCTTTTTCGCGAGTTCTGCCGCGATGTCGCCATAGGAAACAGTTTCACCGAACGGAATCTTGAGCATTGCGCCGATTACGTCTTTCCGGAACGGAGTCAATCCGTCGACGCGATACGGCGGCGTGAAGTTTGGCTCGCGCCCACCGAAATACATGTCAAGCCAGCGTCGCGTCTCGCGGAATACCGACAAGCCGCGTTCCGCGCATTTGCAACAGTCATTGGCCGACTTGCGCAGATCCGTGAAGTGCAGCTCCGTCAGCACCTCGCCGTCGGACGTCATCTCCATGTCCGAGAAGCCGTGCGGCGTCCTGTATGTCGCCTTGCGAATCATCATGTAAATCCTTCTTTTGTACCACGCATTATTTCCGACCTCTTGCACACTACAATGACATCACGGGCCATCCGTGAAAAGTTGCTCGCTTTTCGCTGTGCATGAAAAGGATTATATCAAAAATCCCAACCGACCGCATCCTACGTAAACACCTACGCATCCGGGAATGGCAAAAGGACTTGTAATTTCGCAACAAGAAATTGCATGATTGCATCATCGCATCGCCGCCGACTGTGGTATAATTAGCATCATGACTAAAAGACGGCACGTGCTCATAATGGTCACACCCGCCTACCAGCCGAGGCTTGCGGGCATCGCCCGCTATGCGCGGCAGCACGGCTGGCAACTGACGATCCTCGACCGCATCGCCCGTCCTCCGCGAGGTTGGAACGGCGATGGCGTGCTCGTTACGCTGCGCGACAACCCCGAGACAGTCACGTTCGTCAAGTCTCTGGGAAAGAGAGGAATCTCCGTCGTAGACCTCACGTTCAACCACCCGGAGATGCACCTTCCGCGCGTAAGCGGAGACCACTTCGCCCTCGGCCGCGTCGGACGCAAGCATTTCGAGGAGCGCAACTTCCGCCATTTCGCCTGGTTCTCCACCGACTGGCTCAACATACACTGCCTGCGCTACGACGGCTTTGCGGACAGCGACACGCTGCGGTGGGTCTTCGCCGAAGAAGCTCCGCCGGAGCGCCTGGATGACTTCGCATGGTTCGACCGCTGGCTCGGCGAAAAGCTCAAGGCCGCCCCAAAGCCGCTCGCCCTTCTCACGTACGACGATGCCGACGCCGCGCGTGCGCTCGGGGCCTGTCTCGCCGCCGGCCTCGCCGTCCCGGAGGACGTCGCCATACTCGGCATCGGCGGCGACCGGCTCATCTGTGAAAACCAGCCGGTGCCGCTGTCATCCATTGAGCACGACCAGGGGCGCACCGGCTACGAGGGCGCGAAGCTTCTGGACCGCCTCATGGACGGCAAGCAGCCGCCGCGGAAACCCATCCTGATTCCGCCTAGAGGCATCACAGTGCGAGCTTCGACGGACTTCATCGCCGCCGCCAGCCCGATCGTCCGACGTGCGCTCGAATACATACACGGCCATATCGACAGGCCGTTCGGACTTGCGGAGGTAGCCAGCTGCGTCGGCTCGTCACGGGCCTCCGTCGCACGGCTGTTCGAGCAGGAGCTCGGGCGCTCAGTCGGCGCAGAAATCCTGCGGCAGCGCATGTCCCTCGCCAAAAAGCTCATTTCCGAAAGCGGACTCTCCATCTCGGAAATCTCCTATCGGATCGGCTTCTGCAACCCGGCCTACTTCACGAACACCTTCCGCCGCGAAACCGGCCTAACGCCGAGGGAGTGGAGGAAGTGCAACTGACGCCAACCCAAGAAGGTCCGTCACCAAAAAGTCATACGCCTGCCTGCGCTCCCGAAGAATGGTATAATATGCGGCAAAGGGCCCAAAGGACGGAAAGCATGAACATGAAGAAAAGAGACCAGCTGAGAAAGATTGAGTTCATAAGAGACTTCACCAAGCACGCAGCCGGGAGCGTGCTAGTGAAATGGGGCGACACTTGGGTGCTGTGCACTGCAAGCGTCGAGGAAAAGGTCCCCCCGTTCCTGAGAGACACGGGCAAGGGCTGGGTTACTGCCGAGTATTCCATGCTCCCCTCTTCCACGGGCGGCGGCAGGAAGGAACGAGACATAAAGAAGCTTCGGCAGGACGCGCGCTCGACAGAAATCCAGCGGCTGATCGGACGCTCCCTTCGCGCGGCCGTGGACATGTCAAAGCTAGGCGAACGGCAGATCACCATCGACTGCGACGTGCTGCAAGCCGACGGCGGCACGCGGTGCGCCTCGATTACGGGCGGAATGGTTGCGCTCGAAGATGCAATAGACAGGCTCATCGCCAATGGAACGCTCGCAGAGAATCCAATAGTACACCGCGTCGCGGCGGTATCGGTCGGAGTGTGCGACGGCAAGCCAAACCTCGACCTCGACTACGTCCACGACTCCACGGCAGAGGTGGACCTGAACGTCGTCATGACGGACGACGGACGGTACGTGGAACTTCAGGGAACGGCCGAGCACAAGCCGTTCACGGAAGAGTCCCTTGATGCGTTGCGCAAACTTGCGCGCAAGGGGCTCAAACGCATATTCAAGCTTATGGGCGACAGGTGATTCTGCGCCAGACCAACGCACAGGTTACGAAACATGATGACATTGAAGAAACTGGGTGGCTGATTGACGGGCCTTGCAGATTGTGATACCATTTCAGGCATGAAAGCGACTACCGAACATCCATATCCGAAGAACTTTGAGGAGTTCCTTGATTGGTTCTCAACCGATCAAGACTGTGCAGAT
>JAFWKK010000018.1 GCA_017514235.1 Kiritimatiellia bacterium | reverse complement strand
GAGGACAGGGATGCGGACTGGATGTCCGACGTTGCTCCGGAGTCCTTCGGGGGTTGCCATGTGATAATAGACGTTCCGCCAGGAGGGGCGTCGTACATTGTAACGCATGTCTCGGCGGAAGACGAGTCGATGAAAGTCGTGACTTCAAGGGAGTTTGCCAGTCAAGCGAAAGGTTGATTCAAGGCAATCGCGGGCGAAGCGGCATTGCTTTTCGCGGTGCGATTTGCTATAATCGCTTCAAGTCAACTTCTGCGTCAGGAAGCACGGGAGAGGCCGTTATGAGGCCGGCTCTGAGGCACGACGTGGTAACGTCACAAAAAACACAGGAGTAAGAAATGGCAACCAAGAAGGTTGAGAAGAAGGCAGAGAAGACGGCCGACAAGGCCGCCCAACTCGCAATCAACGGCGGCAAGAAGGTGTGGAGCAAGGGCTTCCCCGCCTGGCCCCAGTTCAATCCCAAGACCGACAAGAAGGTGCTCGACATCCTTCACAGCGGCAAGGTCAACTACTGGACCGGTCCCGTCGGAATGCAGTTCGAGAAGGCGTGGGCCAAGTGGCTCGGCGTCAGGAACGCCATCTCCGTCTCGAACGGCACGGCGGCGCTCCATGTCGCGCTCACAGCGCTCGGCATCGGCTCGGGTGACGAGGTGATCTGCACGTCCTATTCCTTCATCGCTTCCTCGTTCTGCGCCCTGCAGGCCGGCGCGCTCCCCGTCTTCGTCGACACGGGAACCGACCATCTGCTCGATCCGAAGAAGATCGAGAAGGCCATCACCAAGCGCACGAAGGCGATCGTCGTCGTGCACCTCTACGGCATGGTTGCCGACATGGACCCGATCATGAAGATCGCGAAGAAGCACAAGCTCTACGTGGTCGAGGACTGCGCGCAGTGCTTCGGCGGCAAGTACAAGGGCAAGAAGGCGGGCACGATCGGTACGGTCGGCTGCTTCTCGTTCTGCCAGTCCAAGCACTTCACGACGGGCGGCGAGGGCGGCATGGTCTGCTGCAACGACGACGACCTCGCGTGGGAGTGCCGTTCCGTGCGCGACCACGGCTACGACGTCAAGGCCAAGCTCAACCTCCTGCAGATGGAGGGCAAGCAGCTCTACATCCACCGCCGCGTCGGCTACAACTTCCGCATGACGGAGATCCAGAGCGCGATCGGCCTCGGCGAGCTCGAGCGCTTCGACAAGTGGAACCTGCCGCAGCGCAAGAAGCTCGGCAAGGCCCTCATCAAGGGCCTCAAGGGCCATCCGCTCATCAAGTACCTCCCGGTCGACACCAAGGAGCGCGAGAACTGCTTCTGGCTCGTCCCGTTCGTCATCGACACCTCGAAGCTGAAGTGCACGATGAAGGAGTTCATCGCCGCCGTCCAGGCCGAGGGCGCGTGCGCCTACTCGGTGCTGTGGCCCGAGATGTACAAGGAGGAGGCGTATGCCAAGCAGAAGGGCTTCGGCTCGCGCCACTATCCGTTCAAGGACCCGGCGTTCGGAAAGGGCATCGACTACACGAAGTGCAACTGCCCGGTCGCGCACTCGCTCGCCGACTCGACGATCTCGTTCTGGACGCACCCGACGTACACCCTCGAGCACATCGAGGCCGACATCAAGGCGTTCAAGAAGGTCGCCGACGCGATGATGAAGTAAGGCAAGTGAAGGAGCGGAGGATTCCATGAAGGTCAAGTATGTTCTGGTAGGTTTCGGCGGCATTGCGGAGAACCGCGTCGCCAAGGAAGGCTACGCCTGTGACGTCAAGCGCTTCAAGGCGCTGAAGACCGCGCAGCTGGTAGGCGCCACGGACCTGAATCCGGCGCGCCAGGCCGCGGCGGAGGCGCTTGGCCTGAAGTGGTATCCGTCGCTGGGCGCCGTCCTCGCCGACAAGGCGGTGGACGGCGTCTACATAGCCACCAACAACGCCTCGCACGCCAAGCTCGCGTGCGAGGCGCTGAAGGCCGGCAAGCACGTGATCGTGGAGAAGCCGATCGCGACCTCGGTCGCGGACGCGAAGGCCATGAGCCGCATCGCGAAGGCGAAGAAGCTCTCCCTCACGGTGGACCACATGATGGTCAACAACGCGTGGAACGTCGCCGGCAAGGCTGCGATCGCCGCCGGCAAGCTCGGCAAGGTCAACGACTCCTGCTTCCACATGGAGTTCGCCTACGGCTACGATCCCGCCGAGGCGGCCACCTGGCGCTGCTCGAAGGTGGCGGAGATGGGCGGTCCGATAGGCGACGTCGCCAGCCACTGCTTCTACGTCGCCGAGTTCATGTTCGGCAAGAAGATCAAGAAGGTCGCGGCCGTCTACTATCCGAAGGTGATGAAGATCAAGGCCGAGGACGGCGCGTACATCAAGTTCTTCTTCGAGGACGGCACGCAGGGCAGCGTGAACGCGGCGTTCAGCGAGATGCGCGGCGGCCTCGCCGGCACGCTGACGAACCTTGGCTACGAGATTTACGGCGACAAGGCCGCGATGCGCGGCTACGGCACGATGTTCCAGCTCTCCGGCTATGCGGACGAGCCGATCGTCCAGCGCCTTGAGATTGACGACGGCAAGAAGGTCTCTGCCGTGAAGCCGGCCAAGATACAGAACATCTACCAGACCCTGATCGAGGGCCACGCGAAGAGCGTCCTCGGCAAGAAGCCGCTGACCGCAGACGACGCGATACACAACCTCGCGCTCTGCGCGGCGTGCCACGAGTCGGCGAAGAAGGGCGGCAAGGTCGTTACCGTAAGGGACTGACCGGCGCCGTGCCGTCCAACGCCTGATGACGCGGTTCGCCGCAGGCGCCGCGTCGTTCGGCGCCTGCGGCGGCGCACAGGTGACTTGAAAACAAGAAAACAGACAACAAGGAGAGCATACGAAATGAAGAAACTGCTTATCGTGACGACGTTCGCGGCCGCATCGCTTGCCGCGTCCGCCGTCGACTTCCGCGCCGGCTTCGCCCGCACCGACATTACGCCGCCGCTGGGCGTGTTCATGCCGGGCTACTACCAGGAGCGCCACGCCAAGTCCGTCCTCGACCCGCTGCAGGTCAACTGCATCGCGTTCTCCGACGGCAGCAAGACCGCTCTCGTCATGCAGTTCGACACCGAGGCGCTTTCCGACAGCGTGGCGAACAAGATGCGCGACGCGATTTCGAAGGCGACCGGCGTCAGCCGCGACGCGATCATGCTTCACGCCTCGCACACGCATGACGGCGGGTGCCTCGCCGCGAACATCGAGCAGGGCTCGGCGGCCGGCAAGGGCGTGCAGCCGCTCACCGCGACCTACGTGGACATGTCCACCACGCGCGCGGCGGACGCCGCCGTCGAGGCGATACGCGACATGCGTCCGGCGAGCCTGTCGTACGCCCGCACCGAGGCGAAGCGCATCTCCTTCGGCCGCCGCTACAAGATGAAGAACGGCAAGGTCTACACGAATCCCGGCGTGAAGAACCCCGACATCGTCGGCCCTGACGGCAATCCGCCGGACGAGACGGTGCAGGTGCTGCGCATCGACCGCGAGGAGGGGATGCCGATCTGCCTCATAAACTTCCAGACCCACCCCGACGTTGTCGGCGGCGAGACGATCACGGCGGACTGGCCGGGCCTCACCCGCACCGTCTTCGAGGCGGCGACGATGGGCAATGCGCTCTGCATGGTGATCAACGGCACGCAGGGCGACGTGAACCACGTGAACGTGATGCCGCTCCCCGGCGAGGAGAACGGTCTCGTCAACGACTTCGACAACGTGCCGCGCGGCTACGACCACGCCTGGCACATGGCGAACGTGCTGGCCGGCGCCGCGCTCTCGGTCTGGATGAAGTGCGTGCCGATCCCGGCCGGCGAGATCCGCACGGGCACGGCGGACGTGCGCGTCGGCTCGCAGCGCGCCAAGACGCCCGAGGAGCTTGCCCTGGCGAAGAAGTACTGGAAGCTCCATCAGGAGGGCAAGGACGACCAGATTCCCTACAAGCACATGGAGCTTACGACGGAAGTGGCGCGCGCCGGCCGCATCGTCCGTCTCGAGAACGGGCCTGACTACTTCGACCTGCCGCTCATCGCGATCGCCATCGGCGATTCCGTCGCGTTCGGCGGTTTCCCTGGCGAGCCGTTCAACGACATCGGCAAGGCCGTGAAGAAGGGCTCCCCGTTCACGCTCACGATCCTCTCATGCCTCACGAACGGCAGCCGCGGCTACTTCCCGTTCTCCGATTCCTTCGTCGGCGGCGGCTACGAGGCGGCTACTTCGCCCTTCGCCCCCGAGGTCGCCGACAAGCTGATCGAGGGCCAGCTCGGGCTGCTCAAGAGCCTTTGCGCGAAGTGACGTGACGGCGCGGCCAATCAGTTGAAGACCTCGCAGTTCTGGTATCCGCTTCCCGCGCGGCTGATCGCCCAGCATCCCGCGGGGGAGCGCGGCACGGAGAAGATGATGGTGCTCCACCGCGACACTGGCGTGGTGGAGCACCGTCACATCGCCGACATCGTGGAGTACGTCACTCCCGACGACCTGCTCGTGGTCAACGACACGAAGGTGTTCCCCGCGCGGCTTCTCGGCGAATGGCCCGACACGCACGGCTCCGTCGAGATGCTGCTGGTGAGCGCCGCGGCGACTGGCTCCGGGCTTCCGGACATGGCGGCGGCGTCCGATTCGCTCCGCTGGAACGTCATGATCGGCTCCGGGCGGAAGTGCCGCGAAGGTCAGGTCGCCTCGTTCGGTCCGCACGGCGAGCTGAAGGCGACGCTGCTGAAGCCGCTCGCAGGCATCGGAATGTGGCAGGCGGAATTTTCCTGCGGCCGTCCGCTCATGGACCTTCTGGACGAGTTCGGGCGCACGCCCGTGCCGCCGTACGTGAAGCGCGAGGGCACGGCCGAGGAGGAGGCCGAGGACCGCGAGCGCTACCAGACCGTCTACGCGCGCGAGGTCGGCTCCGTGGCCGCGCCGACGGCCGGCCTCCACTTCACGCCGGAGATATTCGCCGCGCTGGAGGCGAAGGGCGTCCGCCGCGTCGCCGTAACGCTGCACGTCGGTCCCGGCACGTTCCGTCCCGTAAAGTCCGAGAACATCGAAGACCACCACATGGACTTCGAGGCGTTCTCCGTTCCGCCCGAGACGGCCGAGGCGGTCAACGCCTGCAAGGCGCGCGGCGGCCGCGTCTTCTGCGTCGGCTCTACGACGGTGCGGACGCTCGAGACGGTCGCGGCGGCCGTGGCCGAGGACCGTGGCGGCGCGGCGGGCGAGACGGTGAGGGCCGGCTGCGGCGCGTCGGACATCTTCATCTACCCGCCCTACCGGTTCCGCGTCTGCGACTGCATGCTCACCAACTTCCACCTGCCGCAGTCGACGCTGCTCATGATGGTTTCCGCGCTCGCCGGACGCGAGCGCATCCTCTGCGCGTATGCTCTTGCCGCAGACGCGAACTACCGGTTCTTCTCCTACGGGGACTGTATGCTCATCGTCTAATTATGGTATAATCATGCCCAACATGAAAAAGATCAGATGGCTGGCGGCCGTTGCGGTCACGTTTGCGGCGACGGGTGCGCTTGCTGCGCACGAAGGCGTTCCCCCGCCGTATCCCAACTTCGGCCTGCCCAGGGTCGAGGAGATGATGTTCCTCGTGCTGCAGATAGGCGTCATCATCTTTGCGGCGCGGCTCGGCGGCGCCCTTGCCGCCATGGCCAGGCTGCCTTCCATACTCGGCGAGCTTGCCGCCGGCATCGTGATCGGCCCGTGGGCGCTGGGCGGCGTCGGCTTCGGCGACGGGCTTTTCGCCGGCGGGCTCTTCCACGGCGCGGAGCTCCGCGCCATAGCGAAGGAGACCGGCGTCATGTTCGACGCGACGTCGCCCGCGCTGTACGGCATCGCGACGCTTGCCTCCGTGATACTGCTCTTCCTGTCGGGCCTTGAGACGAACCTGAAGATGTTCCTCAAGTATTCGTTCGTGGGGTCGATGGTCGGGCTTGGCGGCGTAGTAGTGTCCTTCCTGCTGGGCGACCTCTGCGCGGTCTGGCTGCTGCCCCATTTCTTTGCGCACTTCGCCGGGCTCTCGCAGATGCCGCTTGCGGAGGCGGTGACGAGGGAGGCTCCCCTCTACATGGGCATCATGTCGACCGCGACGTCGGTTGGCATCACGGCCAGGATCCTCTCGGAAAAGAAGAAGATGGACTCCGAGGAGGGCGTGACGATCATGGCCGGCGCGGTGATAGACGACGTGCTGGGGTTGATCGTGCTCGCCATCGGCAACGGCATCATCGTGGCGAACCAAGCGGCGGAGAAGCTTGGCGCGGCGGCGGACGGCATGGACTGGGGCGCGATAGGAGTTGTGGCCGTCAAGGCGTTCGGGGTGTGGCTTGGCGCCACGGCGGTGGGCATCCTGGCGGCGCGGTGGATAGCGAAGTTCCTCAAGGTCGTGTTCAAGAGCCCCGTCGTCATAGCTACGATGGCATTCGGGCTGGCGCTCGCCCTTGCCGGGTTCTTCGAGTTCATGGGCCTTGCAATGATTATCGGCGCCTACGTGATGGGCCTTGCCCTGAGCCGCACTGACCTCAAGCACCCGATCCAGGAGATGCTCACCCCGGTTTACACCTTCCTCGTGCCGATATTCTTCTGCTCGATGGGCATGATGGTCGACATGTCGGCGCTTTGCTCGAAGCCGGTCCTGGTGTTCGGATGCATATACACCGGGCTGGCGATAGCCGCCAAGGTTCTCGGATGCATGGTTCCGGCGATGTTCTGCGGGTTCAACGCGCTGGGCGGACTGCGCGTGGGGGCGGGCATGGTGCCGCGCGGCGAGGTGGCGCTCATAATCGCCGGCCTCGGCCTGTCGTCCGGCTACCTCACCCAGGAGATATTCGGCATAGGCATCCTGATGACGCTGGTGACGACCGTCGTGGCGCCGCCCGCGCTCGTGGGGCTGTTCGCGCCGAGGAGGCGCGGCGTGCGCCGTCCGCGGCCGAGCCGCGACGGCTCCAGGCGCGTTACTTTCGACCTTGCCTCTGCGCCGGTCGCCGACCTGGTGCTGTCCAGGCTTCTCGCCGAGTTCCGCGAGGAGGGTTTCTTCACTTCGCTGCTGTCGAAGGAGGATTCCATCTGGGCGGTAGCCATGGACGACCTGGAGCTTTCGGTCCATCGCAAGGGGAGTTCGATCCGGTTCGAATGCACTCCTGCCGAGGAGGCGATCATAATGACGGTGTGGATGGAGGTGGCGAGCGAGATGAACGACCTTGCGAGGCAGATATCCAAGCCGATCCGCCGCGAGGACGTCGGCATGCTCTTGAAGCAGCATACTCCGCCGGCGAAGCTCGGGCATTCGGGCATCGTGCGCCACCTGCGGTCGTTCGTGATGCTGCCCAAGTTCAGGGCGTCGTCGAAGAGGGAGGCGATCGAGAAGATGGTGGCCGAGATCGCGGCGGCCTGCCCGAACCAGGTGACGGACGCGGCCGCGGCGACGGAGGCGGTTCTCCGCCGCGAGGCGTCGATGACTACGGGGCTGGACCACGGCATCGCCGTGCCGCACGGGCGGTGCCCCGAGGTGACCGGCATCGCCGGCGCGGTGGCGGTGCTCGACAACGACGGCACGGCTAACGGCTGCATTCCCGACTACGAGACCATCGACAACTCTCCGATCAGGATCATCGTCCTTACGCTGGCGAACGACGAGCAGCAGACTCCCTACCTGCAGCTCATGAGCGTGATCTCCCGCGCCTTGCGCGCCGACAGCGGGTATGACCGCCTTGCGGCCTGCAAGACGGCCGAGGAGATGCGCAAGTTCTTCCGCACGGTCCGGTAGGGCCCCCTTGACTTCTGCGGCGTGTTTTTGGTAATCTACGCGCCCTATCCGTCTGGATCGGGCCGACAAGGCTGCCCGACCGGCAAGGAAACGAAAGGAAAACAAAATGCCTAAGATGAAAACCAAGAAGTGCGCCGTAAAGCGCATGAAGCTGTCCGCCACCGGCAAGGTGATGCGTTCGCAGGGCGGAAAGGCCCACCTGAACAACGGCAAGACGCGCGCGCGCAAGCGCAAGCTGCGCGGCACCGTCGCCGTCGGGTCCCTCAAGGTAACCAAGACCTATGCGCGTTCGCTGCAGGGTCGCTAAAGCCAAAGGAGATAAAAAGCAATGCGAGTTACAAACGCTCCCGCTTCCCGTGAACGCCGCCGCCGCCGCCTCAAGCTTGCGAAGGGCTTCTACGGCGCCCGTTCCAAGCTTTTCCGCACGGCGACCGAGGCCGTCGACCGCGCGATGCGCCTGTCGACGGAGCACCGCAAGCTCAAGAAGCGCGACTTCCGCCAGCTGTGGATCGCCCGCATCAACGCGGCGTCCCGCGCGGAGGGCGTCAGCTACTCGAAGCTGATGGCGGGCCTGATCAAGGCCGGCGTGACGCTGAACCGCAAGAGCCTGAGCGAGATCGCGATCCGCGATCCGGAGGGCTTCAAGACGATCGTCGGCATCGCCAAGGACGCGAACGCCTGAGAAGGCGTTCCGGCGACCAGACCGAGGGGAGGCCCCGGCGCAATTGCCGCGGCCTCTCTTTTTTGGTATAATGCAGGCAACAAGGGAGGTTGTAATGGCTGAAGAGCTTACGGAAGAGATAGAGGTTCCCGTTCGCGAGAACGAGGATGGCGCGGAGATCCGCGACACTGACATAGTGTTCGACTGTCCGCACTGCGGCAAGAGCCTGGTGATCGACTATCGCGGCGCCGGGCTGCAGATCAACTGCTCGGAGTGCGGGGAGTCGGTTCTCGTGCCGATACCGGACGGCATGGAGCTGAGCGATCTCGACCTCGATTCGGGCGAGATACTCAAGCAGCTTTTCGCGACGCGCCGGAACTTCCAGAAGTCCGAGCTTGAGATCCAGTCGCTGAAGGCCCGCCTGGTCCAGCTTCAGGAGGCGCTGGGCGTGATGCAGGAGGTAGTGGCGGAAGGCCTTGCCGGGTCGTGACCGAGTCCGGCAAGTCCCGGTTCGTCAACGCGCTGACGTTCGCGCGCGTTCCGCTCATCTTCGCCTGGCTCGCCTTCGCCGTCGCGCACGAGTACGCGCCGGGCGGGGCGCGGGGGTGGGTGCTTGCTTCGGCGGCGTGCCTGATGATGCTTCTCTCTGGTCTCACCGACGCGTGGGACGGGCACTTGGCGCGCAAGTGGAACGTCGTCACCCCGCTGGGCAAGATGTCCGACCCGCTCATGGACAAGGTGTTCTACATAGTCGCGTTCCCCGCGCTGTCGTGGCTGGTGATGCATCAGGGCGATTCTGAGGCGCACGGGCTTGCGATGATGTCGTTCACGATCCTCTACATGCTGCGCGACACGTGGGTTACGTTCATGCGCATGGTCGGCGCGCGCTACGGGGCCGACGTGGCCGCGGCGCGGCTCGGCAAGGTGCGCACGGCGCTGTCGTTCCCCGGCGCGGGCTGGATATACGTCTACTGCTGCTTCCATCGGCTGGCTCCCGCGTCGTGGCAGGCGCCATGGCTGTGGAGCTGCTTTGCGGTCGAGGGGCTGCTCATGGTGCTCACGCTCTGGAGCCTTGTTTCCTACACGCGGTCGTACATGCCGTACATGGTCCGCGCGATTGTCAAGGAAGGCACTTGAACATTGCGGCGATTTTTGAGATAATATCAACGTCCTACAAGAAAGGCAAGGAAGGTAAAAAATGAAAAAGACATCTAAAGGTTTCACGCTCGTCGAGCTGCTCGTCGTAATCGGCATTCTCGGCATTCTCATGGGAGCGCTCTTCCCGGCGATCTCCTCGGCCATGCTTTCTGCGCAGACATCGGCCGTGTCCATGCGCGGGCGCAACCTCTTCGTCGGCATCACGCAGGCGAACACGGAGCGCGAGGCGGCGGGCCTCACGTCGGTCTGGCCGAAGGGCGCGACCAACAAGTCCGACGACAGCGAAGACATCGCGGGCATGACGTTCGGCACCTCTACCGAATACTTCAAGGAGCTGTTCGACATCGACGGCTACGGCAAGGACACCTGGTCCCCCTACGTGTCGGGCGTCGACATGAACGTTCTTTCCGGCGCGGGCGTGCCGCCGTTCTCCGGCCAGCAGCTTGACTCGAAGAACGTGATGTGGGTCGTCGCGCAGGGCCTCACCGACGAGATGGAGGACGTGATTCCCGCGCTCATCACGCGCAACTGCCAGACGGACACGCTGATCACCTCCGGCTCGTTCTCGGGCCAGACGAAGACTCCGGTCGGCGTCGGCAAGGCGAACGGCGGCGAGTCCGACACGCCCTTCGCGAACAAGGCGTGGATCTGCATCCGCAAGGGCGGCGGCGCGAGCACGATCAAGGCGAAGTACTCCAAGCTCTACCTCGTCTACAACCAGCAGAGCTTCACGATCCCGTCCGAGACCGACTTCTCGTACCTGAAGACCGGCGCCTCGAACTGAGGTGGTCGTTCGGGTCGCTATCGACCTTGCGCTTGATCGGCTGTTCGACTACGAAGTGCCGGTGGCGCTGGAAAGGAAGCTGGCCGTCGGCCAGCTTCTTTCTGTTCCTTTCGGGCGCCGCGAGGCGAGGGGCTTCGCGATTGAGGCTGGGGATGCGGGCGCCGGGGCGGGCGGCGCGCCGCGTCCGCTGAAGCCCGTCTCCGGCATTGTCGACGAGACGCCATTTTTTTCTCCGTCCCTTCTGGAGCTTGTGAAGAAGGTCGCGGCCTACACCGCATCGCCGCTCGAGTCGGTTCTCCGCGCCGCCCTGCCGGCGGCGGTGCTGCGCAGGAACGCGCGCGCGAAGGAGCAGCTTTTCGTCGAACCGGGCGGGAACGGTCCCGCGGGCGACGGCGTAACGCCGCGCCAGCGGTGGCTGGCGGAGCAGGTGGCGCGGCTGGACGGCGGGTGGCTCAGCCAGCTGTGCGCCGAGCTGAAGACGACGCCCGGGAGCATGAGGACGCTTGAGAGGCTGGGGCTGGTGAAGATCGCGGCGCGCGCCAGGCGGCGCGATCCGCTTGCGGGGCGCAGGGTGCTTCCGACCCGTCCGCTGCCGCTCAACGACGAGCAGTCCGCCGCGCTGGCGGCGGTCAGGGGCGCGACGTCGCCTGTGCTTCTATTCGGCGTCACCGGCTCGGGCAAGACCGAAGTCTACCTGCAGGCGATCGCGGCGGAGCTGGCATCGGGGCGCGGAGCGATAGTGCTTGTTCCCGAGATTGCGCTTACGCCGCAGACGGTGCAGCGTTTTGCCTCGCGCTTCGGCGGGCGGGTCGCCGTGCTTCATTCCGCGCTGTCGGACGGGGAGCGCTACGACGAGTGGCACCGCATACGCGCCGGCGAGGCCCGCGTGGTCGTCGGTCCGCGCGGCGCGGTCTGGGCGCCCGTTGCGGACCTCGGGCTTATAGTGGTGGACGAGGAGCACGAGCCGAGCTACAAGCAGGAAGACGTTCCGCGCTACAGCGCGCGCGACGTCGCCGTGCTGCGTGGCGCGGTGGAAGGCGCGCGCGTCGTCCTTGGCTCCGCAACGCCGTCGCTCGAGAGCTGGATGAACGTGCGGCGCGGCAAGTACGCGCTGGCTGCGATGCGGAAGCGCGCCGGCGCGGGAGCGCTTCCGCCTGTGGGACTCGTGGACATGCGGGAGGAGCGCGAGCTGTCGCAGTCCGGCGGCGCGATATTCTCCCGTGCGCTTCTTGATGCGGTTCGCATTCGCCTGGAGCGGGGCGAGCAGACGATACTCTTCCTTAACAGGCGGGGCTACTCCCGCTCGTTCGCCTGCGCGGCTTGCGGAGCCGTCGCGGAGTGCCCGGCGTGCGGCGTGGCATACACATATCACAGGGCGGACCGCTGCCTCAGGTGCCACGTGTGCGGCGGCTGGGCCGAGCTTCCGGCGGCATGCCCGAAGTGCGGCGCGACGTCATTCGACTGCCGCGGGATCGGGACGCAGCGCGCAGAGGCGGCCCTCGGCAAGTGCTTTCCCCGCGCCCGGATACTGCGTATGGACGCCGACTCCACCTCGCGCCGGCGTTCGCACGACGACATACTCTCAGCCTTCCGGCGCGGCGAGGCGGACGTGCTGCTCGGCACGCAGATGATCGCCAAGGGGCTCGACTTCCCGAACGTCACGCTGGTCGGCGTGCTCAACGCCGACGCTTCGCTGAACCTGCCGGACTTCCGCGCCGCGGAGCGCACCTACCAGCTGCTCGCCCAGGTGTCCGGCCGAGCGGGCCGTGCTGAGCTGCCTGGCGAGGTGCTGGTGCAGAGCTACGACCCGGAGGTGCCGACGATACGCGCCGCCGCCGCCGGGGACTTCGAGCGTTTCGCCGCTGACGAGCTGAAGGCGCGCGAGGCAGCGTTCCTGCCGCCGTTCTGCCATCTGGCCGTCGTCGGGCTGAAGTCAAAGGACCTCCGCCTTGCCGGGGCCTGGGCCGGAATGTATGCGGCGAGCCTCGGGAATCTGGAGGGCAGGGGCGGTCTCGTCGTGTCGGACGCCATGCCGTCGGCGCTCGAGAAGGCGGACGGCTGGTACCGCTGGCAGATAGTCCTGCGAGCCCCGTCGGCCTCGGCAATCGTCCGCGCCTGGCGCTGGATTGCGTCCGCCCGTCCGGTCCCGAAAGGCGTCCGCGTACACCTTGACATGGACGCCGTCAGCCTCATGTAGTTTCGCTATTGATTTTCGCACGGAATTTTTGATATAATGCGCGACAGCATGTACAAGGTATGCTCATTAGGCGGCTTTTTGCCGGCGTTGCTTGCGTTCGTCTGCCTGTTTGCAGGCGGGTGCGAGACGGTTGGCGACATGTTCCGCGAACGCAAGCCTGTCGATGCGGCCGTAGTCGCCACGTGGTGGGACGGGCCGCGCATCCGGCCGGGCGTGCGTTTGCTCATACAGGTCGGCACCCCGGCCGCGCCTCCGGCGAAGATGGAGGTTCTGGTGGACCAGAACGGCGACATCACGCTGCCGCTTCTGCTGCAGGAGCCGGTGTCCTGCGACGGGCTTACGCTCGAGTCGCTTAAGCAGAAGCTTGTGAAGGCATATTCCACGTACTACCGGCAGCCGATGGTTACCGTTACGTTCGCACCGTACGACGGCAGGGGCGTTTCTCCGTGGGGCACGGTGACGGTGCTTGGCGAGGTGGGTCGGCCGGGGCCGGTGAACATGCCGGCAACGATGGATCTTACGGTGACGAAGGTCCTGCAGGAGGCCGGCGGTTGCAAGCAGTTCGCCGACAAGACGTCGATCCGCGTGACGCGCTGCGACAAGGACGGCAACCAGACCAGGACTTACGTGAACCTGAACGAGATCGGCAAGGACGGGCGTGTCGACAAGGACATGACGTTGCGCGCCGGCGATGTCGTCTGGGTTCCCGAGACATGGTATTGACACAGAACATCCTAACAAAGGTAGAGCACAAGGAGAGCACATGAATGCGAAGAGAATCGTAGTGGCGGCGGCTTTGGCCGCAGGCGCGCTTTTTGCAGAGGGCCTTACGCTGGTTGCTGCGCGCGAGAAGATCGTGGAATCGATCTCCAGCCCGGCCGTAATGACGGCGACCGTCAGCCAGCTTTCGGCCGACGACCAGAGGCAGTTCCTCGCCGACGTGAACGCGGCCATAGGCAACATGCCCGGGTCGCAGGAAGAGCTGGCGGCTTCGTACCTCAACGTCTGCCGTGCGGCTCTCAAGGGTGCGCAGAAGGGCAATCTCGCGACGATGATCGCAGAGGTGTTCGCGACGGTCCCGGTGGAGTACCTGCCCGTCATAAGCGAGAGCCTCGGCTCCGACATGCTCAACCGGGCTGCCAATCCGTCCACGACCTACACCGACGACGAGTTCCTTGACATCGCGACCAACGTGATGTCCAAGGTCAATTCGCGCGTCGAGGCGGAGGACAATGCCGGCGTGCGCAGCGGCTTCGCGGCGCTTGCGTTCATTCGCGGCTCCAACGGCGGCAGCGAGGCGATCGTCTCGGCCATGACGGCGGCCCTGCCGGCGTCGGTCCAGGACGTGGCGGCCAAGGAGTGGTTCCCGGCGGCCCTGGCGCAGGGCGAAGCCAAGAGCTACGATCCGATGCTCGTTGCGGCTTCCGCAGAGACGCTGCCTGACCTTGACCATATACTTGTGAGCGTGGACGGGGCGCAGAACCAGTATGCGCTCTTGGCCGACTTGGGCGGCGGCAACACCGATCCCGGCGCTTCCGCGCAGGAGCGCAACCCCATCGTGGACGCACTCTTCAATCCGCTTAACGAGTCGTTGCCGAACCTCGGCACCGGTTCCGCGTTCGACACGTTCGTCGTTCCTCGCGGCACTGGCAGGCGCCCTGTGCAGGTGCCGCCGAAGCAGCAAGAGCCCATGCGTGGCTATAAATGGCAGACCATCCACTGACACGCCGGTTCCCGGATTTACGCTATCGTCCGACTTGAAGGGAGAAGACAATGACTAAAGCAGAGGGATTCAAGGGGCTGGCGCTTGCGCTGGCGTCGGTTGCCGTCGCGACAGCTTCGGCAGAAGTGCTTGACAGGCCTACCGGCTTCAGGATAGGGGAACGCATGACGATCAGGCCGTATGTCTCGGCGTCCGCCACGTGGGACTCAAACCCCGGCGGCCGCAGCTACGGCGCAGAGGGCGACATGATGTGGACGGTCAGCCCGGCGTTCACGCTTGACTACAATGACGAGAACTGGTCGCTGAAGCTGAACGCATTCTACAGCTACCATTGCTACACCGAGAGCAAGAACGTCAACAAGTACAACTCGCATAACTACGGCGAGACCCTCCGCTGGAACTGGTCCAACAGCAAGGGTGCGGAGAAGGGTTGGTCTCTGATGCTTGCGGAGTCCTATCGGCGCGTCACGATGGCCGACGACATCTCGCTTGGCGAGGGGCGCAGCTATAACGGCGACCGCGGGCAGTTCGACATCAACGGCGGAGTCCAGCGCCGGTTCAACGAGAACTGGCATGCGGACCTGCGCGCCGGCTACTACAACGTCGACTACGACAATGACACCGATTACTCGAACATCGGGACGCTCTACGGCTGGCAGCGCTGGACCGGCACCCTTTTGGCGGGCTTCGCGCCTTCTCCGTGGACAGACTTCCTCGTCGCGGCGGGGTATCACGGCTACAACCAGGACAATGCCGGTCACGACCGTGTCAGCCGCCGTTCCGACGGCTACACCGCCCAGGCCGGCATAGGCTCGTATGCGACGGAGCGCATCTCCTACCGCGCCCTCGCCGGTTGGAGCAGGTTCGATTACGGCGACGGCGCCTCGACGGCCAACGGCTTCGTATACACGCTCTCCGGCAACTGGAAGATATCCGACACGTTGCAAACGATGCTCCTTGCCACGAGCTACTACCAGCCGTCCGAGCGCGAACTCTCGAGCCGGTCGCGCGTGGACGCCATAAGCTGGGGCATTGCGAAGTCCCTCGTGCGCGGCAAGCTTCACGCCAAGCTCGACATGACGTATCGCCACGAGACGCACGATCGCGTCTCGCGTTCGTCCGGCAGCGACTACGACATTGACGTTACGACGGCCCGCTTCGGTCTCGACTACACGCTCAACCGCTTCCTGGCGCTGTTCGCATACGGGGAGTACCTGCGCTCCTGGAACAGCAACAGCCATGACAACAGCGGCTATTGCGACTATGATCGCTGGCGCGTGACCGGCGGCGTGCGTTTGACGTACTGAAGTGCAGAAGGCAATCGCCAAGTACGGACTGGCGGCGCATCTGTCCTTGCTGGCAGTCGCGCCGCTCTTCCTATTCCCGTTTTGCGAGGCGCCGAAAATCGCCACGGTCATGCTGTGGCTTTCGCTGGCCGGGTCGTGGTGGATCGTGCTCGAACCGTCGCTTCGCGGCGGGGAGATGCTGCATGACGCGCGTCGGCGGGTCTCGCGGGCCATTGGGCGCGATCCTCTTTTCTGGGTGTTCCTGGCCGCAATTGCGATAACCGGGCTGCGGGCCCTCAATACCGGCGTCACGATGTCTTATGACTTCGAGACGCGCACATGGCTGGTGCTGCCTCCGGCGGTGTCGGTCTTTCCCGGGGCGTTCGCCTCGTCCGGCTTCTTGCCGTTCGCGGCGACCTTGGCGCTTGGCGTCGTCGTCACGGGGTGTCGGCACGCGTTGGGAAGTTCGGCGCGCATGGCTTTTTTCCTTATGGCGTCGTCCCTTTCCGGGGCGTTCGCCGCCTTGCTGATTTTTCTTGCAAGTCGAGGCAACGTCGTGGCGAATGCGATTGTCGCCGGCAATTCCGGCTGGTTTTACCATTCCGGAGTAGCGTTCGCGCTCTATCTTCTTTGCGGGACGATCTCCCTGTTTGCGGCGTTTGAGCGCCACTGGAACGCAGCCGTGCTGCTAGCTGTGTTTTCCGTCGGGGGCAACGCGGCCGGGATGTTTGTCTTTTCGCCGGCGCTCGACGCGGCCGCGTTCGCCGCTGCGACCGTTCTGCTCTTTTTCGTTGTTTTCGTTGCGGCGTGCCGCAGGCTTCGCGGGTCAGGCGAGTTCAGGATGGTCGTCGTCTACGCCCTTGCCCTGGTTATGGGCGGGCTGCTGGTCGTCTCCGCGCTGCCGGAAGGGGCCGTGAATGCAAGGACGGCGCCGTTCGTCAGCGGGTCGTTCCTGCCGTCCGGGCTGATGGAGTGCCGCCGGGTGCTTTCGGCTGCGGCGTTCAAGTCGTGGACGGCGCACCCGTGGGCCGGCGTAGGGCTCGGCGCGTTCAAGTTCGACCTTCGCTTCAGCGTGGCCGCGGAGGACTGGGCGCTGCTGCCGCGTGGGGTTGAGGCGGTCCCTAACGGCTGGTGGCAGCTGCTTGTGGAGCACGGAATCGTCGGAACGGTCGTGCTTGCCCTGCCGTTCGGTCTCTTGCTGTTCACGTATTTCCGCAGGGCTGCGGGCTGCATTCGCGCGGGTCACCTTCCGGGACCGGCAGTTCTCGTGGCTCCGCTTGCGCTGGCGGCCCTGGTGTTAACGGCGTTCTTCGACTGTTCGCTCCTTAGGGCGGACGTAATCGTGATCGTTGGTGCGATTCTCGCGGTGTCGGCGAAATCGTTCCCGAGGGAGATGCTAAGAGGCAATGGCTGACAAACCAATATACTACGGCAGCGGGAAGTCTTCCCCGATGTACTACGGCAGCGGCAGGTCGTCCCCGATGTACTACGGCGGGAAGAAGCCCGCGTACTACGGCGGCGGCGCATACGGCAGCAGTGCGTACGGCGGCGCATACGGCGGCGCATACGGCGGCACGGGCGGCGGCGGAAATGACGAGGGCTCGGTCGTCGGAACCATCACCATCGGACGCATGCTCCGCGTCGTGTCGCAGCGCTGGCTTTCCGTCTTCGTGTTCCTGCTTGTCGGCCTGATCGTCGCGTTCGCGATCTACCGGATTTCGCCGACTATCTACGAGGCGACCAGCGAATTCACCATGGACATGCGCCGCTCGTCGGGCTCGCGCGGCCACAGCGCATTGTCGGAGGCCACGCCCGACTACGGCAACACCTATGCCGAGATATTCAACACGCGCATCTCCGACTGGCGCTCCGACAAGGTCATCACGAAGGTCGTGCAGCAGTACCGTGCGGGCCATCCGTCCTCGACGGTCTCCGATGAGGAAATCATCAGCACGCTGGCCGGCTCCGAGCTGGACCTGGTGCGCAACTCGCGCATCATCACCATCTCCCTTCGCTCCAAGACGCCGGCCCTCTGCGCGGCCCTCGCCAACGCCTACGCCGAGGCCATCGAGTCGTTCACCGACGAGGAGAACAAGCTCCGGTGCGACAAGGCCGTCGCGCAGATACACGGCAACGTCGAGAAGAAGCGCCGCGAGGTGGACAAGATCGCCAAGCAGCTCCTTGACTTCCGCACCGCCAACAAGGTGGACAACCTGCGCTCTTCCCGCGATACCGTGAGCCAGGGCCTTTCCAAGACCACGGGTGACATCCTCGCCCTCGAGACCGAGGAGACGCAGCTCGTGGAATGGGAGAAGATGCTTGCCGCCGTCCAGAAGGATCCCTCCAGCTACGGCAACCTTTCCACGGGCGTTCCGCGTGCGCAGGAGATCGCCGCGGAGTTCCGCGCCTACCAGGACGCCGAGGGCCAGTACCAGCGTCTCCTGTTCTCCTTCACCGACAGCCATCCCGAAGTGATAACGGCGAAGAAGGCGCTGGAGCTTGCCAAGCGACGCTTCCTTGATGCCGCGGCCCGGGCCCTGCTGACCGGACGCTCGACTCTCCGCGTCACCCGCAACCAGCTTGAGAACCTTCGCCAGAAGCAGGACGACCTCCGCAACGAGCTTGCCTCGATTGAGCAGCGCATCGTGCTGGCGGAATCGGGCCTCGGGCAGCTCGAAGCCGAGTTCGGCGTCGCGAACCGCGTGCTGGAAGGCCTCATCATGGACGAGAACAAGGCCCGCATCGAGGCGGAGTCCAACAACGAGATCGTCCGCGTCGGGCGCCCCGCCGGCGTTCCCTCCAAGCCTGTCCTGCCCAACCCCACCCTCATCTTCGGCGCCGGCGTGGCCCTCTCGATCATACTGGGCATCGTATTCGTGCTCATCGTAGACAACCTTGAGGACACCGTCGTGAACCTGGCCGACATCGAAGGCCGCCTCTCCCTCAAGGTGCTGGCGATCCTTCCGCACGTCCGCCGGAAAAAGCGCGAGGAGGTGGCGCGCTTCATCATCAACGACAAGTACTCGCAGTTCTCGGAGTCCGTTGCGGGCCTTCGCAACCTGCTCGACTCCCCGCGCTACGAGGCCCTCAGCCACTGCATGCTCATCATCTCAACGCAGCCCGGCGAGGGCAAGACGATCACGTCGTGTTCGCTGGCTATCGCGTACGCCCAGGCCGGTCGCCGCACGCTGCACGTCGACTTCGACCTTCGCCGCCCGCGTCTGGCCCGCATATGGGAGCTCGACATCACGAAGGAGCGCAGCTTCTCGCACGTGCTGCAGGCGGCCGGCACAGAAAAGCCCGACTTCAAGGCCCTCGTCAACCCGACGCCCGTGCCGGGGCTGGACGTGATCGCCTCGATTGCGCCGGACGGCGTATCGCCCTCGACGATCTTCGGTTCCGCGTCCGTGTCGGACTTCTTCGAGTGGGCGCGCGCCAACTACGACCACGTCATCGTCGACTCTCCGCCGTTCGGCGTCGTCGGCGACGTCGTCTCGCTGGCGGTGATGGTCGATTCCGTCATCATAATGTGCTGCCCCGACCGCACCCACTTCAAGCCGATCCAGTACTGCTCGCGCAGCCTTACCGAGGCCGGCGCCAACATCATCGGCGCCGTCGTGAACGACATCGAGGTGTCGAGCGCTGGCGCGTTCACTCCCCATTCGCACGGCCACGGCTACCACAAGTACGGCTACGGGTACGGTTACGGCTACGGTTACGGCTACGGCTACCGTCCCAAGGACAAGGACGAGGAAGGCGATCAGAAGGATCAGAAGGGAAAGAAGAGGAAGGTGCGGGGCAAGAAGGGCCAGCCGGAGGAGGCCGAGGCGCCGACGTCTCCCGAGACAGGCGCCGCGCCTGCCGAAAGAAGAGAACGTGAAGCCGAGAACGGGGATTCCGCGTCGCCGTCGTCCTCATCAAACAGGGGGTTTGCCGATGGCGAATAAGCGTTGCATTGTTACCGGCGGCTGCGGATTCATAGGTTCCGCGCTCGTCCGCCGCCTTTGCCGCGAGGGGCGCGACGTGCTTGTCGTCGACAAGCTCACCTACGCCGGAGTAAAGGAGTCCCTGAAGGAGGTGGACGGCCTGTACGACCTGCTTGTCGCCGACATCTGCGACCAGGCGCGCATGGACCGGGCGTTCGCCGATTTCCGCCCCGACACGGTGTTCCACCTTGCGGCGGAGTCGCATGTGGACCGCTCGATAGACGGCCCTGGCGAATTCGTCCGCACCAACGTCGTCGGCACCGCGACGCTCCTGCAGTCCGCGCTCGCCTGGTGGCGCAAGAACCCTGCGTTCGTCTTCCAGCACATATCCACCGACGAGGTCTACGGCTCGCTCGGGGCGGAGGGCTTCTTCACGGAGTCCACCCCGTATTCGCCGCATTCGCCGTATTCCGCGTCAAAGGCCGCCTCGGACCACCTGGTGCGCGCCTGGCACGACACCTACGGGCTGCCGGTCCGCATCACGAACTGCTCCAACAACTACGGGCCGTATCACTTCCCCGAGAAGCTGATTCCGCTGGTGATTCTCAACTGTCTCGACGGCAAGCCGCTGCCGGTCTACGGAAAGGGCGCGAACGTGCGCGACTGGCTCTACGTGGAAGACCACGTCTCGGCGCTTTGCCTCGTCAACGAGAAGGGCGCCGACGGCGAGACGTATAACGTAGGCGGGCACAACGAGCGCACCAACCTTGAGGTCGTCCAGGCGATCTGCGCGACGCTGGACGAGTTGCGGCCGCGCGCCGCGGGGCCTTACTCCGACCTCATCACCTACGTCGCCGACCGTCCCGGACACGACTTGCGCTACGCGATCGATCCGTCCAAGCTGATGGACACCCTGGGGTGGCGTCCGGCGGAGAGCTTCGACACCGGCATACGCAAGACGGTTCAGTGGTATCTCGACAACGACTGGTGGTGGCGTCCGATCCGCGAGCAACGCTATGCGGGCGGTCGTCTCGGCGCCAAGGCATGACGGTTCCGTCCCTCGCGATGAAAGCGCCGCGTTCGCGCGGATTTGCCTCCGCCGCGGGCTTCCTCAGGGGCTGGCGGTTCCGTCGCGAAGACGGCCAAGCCGTTTGATACGGGCATTTCAAGGAAAAGGAGCTGTTGCAAAAATGAAGAATGCCATCAACCGCAAGGGTTTCATCGGGATCGCAACCGCGTTCGCGGCAGCGCTGGCGGCCGGTTCGTCCGGGGCCGAGCAGGCGGCCGAGGCCGCATTCCGGGGAAATGCCATTAGGTTTTTCGTCAATCCCCTTTCATACGAGGTGCTGAAGGACGGCAAGGTTCTCGTGCCTGCGACGGAAATCGACGTATGTCTCGACGGGAAGAGCCTCGCCGGGAACGCGGCCCTTTGCGGAGTCTCTGCGCCGGCGGCTGGCGGCGGAACTGTCGTTACTCCGATATACAAGAAGGGCGAGATCAGCCTGAGCCGCCAGGAGAAAGTCGCCGATTTCGGCGACTTCGCCGTGCGCATGGTCGCCAGGGAGGACGGAGTCGCGTATCGCTTCGAGCTGAAGCGCGCCGGCGCCGTCACGTGCGAAAAGGCCGACCTGACCGTTCCGAAGGGGGCGCGTTGCTGGTTCAACCGCACACCGCGCACTTCGCTCGGCTGCGAGGAGACAGTTCCCGAGTTCGCCGACGCCGCCGCGCTTGAGACGGACGGCACGAAGGCGTTCTACCTGCCATTCGCGTATTCGGCCGAGGGCAAGACCGTCGCCGTAACCGAAACCGGGCTGCACGACTATCCGGCCTGGAACTTCGGCGACGTCGCCGCGACCGGAGCCGGGATGCGACTCTCCTCGCTGTTTGCGAAATACCCCAGAAAGGAGCATCACGTCACGAACGCCAACGGCTGGCGAGACCGGAAGGCCGTGGACAGGGGCGGCCGATGGGTGTGCGTAGACGAGACCGAGGACTTCATTGCGAAGGCCCCGGCCCCGAGGGCGCTTCCCTGGCGCGTGTTCGTGCTAGCCGACTCCCCCGCGAAGCTTTGCGAAGCCGACATGTCGTATGCGCTCGCCACGCCGCCGGAGGAGGGCGCCGACTTCTCGTGGGTGAAGCCAGGGAAGGTAGCGTGGGACTGGTGGAACGCCTTTGACAACAAGGGCGATCCGCAGGGCTGCACCACGCAGACGTACGAGAGGTTCATCGACTTCGCCGCCAGGACTGGCGTCGAATACGTCATCTTCGACGAAGGCTGGAGCGCGAAGCTCGACATATGGAAGTACAGCCCTGTCGTTGACGTTCCACATCTCGTCGACTATGCGAACTCGAAGGGCGTCGGCATCATCCTCTGGATGGCGTGGGCGCAGGTCTGCGGCGAGGAGGAGAAGGTCGCCGAGCATTTCTCGAAGCTCGGCGCCAAGGGCTTCAAGGTCGATTTCATGGACCGCGCCGATGCGAAGGTCGCGGCGTTCCTCGAGAGATTCGCCGCCTCGTGCGCGAAGCACCGCATGGTCGTGGACTACCACGGCGCGTACCGTCCCGTCGGCCTGCACCGCAAGTATCCCAACGTTCTCAACTACGAGGGCATACATGGCCTCGAATGCATGAAGTTCTACAGGAACGAGGACATGATGGGCAACGACGTGGCCGCGTTCTTCCTGCGGATGACGGCCGGCCCCATGGACTATACGCCCGGCGCGATGGACAACTACAGGATCTGCGGATACCGCGGCAACAACGTGAATCCCGGCTCGATGGGAACGCGGTGCCGGCAGATGGCGATGATGGCGCTCTACGAGGCTCCGCTGCAGATGCTCTGCGACTCGCCGACGAAGTACGAGCGGAACATGGAGTGCTTCTCGTTCATGGCGAAGACACCGGTCGTCTGGGACGCTACCGTGGGACTCGGCGGCTCGCCCGAGACGTTCGCGGCGGCGGCCAGAAGAGCGAAGGACGGCTCGTGGTATGCTGCGGGAATCTCCAACAGGGAGGCGCGCGATTTCGCGTTCAGGGCGGACTTCCTTGACGCCGGCGAGTGGAAGGCCGAAATCTTCCGCGACGCGGAAGGTTCAGACGCAGAGCCGACGAAGTACGTGCACGAGACCAGGAGCGTGAAGCGCGGCGAAGAGCTTGCGTTCCGCATGGCTCCCGGCGGCGGCTTCATCGTGCGGTTCTCGAAGTAGCCTGGAAATCCGGCAGCGCGTCGAGGTTAGGTTGCGCGCGGGCTGGACGCCGGGCGAAACGCGGAGGGCGACTCGCCGAGCCGCCGCTTGAATACGACGTTCATGTGGCTTGCGTCCGTGAACCCGCATTCGGCGGCAATCTGAGCCTGGGTCATTCTCGTGCGGGAAAGCAGGGCCCGCGCGTGCCGCAGCCGCATGTCGGTGATCTCGGCGTTCAGGGTGCGCCCCGTCGCAGCGCGGAAGTGCGTCTCAAGCGTCCTCCGCGAGACGCCCAGATGCGGAATCAGGTCGGCCACGTTCAGTTTTCGCCCGAGGTTAGCCTCCATCAGTTCCCGGCACCGCCTGACGAGGTAGTCCTGCTTACGGTCGCGTGCGGTGGAGCGTCGGGCGACGAGGTCTACCCCGGTGTAGAAGATGTCGGCGGTGCGTCCACGCGGACGGCGGCCGGACGTCATGACTCGGTTCAGCATCTCCGCAGCCCTGAAGCCCGCTTCCTCGGTGGACATGGATATGGACGACAGCGTCGGAGTGGCCGTCTCGCACAGCAGCTCGTCGTTGTCCACGCTCAGTATGGCGATGTCGTCGGGCACGTCGAGCCCGGCCTCGGTGCAGGCGTCAAGGACCTGCCGCGCACGTATGTCGTACGCGGCGAACACTGCGGTGCGCTGCGGCAGGGACAGAAGCCATTCGCGGAGGCGCGTCGGGTCGTCGCCTTCCCCGCCGCCGGGGTATTCGCGGCAGGCGAAGCCGCGGGCCGAGACTTCCTTCGCGAACAGCGCCGCGCGTTCCTCCGACCATCCCTGCCCGCTCAGCTCGCCTACGAACGCGAACTCGGTGAAGCCGCGCTCAATCAGGTGCGCGGCGGCCATGCGGGCGATCGGCGCGTTGTCGCATACGATGCGTGCGAGTGGGCGGCCCTGCGGCCAGATGTCGTTAACCGTGATCACGGGGGTGCGGTAGCGTCGCACGAGAGAGACGAGGGCCGGCGGCATGCGGTTCGTTATCAGCCCGTCGAAGTTCCACCGCGCCGAGTCGAACGAGGTCGGCTCGCCCTTGCGGCCCATGCGGACATCCATCGACCACGGGGTGATGAGCTGAGTGAATCGCAGGATGCCGCGCAGCATCTTGAGGTGGTCTGCATAGGGACTTCCCAGCAGCACGGCGACGCGGGGCATTTTTTTCGCAAGAGAGCGCATGATTGCGGAGTATATCATATTATTCTGCGCAAATATACCATAAACTTTTGCGCAAGTGTTAGATTGCCATCAAGCCGTGCTAAATGCTATACTTGCAGCATAGTGGAAGCAGGCGTGAGCGGATGAATGCATAAGTTGCTGAAAATGATGATTTCCAGAGGGAGCAGGCTGGTGTTCCTTCTGGCATTGCTGGCACTTGTCGGGTGCCGCCCAGTATCTTTCGTCCGCGTCTCAGGCACGGAGCTTGTTGACGAAAAGGGCGAAAAGTTCCTTGTCCGCGGGACGAATCTCGGCAACTGGCTGAATCCGGAGGGTTACATGTTCGGGTTCGGCAAGTGCGAATCTCCGCATTTCATCGATGAGATGTTCCGCCAGCTCGTCGGTCCCGAGGAGACGGCGAAGTTCTGGGCCGCGTTCAAGGACAGCTACGTCACCGAGGCCGACATCGCCTTTGTCGCGGCGACTGGCGCTAACACGGTGCGGCTGCCGTTCCACTATAAGCTTTTCACAGTCGAAGACTATCTCGGGTCAAACGATCCCGAAGAGGGCTTCCGCCGTTTCGACGACGTCATCGGATGGTGCCGGAAGCACGGGCTGAAGGTGATTCTCGACATGCACTCGTGTCCCGGCGGGCAGACCGGCACGAACCACGACGACAGCTACGGCTACCCCTGGCTGTTCAGGAGCGAGGCGTTGCAGCGCGAGTACTGCGGCATCTGGCGCAGGATCGCAGCGCGATACTCCGGAGAGCCGGTCGTGCTGGGCTACGACCTCATGAACGAGCCAATCCCGTGGTACCACTTCGACAAGGACGAGCTGAACGCCCTGATGGTGAAGGTGCAGCGCATGGCGGCGGACGCCATACGCGAAGTTGACCGCAACCACGTGATCATCTTCGCCGGCACCCAGGCGAACTCCAGCTTCGCGCCGTTCGAGGGCTTCTGTTTCGGCGAGAATGAAATGCTCTCCTGCCACTACTATTCGTTCGGAAACCCCAAATACGACGACAGTGCCGTCGCGAAGTTCGCCGCAGTCGGGAAGAAGGCGGGCGTTCCGATGTACATGGGCGAGACGGGGCACAACACTTACGGCTGGTGCAAGGCAATCACGGAGTCGATGGAGCAGAAGGGCATGGGGTGGACGTTCTGGCCGCTCAAGAAGCCCGACGGCGGATGCTGGCTCCGGTTCAAGACGCCCGAAGGATGGAACGAGACGGTCGCGGCCTTCGCGAAGAGCGACCGGCAGTCGTACAAGCAGCTGCAGAACCGTCCGGAACGCGCGAAGGCGCTCGATCTCATGCGCAAGTTCGTCGAAAACTGCAGACGAGAGAACTGCACTCCCGACGCCGAGTACCTCAAGGCGCTCAATCTTTCAGTGCCATCTAACAAGAAAGGAACAGAGAAATGAACAGGATTACATCATGCTTCCGGCATGCCGCAATTGGCATGATTGCCGTCTTGGCCGCTGGCAGCGCCTCCGCCCGCACGGTCTATGACGCGGGCAAGGCGTTCAACGAAGCCGGGCACAACACGAATTCGTTTGGCGCATGGTCCTTCCTGCACGCTTCGGGCGACAATCTTGCGGCTACTGCGGCTTTTGATGCGACGACGGGAGGAACCGGAACGCTGGTCGGCATCGGCGGCAATGCTTCTCCGTGGATCCGTGTGAATGCGGGTAGCGATTCTCAGGTTTCTTATGGCGAGGAAATCCTTCCCGGCGAGCTGTATCTCCATCCGGCAAATCCTTCGACGTCGAATCCCTACAACGTCATTCGATTCATTGTGCCAGAGGAGGGCTGGTATTCCGCCAACGTCTTTGCGCATGATGTTAACAAGGAGAGTACAGGTTCAGCCGGTTCTGGCGTTGAAGTCTCAGTCCGTGCCGCCGGAAACATTCTCATAAGCAAGCAGCGGGTGTCGCTCGAAGACTACGCCGCCAACAATCCGACGCACCGTTTCGATTTTCAGATGCCCGTGCGTCATTTGAATGCCGGCGAGTTCATCGAGGTTGTCGTTGGCCCCGGCAGCGCCCATTCGAGCGACGCCACCGGTCTGCGCTTCACAGTCACGAGGGAGGACGAAGGCTCGTTCTACGACTCCGGCATTGCGATGACGAACTGCGTGGCCAACACCGCCACCTACAGCAACCCCTACGGAACGATCAAGGATGGCACGTGGTATTTTCTGAAGACGACCGTTCCAAGCAGCAGCGTTGACTTTGCGACATGGGCTCCGGAAAACTTAGATCATAGTACAGATTCCCGCATCTCTACACAGGGCACGCGAAGCGGCGGGCTCAAAGGATTCGGGAACAACGCTTCAGGGCAATCGCCGTATGTCGTCGTAAACTCTGCCGCGTCGGTATCCAGCGACAATACGGCGCCGTGCGAACTGCAGGCACATCCGGCTGGAACTGATGCCAAGACCTGGACAACCATCCGCTTCCGCCCTCCCGTGAGCGGATACTTCTCCGGCTCGGTCGTTGCGCGGGATCTAAACAAGGGGGATTCCAACGCGAATGGCGTTGATGTCTATCTGCTCGTCTCGGAGCGCGTCGTGACGAACGCCTATATTTCAGCCGAGACTTTTTCCGCTACGGCGCGGCTCACGTTCGATGTGCGCCTGTTGGCGGCCGGAGAGCCGGTGGACATCGTCATTTCCTCTCATGGACAGGCAAGTTCCGACGCAACGGCGATTTCCGCCATCTTCCGCCGCGAAGAGGGTGCCGTTTACGATGCCGGGAAGTCCTATTACGAGGAGCATGCGTCAAACAGGTGCTCGAATTACTTCTCCGATTCGCTTGGCGGCGGCGCCAAGTGGCTGTTGGCGGCGAAGGGCGATTCATGGGCGGAAGCGCATTCAGCCTTGGGTACGTACCTGACTCCCGCCGGCAATACGCTTTCGTGGTGGACGCATGCCACCGGCACCGCCAACAACGGCGCGGCGCCGCGCTTCGCAATGGCTGCAAACGGCACGGCCAATGTCGACAGCCTGTATATCACCACTTCGCTGTTGCTGGCCACGACGCCATGCGAACTTGTCGTGCAACCTGCGGCAACTTCCAGCACGTCGTTGCGGGCGGAAGTCCCGTCTGACGGCATCTACCGCGTCCGCAACTACATCCGCGCCCTCAACAACAACTCAAACGGCAATGGCGTACGCGCAATCGTTTCGGCTGGCGGCTGCGCCCCCTCGTCTGTCGTCGTGTCGCGCGCCAACAACACCTCACGCTATGAGGCGGCGCTCGCCGCCGACCGCCTGTGGATGAAACAGGGCGAAGCGCTGTACTTCACCGTTGATCCGATGACCGACCCGACCTCTGACGCGACGGCGCTTTCGGCTTGCTACGAAAAGGTGGGCGATGCGACGGCGCGGGTCATTAACATCGACATCACCGGTTCGGACGAGAATCATGCAGGCGTCGGGCGCGAAGGATGGAGCGACTGGAACAAGTGGAATGCGATACGCTTCAGCTCAAAGCTGCCAGCCGCCAGCGAGCGAACCAAGGCGAACTGCCGCGAGGCGGACGGCACAACGAAACGCAACGTTGCGTTTACGCTGAAGCGCGACTCCGGAGCGGATATCGCAAAAGGCTGGTCGCCGTCCGGATACACCGGCGCCACGCTTCTGCGCGTCTGGGCGAAGTCGACGTCCCCGAGCGACACCTACACGTTCACGCTCTCCGGGCTCAAGGCTGAAGAACCCTATACGCTCTATCTCTACAGTTCAAAGGGTACCGATGACTCCGGAAATGCCGTGGACGGCAACGCGAATTTCACCGTCGGCGGCGTGACGAAGACGGCGGACGAAACGTGGAACATGCGCGACGCAAAGGTACTGACGCGCTTCGAGGTGACGTCCGACGCTAGCGGCGAAATCGCCGGCACGTTCGCGGCAGGAGACGCCGACACCTCGTCCGTGGCAGATTCGCTCAAGGGCGGCGCGTTCAACGGACTTACGCTTGTCGGCGAGTTCCCCGACTACGATCCGCCTGGGGCGGTGCTCATCTTGAGGTGATAGCCTGCTGCAAAGGGCGCAAGATGAGATGTTCCCGAAGGTCAGCCGAGCGCGGAAATTTCTTTAATTTCCCCCCTTGACTGGTTGTCACCCATTTTGGTATCATACAAGCACAAAGGAGAAAATAGGATGAATAAACCTCTTATCGTAGCGTCAGTTGTGTGCGCGTTCGCGTTCGCAGCTAACGCGGATTTTGGTTCGTGGTTCACGGGAATCGGCGTTGGCGCAACTACCGCCAACAACTTGAGTGCTTCAAGCGGCACATGGACTCTTGATACTACCCATGGCGACTTTGAGGTCAGCAACAATGTGCTAGATTTTGACCTTGACGATGGCTACGCAGTCGCATACAATGTGGATGCTAGCGCAGCGCCTGATGCAGACACGGTCACCAAGGTCACGGTGTCCGGCGTGTTTACCGCAGTCAAGGAAGCTGATCTTCCGGATCAGGAGACGATGAACACGCGTGAGGCGCAGGTCGGGTTTGTCATTTGCGATACGGGCAACGGAAACAGCTACTATGCATGGGTCGGTGGCGCGCGTTGGATGCCGCTGTCCAACGCAGGGGTGACTCCAGATCCTGCTGGAACGACGACGCTCATCGTTGAGTTTGACTATAGCCATCGCGATGGCAGTGCCAATAATTATGTGAAGTTCTCAATTGATGTGAACGGAACGGAGTATCTGCTTGACGATGGCACTAATGAGCCGACGTCGCGTTTCATCATGACTTCCACTAAGGGCGCGGCGCTCAGACAGGTTGCCGGCATAAGCTGCTACGGCAGCGGCAGCCTTGCCGTTGCAAACGGCGACGTTGAGCTTGGCGTTGCTTCGGTGGGCAGCATCAAGTACGGCTCTCTGGCTGATGCGGCTGGTGCTGCGACGAGCGGCAGTACGATCGACGTTCTGCGGGCGACGAGCGAGAGCGTCACGCTTCCAAGCGGCATCACGCTCAAGGATGCGAACGGTCTTGCGACCGGCACTCTCACTGCGGATGGTGATGTTACTGTTGCCGTCAAGGATTCCGAAATCAACGGCGGCGTGAGCGGCACGTATGCGCTTCAGCTGAGAACGAGCGGTTCCGGCACGTTTACTGCGGCGCTTGACGGCTATGCCGATCAGAACAAGGAAGTCGCTTCTACAACTAAGGTCGGCAATACCCTTGAAGTTAAGGTTCAGACGAAGGCAAGCATCTTGGCTGCGGCCAATCCGGGTGGCGACAAGGCGCTTAGCGCGAGTGTCGCGAAGCTGCGTGAGTTCATTGCGGCAGACGAAGCCCTCGCTGCGGTGGATGCCGCGGCAGACGTTACGACCGCGTCCATCACGACTGCGCTTCAAGCCGACGGAAGCAATGGGCTCCCGAAGTGGGAGAGTTATGTGCTCGGCATTGCGCCGAACGTTAGCGCCGCGGTTGTGCCTGCGCCTGCTGGCGATACTGATACGGGCGAGATTACGCTTGCCATTCCGGCGATTTCCGCAAGCAACTATTCCGGTGACTATAACGTGAGCTACAAGGTCGCGGATGGTGCTGCACAGAGCGATCCGGGGGCAATCAAGGTTCCCTTGGCGACTGGAACTTCCGAAATCTCGATTGAGCTGACGCCGGCGCAGTAAGCATAAAACAACTTCAAGGAGCAGAAACGATGAAAAAATCACTGGTTGCAGTTTTCGCGGGGCTCATGTCCGCGGCGGCGTTCGCCGGCATGAACAACGTGCTCGTGTCCTTCTCGACGGTCGGACCCGACAAGTACGCCGACGGCACGACGGTCGTGGACGGCGAGTGCTACGCGCTTGTGTGGACGCCGACAGGCTCCGCATTCGCGGGGATCAATGCAGACGGCACTGCGGCTGGCGACAGCAAGGTTGCGATTGCGGCGCCTGTCGCGAAGGACGGCAAGTGCCCGTCCGTCACCTTCCAGATCGACGAAAGCTATGCGGCGGCGAACTTCCCCGGGGGAACCTGGGGCGTCTACCTGCTCGACACGCGCAAGTTCAAGACCGACGATGACGGCGTGATCATCAAGGACGAGAACGGCAAGGCGGAAGTCGAGTCTGTCGGCGGAAAGATCGTCAACGGGTTTGGCGCGGTGCAGACGCTTTCCGATGGCAAGATGGCTTCTGCTTCGGCCGATGCTTCGGTCAGCACCGTAACGACGAGCGTCGCGCCTGAAAAGGCAGCCGATCTCAAGATCAACGACATCAAGTTCATTGGCGACAACGTCTACCTCTACGTGAGCGGATCGCTCTCTTGCCTGCAGTACGGGTTGCAGTCTGGCGACAAGCCGGATAACCTGTCCGATGCGGCGGACGGCAAGACGCAGTACGGCAACGACGACGGCGACATGATCATCATCACGCCGAAGAAGCCCGGCGCCCAGTTCTTCAAGGTCAACCGCAAGTAAGAAACGAAGGTAACTAAAATGAAAAAACTTCTCTCAATTGCAGTCTGCGCCTCGGCGGTTGCTGCTTTCGCCGATCCGACGGTGATCAAAGTTGGCAGTGTTGGCGTTACGGCCATCCAGAGCGATCTCACGAATACGATTGTTGCAGTCTCGTACAAGGAGCTTGGAGCAGGCGACAGTAACATCACGATTTCCAACATTGTGAAGACCGCAAACCTGACAGTCGGTGACTTGCTCCATGTCTTCAAGGACGGGGCCACGTATGAGACCTACACTCTGACGGCGGGCAGCGGGAATGTCCTGTATTGGGACAAGACGGCCAATTATGTCCTTGACGGGTACGGCAATCTTTCGGCAGGTCAAAGCACTGATGCGAGCATTGCAACTCTGACCCCCGGCTTGGGTCTTTGGCTCATTCGCAAAGGTTGGGATGGTGCGGCACCGTTCACATTCTACATCTATGGCAAGCCTGTGACCTCGGCCGTATCGACCAGTCTGGCGGCAGGCGATGCCGCATTGATCGGCAATCCGACGCAGAGTGCTTTGGTTCCGACCATTACCGGTGCTCAGGAGGGTGATCTGATTCAGATTCCAGATTCCGCTAATGTGGCTATCCGGATGACGAAGTACAAGTATATGAAAGACAAGACCGACAATAATGTCTTGAAGTGGACAACCAAGATCAATGGGTCTTATGTGCGTTCTCTTCCGGCAATAGGTGCTGGTAAGGGCTTCTCGTATGTTGCCGGTTCTACAGAGGGAACCCGCGTGATTTCTTGGCCTGTTAACAACTAATAAATCCAGGGACAAACGATGAAAAAGTCATTCTTGGTTGCAGCTCTTCTGGGCGCAATGGTCGCTTCAGCAGAAGACTCGTACCTTTATTGGATGGTTGGTAAGGATGCCCCGTCCAATTATACGACTGCAAAGGTCAAGGACACTTCAAGCGGAAACTATCTCACCTTATACGATGACTGGCTCGATACCAGTTACGGTGATTCGGTTACCAAGGCGCAGGTTGACGCAGCGAGTGAAGCTAACGAAGGGTTCTATGCCTCCTTGGCCAATGTCGACAGGCAGAATTCGACATGGATAATCGAACTCTATGAAAATGACAAGAAGATTGATCAGTCGGCTCCGCAGGCGTATTCGTCGGCATATATAAATAACGGAATGGGCGGTTCGGCGGGATCGTCAGCCCCTATGGCGGGCGGATCGTTCGCCACGCCTGAGCCGACTTCTGGGCTGTTGATGCTTGTAGGCTGTGCGATGCTTGGGCTTCGCCGTCGCAAGCTGAAGAAAGCCTGAAAGTGCGGATAAAGCGACAGGAAGGCCCCTCCGCGTGAATGCGGATGGGGCTTTTCGTTTGATGAGGGAGTTTTAACATGCGTGATACGGTTAAGGGCGACGGGAGCCTCGGTTTCAGGAATGTCCTGCTTGCGGTATTGGTTGGTGCGATTGCTTGCGCTGCGATCCTAGTTTGGGGAGTGCCGGGCCTTGACCCGTCACTTTGGAATGAGACTGCAGTTGCCGCGGGGATACGTCCGCCCAGGACTATCTTTCCAGGCTATTGGCGCATTCTCTCCCGCGGACTCTTCCTTGCGTTCGGGGTAGATTCCGCAGTCGGAATGCTATCCGTCGTCGGTGCGGCGTTGGGCGGCGTCTGCGTGATGCTGGTCTATCTGATCGCACGGCAGATGCTGGCGCTTCTCATACGTGTCGAGAAGACCTATCCTGTCTGGTACAAGTGTATCGCTCCGTTTTTCGCATTTGTGTCCGCATTGCTTTTCGGAGTAAGCGACCCGTTCTGCAATGTGGTGCGCGTGCTGTCTCCGGACGAGCTTCGCCTGCTGATGCTCCTGCTCGGCGTGCACCTGACTTTCCGCTGGTTCGTCATAGGCGGTAACTGGCGCATATTCACGGTTATGGCGCTGATGGGCCTTATGGCGGCCGAGACGCCTTTCGCATTTCTCGTGCCTCTTCTGTTCTTCTTCGCCTACAGGAGCGTCTGGAATCGCATAATGGACGGTCTCTTCGAGCAGCCGGACCAGCTCCCTGATCCGGAAGACCTGCCAAAGTGGCGGATGTTCTTCATCTTCCTCGGTGGCCTGGCGTTCGGGGTTTGGGCGAATGCCGCGTATTTCATCTCGCTTGGCGGCCTTGAGGCGAACGGCTGGAGTTCAAGCGACATCTACTTCCGCTATGCCGGCGGTTACTGGCACGTATTCGCCGACGCCGGCACGCTGCTTGGTTGGGTGCTCGGCCTCGGATTCGGCGTGTTCCCGCTTGTCGTGTCCATCAGGCTGTTCCCCATGCTTGCGCGTGACGACCGGCCGATGCCGTTCAACCTTGGCATGGCGATGTTCTTTGTGGGCGCGATGGCCGTCATGCAGAGCGGTGCGTTTCCGGCGGCGCGGTTCTGGACGTTCGCGAAGGAGACGGCGATGGTGCAGAGCGGCTTCCTGCTGGCGTTTTTCGTGTTCTGCGCGGTCATTGCGATTGCGCTGTTCGGGTCGTCGTTCTCGTTCGAGTGCCAGCGCACCTACCTCGGCGAAGAAGACGCGCCTCCTGGCGTGATGCTTCGTGGCGTCGTCCCCTTGCTTTCGTGCGGAGTCGTTGCGCTTGCGCTCATGCATGTCACCAAGCCGACCGAGACCGAGATGCAGCGCATCGTCGACGAGGCCATCGAAGAGACGGTTCGCGAGTGCGGTGACGCGAAGTACCTGTTCACCGACGGCCATCTCGACACTGCGATAGAGCTGGTGGCCGCGAAGCGCGGCAAGCCGCTGAAGACGCTGAACATGATGTCCGGCCCGACCGAGTGGGAGCTGAACATGCGCCGGAACCTCTTCGACAAGGACAGCGAGGACTACAAGCTGGCCGAGACGGGCGTTCCCGTGCTGCTGCGCGTCTGGGCTGGCGAGAAGCCGGGCGGCATGGACGAAGCGGCGATCCAGCTCGGGTTCGAGTTCTGGAAGCGCGAGAAGAAGCCGTTGCCCACGATGTCCGGCCTCGTGGCCAGGACGAAAGGCCTTGACGATGCGGAGGTGGAACGCGGCACCAGGGCGGCGAACGCTCTCGCCGAGCGTATCCTTGCCATCGCGCCGAAGCTGGAGAAGGCGGATCCTTCGCCTGCGCTCGCCAATGCCTTGTGGTCGGTGAACTGGCGGCTTTCGCGGTTTGCGCGCATGCGCAACGAGACTGAGCTCGCCGATCAGCTTGACCTTTCCAACACCGCCCTCACGAAGATGCTCTCCATCATCGAGTACGAGCGCCTGAGGACGTTCATGCAGATGACGCCGCGCGAAGGCCTGAACCTTGCGCTCAGGCGCGCGGACTTCACCGAGGCGCGGCGCTATTCGGCGGCGGTGCTCCGTTATGACGAGGACGACCCCGAGGCGAACTTCGGCATGGGCATGAGCATGCTGATGGCGAAGCAGATGAAGGAGGCCGAGCGCTACCTGCTGCGCGTGCTGAAACGCCGTCCGGACGAGCCTGCAGTGCTGAACAATCTCTCCATCATCTGCCGCAAGCAGCAGCGTTGGAAAGAGGCGGAGGACTACGCGCGGAAGGCGATAAAGTTACTGCCTGATTCGCCGGAAGTCAAGCAGACTCTCTCCGACGCGCTGAAGAAGGCTCCCTGATACGGGCGCTGTGAAGCCATATCTGGACATCATAAGGCTTGTCTGGCCGCTCGCGCTGGGCATGGTCAACAATGCGGTCATGCAGTTCGTGGACCGGGCCTACCTTGCGCACGATTCCATAGAGTCGCTTGAGGCCGTGCTGCCTGCAGGGATGCTGATGTGGATCTTCGCCGGCTTCTTTCAGTCGATTGTGGGCTATTCGTCGGTGTTTGTCGCGCAGTGCCACGGCGCCAGGGATGACGGCGGTGTCCGCGCCGCCTACCGCGCCGCGCTCGGCATTGCCCTGGTGTCGGGCCTCCTGAGCGTTCCGCTGGTGCCTTTCGGGAACTGGGTGCTGTCGCTTTCAGCGCCGTCGCCATCGGTTCTCTGGCGCGAGAAGGCGTATTTCGAGACAGTCATGCTCGGGGCGTTTTTCGTTTACGGGCAAGCTGCGGCCTCGTCGTACTTCACCGGACGCGGCAAGACAAGCATCGTGTTTTGGGTGAACCTGTTCGGCAACGCGCTCAACATCGCCCTTGACCCGTTGCTGATCTTCGGCTGGTGCGGGTGTCCGCGGCTCGGCATAGCTGGGGCGGCGTACGCCACCGTCTTCTCAATGGCCGTGCAGTGGGCTGTCCTTTCCCTGATGGCCCGGAGGGAGGAGGCAGCCCCTGTGGGGCATGCGCCGACGGGAGGGCTCGTGCTCCGCATGCTCCGTTTCGGCGTGCCTGCCGGCTGCTACAACGTCCTCAACTGCCTGTCGTTCACGATATTCGTCTTCGTGACGGGCGGCGTGGGCGAGCTTGAGCTTGCGGTCTCCAACGCCTGCTTCACAGTGAACTACCTGCTCTTCGCGCCCATGGAGGGCTTTTCAATCGGCGCGTCCACCCTTGTCGCGCAAGCGATCGGGCGCAGTGACGTGAAGGCCGCGGTCCGCGACGCGCGGCGCACCGTCGTGCTGGGCGTGGGCTTCGTGGCGATCCTGTCGCTTACGGCGCTGCTGTTCGCGCATCCGGTGCTTTCGCTGTTCGTCTCCTCGGAGCTGGCGTCTGATGCGTCCGCCCTCGGCAGGTTCCATTCCCTCGGCTTCACGCTCTTTGCTATGATGGCCGCCTGGCAGGTGTTCGATGCGGCGGACGTTATCGTCTCCGGCGCGCTGAAGGGCGCGGGGGACACCAGGTTCGTCATGCTCTGGATGCTGTTCGGGGCTTTCGTCCTGTGGCTGCCGGGCGTGTTCGTCGTCAGCCGCATCCGCAACACGATGCCTGCCTTGTGGGCGACGATGATCGCGTACGTGGTGATACTCTGCGCCGGAACGTTCGCACGCTGGAAGCGCGGCGCATGGAAGGGGATAAGGATCGTCTGACATGGCCGGGCTCATCCTCCAGCTCCTGACGATGCTTGTGCTGTTCGCCCTTTCGGCGTTCTTTTCCGGCTCGGAGACCATACTTTTCTCGATCACTCCGGCGCAGCGCCAGCGCATACGCGAACGCGACGCGGCGGCCGACAAGCGCATCGGGCTATGCCTCTCGGACTCGGCGCGCCTGCTCTCCACGCTGCTCGTAGGCAATACGCTCGTAAACTTCGCCATCGCGTCGCTTGGCTACAGGCTGTTCGTGCGCATGATACCTGTCGCCGGCGGGTTGCTGGCCGTGCCGGCGATGACCGTCGCGCTTCTTCTCTTCTGCGAGATAACGCCGAAGCAGATCGCTCTCCGCCGTGTCGAGGCGCTGGCTCCGGCCTGTGCGCGCCTCCTGCTTTTCTGGGGCACGGTGTTCGCTCCGTTCAACGCCGTCCTGCATGTGGTTTCCAGCGCGTTCTCCAAGTCGCTCAGCCGCGAGCGCCGCGCCCTGTCCGACGGCGAGCTGGTCTCCGTGCTGGAGGAAGCGTCCGAGCGCGGCGAGTTCTCCGCCGCGGACGCCGAGATGGTGGAAGGCGTGCTGCGCCTCTCCGAGCTAAGCGCAAACGACGAGATGATACCGCGTGTGGACATGGAGACCTACGACCTTGATCTTTCCGAGGCGGCCCGAGCCGCCGTCCTCGCCGGCACGACCCGCCGGCACCTGCCGGTTATCCGCCGCACCCCGGACGCCGTGGAAGGCGTATACGACCGGCAGACCGGGCGCATCGAGGCCGCGCTCTTCGTGCCCGAGACCGTAACGCTGGACGACCTGCTCGTCACCTTCCGCCGGAGCGGCAAGCCGCTCGCCATAGTGCTTGACGAGTACGGCGGCACTGCGGGGCTCATTTCGCCGTCGGACGTGCTTGAGATCATCTTCGGGCCGCAGGTGTTCGGCGAGGGCGCGGCGGAAGAGCCGGCGATAGTTCAGACCGGGCCGCGCACCTGGGAGATAGACGCGCGCGCCAACCTTGACGAGATCAACCGCGAGCTGGGCGTGGAGCTGGAGGCGGACGACGCCGACCGTCTCTCCGGCTGGGTCGCGTTCCACGCCGAGCGGCTGCCGCACGTAGGACAGGAGATCGAGGCCGACGGCTGTCGCGCGACGATCCTGCGCCGCCGCCACCGCCGCGTGACGCTCGTCAGGCTGGAGGTGATGGACTTCCCGCCGGCCGCATCCGACGAGCACATCATCGAGGAGACCGACGAGGAGGTCGAGAAGACCGAGGAGGACGACGAATGAGCATGGTCCTGCTGGCTCTTGCGATGCTTGTCTCGCTGGCCGCCGCCGCATTCTGCGCCGGAGCGGAGACGGGATTCCTCTCCGTGAGCCGCGGGCGCATACTGCACATGGCGCGGCAGGGCGGCGCACGCGCGAAAATCGTCCAGCGGACGCTCTCCGACCTGCCGCGCACGATGACCGCGTTGCTTGTCGGAAACAACCTGGCCGCCGTTTCGTATTCTTCGGCCTCCGCGGAGCTCTCTGCAGTCGTCTTCGCTGGCGCACCGGCCGTTCAGGCGGCGTGGGGCGCGGCAGCCGCCCTTGCGATGATCTGCCTTGGCGAGTTCCTGCCGAAGCTCTTCCTCTCCGCCCGTCCGCTGAGCCGCACCCTTGCGCTTGCGCCGCTCTGGCGTACGATGTCCCACGTTCTCGTGCCGCTTGGGAGCGTCTTGCAGTCCGCAATAAGCCGCTTCCTGCCGCGCCGCGAGCCGAAGGTGCGCATGACGCCGCAGACCGTGCTTCGGATACTTGAAGACCGCAAGGACGGCGTGAAGCTTTCCGATTTCGAGAGTGCGCTCGTCGGGCGCATAATGGTGTTGCGCGCGCGCGGTTCCGCCGTGACCCCTGAATCGCTGCTTTCCGTGCTGGACGGCGAGCCGGAGGAGGATTCGTGAAACTGCCGGCCTTTCCTTTCGTTGCCGTCGCCATCGTCGCGCAGCCGCTTGTGAACGAGGACGTCCTCGAGCCGAGCGTCATGAACGAAGTCGAGCACGCGCTTGCCGTCGCGCCGACGAACGCGCCGCCCGTGACTGTTGCGTGGGATCCTGGCACGAACGGCCTTTCGCGCACGGCCCTCGCCTTGCGCCTGGTCTCGTCGCAGCGCGCGGACGGACGCTGGCTCGACGGCACGAACGACGTGACCGCAGCCGCCCGGCGCCTGCTGGAGTCCCTGGCGGAGGAATAGCGCGTCTGCCAGGCCTGAAATCAATTTATGATATAATATCCGCATGGACATAACGCCAGTCGTGCGGGAAATAGCGTTGCCGGAGCATGGCGACGACCGCGGCACGCTCATCGCGCTCGAATCGCTCAGCGAGATCGTGCCGTTCGAGGTTCGCCGCGTCTACTATTCATTCGACACCCAGCCTGGGTGCGTGCGCGGCAACCACGCCCATCGCGACCTGCGCCAGCTCGTCGTATGCGTGAGCGGAGCCTTTACGTTCGTGTGCGAGATGCCGGACGGCACGCGTACCGAGCACCGAATGGACTGGCCCAACAAGGCCTTGCTGATCGAAGGCATGGTCTGGCGCGAGATACGCGACTTCTCGAAGGACAGCGTGATGCTCGTGCTCGCCAGCGACCACTACAACGAGGCCGACTACATCCGCGACCACGACGAGTTCCTGCGTCAGGTCGGGAGGGTGCCGTGATTCCGTTCCTCGACCTGCATCGGGTCAACGGGCGATTCCGTGCGGAGATGGATGCGGCTGTCAAGCGCGTGCTGGACAGCGGCTGGTATCTTCTCGGCGAGGAGTGCGCGGCGTTCGAGCGCGAGTTCGCCGCGTTCTGCGGCACGCGGCACGCGATCGGCTGCGCGAACGGGCTGGACGCGCTCAAGCTGATAATCCAGGCGTACGGGATCGGTCCGGGAGACGAGGTAATCGCGCCGGCCAACACCTACATCGCCTCGCTTATCGCAATCAGCGCTAACGGCGCGACGCCCGTGCTTGTCGAGCCTGATCCTGCGACGTGCCTCATCGACCCTGCGCAGGTAGAGAGGCATGTGACGCCGCGCACGAAGGCGGTCATGGCCGTTCACCTCTACGGGCGCGTAGCTGACATGGACGCGATTTGCGACATTGCGTCGCGGCACGGCCTTCTGGTCATAGAGGATGCCGCGCAGGCGCACGGTGCCGGGCTCGGCGGGCGGCGCGTCGGCTCGCTTGGCGATGCTGCCGGCTTTTCCTTCTATCCGGGCAAGAACCTCGGTTGCCTCGGCGACGGCGGCGCGGTGACGACCGACGACGACGCCCTGGCGGAAAAGATACGGGCGCTGCGCAACTACGGCAGCGACGTAAAGTACCACTTCCCGTACCGCGGCACGAATTCGCGGCTGGACGAGATACAGGCAGCCTGGCTGCGCGTGAAGCTGCCGCATCTGGACGCCGACAATGCGCGTCGCGCCGAAATCGCCGCGCGATACGGCCGCGAAATCGTCCACCCGGCCGTCTCCCTGCCGTTGCCTGCGGACTCCGGAGCGCGGCCTCCGTCGAACGTGTGGCACGTGTATCCGGTGCGGACGGCGCGGCGCGACGACCTGCGGCGGCATCTTGACGCCTGCGGAATCCAGACGGTCATACACTACCCGATCCCGCCGCACCGCCAGCCGGCTTACGTCGAGTGGAGCGGCCTTTCGCTGCCGGTGACCGAGGCCATCCACGACACGGTCCTGTCGCTTCCCATGTCGCCGGTCCTGACGGACGACCAGGTCGGGGCTGTGATTGAGGCCGTAAACTCATGGCCGGGCTGAAGATCAAGGTGCTTGGCAGCCGTTCGCGCGTCGGGGCGGCCGAATACGAGCGGCGCCCCGGCTACGTGTTCACCGAAGACCCGTCATGCGCCGACTACGACTGGCTCGTAGTCTACGACGAGCTGCCCGGCGAGGACCTCGGCACGTTCAGGGACGGTGCGGAGCCGTTGCGTTGCCCGAGGGAACGGACAATCCTGGCGACGTGGGAGCCCGTTTCCGTGAAGCGCTACTCCAGCGCCTACACGCGCCAGTTCGGGCATCTCTTGACCAACCGTCCGTTTGAGGCGGAGCGCCACCCTCATCCGTTCCTCGGGCGCGGATACTACCGCTGGTTTTGCGGGCATACGCTCGCGGAACTGGCCGAGAGCCCGGCGAAGGACCGGGTGATTTCGGCCGTATGCTCGTCGAAGCGGATGCGGCGCACGAAGCACCGTGCGCGCTTCAGGCTGGTGTCCGAGCTGGCAGCCGCAGTGCCGGGATTCGACTGGTTCGGCAAGGGCGTGCGCCCGCTCCTGAACAAGTACGAGGCGATGGATCCGTACCGTTATCATGTCGTAGTGGAGAACCACATCGGAGCGCATCACTGGACCGAGAAGCTGGCCGACGCGTTTCTCTGCGAGTGCCTGCCGTTCTATGCAGGCGACCCTGCGATAGGCGAGGTGTTTCCGTCAGAAAGCCTGATACCGATTCCGGTGGACGATCCGGCGGAGGCGGTGCGGATAGTCCGCGCGGCGATAGCGTCCGACGAATACTCCCGGCGGCGCGACGCGGTGCTGGAGGCGAAACGCCTCATTCTGACGCGCTACAACTTCTGGGACCAGGTGATCGAGCTGATCGAGTCGGCGGCGGGGCAGCGCGAGACACCGACAGATGCTGGGAATCCGCCGGTGATTTACGCGCGCAAGCGGCTGCGTCGCATTTCGCCGATTGCGGCCGTAGAGGACGCCTGGCTTCACGTGAAGCTCATGCTGGGGATAATTTGATATAATTGCGCCATGAAGAAGTTCGACCTGGCCTTCAGCTTGGGATTTTCGTGCGGATGCTCGCGGGCGTTGCGCAGCGCGGGCCTGCAGTTTGCGTCGTATCCCCTCGACTGGACGGGATCGCCGGGAATCGTCGCTAGCGCACGTATGATTGCGAGCGACTTCGCCGGCTGGCTGGAACGTGACGATCTCGAGCTGGTCGACGTGCGCGCAGGGCGATTCGGCAACCACATCTACCGCAGCCGCAAGACGCGATTCGGCTTTCCCCACGAGTTCTCCAGTTTCCTTACCTTTGACGAGGCCTACGGACCGACTGTCGATAAGCACCGCCGCCGCATTGCACGGCTGATGGAGCACGTGCGTGCCGCGAAGAGCGTCTTTGTCGCCTACATCGAGCGTCCGATAAATCCCCGAGCGTCCGACGCCGACCTTGCGGAGGCGAAGCGCATCCTCGAGGAGAAGTTTCCGGGCGTTTCGTTCGGGCTGGCGTATTTCTTCCATTCCGACGGCGGGCTTTCCGAGCGCAATGTTGCGCCGGGCGTCGTGGCGGTTGACTGCGCGTACCGGCGGATGGTGGGCGGGGAGGTCTGGCACGAGATCGACTACGACGGCATTGCGGACTGGCTGCGCGGACACGTGGCGGTGGCCGATCCCCGTACCGATGCCGAGAAGGCGGCTTACGAGGAGGAGCGCCGCCGGACCAAGAACAAGCGCTTTGCCGCCGGCGGGAACGTTCTCTGGCGCAAGCTTAACGAGCTTGAGTATCGGCTTTACCGCCATCTTGACGAGGCGTTGCAGAAGAAAGGCGTCCTTCCGCGCGAAAAGGCGCTTTGGTTCTGACACATTGGGGACAGTCCCCCCCCCGCAGTTCGTTTGCTTTATTAACCACGAAATACACGAAATGCACGAAAGCGGCCGCGACGTGGGGGGGGGGGGAGTAATTTTGACCGTGTAGAACGTGCAGAACATGGCCCTACACGATCTACACGGCTAAAAAAACCAGACCGACAGAAGGAATGTAGGATGACTCCCGGGGACTTCGTGGTTCAAGCCCTCATCACCACGCCCGTCGCTTGTCAGATAGAGTGACTTTGTGTTATAATTCGCACCAAATGATGGGGTTTAGAGGCTGAACCACGGCGTCGAACCGCGGTAAACGAAAGGCGCAAAATGCACTTTTGCAATATGAGATGTTCGAGAGGTTTTTTAACCGTCTGGAGCGTGTAGAAGCGAGCGTCTGAGGGGTTTGAGATGCAAGTGAGGAAAATTCTCGTGTGCGCGGCCGCGGTTTTTGCGGTCTTGGAGAGTGCCGCGATGGACGTGTCGTTCGACGGCAAAAACACGCTGCGCTCGATTCGCGTCGGCGCGGCGGAATTCGCCACCGGCGGCGGCGATTTGTGGACGGCGGAGTTCGCCCGGGACGGAAATTTGACGAATCTCATAAAAGTGTCCGCGCATGAAGCCGCGTTTTTCGGCCGTTCGAGTTCCGGTGCCGGCGAGGAGATTCTCGTCTGGCGCGACATTCCGCTCGGCGGGGAACGCGGCGTTCTGGATGCGAAGGTCGCGATTGAAAAACGCGCCGACGGCTCGCAGGCGTGGCGTCTTTCCTTCGACAACCGTTCGCGGGACCGGAAGCTTTTCTCGACCGATTTCCCGCGTCTCAACCGCGTGACGCGCAATGGCGAGGGCGACGCGATGTTGCCGGATTGCGACCATGGCGCACGGCTTTTCAGAAAGCGCACAGCCAAGCCTAAGCCGGTCCGCCGCGACTACCTCGGATACGCACCGATGGTCAGTGCGTTTTTCATCGGCGAAGACGGACTCTATATCGCCGCCGAAGACCCGGAGGCGAGGATCAAGAGTTTTGTCATAGAAGGCGAGCAGAACATCCGCTTCGCGACGCCTGCTGAACTGGGCGCCGACGGGCCGCGCCACCCCGTCGTGCTTGCGCCGCTGAAGGGCGACTGGTGGGCGGCGGCGCGACGCTACCGCGATTTTGCGCTCAGGCAGAAATGGGCGGCAAAGGGACCCATAAAGGACATTCCGTCCTACCCGCGCCGCATCTGCGAAATCCCGCTTTGGATCAACATCCATGGCGGTCCGGGCGACGCGTCGAACGTGCTGGCCAGGGCGAAGGCCCTTTTCCCGGAATGGGCGACGGGGCTGCACTGGCATCTGTGGCAGCATTCCGGCCACGACGTGAACTATCCCGAATATTTCCCGGAACAGCCGGGCGTGAAGGATTGCATCGCGTTTTGCGAATCCATCGGACAGGAACCGATGCCGTACACGAACGGGCGGCTCTGGACGGCGACGACGAGCGGCTTCCTCATGGCCGAACCGTATTCCGTCAGGCGCGCCAATGGTGCGAGCAACATCGAGAAGTATGCGCCGTGGACGCCGGAGATGGCGGTCATGTGCCCGTCGTGTCCACAATGGCGCCGTGTCATGCGAAGTTTCACCGGGCGCGTACTGGACGGCCTTGGCGCGAAGTCGATCTTCATCGACCAGATAGGCGCGGCGGCTGGTTGCGCATGCTACGACCCGTCCCACGGCCATCCGGCCGGCGGCGGCGCGTGGTGGTACGACGGCTACGAAAAGGCACTGGAGCCGATTCGCCGCGCATACAACGAAAAGGGCGCGTTCGTCACCACCGAAGGCTCGGGCGAAGCGTACGTCGGCATGGTGGACGGTTTCCTCCAGGTCGTGCGCAGGGCGCCCGAAGACGTGCCGTTCCACAACGCCGTGTACTCCGGCTACACCACGTATTTCTGCAGTCCGGAGAACATCGACGACGCGCCCGCCGCATTCCGCGCGCTCCAGACGCGCGAGCTGCTCTGGGGAAATTCGCTCGGCTGGTTCCTGCAGGACGTCCTCAACCGCCCCGACAAGTGCGGGATCCTGCGCGAACTGTGCGCATTCAGGCAGGGCAACCTGGACGCCCTGGCATACGGGAACCTGCTTGACGAACTGCGTTTTGCCGGCCCTGTCGGAACATCGACATACGAGTGGCTGGGGCGGAGGCCGCACTTCCGCCTTTTCGACAAGAAGTTCAAGTTGCCGCCGGGCAAACTCGCGACGATGACGGACGTGATCGGGAACTGGTGGCGGACGGCAGACGGCGAAATCGTTCTTCTTGCGGCCAACCTGACGGACAAACGGCAGGATATCGAATGCCGCGTGTTCGGCACAGGCGGAACCATGCGGCTGTCGCTGTCGCCGCACGAACTCATTCGCGTGGCCATGCCTTTGTCTGCGAACCAGAGGGGTTTAGCCTGCGGCACTAGACAATGGTGACCCATCCCGCCCGTAGCGCAAGGCGCATAGTTGATTTCAAAGGCGGATTTTAGGTATAATTACGGCATGGAGAACTACGACCTGGCCTTCAGCATGGGATTCGGATGCGGGTGTTCGCGCGCATTGCGCGCGGCCGGTCTGCAGCGCACCTCGTTTCCGATGGACTGGATCGGTTCGCCGGGCGTAGTGGCGAGCGCCGAGATGGTCGCTTCAGGCTTCGCCGGCTGGCTGGACCGCGAGTCGCTGGAGCTCATAGACGTGAGACGCGGCAACGGCACCATAAACCGGGCTTATGTCAACCGGCGGACGGGTTTCATCTTCGGGCATGACTTCCATCATGACGCCGACGTGGACGTGGCGTTCGATGAGGTGGCAGAGAAGTACGCGCGCCGGATAGAGCGGCTGACAGCGTCGGTCAAGGCTTCGCGCCGCGTTCTGGCGGCATATGTGGAGCACCCGGTTCGCCAGCGCGTTCCCGACGGAGAGGTTGTTCGCGCCCGCCGCATTATGGCGGGCGCTTTCCCAGGCGTCGATTTTACGCTCCTCTACGTCTTCCACGACGACGGTTGCGCCGAACCGGCGGAGAAGGTCGTCGAGCCGGGCGTAGTTACGCTCGGGGCGCGCATACGCCGCCTCGAGTTCGGCCTCGTGTCGCACACGTTCGACCGCGAGCCGATAGTGCGCTACCTCGTTACGCACGCCGCCGTGCCCGACAGGCGCACGGAAGAGGAACGCCGCCGCTTCCGCGAAGTTGTGGAGGCGAAGGCTGCGGAACGCTACGGCAGGGGCGGAGCGCTGAGCCGCTGGTGGACGCGCCTGCAGAGCAGGCTGCACCGCCGGCTCGAGCACAACCTCCGCGCCAAGGGCCTGCTGCCGCCGGACCGGCCGTTCTGGTTCTGAAAGGGAATGACCGCATGAAGGTATCCGTGCTGACGCCGATCTACCGGACTGACGAACGCTTTCTCAGGGAGGCGATCGAGAGCGTCCTTGCGCAGACCTTCGGCGACTTCGAGCTTCTGCTTCTGGACGATTGTCCCGACGATGACCGCGAGAAGGTCGTGCGCAGATACGACGATCCGCGCGTCACCTACCTGCGCAACGACCGCAACCTCGGCATCGCCGCGTCTCGCAACAAGCTCCTTGACCTTGCGAAGGGCGAGTACCTTGCCATCTTCGACCACGACGACATCTGCCGTCCCGACAGGCTTGCGAAGCAGGTCGCCTACCTTGATGCGCACCCGGAGTGCGGCGTGGTGGGAGGGTGGACGCGCTTGACGGCGAACGGCTCGACGAACACTTATCCTGAGGAAGACCGCGACATCAAATACGGCCTCATGTCGTCCCCGACCTTGTGGCACCCGGCATCGATGATCCGTGCGTCGGTGCTGGCGGAGCACGGCATACGCTATGAGGCGGAGTATTCGCCTGTCGAGGACTATATGCTGTGGATGCGGCTCCTTCCGCACACGGCATTCCACAACCTCCAGGAGGTAATGATAGACTACCGCTGGCACGACGGCAACACATCTGTCGTGCGCAAGCGTCAGCTGGTCGCCTCAGATTTGCGGGTGCGCGCATGGGCGAAGGTCCACTACCCCGAACTTTACACGGAATACGAGTTCCGGCGCAGGGTCGTTCGGCGTGTCCGGCTTTTCGGGGTGACGATACTGAAGATCACGTCTGTGGAACGCGAGACTGACATTCGCTTGTTCGGCGCGATTCCCTTCATCAACGTCCAGCGGAGGTTTCGGTGAGCGAACCGGCGCAGGCTCCGCTTCTTTCCGTATGCATACCGGCGTACAACCGGGGCAGGTGGCTTGCTGACCGCATCCGGGAATGGCTGGCGGAGGCTCCCGGTAACATTGAGGTGGTAGTGTCCGACAATGCGTCGTCGGACGATACCGCAGACGCAGTCGCCGCCATCGGCGACCCCCGTTTAGTGCTTGTTCGCAACGATATCAACGTCGGCGCGTTCGAGAACCAGCTGCGGGCCTTCGAGGCCGCGCACGGACGCTACGTGATGCAGCAGACGGACAAGGACGAGCTCGTTCCCGGCGGAATCGCGGCGGCGCTGGCGGCCCTTGCGCGGACTGACGCTGTTTGCGGCGAGTTCGTAATAAACAGCACAGGCGCGTCGGCGAAGCCTGTACGCGTCAGTCGCGGGTTCGACGCCTTCCGGCGCCACGGCCTGGCCTTCACGCACCCGAGCGGACATTTCTTCTCGGCGGCGATGCTGCGCGACTTCGGACTCCTGGCCCGTTTGCGTGCGCTGGACCCGGTGATACGTCCGTACTCGACCGACTACCTGGTCAGCCTGTCCCTCGGGTACGGCGGCTACGCCGCGATTGACTTGCCGTTCGTGCGCATGAACCTGCCGCCATACGACGGAGTGGCGGCATCTGTCTCGTACCGTGATCCGGAGAAATACTACTTCACGCCGTCGTTTCTCGTGAGCGAGTTCGCCGCATACGCGAAGTTCCTGGAGCGCGAGACGCGGCTTGCGGCGCCAGTCCGCCTGCGGCTCGCCGCAAGGCTCGCGGGCGGTCCGCTGTTCAACCAGATGACCGTCTGGTACAGGTGGCGCCTGGAGAGCGACGCGATGTGCGCGTGGTACGGCGTGCGGCCGGAGTTCCGCGAGAGCGAGCTTCGGCGCGATCTCGTGAGGGACGGTGCGGACGCCCTGCGCGGCATGGCCGGTGTCGGGCGGCTCACGCGTCTCGCCGTGAGGCTGGGCGTTGCCAGGCGCCTGCGGCGCAAGGACGCATATGAGATACCAGACAACATAAGGGGAGGTGCAAGATGAAGATGCCGCCTGTGATGATACTCTGCGGGGGCAAGGGGACGCGGCTAAGGGAGGTGACCGAGCTTCTGCCGAAGCCAATGGTGCCGATAGGGGAGCAACCGATCGTATGGCACATAATGAAGACGTACGCGGCGTTCGGCTGCCGCCGCTTCATACTTTGCCTCGGCTACAAGCGCGAGGCGTTCGTTGACTACTTCATGAACTATCACTTCCGCACGAGCGACGCTACGATTACGCTCGGCCACAACCCGAAGGTGCGTTTCCACGAGGACGTGCCGGAGTCAGACTGGGAGGTTACGCTCGTCGGCACGGGCCTGGAGACGATGACCGGCGGACGCGTCGCGCGGGCCGCCAGGTACCTGAAGCCGGGCGACCGCGAGTTCTTCCTCACCTATGGTGACGGCGTGGCTGACGTCGACATCGCGGCGACGCTGCGCCTCCACCGGAAGGCGAAGCGGCTCATAACCGTCTCGGCCGTGCACCCGTCCGCCCGCTTCGGCGAGATGGTGATGGAAGGCGACCGGATCGTCAGGTTCGACGAGAAGCCGGTCAAGTCGGTCAAGTACATAAACGGCGGCTACATGGTCATCGACCGCCGGTTCGTCTCGAAGTATCTCACCGCCGACAAGGATCTCTTCTTCGAGCAGGCCCCGATGCAGCAGAGTGCGCTGAACGGCGACATGACGGTCTACCGGCACGAGGGCTTCTGGCAGTGCATGGACACCGCCCGCGAGTACGAACTCCTGAACCGCCTGTGGAGCGAGGGCAGCGCGCCATGGACCAAAGACTGGAAATGACCTGCGGCATTGGCGAGTTGAAGAGGCTTCTTCGCACGAAGTACGACTTCGTGTGCAGCATCGGGCCCGACTGCGGATGCGCCGGGCATCTCATCAAGAGTCGGTTGCGCCGGGCGTCGTATCCGCTCGACTGGCTGGGAACGTGGCCGCTGAGCTTGACGAGGGTCGCGGAGATCGTGCGGGACGAGTTCGCCGGCTTCCTGAAGCTGGAGAACATCCGCTCCATCCCGCCGCCGAAGCCTGTGCAGACGCCGGACGGGGTCCTTGACGACACACGCCACGCCTGGTGCGGCGACGACGCACTGCACATCGTGATTCCGCACGACTTCCCGATCGACCGTCCGATAGCGGAGGCGTATCCGGAGGTCAGGCGCAAATACGACCGGCGCATCGCGCGGTTCTACCGCACCATTCGCTCGTCGAAGCGTGTCCTCATGGTGTACTGGACATGGCGCACCCACCCGACGCCGGACGACATACTCGCGGCCGCCGGGATCTTCCGCGCCAAATTCCCGGAAAGCCGGGTGGACCTGCTGGTGATGCGCCACCGGGACGGGGCTGGCATGGATGTCCGCGAACTCTCCGACGGGGTGGTGCTCATGGACGCACCGATCCACCCTGCGGGCTTGAACCCTGCGTTTGGCGACATACCGTTCAACTGCAGGCTGTTCGGCGCGATCCGCCTGCGCGGCAAGCGGCGCGCGCTGTTTCGGGAGTGGCTTCAGCGCACGGCGGTAAAGGCAAAGGCGCTTTTCATCTTCGACCACGACAAGCGGCGCGCATACCGCCAGAGCAAGCGCAAGGCGAAATTCACGTGACAAAGGAGAATGGAAATGACTGCAGAGGAACTGAGGCAGGAGATACTTGAGAAGACGGCCGAATACTACAGGCTCGTGCACAAGGCCAGGCAGGACGCGGAGTTCGAGCCCGGCAAGTCGCGCGTGAACTACGCCGGGCGCGTCTTCGACGAGCGGGAGATGCAGAACCTCGTCGACTCGTCGCTGGAGTTCTGGCTCACCTACGGGCGCTGGTCGAAGAAGTTCGAGAAGGGGCTCGCCGACTATCTCGGCGTGCGTTTCGCGCTGCTCGTCAACTCCGGCTCGTCCGCGAACCTGCTGGCGTTCATGACGCTGACATCGCCTCTTTTAGGCGAACGGCGGGTGCGGCGCGGCGACGAGGTGATCACCGTAGCGGCCGGGTTCCCCACCACGATCGCGCCGATCGTCCAGTACGGTGCGGTGCCGGTGTTCGTGGACGTCGACCTCGGAACCGCGAACATCGACGTCGCGAAGCTGGAGGCCGCTGTTTCGCCGCGCACGAAGGCGGTGATGCTCGCGCATACGCTCGGCAACCCGTTCGACGCGCGTGCCGTGAAGGCGTTTTGCGACCGGCACGGGCTGTGGCTGGTGGAGGACAACTGCGACGCGCTTGGCAGCAAGTTCGCCGGACGCTTCACCGGAACCTGGGGCGATCTCGGCACCTCCAGCTTCTATCCGCCCCATCACATGACGATGGGCGAGGGCGGCGCGGTCTACACCAGCGACCCGGTTCTGAAGAAGATCGCGCTCTCGATGCGTGACTGGGGCCGCGACTGCTGGTGCGAGTCGGGGGTCGACAACACCTGCGGCTGCCGTTTCACGAAGCAGTTCGGCAGCCTTCCGCTCGGCTACGACCACAAGTACGTCTACTCCCACTTCGGCTACAACCTCAAGGCGACGGACATGCAGGCGGCGGTCGGCTGCGCCCAGCTCGAGAAGTTCCCTTCGTTCGTCGAGAAGCGCAAGGCCAACTTCGACCGGCTTTACGCAGGGTTGCACGACCTGCCCCAGCTGCGGCTCTTCGCGAAGCTCCCCGAGGCGGATCCGTCGTGGTTCGGGTTCCTGATGACGGTCCTGCCGGACGCCGGATTCTCGCGCAACGACCTCGCGAAGCGACTGGAGGGGGCGAACATCCAGACGCGCAACCTTTTCGCAGGCAACATACTGCGGCACCCGTGCTTCGAGCATCTGGCTGAGGGCGTGGACTACCGCGTCGCCGGCACGCTTGACAACACCGACACGATAATGAACTCGTCGCTCTGGATCGGGCTGTATCCGGGCATGGGCGACGCGAAACTGGATCATATGATTGCAACGATTCGCAATTTCTGCGGGAGGTGAGCGGATGAGGGTCGCCGATTACATATGGAAGTTCCTTGCTGACAGGGGCGTGAGCCATGTCTTCCTCGTGACTGGCGGCGGCGCGATGCACCTCAACGACGCGCTTGGCCGCGAGACGCGCATCAAGTACGTCTGCAACCTTCACGAGCAGGCGTGCGCGATGGCGGCCGAGGGGTTCGCAAGGATGTCCGGCACGCCGGGCGTGGTCAGCGTCACGACCGGCCCTGGCGGCACCAACGCGCTTACCGGCGTGATGGGAGCGTGGCTCGATTCCGTGCCGATGATCGTCGTGTCAGGGCAGATCAAGCGCGCGACGATGATCACGGCGTGCCCGCAGCTGAAGCTGCGCCAGCTCGGTGACCAGGAGTACAACATCGTGGACGCGGCGCGTCCGATGACGAAGATGGCGAAGACCGTCATGAGCGTCGAGGAGGTGCCTGCCGCAATGGCTGAGGCGTGGGAGCTGTGCCAGAGCGGACGCCCCGGACCGGTATGGATAGACGTTCCGCTAGACATTCAGGCGGCGGAGATGCCTGAGACGCTGGCCGCGAAGGCGGTCGAGCCGTCCTATGCCGAGCCTGTTGCCGTTCCCTCGCATAGCCAGGTGGACGAAGTGGCCGCGCTTTTGCGCAATGCGAAGAGACCGGCGGTTGTCGTCGGTTCCGGCGTGCGCAACGCCCATGCCGAGTCGCTTTTCCTCGAAGTCGCGGAGTCGTTGAACGTTCCGGTGCTGACCTCGATTTCCGGCATCGACCTCATACCGTCGGACCACCGTCTTTTCTTCGGTCGTCCCGGGATACTCGGGGAAAGGCCGGCGAACTTCATCATGCAGAACAGCGACCTCTTCATCGTGCTGGGCACGAGGATGGGTATCCGCATCTGCGGGTACGCCTACGAGACGGTTGCGCGGGCGGCGACCAAGGTGATGATCGACGTCGACCCGAACGAGCTTGAGAAGCCGACTTTCCGTCCCGACGTGAAGGTCCGTGCCGATGCGGGCGAGTTCCTGCGGGCGCTGCACGCAGCGCTGCCGTCGCTGCCGCCGCGCGAGGAATGGCTCTCGTACTGCCACAGGGTGAAGGCGAAGTATCCGGTGACGACGCCTGAACACCGCAGCCGCACGGACTACGTGTCGAGTTATGTGCTGCCCGAGGCGCTGATGCGCCATGCGCCCGACCCGCTCACCGTCGTGACGGCGAACGGCGTCGCATACACCTCCACGTTTCAGGCGATTCCAGTGCGCAGGGGAATGCGCATGTTCTCGAACGAGGCGTGCGCCTCCATGGGCTACGGCCTTCCCGCGGCGATTGGCGCGGCATTCGCCGGCGGCGGCGGCCGGACGGTCGTGTGCTTCGAGGGCGACGGATCGATCCAGATGAACATGCAGGAGCTGCAGACCGTGCTGAACTACAGGCTGCCGATAAAGCTGTTCGTCTACAACAACGACGGCTACCTTTCGATAAAGACTACGCAGAAGGCGTTCTTCGGCGGCAGGTTCATGGGGTCGGAGCCCGGCTCTGGCGTTGTGCTGCCGAGCTTCGAGAAGTTGGCGGCGGCGTACGGCTTCCCGTACTTCAGGCTGTCGAACAACCAGGAGCTGGACGAGAAGCTGCCGGAGGTGTTCGCGGAGGGCGGCCCGGTGCTGGCGGAGGTGATGCTCGACCCGTTCGAGGCGCTGGGCCCCAAGGCGGCGTCGAAGAAGCTGCCTGACGGCGCGATGGTCTCCGCGCCGCTTGAGGACATGGCGCCGTTCCTGCCTCGCGACGAGTTTGCGGAAAACATGCTGATACCGCCGTTGCCCGGGTTCTGAGCCGCCGCACGCCGAAATATGATATAATGCCCGCATGATCGACTTTACCGACAGTCAGAAGCGAACGGTTGCGAACGGGCTGACAGTCCTGTCCGTCTCTGTTGTTTTCGCGTTCGTCGCGCTTGTCGCCTGGGGGGTGTTCAAGGCTCTGGCGTTTGCCATGCCGGCGATAGTGCCAGTCCTCCTCGGCTTCTTCCTTGCGTTGTTCTTCAGGCCTTATTACCGGTGGTGGCGGCGAACCGTGCGCAACCCGACGCTTGCGCTCATAGCGATGCTTATGACCGTTTTCCTGCCGCTTGGGTTCTTTCTGTGGTACGCAGGCGCGATGCTGGTCGATCAAATGATCCACCTGATTGGACAAGGTCCGGAGTTGCTCGATCAGGTGCTTCACTGGTTCCGCGGCACGTTCCCGCGACTCCATTCTCTGCTTCTTCAGATGGGCATACCGTATGAGGACGTCGGCTACATGTACACCAAGTACGGCCCGACTGCGGTCAAGGCCGGCACTGGTGCGGTGAAGTGCCTGCTTGGCGTCGTCTCCGGACTCGTGACGCTGATCTTCTTCGTCTTCTTCCTGATGACGAAGGAGCGCCGCGGCGGCGAGATTACGTCCCAAATGCCGTTCCTGAAGGAGGGCACGCGGTGCTTCCTGGCCGAGCAGCTCGATGCTTTCGTTGACATACTGGTCTCCTTCTTCCAGCGTCAGACGGTGATATGCCTCATCGAGGGGCTGATGTACGGAACTGGCTTCTGGCTCGTGGGCCTTCCATACGGGTTCCTGATAGGCTTCGCGCTTGGAGTCTTGAACCTGATTCCGCTTTTCGGCTCGGTCGTTTGCCTGCCCATCGCGCTGCCTCTCGCGTATTTCACGCGCGACGGTTCCCTGACGCGCCTTCTGCTGGTGCTTGGCGTATGGCTTGCCGGGCAAGCGCTCGACGGCTACCTCATCACCCCCAGGATACAGGGCGACAAGACCGGCCTCGGCTACGCCGGCGTAATCTTCAGCTTCTTCTTCTGGTCCATCGTCCTCGGGCCTGTGCTCGGCATGTTGCTGGCGATTCCTCTTTCGGCGTTCTGCGTGGTGCTTTGGCGCGCGGTCAAGGCCCGCTACATTCGGCCTGTGGTCTGAGGCATGGCGGAGACGCACCCTTGCTGCCTGACAGTCGCCGGCTCCGATTCCGGCGGCAACGCCGGCGTTCAGGCGGACTTGCGGACGTTTCACTCGTACGGACTTCACGGCTGCACCGTCTTTGCCGCGCTGACGGCGCAGAACCCGCACGGCGTCTCAGCCGTTCACGCGGTGCCTCCGGACTTCGTGGCTGCGCAGCTTGATGCGGTTCTGGGCGTGTACGATATCCGCGCCATGAAGACGGGCATGCTGGCCGAGGCGTCCGTGATCGAGGCTGTCGCAGACCGCATCGCCGCCCGCCCTGAGATACTGCGCGTCATCGATCCCGTTATGGTCGCGACGAGCGGAGCCAGGCTTATTTCCGACGATGCGGTCGGTGCGCTGGAGCGCAGGCTCCTGCCGCTGGCGACGCTCGTCACGCCGAACCTGCCGGAGGCTGCCGCGCTCTGCGGAACTGACGGCGGCGACGCCGAGACGCTTGCAAGGGGAGTCTACGACCGCTTCGGCTGCGCTGTGCTCGTAAAGGGCGGACACGCCGACGGCGACGCGGCGACGGACGTATTTTTCGACGGGCATGAGTTGCGCTCGTTCTCGCTGCCGCGCGTCCCGAATCCGGCGTCGACTCACGGAACCGGCTGCACGCTTGCTGCCGCGCTTGCCGCGGAGCTTGCGCTTGGGCATGGCATCGTGCAGGCGATAGACGGCGCGAAACGGCATGTCCGCGCGGCGATTGCCGGCTCGTACCTTGTCGGCGATGCTTGCGGCGTGCTGGGGTTCGTGCGAGAAGGGGGGCCAAGGCCATGACCATTGACGAATTGAAGGCCGAGATGGAGAAGGGGGCGCGGGCCATACTGATGGTGCGGCACGCGGAGCGTCCGCAGATAGACCCCGACGACCCGACGTTCGGCGACGCGCTGGCGCTGACGGAGCGTGGGGCGCGGACGGCGACCGAGCTCGGGCGCTGCCTCGCCGATTTCCACGGCGACGTGCAGTTCGCGGCAAGTCCGCTGATGCGCACGCGCATGACTGCCGAGCGCATCGCTGCGGGCATGGGTGTCGCCGCTCCTGAGATTCTGGCGGAAGGCCGGCTCGGCAACGACTCGTTCTACTATACCGACACCGACGAGGTGCTGGAGGTCTTCAAGCCGGAGAACTTCTTCAACGCCTGCATCGAGTATTTTGCGACCGGGCGGCAGCGCGGGTTCGCTCCGCTCGGCGAGGCTACCGACGCGTTCGAGGCGTGGCTCGACGAGCGCTTCGCCAAGAAGCTCTTCGTCGCAGTCACGCACGACCTTTACATCGCGGCGTTCCTCACGGCCAGGGGCGCGGCGGCGGTTCCGTTCACGCGCGAGAACTGGGTGCGGTTCCTCGACGCCGGCGCAATACTCGTCTATCCCGACGGCACGCGCCGATACGAGTTCGTGCGGACGGGCCTCTCCGACGGCATCTGCGGCGTGCGCAGGCTCTCTGCCGTCGTCTTTGACTTCGGCGGCGTGATGACGACATCGACGATGCCCGAGCGCGTGCGTGCGCGGACGGATCAGCTCGGAATAGACTGGAAGGTTCTTGAGGACGGCTTTGCGCGGTACAGGCGGCTCATGGACTCGGACTTCATGTCGATGGACGAGATGTACGACCTCATATGGGCTGATGCCGGGCTTGAGCTGTCGGCGGACGTCCGGGCAAAGATCGTCGCGGAAGACATGGCCAGCTTTCTTGAGGGGAGCCGCAACCTCGCGACGCTAGAGTGGATGCGCGGCCTGAAGGCGCACGGACTCAAGATCGGAATCCTCTCCAACATGTCAACGAACATGGCGGCGCGGTTCCGCGAGGTGTTCGCCGACTACATCGCGCTTGCGGACGCAATGGTGATTTCCGGGGAGGAGCGGATGTTCAAGCCGCAGCGCCGCATATACGAGCTTCTCCGGTCGCGCCTCGGGCTTCCCGCCGGCGAGCTCTGCTTCATCGACGACACGGAGGCTAACTGCACTGGGGCGCGCCGCGCCGGCTGGAGCGCCATACGGTTCTCGTCCGCGGAGCAGGCCGCGCGCGATTTCGCCGCGCTTGCCGGCATGTGATGGAAAACCTGGTTTCAGTTGCCTCGCAAGTCGCGGTGCTTTTCGTGCTGATGGGCGTCGGCGCGGCGCTTCGCCGCCTGAAGCTGCTGGGCGACGGCGCCATCGGCGGCATGGTGAACCTGCTCATGTTCGTCGTCACGCCGTGCGTGATAGTCGACTGCTTCCAGCGTCCGTTCGACCAGGCCATGCTCGGCGGACTTGGCCTGGCGTTTGCATTTGCGTCATTCGGTCACATCGCGCTCATCGCGCTCTCCGCACTCTGCTTGCGCGGCGGCGGCGACACGCGGCGGACGCTTCGCCTTGCCGCGGTCTTCTCGAACGCCGGCTTCATGGGCCTGCCGCTCGAGCAGGCGATCCTCGGGCCGCGCGGTGTCTTTTTCGGAGCTGTCTACATCGTGGTGTTCAATCTCTTCATCTGGAGCTGGGGCGTGAAGACGATGCGGGAGGAGTGCGGAGGCGGGAGAGAAGGGTTGCTGAAGTCGGTATTCAACCCCGGCACCGTCGGCATCGCGCTCGGGCTGCCGCTCTTCCTGACGTCTGCGCGCCTGCCGGCGGTCGTTGCGGAGCCGGTCCGCCATCTCGCGAACCTGAACACGCCCGTCGCCATGGTGGTTGTCGGCTACAGCCTGGTCGGCGTGAAGTTCGGTAGGGTGGCGCGGTCGGGCGGGGTATACGCGGCGGCTGCGCTGCGGCTCTTCGCGAGTCCGCTGTTGCTTGTCGCGGCGATGCTTCCGTTCCGGCGATGGCTCGATGCGGACATGATGCTTGCGATGGTCATCGCCTCGTCGGCTCCGGTGGCGGCGCTTGTGTCGATTTTCTCGGCGAAGTTCCGGCGCGACATTGACGTCGGCGTCGCGATAGTGAGCGGCACTACGCTCGCAAGCATCGTGACAATGCCCGTCGTGATCGCCCTGGCGATGGCAGTGCTTTAGTCACATGTTGCCAGAGGCTCTGGCTTATCTCATTCCTGGAACATGTGCTTTCGCGAGGCGAGGCCGACGGCTTCCGTGCGGTTGGCGACGTTGAGCTTGCGGAAGATGGTGAGCAGATGGAACTTTACGCCGGCCTTTGAGAGCCCGAATTCGCGGGCGATGTCGTTGTTGGAGAGACCGCGCGTGAGGGAATGGAGTATCTTGAACTGCTGCGGCGTGAGCGATGGGGTGGACGCCTCTTCCTTGAGCGTCTGTTCGATTTCAGGCGAGACGACACGTGTCCCGGACGCGACGTTCCGTATTGCGGAAAGCAATTCTTCCTTCGGGAGCGATTTCGTGATGGCGCCTGTCGCGCCGTTCCTGAAAGCGCGGGACAGGTCGGCAGACGTGCCGTAAGAGGTCAAGATGAGAATTTGAACGTTAGGCAGGATGCGCTTTATGGCGGAAGTCGCATCCGTACCGTTCATGTTTGGCATCATCAGGTCCATCAGGATGATGTCGGGCTGAAGCTCCTGCGCCTTCTTGATGGCGGCTTGACCGTCGTCCGCTTCTCCGACTACGGTCATGTCCTTCTGAAACTTGAGGATGGCGGCAAGTCCGTCGCGCACGATGGCGTGGTCGTCAACGATCAGGATCTTTAGCTTGGAGGGCATGGGTTAGTGGCTAGTGATTGGTGGCTAGTGGTTAGCTGGGGTTAGGTGTCGGGGGTGAGGCGGGTGAGCGTGGCAGTTGCGCCGTGACCGGGAGTACTGGTGATCTCAAACGCACCGCCGAGACGTAGGACGCGTTCGGTGACGCCTTGGAGCCCGAAGTGACCTTCCGAAAGTCCCGGGCGTCGTGACGGATCGAAGCCGATGCCGTCGTCGGCGACCGTGAAGGAGAGGCCAGAACTGTCCAGCGTTCCGCAAACGGCGATGTGCGCGGCCTTGCCGTGCCGGACGGCGTTGATGGTCAGTTCGCGGATGATGCACAGGACGGCGTGGATCGTGTTGTCGGAGAGCTTTCGGCAGGGGATGTGCATCTCGATCTGCACGTCGGTCTCGCCGATGTGCGGGGCGATGGTCTTGCGGATGGCGTCGGCCAGTTCTTTTTCCTCGAAGGCGCGGCTTCTGAGATCCCAGAGGCAGTTTCGCAGGTTGTCGCGGCAACTCTGCATCTTGCGGCTGGCCATCTCCAGATAGGGCATCGCTGAGTTGGGGTCCTCTTCCGCCGCCATCTGCGCGGCGTCGATCTGGAGCGCGATGCCTGTCAGGTTCTGTGCAAGGGTGTCATGCAGCTCCACGGCGAGGCGCGTACGCTCCTCCACTTTCAGGTCGGCAACGTCGTGCGCGGTCTGTTCCTTCAGCAGGGCGCGGCTACGCTGTTCGACGAGCCGGTTCAGCATGCGGTTCCAGATGAATATGCCGCTTATGACCACAAGCAGCGCGCCTATGACGATGGAAAGGCGCAGCGGCGTCCACCACGGCGGACGCGACAGGATCTTCAGGTCGGCAACGGTGCGCAGGATGAGTGTCACGCCGGTCACGCGTGGGAAGGGGGCGTCCGAGCGCCAGCTCTCGGTCTCCATGAGGCATATGCCAGACAGTTCGACGATGCAGCCTGCGGCGGCGTCCTTGAAGACGTTGGGGCACATGTCGGTGTTTATGGGAATGATGACGTTGCCGCAGTCGAGAAGGGCATGCGCCTTGAGGCGATTCGGTTCCGGGGTGTCCCTGAGCTGGCCCTTGAGTTTCAGAGTATGGCCGAAGTAGCGGGGACGGAACTTTTGCCGTCCGCTGGCATCCATTAGCAGAGCCGATGCCGTGCAAGGCTGCGGAGGCTCTTCGGGCGGCAGGACGGACTGTTCCCGCCGCCAGATCGCCTCGCTGATGTTGATGCGGAAGAGGTCTGTTTCCGGAAAGCCGACGACACGAACAGTCTCGCCGTATGCGGGCGGGGAATGCCGCCGCGCCAGAGTGATGCGGAGGAAGCGTCCGTCGGCAGTCTTGATGATGAACCGGTCGCCGTTCCACACGGCGATGACGCGACCAGCGACGGTGCGGCGCCCCATGTTCGCCACGGTCGCCGGATTGATGCGGTGGATGTCCGCGAGCGTCGGGGCGTCAAACGGATCGCTGGGTGCGGGTTTCGTCACGCGAATGGCGTCAAGCCCCGTAAGTTCCAGCCGTGGACCGAGGAAATCACGCGAACCGGATACGAAAAGACAGAGGCCGCTGACGTTGACTTCGGCGCCGACAAGAGCTTGAAGCGTCGATTCGGTTAAGTTGGGATCGGGGAATGCGGCCGGCAGGATTTCTGCGCCGCGTTTGATCAGCAGATAGTTGTAGCGGGGGTCGATCTCGTCCCGAAACGCATCGGCAATCGTCCCCTCCGTTCTCACGAGACGACAGTTGTAGTCGCCGCGAAGGAGTTCGCCCAGCGATAGAACCTCAGGCTTGGGTGTGGCGGCGTGACCGATGCGGACGAGATTGGTGTAGTCGGCATGAGGCTGGGAGAACGTGTCGAACGATGTCGTCCCGGTCGCGCGGATGACGTCGCCCGTTGACGGAACGGGAAGACCACGTGCCGAAAACAGGGAGACGGCACCTGTCCCGTCTTGTATGGTGACATTGGGGTTGAATCCGGGGGAGGCCGAAGAGGCGACAAAGGAAACGGTGCCTTCAATGTCAAAGGGAATGCCAGACGCAAACTCGTCATCCGAAAGCGCATTGATCTCTGCCGCCGTGCGCAATGGCGCGTGGGCTTTGGCGGCAGGCAGAAGCATACAGGCGAGAAGTGTCAGGAGCGGTTTCAAGGCGAAAGTATTTTATCATATTCTGCGCCCGCAGGGAGACTAACCGTTTGGTTAGTTTCAGGACATTTTCTTGTCCGTCGCCGTAAGGAAAGCTAAAAAGTTGCAATTCAAGCAGTGTCATGCCCGTCAAAAAGTTGCAATCATCACTATGCCATACCCGTCAAAAAGCTGCATATTGCAAGCCCTGCCAGTATTTGATATAATTCATTCATATGTCTTAAATAGGGAAAATGAATGCTCAAGCGCAAGTTCTATGATGTTCTCGCAAACTGGAAGGCATCGACTCCTAGAAAGTGCCTTCTGGTAAAAGGTGCCCGTCAGATAGGAAAAACCTTCATCATTGACCATTTTGGAAAAACAAACTACACATCCTATCTCTACCTGAACTTCCTGATCAACCCAGAGTACCGGGAATTCTTTGACGGCAATCTGGAAGCCGACGACATCTTCAAGCGTATCAGTGCACGTCTGCCATCGTTCCGTGTAGTTCCTGGAGAAACTTTTATTTTTCTTGATGAGATCCAGGTCTGCCCAAAGGCTCGTTCGGCATTCAAGCCCCTGGCAATTGACGGGCGAGCGCATGTCGTAGGCTCAGGCTCGCTCCTTGGCATCACCTTCCTTGATGATGGTGCAAGGCTCAATCAGGAACGGCGAGAGACCTCTATTCCGGTAGGATATGAGCAACAGGTCGTTATGCACTCCCTCGACTTCGAGGAGTTCCTTTGGGCTGTCGGATACACCGATGACTCGCTTTCCGTGTACAGAGAGTCGTTCGACAGCCTGACAACGCTGCCGAATTCCACCAACGAGCACATGCTTCGACTCTTCCGCGAATATATCGTCATTGGCGGAATGCCGGATGTGGTGGCGACGTATGTAAAGTCCAAGAACTTTGGTGCGGTGTTCGAAGTGCAGAGGGACATTCTCGCGTCCAATCTGGATGACATATCGCGTTATGCCCTCACGACCGAAAAGCCCAAAGTCCGAGCCTGCTACGTTTCTATTCCTTCGCAGCTTGCTAGGGAGAACAGAAAGTTCAAGTACTCAAGTGTGGAAAAGAACGGCTCGTCACGGAAGTTCGGTTCGTCCATAGACTGGCTGAGGGAATCCGCCCTTGCGCTGCAATGCCACAATCTTGAGTCCGTGGACATTCCTCTGCGCGCATACAAAAAGAACGACATGTTCAAACTTTATGTCGCAGATACGGGAATCCTCGCCGCGATGTCTGGATTTGAGATTGTCAGTCCGATAATTGAGAACACGCTGAAAGGCCCAGCCAAGGGCGGCATATACGAGAACGCCATCATGGGTGCTCTGGTGAGACGAGGATACGAGCCGTACTACTACCAGAAGAAGCCAGGGCAGGGTGAGATCGATTTCGTGGTCGCCCGCGGATCATCCATCGTTCCCATCGAAGTGAAAGCGGGATCCTGCTGTTCGGAATCATTCAACCGCCTTGTCGAAAGCCCCGAGATAGAAGTCGGGTACAAATTCATCAACGGCAATGTCGGCCGGTTCGGCAAGAAGGTAACGCTTCCGCATTACATGGTGATGTTCGTTTAGCGCCTGCGCCAGCAGAGAGACTAACCATGTGGTTAGTAGGCGGCGAGACGGCAATTTGGTATCATGCGCGGCATCAAGGGTCATTGAAAGGAACGAAAAATGCATAAGGTAGCTAAAAGATCCATAGGGGGCAAATCGGTATATGCACGGACGGAAGGCTTCACGTTGATCTTTCGGTGAAGCGCGTCGAAAATGAAGATGACAACTAAAAGGCTGATAGTCGCCGGTGTGGCGTGTGCGATTGCGCTGTGTGCAGATGCTGCGGATCAGAAGAAGGTGATTGGAGGCGGCTGGGGCTTCAACTCGGCGACGGTGGACGACTTTCTGGCGAACGCGGACGCGTTCGACGACGTTGGGCTTGACGGCGTGTTCGTCTGGCTGCGCGGACGCGACGGCAGGGGCAATGCCGTGGGTATGCGCAACATCTACACGGAAGACTGGTCCTACGAGATGTTTGCGCCGATGGTACCGAAACTCAGGAAAATGATGGAGCACCGGGCGTTCCGCTACAACTTCCTCGTCACGCTCCGATCGCCGCGAAAGCGCATTGCCTGGACGGACGACGAGGCGTGGGCGCGCCTGGGTGAAAACATGCGCGTCGCCGCCTGCATCGCACGCGACGGCGGATGCCGGGGGCTCCAGATGGATACCGAGGACTATTCGCAGGCTCGGCAGTTCGTCCGCGAACCCAACGACCCGCCGTACGACGAACTGTGCCAGATGGCGCGCAAGCGCGGCGCGGAAGTCTTCCGTGGGGTGTTTGCCGAATATCCAGATGCAGTCGTGCTGTCGTTCTGGCTGCTGACCATGGGCAACGACAAGTGCCCGGCCAGCAGCGTGGAAAGCTCAGTGCGCGGCAGACATTCCCTTTGGCCCGCGTTCTTGAACGGCATGCTGGACGTCGTTTCGCCGGGAGCGCGCCTTGTGGACGGCAACGAGTATGCGTACCGTTACGATGCCGACCGCAACGATTTCTACCGTTCGGTGTGCCAAGTGCGCAATTCGCTCGTGCGCCTTGTGGCGCCGGAGAACCGCGAGAAGTACGCGCGGCAGGTTCAGGCGGGTTTTGGCCTCTATCTCGACATGTACGTGAACGAAGAGGACAGCCGCTGGTATTTCCCGCCGAAGGACGGTTCGCGCACCGAGACGTTCAGACGCAACCTGGAACAGGCGCTGGACGCCGCCGACGAATTTGTGTGGATCTATGGCGAGAAGCTGCAGTTCGTGAAATGGAAGCCGGACTTCAGGATCGCTGAGGGAACCCTTCCCGAAAGATGGGAGGACAGGCTGCCCGGTCTTTACGACGTCATCTTCTCCGCCACGGATCCGGCGGCGTTCGCGCGGCACCGCCGCAGCGAGATGGAGGCCTCGGGCGTCTGGACGAACCTCGTGGCGAACGGCGACTGCGCCGACTGCAAGGCCGGCGCGGTGCCCAAGCCGTTTGAAAGCTGGCAGCCCGGCAAGAAGGAAAACCATCGCGGCAGCTTCGGATGCGACACGACGTTCGGCGAAGGCGACAGCACATCGCTCTGCTCGGAAGGCGTGCCGAGCGGATGCTTCGTCTATCGGCAGAAAGGCGTCAAGCCGGGCGAGCTGTACCTGCTGAAATGTTCGGCAAGCGGCGGTGTGACGTCCGCCTCGGCCGTCTGGAAGAACGCTTCCGGCCAATACCTGAAGATGGTCCCGCTCTACATGCCGTTCGGCAAGGAGGAAGGCCGTTGGCGGCAGGGCGAACTGGTGGTGCGTGTGCCTACGGACGCCGTCGAGCTGCAGTTTACTCTCGGCGTGGGTCTTGCGCCGGGCGAAAAGGCCTGGTACGATTCCATTGGCGTCTTCCCGCTTAGATGATAACGCGCCCGTGAACCCGCCCGCAACGAACGGATGAACATGAAAACATACAAGATACTGTTGTCTGCTATCGCGACATTCGCGGCAGTTGCGACGTTTGCGGAGACATTGGCCTTAGCACCGAACGACGCGCCGCAGTGGATTCGTCCGGCGGCGCAGGCGACGACTAACGCCAACGTGGCCGTGTTCCGCCGCGTTGTGCACGTGGATAGGGAAGTGGCGCGTGCCGAGTGGCGCGTTGCGGCGCTGGGCGTATTCGAGGCGCGTGTCAACGGCACGGTCGTGTCGCGCTTCCTTGATCCCGGCTTCTCACAGCCGGAGAAGACGCGCTTTGAAGTCTCCTACGATGTCACGTCGGAGGTGAAGCGCGGCGATAACGTGTTCGAGGCGACGGTCGCGCCAAGCTGGTGGCGTTGCAGGATGACACGCCGCGCATATCCAAAGGTCGGCGCCCCATTGCCAAAGAATGCCGCTCTTCGTGCAACGTTGCGCCTGACATACGAGGATGGCGGCGCCGACGAGTTTTACAGCGATCCGAGCTGGCTCTCCGCGTACACTGGGCCGATAGTCGACGCCGGGATATTCGAGGGTGAGCGAGTCGACGCGCGTCGGACGGCGGCAGGCTTCGCGGCGTCCGTTCGCTGCGACGATTTCAAGGGCGAGGTGCGTTCGCGGCAGGGGCCGCCGGTCTGCCTGCGCGAAGACCTCGTGCTGAAGCCCATCGCCGCATACGTTTGGTCTGGCGTGTCGGATGCGACGGACGAAGCGTATGGCAAGGTGATGGTGCGGCGGCGCTTCGAGCCGTGGTCGCCGGTTCTGCTCGAACCGGGAGAAACCCTTGTCATCGACTTTGCGCAGAACGCCGCCGCAGTGCCGCGCTTCGAGCTGGAGGGACCTGCCGGTGCGGAAATGTCCGTGCGCATGGGCGAGGCGCTCAATGACGCGAATGGCGAGAAGACGCGCCGGTGCGACGGGCCGGCCGGAAGCGTCCTTCTCGCCAACCTGCGCAGCGCGGCGGCATCGATCATGTATGTGTTCCGCGAAGGGCGCCAGTCGTATAGGCCGACGTTCACGTTCTTCGGCTACCGCTATGCGAGCATAACCGTTACTGCGCCCGTGCGGATCCTTTCGGTTGAAAGCGTCCCCGTAACCAGCATATCGGCGGCGGACGAGTCGCCGGTCATAGTTACGGACAACGCGAAGGTCAATCGCCTTGCCGAGAACGTGCGTTGGGGCTTCCGCTCCAACTATCTCGAGATTCCGACCGATTGTCCGCAGCGCGACGAGCGACTGGGCTGGACAGCCGACACGCTTGCGTTCGTCTCGGCGGCGGAGTATTCGGCGGACGTGCGGGGACTGCTGGGCAAGTGGCTTGGCGACCTTCGCGACAGCCAGGACGCGGACGGCGCTTTCCCGAGTCTCGCGCCGCTCGTGTGGAGTTTCTCCGGCAGGGGCGCGGTCACCGGATGGAGCGACGCGGGCATCCTCGTGCCGCACCGTCTCTGGAAGCGCTATGGCGACCGTGCGCTTCTTGACGCGCACTGGCAGGCGATGACCCGCTACATGGACTTCATCGAGGCCCATCGCGGCCCCGACAAGCAGCACTACGGCGATTGGCAGGCGTTCGAGCACTCGCTCGCCGGTGACGGTCCGGCGCTCAGATCGCCGGAGTTCTACCGCGAATGTTTCCGGGGCTTCTTCTTCGTCTGGGACGCGCTTGCGATGAAGGAGATGGCACGCGACATTGGAAAGGCCGACGAGGCGCGCCGGTACGCCAAGCTTGAGGGCGAGGCGCGCGCGGAGTTCGCGGCGAAGTACATCGGAGGCGACGGGCTGATGCACGAGCGCTATCGCGGGCAGACTACGGATCTCTTCCTGCTAAAGCTCGGACTCGTGTCGGGCGAGGCGGCCGAGCGGACCAAGGCGCATCTGCTCGCCGACATCCGTCGGCACGGCGACTGTTTGCAGACGGGGTTCCTCGGCACGATGATTCTGATGGAGACGCTGACGGAGATCGGGGCGTCAGACGTTGCCTATACGCTGCTTCTGCAGGAGAAATGCCCTAGCTGGCTCTTCGCAGTCGACAACGGCGCCACGACCGTATGGGAACGCTGGGATTGCTATGATCCGAAGAGGGGCTTCCAGGACCCGGGAATGAACAGCTTCAACCACTACGCGTATGGCGCGGTCTATTCGTGGATGATGTCGACTATGGCTGGGATACGCGAAGACCCGGCTTCGCCAGGAATGAGGCATTTCATCCTCGAACCGATACCAGACGGGCGCATCGGCTTCGTGAAGGCCGCATATGACGCGCCGTGCGGGCGCATCGAGAGCGAGTGGAGATGGCGTGGCGACAGATGTGTGTGGCGATTTCGCATACCTGAGGGTGCCTCGGCGACCGTCAGATTTCGAGGCTTGCCGACGCGGGTGTTCTCCGCCGGCGAACATGAACTGGAGGCGAGATGAAGATCGTAGCAGGTGCGTGCCGACTAACCGTTTGGTTAGTCGTCGGCTAAACCGCAATTTGATATCATACACGGCATCAAGGAACAAGAAAGTCTTTAACCCAAAAAGAATAGGAGGAATAGGAGCATGAAGAGCCTGTCGACAATCTGTGCGTTGATTGTTGCACTTGCATCCGGCAGCGCTGCATATGCGGCGGATGCGTACATCGAAGTGGATGGCACGTTCGGCATAGACACCCGCTACAACGTCAAGAACAGCACACGCTGTGAAATCGACTATGCCCTACCGGAAGCGCGGCCAAGCGGCGAGACATGGTATCTCTTTGCGGGCAATCCGACTTTCTGCTCGTTCCTCAATGACAGCGGCGTGGGATTTGGCGTTTGCGGTGCCAATAACAATTCACATTGGAACACAGGCAATGCTTCTGGCATTGCAAATACACCAGAACTGCGGCTCTCGGTGGTGCTGGATATCCCCAACAATTCGTGCTACGTAATCAGCGATGGCGTCACAAACGCCACCGCCTCGTTGGCAAAGACTGCAGACTATGTTGACAATCGGACGCTCATGCTCGCATCGAATGCCCAGGGAAGCGGCAACTATGCCAAGATGCGGATATTTGGTCTTCGCATCTACGAGGCGGATGTTTTGGCGCATGAATTCAAGCCGTTTTTGAAGGATGGCGTTGCCGGTTTGATTGACGTCAAGACGGATGAATTTGTCACCAACGGCAAGAAGTTCTACGGCATCACCATCGGTGGCGATTTCGATTCATTCGAAAGCCCGTATGTGGCGACACCTTCCGGCAACAACGGCGTCTATATCGACACGGGATATCAGGCAACCTCCAACACTTGCTTCATGCTCGATTGCGCACTGGTGGACAGTTTCTCCGGCAGTTCGTCCTGGTATCTGTTTGCTGGCGCCGGATCGGAATTCTTTTCAGGCTTCATCCATCCGACAAGCGGATATGGTACGCAAACCAGCGGTTGGCAAACGGGCGTTCTTGGCATTGATTACGTGAGTGTAAAAGACGTGCGGCATACGTATGTACTGGATGCCGCCCACGTTTCTGCCAGTGTCATCACGGCTGGAGAAACGAACGGCACAAAAGGCGTTGCGGCCTGCACGGAGCACAACAAATCGGGATCGACGATCAAGATCGCCTCTCAACACAGCGGTACGCCGGCCATCACCCCGTTGAAGGTCTATGGATGCAAGATTTTCGAGGAAGGCAAACTGGTGCGGAACTTTGTGCCGTCTGTGGTTGGGCCTGCGCAGGACGGTAGCGCAGTCGCCGCGCTTAAAGACAGCATTACAGGTGCATTTGCGGTCTATCCGGGCACAACAGCCGAGAAATATCTTTCCTACAGCGGCAAGCTCGCGCCCTGTCCGCCGTATGTAGAGACGAAACGGTCGGACAAGCGGTACGTCGATACGGGTTATACCGTCACCACTGCAACAAAGGTTGAGATCGACTACTCTCCTGCAGAAAGCCGTGTGACGGGCGATACCTGGTATTTGTTCGCCGCCGGTGGCAGTGCTAATTTTTCGGCGTTCATAAATAATGGAGGTTTTGGATTTATCAATACTGCTGGCGGTTGGAAGACGGGTGTCGGGCCGGATGTCGGAGCGAGTGCCGTGAACGTTCGCCGGGCGGTCATTCTTGACAACCCCGCCGGTCGTGGCGTCATCATCACCGAGGGGGTAACTAACGCGATATGCGAAACGACTGCTTCTGGAGCGTTTGACAACTTCACGCTGAAGTTGTCGTCACCCTACGACCCGTCCGCCCACTACGCAACCATACGCATTTTTGGCTGCCGGATTTGGGAGAAGGAGGGCGGCGAGTACGTTCTGAAACGTGATTACGTTCCGGCTGTAGTGAATGGCGTGGCTGGATTGCAGGACATTCTGCCCAATGGCGATTTCAAGGCGTCCGGATCTGCTTCGCCGCTAACTTACGGAGGCGTGTTTGATGTGGCGGTGACGCAGAGCACCGGGAAGATTTCATCCGCACAAACGGCGACGCTTACGGCGTCTGCGATTGGAGCGACGTCCTACCGTTGGCTGTGCAACGGCGAACCGATTGATGGCGGCGAGGGCGGCACGTTGACGGTTCGGTGGCGCAGGCCAAGGAATGCGCCGACCGATACCTATCAGGCCGTGGCCGTATATGCAGTCGGTGACGCGACAATGGAGAGCGAGGCTTCCGAAGCGATGACGATCGAGAACGAGCCACTGGGATTGGTCATTTCTATCAAGTAAGGTTCCTGCCCATAATGAGACTGTGCAAAAACAAGTTTTCGCCACCGATCCTTTTGGCATCGTTGGTGCTTGCCGTAACCACGGCATTTGCCGATGGCCCGCGCAAGAAGTGCATTTCCTTCGGGTGGGAGTACGGACGGCTGACGCCTGAACAGATTCTTGCCAATGCCGACAAGTTCAAGGACACGGTCGTTGACGGCGTCGGCATCTATCTTCGGGCGACGAACCGTGTTGGGAAGGCCATTGGCACCTACGGCTTCATGACAAATCCGGAATGGGACATCGAGGCATTCGCCACTCAGATACCCGCTCTCCGCAAGATTGCCAATACGGAACATCTGAGTGAGTCGTTCCTGAAATGTTTCAGTGCGCCGACGAAGCGTGTTTCATGGACAGATGATGCGGCGTGGGCGCGCATCGCGCACAACATGGGCGTCGTTGGGCGGCTTTCGCGCGAGACGGGGCTTAGGGGAATAAACTCCGACACCGAGGACTATCACAAGCAGAAGCAGTACGAGCGCATCAAGGGCGACCCGCCTTACGACGAGCTGGTGAAGACCGTGCGGCGGCGCGGACGCGAAGTGTTTGGCGCGCTCTTCAGGGAGCAGCCCGAGGCGCGGGTGCTGTTCTACTGGTTCCTGACATTCAGGAAGGAGTATTTCGGCTCTCCCGATCCATTGGCTCCGGCGCGTCGGAAAGGGGACTTGTGGCCCGCATTTGCGGACGGCATCATGGACGTCCTGCCGCCGACCGCAAGGATTATCGACGGCGACGAGCACGCCTACGGCTATGCGTACGACAGGCACGACTACCATGTGTCGGCCTGCAATCAGCGGATTATGGCGCCTTTGCTTCTTTCGCAGGAGAACCGTGCCAAGCATGCCGCACAGGTGCAGGTCAGTTTTGGCCTCTATCTTGACATGTACATCAATCCCGGTCCTGCGTGGTACAAAGGGCCGGTTCACGGTTCGCGGCTGGAGCATTTTCGTCTGGACTGTGCCGATGCTTTCAGATTGGCGGACGAGTACGTGTGGCTGTGGGGGGAGAAGCACCCGACAGTCCATTGGGAGAACGTGACCCTGCCGCCTTCGGTCAAGGGCAAGGAGACATGGGCAGAGGTTTTGCCCGGACTGTACCAGGCGATGCGAGCGCGTGATGACGACTCTTATTCCTTTCGCAGCCGCAGGGCGGAACTGGCGGCAAAGGGATTGCTGACGGACATGATCTCAAATCCCGAATGCCGTCCGGACGATCAGTCGGCGAAGGGAAAACTGCCGCGCCCTTACTCGGTCTATGCGGGCAAGGGCAATCCGGTGTTTAGGCTTGCTGAGGGATCTGGCGACGGCGACAAGTCGTGCATCGCGGTCAGCGGTCTGAAGGACGGGGCGATACTAGTCAACTTTGGCGGACGGCAGGAGCATGAGCTGTATGAGGTCTCGTGCCGGATGAAGGGCGGCACGCCGAAAGCCTACGTTGGCTGGAAGGACGGCGACGGCAAATGGCGTTGGGACCTGGGGACGAAATGGCTGGAGTTCTCGTCGCCTGACGATTCAGGCTGGCAGACGGGCGAGGCGTTCGCGGAAGTGCCGGAGGAAGCCAAGGGGTTTTCGCTTGGGTTCTGTCCTGAGATGAATGACGGCGAGACCGTTTTCATCGACAGCGTCCACGTCTGGAAGCTGTGGTAAGGAACGGGATCGGCCTTCCTTTGAATTGCGTGGCACCCCTATTGCCGCGGCGACGGTTTTTTGGTATCATACCGTGTGGATTTCCAGTGGATTTCCAAACAACACAGGCAACAAGATTTAAAACCAAAAAAGGAGACAGGAAAAATGAAGTTCTCGACGATGATGACGGTTCTCGCGGTAGCGCTCTGCGTGGCGGGCTGCAAGTACGGCAAGGCCGGCAAGGGAGGTGCCGGCGGCGCAGGGGGCGATGGCATCGGCTCCGGGAGCGATATCAGCACCGAGGGGTTTAATGGCGCTCAGTCGGGATCTCTGGGCGATGCGTCCGAAGCGAAGTTCGAGGACCTTTACCAGCGTTGCACCGACGTTGACTTTGCGCCGGTGTACTTCGGCTTCGACTCCACGGTCGTTCCGCAGGGCGAACTTGGCAAGATCGACGCCGTGACGCAGCACCTGAACTCGCATTCCGAGCGAGTCGTCGTAGTCGAGGGCAACTGCGACGAGCGCGGTTCGAACGAGTACAACATGTCTCTCGGCGAGAACCGTGCGGTGATCATTCGCAACTACCTCGTGCAGAGCGGCATCGGGGCGAACCGCATACAGACGCGCAGCTACGGCGAGGAGAAGCCTGCTGCCGAGGGCCACGACGAGAGCGCCTGGTCGATGAACCGCCGCGGCGAGTTCGGCATTTACGACACTACGCAAAGGAAGTGACGGCAGTCTAGATGGCATTCGCGATCGTTTTCGAGAGCGTAGGGGCCGGCGAGTGGTTGGTGCTGCTCGCCGTGCTTCTTGTCGTGATAGGGCCGCGGCGCCTGCCGTCCACGATCCGTGCGTTCGGGAACCATTATGCGAAGTTCCGCCGCGCCGCAGAAAGCTTCAAGCGGCAGATAATGGAGATGGACACCGAGTTCGAGCGGGCGGTCGATGCGGCCGCACGCGAGGCGGAGGAGGCAGCGAGAATTCCCGGCCTGGATGATGCTCCGGAGAATCCGGAAGCGTCGGAAAACCCGGAGTATCCGGAGGATCCGGAATTCCATGAAGATCCGGAACCGTCGGAGACCCCGGAAAATCCGGAACACCCGGAATTCCCGGAATCCCAGGAGGCTCCGGAGGTTCCTGCCGAGGCTGAAGAGACAGATGGCGATAGAACTTCTCAAGAACCCTGACGCCCGGAACGACCCGCCGCGTCCGCTCCTGGAGCATCTGCTGGCGCTCCGCGACATGATAGTCTTCGCGGCGGTGTCGTGGGTGATCTGCGCCGCGGCCGCCGGCATCTTCTCGCCTACGATCCTCGCCTGGCTCAAGAGCCCGGCGGCGGCCAGCGAGGACATGCTGCAGGGCCTTGACCTGACGAGCGGATTCTCGACGATCCTGTCGATCGCGCTCTGGGGCGGCACCGCGCTTGCGTTCCCGTTTATTGTCTATGCGATCCTCAGGTTCGTGTTTCCCGCGCTCACCAACCGCGAGAAGCTGGTGATTCTCTCGATTCTCATCGCCGGGTCGGCGTTCTTTCTCGTAGGCGTCGCCCTCGCTTACGCGAAGACGCTGCCGATGGTCGTAGCCGCGTTCCAGAAGATCAACGCATGGGTAGGGCTGCCGAACACGGTCATTCGCATTGAGGGCTACATCTCCATCGTGCTGAAGACGATCATAGCCTTCGGTCTCGTGTTCCAGCTGCCTCTCATACTGTTCGTGCTGGGCTGGTTCGGAGTCATCACTTCGAAAGGCCTGCGCGAGAAGCGCCGGGTCGCGATCGTGCTGTCGTTCTTCCTCGCCATGTTCCTTACGCCGCCCGACCCGATGAGCCAGTTCTTCATGGCCTTGCCGCTCTGCCTCCTGTACGAGCTTTCGATCTGGATGATCTGGCTCAAGGAGAAGGGCACGTTCAGCAAGCGGAGCAAGCCGGCGTGAAACGGCGCTCCTCGGTTGCGCTCGGCTTCATTGCGCTGATACTTATCGGTGCGCTTGTTCTCGTCTCGCCGTGGGCCCGCGCGGACGGCGCATGGGGCGCCTTTGGCGACGCTCTCTTCACCGCATGCTCGGCGGTCTGCGTCACGGGCCTGTCGGTCGTGGACGTCGGCACCGAATATTCTCACAACGGAATCATAGTGCTGACGGCGCTTGTCGAGATCGGCTGCATCGGCCTGATTACCTGCGGAACGTTCCTGCTTGTAGCCATCGGGCGGAGGCTTTCGCTGCAGCGCGAGTTCCTGCTCATGAACGCATACGGCGCGCCTGCGGTCAAGGGACTGCGCGGGCTGATCGTCTGGGTCGTAGGGTCGATGCTCGCGTTCCAGGCGATAGGCGCAGTCGTCCTCCGCGCGCACGGCTTCAGCGCGGCGAGGGCCGTGTTCTATTCCGCGATGAGCTTCTGCAACGCCGGCTTCTCGGTCGATCCCGGCTCGCTGGCTACGTGGATCGACGATCCGTTCGCCGTCGTCACGATGGGCTTGCTTACGATTCTCGGCGGAAGCGGCTTCCTGGTGCTGTTCAACCTCTTCACGTTCCGCTTCGCCCCATTGCGCGCGACTTCGCGCGGACGGCTCACTCTGCACACGCGCACGGTGCTGCGCGTCTCGGCGATTCTCTTCTGCATCACGCTCGTTGCTTTCCTGTGCGCCGAATGGGGGCATTCGCTCGCGGGGATGCCGCTGGCGAAGCGGCTATGGGTCGGCTTCTACCAGTCGGTCACGCCGCGAACGTGCGGCTTCTGCCTTGTGCCGACGGCGGACCTGCAGCCGGTGACGCGCCTCGTGTACGAGGTGATGATGTTCCTCGGCGGCGCGCCGGGCTCGGCTGCGGGCGGCATAAAGGTGACGACGCTCGCTGTGCTGATGTGCACCCTTACGGCCATGTGCCGCGGCGAGACCGAGACGGTGATCTCCCAGCGGACCGTCTCGTCGGAAATCGTCCGTGAGTCGATCGTGATAGTCATGACGCTGGCCGCCATGATAACCTTGGTCATGGGCGTGCTGCTCGTGACCGAACGCGGCGGCGGCATCGGGCAGGACGCGCTATTCTTCGAGGCGGTGTCGGCGGTCACCACGACCGGCCTCACGGTCGGCGACACCACGCGGAGCCTGTCGATGGCCGGTCGCATCGTGCTGATGACCGCCATGTTCTGCGGACGCCTCGGCGCGCTCGCGGTCGTCATGATGATCGGCGACCGCGAGTCGAAGCGCCGCATACGCTATCCGCAGGAGGAGCTTGTTGTCGGATAAAGGATAAAGTGAGAGTGAGGAGGGAAACCAAATGAACAGCATAGTCTTCTGCGGCAGCATCATCGCCGACGTCATCAAGACGGTGCCGACGTGGCCTGACAAGGGAATGCTCGTGCCCATCACCGGCATGCGCCGCCAGGTCGGCGGAGCGGTCTGCAACTCGGGCATCGACCTCAAGACGCTCGACCCTGCGGTCGACGTGCGGGCGGTAGGGGCGGTCGGAGCCGACGACAACGGCGACTTCGTCGTTAACTGCCTGGCTTCGCACGGCCTCGACTGCTCTCAGATAAGGCGTGTCAAGGGCGTTCCGACGTCGTTCACCGACGTCATGACGGTGGAGTCGACCGGGGAGCGCACTTTCTTCAACATGCACGGCGCGGACTCATCGCTTGTTCCCGAGGACATCGACGTCTCCCGGCTCGGCTGCGACATATTCCACTTCGGCTACCTTCTGCTGCTCGACGGCATGGACGCGCCCGACCCGGAATACGGCACGAAGGCCGCTCGCCTGCTCGCGTCGGTCCAGGCGGCTGGCGTCAAGACGTCCATCGACATCGTGAGCGAGCAGTCCGACCGCTTCGCGCGCATAGTGCGTCCCGCGCTCCGCTACTGCGACTACTGCATCGTGAACGAGATCGAGGGGTCGATGGCGACCGGTGCGCCGGCGGACGACCTTCGCGCGATCTGCGAAGGGCTGCTTGCGGCAGGCGTGCGCGAGCAGGCCGTGGTGCACTGTCCGGACGCCGGCGCCTCGCTCGACCGGCGCGGCGACTTCGCGCGCGTCGGGTCGCTCAAGCTGCCGCAGGGGTGGATAAAGGGCTCCGTAGGCGCGGGCGACGCGTTCTGCGCCGGAACACTTTACGCCATCATGAAGGGCATGGACGCCGAGCAGGCGCTGCGCCTCGGCTCCTGCGCGGCGGCGACGAACCTGTCCGTGACCGACTCGATCGGCGGCGCTAAGACCTATGCCGAGACCATCGCCCTCGACTCGGAGATGGAGCGGAGATGAACGGTCCCGGGCTGACGCATGAGTTCCCCCCGCCGGGAAAGACGCCACGCGAAGACACCGCGGCGGTCATGAAGTTCTACAAGCTGCCAAAGGCCTTCCCCAAGCCGGTGCTGGACGAGGCCGCGTCCGTCGGCCGGATACGCCCGGAGGATTTCGAGGGCCGCCTCGACCTCCGCAGGAAGTTCATCTTCACGTGCGACCCCGAGACTGCGCGCGATTACGACGACGCCCTGTCGCTGACGACCGACCGACGCGGCAACCGCGTGCTCGGCGTGCACATCGCCGACGTTAGCCGCTACGTGCGTCCCGGCGGTGCGCTGGACCGCGAGGCGTACAGGCGTTCGACGAGCGTCTACTTCTGCGACCGCGTCGTGCCGATGCTGCCGGAGACGCTCTCGAACGGCGTCTGCTCGCTAATGCCAGGGGAGGACCGCCTGGCGTTCTCGGTGTTCATTACGTTCGACCGCAACGGCGAGGTGACGGCTCGGTCGTTCTCGAAGTCCGTCATACGTTCGAAGGCCCGCTTCACCTACGAGCAGGTGATGACAGTCATCGGCGGCGGGCGGCTGGACGCAGGGTTCGCGAGCTGCGCCAAGGAGGCCGCGCGGACGATTCGGGCCATCAGCGCGCTTGCGCAGCAGCTGAGGGCGCGGCGGTTCGCCGCCGGCGCGCTCGACCTGGATGTTCCGGAGGCCGAGGTGCTTCTAGACGGCGAGGGCGAGATGTCTGGCATCGTCACGCGTCCTTACGACGAGTCTCACCAGATGGTCGAGGAGTGCATGGTAGCGGCGAACGAGGCCGTAGCGAAGGAGCTGTGGACTCACGGCGTGAAGATACTCGCCCGCCTGCACGAGCCGCCTGAACAGGAGAAGATGCTGATGCTCCGTGCGGAGCTTCGCGGACTCGGCGTGAAGGTCGGCGACCTCTCCAACCCGAAGGTGTTCGCCCAGTTCATGAAGACGGTCAAGTCGCACCCCCTCTACCCGACGATAGCCACGATGGTGCTGCGATCGATGAAAAGGGCGGTGTATGACGCGACGTCGATCGGGCACTTCGGGCTCGCCAAGCGCTACTACGCCCACTTCACGTCGCCGATCAGGAGATATCCCGACCTGACGCTCCACCGCCAGCTTGCAGCCTACCTTTCAAGCCCCGCCTCGGCGCGCGTCGGGTCCGCGACGCTGACGCGCTGGGCGACGCACGCGAGCGAACGCGAGGAGATCGCCGCCGAGGCCGAGCGCGGCCTTCTGGAGATCAAGAAGTTCCGCCTCCTGGAGTCACAGCTGCAGTCGCGCCAGGTTCTGGACTACGATGCCGTCATCGCCAGGTGCATGCCGTTCGGGTGTTTCGTCGACATACCCGAGCTGGACGTCTCCGGCCTTGTGCACGTCTCGCTGCTGTCGTCGCGCTACGTGCGGTTCAACGAGTCAGACCAGACGCTCTCCGCGCCGGGCGGCGGAAGTTGGCGCATCGGCGACCGGCTGCGCGTCCACGTCGCGCGCGTCGACTTCCGCCAGCGACGCATCGACTTCGTGCCCGTGGGGAAAGCGACGCCGCAGCGCAGTAGGTGTAAACTGCAAATGAAAGGACAAAGCCAAATAGACAGTGAACGATAGGGTGTGGGTAACCGTCCCTACTGGAGTTCGCGACCCATGGGGAGATGCCTCTGCGCCGAGAAAGTGGTATAATATTGATGTTTTCATATGTGCATGATGGACGAGATACGGGCGAAGCGGGATGAGATATATGCTATCGCGAGGAAGCACAAGGCAGAAAAGCTTTGGGTCTTTGGTTCGTGCGCCCGCAGGGAGGAGCGTCCCGACAGCGACGTGGATTTTCTTGTAAAACTTTCGGAAGACGCAAGCGGATTCGCCTCGGTACGCATCCGGAGGGAGTTGGCATCCCTGTTGGGACGAAAAACGGACGTGGTTTCCTACGGTTGTATCGAGGGAAAGCCGCAATACTGGTTTCCACGCAATGTCAGAAAGGATATGCTTGCTATATGATATCCGATGCCGACAGAGTCACGCACATGCTCGATGCAATTGCCAAAATGAGGATCTCGCTCGAAGGAATGTCGAAGGCGGAATTCCTTGGCAATGATGACAAGAAGGCTGTGGCGGAGCGTTACATCATGATTGTGGGTGAAGCGGCGCACATGGTATCGCGAGAAACGCAAGAACGTTTTCCGCAAATCCCATGGCTCGACGCCAACGACATGCGGAATGTCGTTGCCCACGAGTACATGCAGGTGGATTACAATGAAGTCTGGAATGTCGCGACGGTCGATTTCCCGAAGCTTGAAGAACAATTGCTTGCCATTCGGAAATACTTGCCGCCTCCCGATCTGAAGGGGGATTTCCAGCAATAAGCCAGCCTAAACAAATCTCAAACCGTAAACTGCAAATGAAAGGACAAGGCCAATAGACAGTAAACGATAAGGCGGGGGTAACCGCCCCTTGCGGGGATTCGCGACCCATGGGGAAGCGAACACGCCGAGCGGGAGCGAGAGCCGAGAAATCCGCCACAACAATTTGCATGCTGCAAAGCAGTCGTCTAACGAAACTTAGGAACTTTCAAAACAGGACGATACCTTGCAGAGGAAGCGCACGGCGCTTGCCTCTCTTTGTATTCCTGTATGGCTTCCTAAGGCCTCGTTAGAGATACGAAGAGAGGTTTCTTTTTTCGTTCCGATTGCCGAGTGGCAGAAGCCTAAAATTTCCCTGTCAGATTTTCGGTCTAACGGGAAATATATGGTAGAACGGCAACACGCGCTACTTGCAAACCGCGAAACAGGTGGAGCATTCAACATTAGACGCGGAATAAAAGGAACGGGAAAGGAAATGAAAAGGATATTATTGGTGGCGGTGTCACTGTTTGCCTTGGCTGGGTTCTGCGACGAGGCAGAAACCATCAAAGTCAGGGGTAAGGGCATCGGCACAAACAAGATGGAGGCGTTGAAGGATGCATATCGCGACGCCATAGAGCAGGCCGTGGGGTTGTATGTCGACGCGGAGCAGATGGTCAAGAATGAAGAACTTGTCAAAGACAAGATTCTCACACAGTCCAACGCATACATTGAGAAGTACGAGCTTGTCTCGGAAAACAACGTCGGGAACGGGTTAATCGGCGTCAAGATACTGGCAGTCGTTAGAAAGACGGCACTTGCGAAGCGCATCAGGGAGGTGATGAACCCACAGATTATCGACATGACGGGCATCGCAAAGAATCTGCACGCCCAGATCGCCACGGAAACGAAGAAGAACACGGACTCGCTGACTCTTCTCAAGAACGAACTTGACGGACTCTCGCCGGTGAAGCAGCTGATGAAGGTGACGCTTGGAACGACCACGCCAATTGTCGAGTCGGTTTCGGAAGACGCAAACCTTGTGCGACTGTGGTATCCTATCAATGTCGAAGTCGACAAAGACAAGTATTACAGGGATTTTGCGCCGCGCATGAACCGCCTATTCGAGCAGATAAAGGTTGCGCCGTCCAAGAGGCTTGATCTGCGAAACGAGCCTAAGTACGTTAAAGAGTATAAAGCCTATATTGCAAATGAATTTGGTATCTCCCGCAAGCAAAAATCCGGGGTGATGACGCGATGTGATATAAAACGCAGTTTTGATAGTTATCTGTGTATAGATGGGGTTCTTGAAGCGTGTGGGTTGGCATTGAACGAAGAGTATAAGGCATCGACATTCTTGGCAACAAGGATGTTTGGAAAAGAATGCATATTGTGTGGATTTAGTGATGGGAATGTTGTTAGTGGTATTAATTATGATGCTTATACTGTTGTAAGAAGAGCTTTTACCGAGGATGACGACAACAAAGTAATTAATAGATTCAGATTGATAGAAACGGTTCCAGAAGACTGCACTTTTGGTGTTGGTATAGTAACTATGGCGCACAGTTTCACGTTGTCGGGGCGCATTTATATGATGCCATGCAAGTATGCAAACGAAATTGTGCGGTGGCAGCATAACTTTGTCTTTGGGACGGATGGAGGTGAAGTGGATTATGATAAAATGGCAACCACTACTGCGTATGAATTTGTACTTAAAGATGCAAGTGGTAATGAAGTTGCGGGGGCAAGTTGTGTAGTGCGAAACATTGACGTGTTGAATTTTGTCGCGTTGATTGTGGAAATTGGTGACACCTTCAGAAACTACGAGGGGGGAAAGGGCGCTTGGCTAATAACTCCGCTTGTCGGCGGGTTCGCGAAGAGCTATGTGAAGTGGGTCAGCGTTGATGTCCCCAAGGATGATGTGGCGAAGATAGCCACGGCTTCAATCTCGGTCGAGGAGTGAATCCTCATTCACAAAACAAACAACAACAAAAGGGGAAATGAAATGAAGAAACTAATGACCATCGCGGCTTGCGCACTTGTTGTGTCCACCGCATTTGCACAGGAGCAGGAGAAGGGCAGCGTCAAAGAGAATGCTTCAAATCCAGCAGTCGAAGAAGTTCTCGCCCAACCCGATGGTGTGAGCCTGGTTCGGAGCGAAAGCGACGATTCGCTTCAGGTGTTTGCGCGTGGCACGGCCGCGTATGACTTCGGCGATGCAAGGGACATCCGCAGCAACACGAAAGTAGCTGAACTGAAGGCAAAGGCCGCCCTGTCTAAGTTCTTCAACGAAGTAATAGAGGTCGAAGAATCTGCGATCAGCGAAGAGGGTCGGATGGCAAAGGCCGTTCTGACTCAGACTGGCGCAGGCGAAGTCGTGAAGAAGACTGTCACCAGAGAGAATATGCAGTCCATGAAAGAAATACTTGCCGTCCGCTCTGCGGCAATCCTTTCTGGCGTCGTGACGCTTAAGACCGTCAAGATTCCGACGGAGGGAAGCAAGACGTCCGGTGAAATCCAGGTGACTCTTGGCATCAGCACTAAGACTCTTGCTGCTGCCGCCGAAGCACATAATATGATAACTGACAGTCTGAACGTGCGGCGGAAAGTAGGCGAGAGGGCAATCAATCCCAATGCTGCGGGCAGAGAGAAGAAAAAAGACGATGGCGAAGGCTCTGACGCCAACCATAACAAACTCGAGGTGCACAAGAACGATACCCTGTTTTGACGTATAACTGCGAGGCAACCGTCACGCCTGACGAATCGCCATCGTCGTTCTTCTTGCGGGTGAAGGTGAAGTAGCGCGGCGAGTATGCCGCTGCCCCATTGCGAGGCGAGTCGGATCATGGTATTATACAAGATAGCCGATTACCTTGTGCACTTCGCCAAGCGAGACGCCATTGAATCCATCATCTGCCAGGAGGTATTCTGATGAAATCCTTTGCCGAATAGATTGTTGCCCTTTCCGACACGCGCGACTGGCTGAAGCATTGGGCGGCTAAAGGCTTCGGGGCGGGACATGGGGGATTTTGGTATAATACGCAAACCATGAGCGCAGACCTTTCAAACGTAAGGAACATCGGAATCGTCGCCCACATCGATGCGGGCAAGACGACGACCACCGAACGCATCCTCTTCTACACCGGAAAGATTCACAAGCACGGCGACGTGCATGACGGCAATACCACTACCGATTTCATGGTGCAGGAGCGAGAACGCGGCATCACTATCCAGTCCGCCGCAATCTCCTGTGAGTGGAAGGGGCACGCCATCAACATCATCGACACTCCCGGCCACGTGGACTTCACGATGGAGGTGGAGCGTTCGCTGCGCGTCCTCGACGGCGCGGTTTGCGTCTTCTGCGCCGTAGGCGGCGTGCAGCCGCAGTCCGAGACCGTCTGGCGGCAGGCTGACCGTTACAACGTGCCGCGCATCGCGTTCGTCAACAAGATGGACCGCATGGGCGCCGATTTCGCGCGCGTGGTGGAGGAGCTGAGAGGCAAGCTCAAGGCGACCGCCTGCCCGATTGACATTCCGATTGGCCGCGAGGAGTCTTTCGTCGGCGTCATAGACCTCATCGAGATGAAGGCCATCGTCTATGACGAGGCGACCGAAGGCAAGACGTTCACGGTCGGCGACATCCCCGCCGAGCTGAAGGACGACGCCGAGCTCGCCCGCGCCGAGCTGGTCGAGAAAGTGGCCGATCTTGACGAAGGCGTGATGGAGTCGTACCTTGAGAAGGGCGACCTCACCAAGGACGAGCTCGTGCCTGCGATACGGCGCCTGGTCGTCGCGGGGCGGTTCGTGCCCGTCCTGTGCGGCACGTCGCTGCGTGACAAGGGAGTGCAGCCGCTCCTCGACGCGATCTGCGCCTACCTGCCGAGTCCGGCGGACAGGCCGCCCGTAGCGGCGCACGACCTCAAGAGCGGGGAGCCGGTCACCCGCGAGCAGAAGGACTCGGAGCTGCTGACCGCGCTCGTCTTCAAGATCGCCACCGACCCGTACGTCGGGCGGCTCTTCTTCGTGCGCGTCTACGGCGGCGTGCTGAAGAAGGGCACGAACGCCTTCAACCCGCGCACGCGCAAGCGCGAGCGCATCATGAAGATCGTGCGGCTGTTCGCCGACGACCAGATAGAGGTGGAAGAGCTCCGCGCCGGAGACATTGGCGCGATAGTGGGCCTTAAGGAGGCGACGACGGGCGACACGCTCTGCACGGAGATGAAGCCCTGCTACCTTGAGCGCATCACGGCCCCGCAGCCCGTCATGTTCATGGCGATCGAGCCGAAGTCCAGCGCCGACAAGGACAAGCTTGTGGAGTCAATGAAGGCCCTTGCGGCGGAGGACCCGACGTGCCAGTTCCGCGAGGACGAGGAGACCGGCCAGACCATCCTATCCGGCATGGGCGAACTTCACCTCGAGATACTCGTCGACCGTCTCAAGCGCGAGTTCAAGTGCGCCGCCAACACCGGCAAGCCGATGGTGTCTTACTGCGAAACCGTCACCAAGCCCGCCGAGACGAGCTTCACCTTCGACCGCGAGCTCGGCGGCAAGCGCCACGCCGTATCGCTCCGCATCGCCGTCAAGCCGCTGGAACGCGGCAAGGGCAAGGCGGTCGAGCTTTCGCGCGAGTTCGCAGGGCTCGTAACCGACCGCCACCTGCAGGAATGCGTCCGGCAGGGGCTTGAGGACGGCATATCTACGGGCGTCCTCGCACGTTACCCGATGACCGACCTTGAGGTCACCTGCCTTGGGGCGGAGATCGTTGATCCCGAGGTTTCGGACGAGGTCGCGTTCCGTTCCGCGGCCATGATGGGCTTCCGCGAGGCGGCGGAGGCCGCCGCGCCTGAGTTCCTTGAGCCGATCATGAAGCTGGAGATCACGACGCCGCCGGAGTCCGTGGGCGAGGTGCTGGGCGACCTGAACGGCAGGCGCGGCACGGTACTGGACATGGACATGCGCGGCGACATGCAGATCGTGCACGCCCGCGTGCCGATGGCGCAGATGTTCGGCTACTCGACGGCGATACGTTCCCTGACGAAGGGCCGCGCCTCGTACTCGATGGAGCCTGACATGTTCGAGATCGCGCCGCGCAACGTCCGCGAGGACATCTTGAGCCGATAGCCCCCGCCGTCCGGATTGTGATATAATGTCCGTGAATGAAACGTGCTGCGCGGACATGAACGACGCCCGTCTAAAGGAGCTTTCCGTCGTCATCGTCACGTGGAAGGGAGACGACCTTCTGCGCGACTGCCTTGACTCTCTGGCGCGGGCTGTGGGGACGGCTCCGGAGATAGTCGTCGTGGACAACGCCGCCGAAGACTCCACGCGTCAGCTGGTGGCGGCATATCCCAACGCCGAGTACGTAGCCTCGCCGGGCAATCCCGGTTTCGCCGGCGGCAACAACATCGGCCTTGCGAATACGACGCGCGAGTACGTGCTTCTTCTAAACAACGACACCGTGATCCGCGCCGACTCGTTCTCGCCCCTGATCGAGTTCCTTGACGCGCATCCGAAGGTCGGCATCGTGCAGGGCACGATGAACGTGCCTGGCTTCGGTCTGGACGACTGCGGCATAGAAATGACCCCGTTCGGCATACAGCGCCACCTTCATCGCGGGGAGCCGACGGAGACCGCCGTGTTGGCGCCGCGCAAGGTGTTTGCGGCAAAGGGCGCGATGATGATGTTCAGGCGCGGCGTGCTCCGCGACACGGGTTTCCTGTTCTACGACCACTTCAAGTCCTACTACGAGGAGACGGACTTCTGCCACCGTGCGCGTAACGCCGGCTGGGAGACGTGGTTCGTTCCGACGCCTCCGATAGATCATCTCGGCGGGCGCACGTCGTCGCGCTTCTCCGGCGACGAGATATGGGCCCGGTATGTCCGGAACATCTTCTATTCGTTCTGGAGAAACTTCGGCTTCTTCGGCCGCTTTTTCACGCTGCCGTGCTTCGCATGCGCCGTCCTGCTGCATAAGCCCCGGGCGTTCTTCCGCGCCCTTGCGCTGCTGACGGCGAAGTGAAGTTCCACTTGTCTAAACACAGTCCAAAAGGATATAATACGGAACATCATGAGCTATTATCTCGTCATACTCATCGGCGCGGTGCTGGTGAACAACTTCGTTCTCAGCCGCTTCCTGGGCTGCTGCCCGTTCCTGGGCGTTTCCAAGAAGATCGAAACGGCGCTCGGCATGTCCGGCGCGGTTGTCTTCGTGATGACTGTCGCGGCGGCCGTCACGTGGTGTCTGGACTTCTGGCTGCTCGTTCCGTACGGCCTCGGCTACATACACACGCTTGCGTTCATTCTCGTGATCGCGGCGCTCGTGCAGTTCATCGACATTGCGATGAAGCGCTTCCTGCCGCCGCTGCACGCCGCGCTCGGCATCTTTCTTCCGCTCATAACCACGAATTGCGCGGTTCTCGGCGCGGCGGAGATAAACCACGCTCAGCTCGACAAGCTTAGCAAGCTCGTCGCATCAGGGGCAGCGGCGAAGTCCTATCTCGCCAGCTTCGGGGAGGCCGTGTTCTTCTCGTTCGCCGCAGCGCTTGGCTTCGCTCTCGCCCTCGTCATCTTCTCGGGAATCCGAGAGAAGCTCGCGCATGCCGACCCGCCGCGCTGCTTCCGCGGCATAGCGGTCGCGCTCGTCACCGGCGGACTTCTTTCGCTTGCGTTCATGGGCTTCAGCGGACTGGTGAAGCTTCCGTACTAGTCCAGCACTTCCAGGGCTCCTGGAGAATCCGGAAAGGAAAGCAATGGCAACAGCAATACTCATCATCGCCGGAATCGGGCTTGTGGCCGCCGCCGCGCTCGCCGTGGCCGACAGGTACCTTAGCGTAAGGGAGGATCCTCGCATAGGCATGGTTACGGCGGCGCTCCCCGGCGCGAACTGCGGCGGCTGCGGCTTCGCGGGGTGCGACGGCTACGCGCGCGCCCTCGTCGCCGGCACCGCGCCGAACGGCGCCTGCGCCGCCGGCGGGGCGGCCTGCGCGGAGGCTGTCGCGAAGATACTCGGCGTGGAGGCCACTGCTACGGAGCGCCGGGTCGCGCTCGTCAAGTGCTGCGGCACGCGCTCCGAGGCGATCCGCGTCGGCGACTACAACGGCATCTGCGACTGCAACGTCGCGGCGGCCACGGCCGGCGGCGACAAGGGCTGCACCTACGGCTGCCTCGGCTACGGCGCCTGCGCTAACGTCTGCCCGAAGGGCGCGATAACGATAGCCGACGGCCTTGCCAAGGTGGACAAGCGCCTCTGCATCGGCTGCGGCAAGTGCGTCAAGGCCTGCCCGAAGCACATCATTGAGCTTGTTCCCGCCTCCGCGACGGTCCACGTCCTTTGCGCGAACCCCGACAAGGGGCCGGCCGTCCGCAAGGTCTGCGGCGTTGGCTGCATGGGCTGCCATCTCTGCGAGAAGAACTCCGGCGGCAAGGAGGCCGGTCACTTCATTTTCCAGGGCTTTCTCGCCAAGGTCAACTACGAGAACCCGCCGACTGACGAGCAGGTCGCCGCGAAGTGTCCGGCGAAGTGCATGTCGGTCGACCCCCACTTCGAAACGGGACACTGATCATGAAGACCGTAAAATCGTCATTTCGCTTCAAGGGCGGGGTCCACCCCGACTACAACAAGGAGCTCGCGCGCGACAAGGCGATCGAGCTCCTGCCGCTTCCGGCGGAACTCGTGATCTCGATGAGCCAGCATCTCGGCGCGCCGGCGAAGTGCATCGTGAAGCCCGGCGACTTCGTGACGCGCGGGCAGCTGATCGGCGAGAAGAACGGCTTCATCTCCGTATGCGTGCGCGCTAGCTCTTCAGGCAAGGTAAAGGCCGTTGAGAAGCGCCCCGGCCCCGCCGGCGGCAAGGCCGACGCCGTGATACTCGACACGACCGCCCAACCGCCGGAAGCTCCGGAAAGTCCGGTTGCCTCGACGGGGGAAGGCCCCGTTCTCCCTCCTCTCGACTGGAAGGCCGCGACGCGCGAAGAGCTGCTGAAGCGCGTCGAGGAGGCTGGCATCTGCGGCATGGGCGGCGCTGGCTTCCCGACGGCCGTCAAGCTTAACCCGCCGCCAGGCAAGCGTTGCGAATACCTTGTGCTGAACGGAGCGGAATGCGAGCCGTACCTTACGGCCGACTTCCGCGTCATGCTCGAGCGCGCCGACCGCATCCGCGTCGGCATCGAGATAATGCGCAAGATCCTCGGCCAGTGCGCGGTGCGCGTTGCCGTCGAGGCGAACAAGCCGGAGGCGATCGCCGCGCTTGAGAAGGCTCTTGCGGACATCGAGGGCAACGTCGAGATCGTCGTGCTGCCGGTTCTCTATCCGCAGGGCAGCGAGAAACACCAGATATTCGCGACCGTCGGTCGCGTGGTGCCGGAGCCTCCCGCCCTGCCCATCGACGTAGGTTGTGTCGTCGAAAACGTCGGCACCGTCGCCGCCATAGCAGACGCCGTTGAGAAGGGCGAGCCGCTTCTCTCCCGCGTCACCACGGTCTCGGGCGACGCCGTTGCCGAGCCGAAGAACGTCCTGGCGCCCTGCGGCACGAAGTACGCAGACCTCGTGGCGTTCTGCGGCGGCGAGAAGGAGCCGCCCGCGAAGGTCATCTCCGGCGGAACCATGATGGGCTTTGCTGTGCCGACGATGGAGATCGCCACGACCAAGACTACGTCGGGCCTGCTGCTCCTGTCGCGCCGCCGCGTCTTCCAGTACGGCTCGGGACCGTGCATAAACTGCGGGCGCTGCCTCAGGGCGTGTCCGATGAACCTGAACCCGGCGGAAATCTCGAAGGCGGTTGAGGCGGACGACATCCAGGCCGCCGAGAAGGAATACCACGTGATGGACTGCATCGAGTGCGGCGCGTGCAGCTTCGGCTGCCCCTCCTACCGCACGATAACCCAGATGTGCCGCCGCGCCAAGAACTCCATCCGCGCGCGCATCGCCGCCGAAAAGGCCAAGGCCGCCGCAGCCGCCAAGGAGGCAAAATGAAACCGAAAGAGACTGCTGAACACTACATACTGAGTTCGTCGCCGCACGCGCACGTGCATTCGTCCGTGCGGCGGATCATGCTTGACGTGATCATCGCGCTTCTGCCGACGACGGCGGCCGGAATCTTCTTCTTCGGGATGCCGGCCGTATGGACGGTCGCCGTCTGCGTATCGACGTGCATCGTGACTGAAGCCCTCTGCCGCATGGCGATGAAGCGCGACAACACTATCGGTGACCTCTCCGCCGTAGTGACGGGGCTTCTCCTGGCGCTGAACTTGCCGGCGGGCATACCTCTCTGGATGGCGGTCGTCGGCTCTGTCTTCGCGATCGGCGTCGCCAAGCAGGTCTTCGGCGGCCTCGGAATGAATCCCTTCAACCCGGCGCTTGCCGCGCGCGCGTTCATGCTCATCTCTTTCACCGGACCGATGACGACGTGGCTCAAGCCGTTCTGGTGGAAGACGCCCGAGGCGGCGACCACCGCTACGCCGCTTGCGACGATGAAGACGTGGTTCGCCGCGGAGGCGACGGCCTCCGCCTCTCCGCACGGGCTTTGCGACAGCGCCGCGACGGGCATACCCTGCCTCTGGGACATGCTGACCGGCAACATGCCGGGCTGCATAGGCGAGGTGTCGGCGATCGCGCTCGCCATCGGCGCGGCGTACCTTCTCGTCCGCAAGGTGATAACCTGGCACATTCCGGTCGCATTCATCGCGACGGTGTTCGTCTATTCCCTGATCGCCGGCGGGGCGCCTGCGATGGCGCAGGTGCTGACGGGCGGCGTGATGATCGGCGCGTGCTTCATGGCCACTGACTATGTGACGTCGCCGACGACTGCGAAGGGCAAGCTGATCTTCGGCTTCGGCTGCGGACTTGTCTGCATGCTGATCCGCCAGTTCGGCGGCTATCCGGAGGGGTGCAGTTTCGCGATACTCATCATGAACTCTGTGTGTCCGCTGATCAACCGCTGGACGCAGCCAAGGCCTTTCGGAAGCAAGAAGTAAGAGGGAGGGTAAGCGATGAAGAAGATGCTTTCGCTTGTGGCAAGCCTGACGGCCATCAGCGCAGTGTGCGCGGCGGTCCTTGCCTATGTGAACGACATCACAAAGGGGCCGATCTCGGAGATGGGGGCCAAGCAGGAGCAGGCCGCCGTCAAGGCAGTGCTTCCGCAGGGCGCGGAGAAGGTCGAGGCGTCCGACGGGTTCTACGTCGGAACCGACGCCTCCGGCAAGGTCGTCGGCTACGCGGCTAGGGGCGCCGACGGCGGCGGCTACGGCGGCGATATCGTGCTGATGGTCGGCTTCCAGGCGGACAAGAAGACAGTCGTATGCTACAGGACGCTGTCAGCGTCCGAGACGCCGGGGCTGGGCATGAACATGAAAACCGCCGAGTTTTCGTCCCAGTTCTCCGGCAAGGACGGCTCGTCCCTGCGCGTGAAGAAAGACGGCGGCGAGATCGAGGCCATAACCTCGGCGACCATAACCTCCCGCGCGGTCTGCCGCGCCATCGCCGACGCCCAGAAGAAGCTGAGGTAGCGCTGCCCTGTCCGGACTGCGCGAGATTTGAGATGGCGAAGGGCAGGCTGGCGACAAACTTGGAATACGGTGCGCTGCGGTGCGCATGCGCGCTAGTCAACATCGTGCCGTACCGAGCGGCGATGTCGGCGGCGCGCGTACTGGGCGTCGTCGCGTTCCGCGTGCTCCGCTTCAAGCGGCGCCGCACTCTGGAACGCATCATGTCGGTCTTCCCGGAGAAAAGCCGCCGCGAGGCCGAGGCGATCGCAGTGCAGTCGCTGCAGAACGTCATGATGACCGGCGTTGAGATGATGCGGGCGCCGTCGCTCGACCGGGCGTGGATGGACCGGTACGTGCGGGACGGCCTCATGTACAAGGATCGGCTCCAGTCGTACGTGGACGAGGGACGCGGTGTCGTTATCATGGTGCCGCACTGCGGAAACTGGTACATGGCGGCATGGTCGATGGCGAAGTACGGCCTGCCGCTCTTTGCGATAGCGGCGCGTCAGCGCAACCAGAAGATCAACGCATGGATGACCCGCCACTACGGCGACATCGAGGTGCTGGACCGAGACGACCGCGATACGCTCGCCCGGATACGCGAGAGACTGTCGGCTGGACGCGCGTTCGCCATCTTGCCGGACCTGCGCGTGCGAAAGCGCGACGTCTCCGCACCGTTCTTCGGCGGCACGGCGAACGTGTCGCGCGCCGGCGCGATGTTCGCAGTGCGCTGCGGCTGCCCGATCGTGGTGGCGATGATGCGCCGGGAAGGGGGCCAGCATGTATTCGACCACCTGGGTACGCTGAGGCCCGACCCCGCTGCGACCGACCGGAAGGCCGAGGCCGCGCGGCTGACGCGCCAGGCCCTTGGAATGCTCGACGCCAACATCCGCCGCTATCCGGGCGAATGGTATTGGTACAACAAGCGCTGGATCCTGGAACCGCCAGAAGCAGGCTAACTGTTCCATAGCCCCGTGGTCGGTGAATGGGAATTTTGCTATAATTTCCCGTATGATGAAAACGACAATTGGAAAGACGTCTGGACGCTTTGCCGTCCTTGGGGCGCTGACGACGGCGCTGTTCGCCAGCCTTGCATTGTCGGGCGGCACAATGCCCGATGTGGACGAGATACGGCTTGCCGGAGACTATTCCGGGCACCTTCAGGACGTGTGGCGCGACGGTAACGCCCTTTACTGGGCGCATACCTCGGCCCTGATAAAGACCGACCTGAACGGGAAGATAATCGCCAAGGCGGACGTTAACGAGCATCATGCCGGCCTTGAGGTGAGGAACGGAAAGGTGTACGTGGCCGTATGCGTCCTCCAGGCGAAGACAGGCGGCAAGACGCTTCCGGACTCCCGCGTTACCGTAAATGTCTACGATGCCGCAACGCTGAAGCTTCTTGAGGAGCATGTCACGGACATAAACGACCGCTCTGGCTCGCTTGCCATACTTGACGATGGCACGTTTCTCGTCGGCTGCCTGCGCCCGCAGGACATATCAAAGACCCAGGTGCGCTTCCACCATCTCGACAGGAACTACAAGCTCATCAAAAGCTACGTACTCGACAACGTGCCGGTGAAGCTTGGCATCGAGACCATAAAGCGGCACGGCGGATATTACTACCTCAACCACTACGACAAGGGAGGGCTGTGCATCAAGCTCGACAAGAATTTCAAGGAAGTCGCCCGTTATCGGGTGGACGGCACCTGCGGGCTCGTGTTCGACGGCGACGACATTTGGATCGGTGTCACGCGGCGCACTGCCGACCAGAAGCGGTGGGCCAGCGGATTGAAGCGCATCAAGCCGCCTGCCGGGTTCTGATCGGTGCCATTGACAAGCGTCTGTGCAAATTGGTATAATGAAATTGAAATAAAGTGAAATCTTTCGTGGCAATTTCGGCGACAAATTGAAGGAGGTCTGTCATGGCAGGTTCGATTCTGAAGGAAGCAACGGTGCTTTTCGGCGTGTCTTTGTGCGTCGGGGCGGCATCGGCTGCAATCACCTCGCGGTCGTATGTTCCAACAGGCCTCGTCGCCCAATACGACGGCATCAACAACGTCGGGCACGATGCGGCGCACAGCGACAGCGCGACGACATGGGCCGATCTCACCGGCAACGGCAACGACGGCACGGTCGGCGCGAATGTCGTTTGGTGCGAAAACGGCTGGACGAACGGCGTTGCAGGCAAGCCGATTTCTGTAGGCTTTGGCCTTTCTCGTGTCACCGGAACGGGCACCTTCACGGCTCAGTTCGCCTGCAAGCCCGTACGCAAGAGCGTGCAAAGCGGGCGCGCAAGTTTCTTCAGCCAATACAGCGCGTCTCGTTCCTTAGGCATCGAGCATAGGGGAACGTCCATCACCGACTGCATCCGCCTTTATTCCAGGGTGCTCGACACGTCTCTTTCGAGCAAGTCCAGTGCCTTGAAGACCGACGAGTGGGGATCCATCACGCTGACGGCGGATAACGGACTGAAGGACGCCCACTTCTACAAGAACCTTGAGGATTGGGGCGAACGCCATTTCTCGTCTGCCTCCGAAAATCTCAACACCGCCTGCGCAAGCGTCATTGGCGGCGAGAACGATCGCGAAGCTATGGCATTCTTCGGCACCTACAATGCGTTTCGTCTCTACGACCGTGTGTTGCCAGAGGAGGAAATCAAGATCAACGCGGCGGTCGATGCCGTCCGCTACAACAATGCGGACTGGAGCGACTATCCGGAGTTGGCCTGCTATACGTTTGCGGCGGACGGCACATTGCAGCAGAATCTCATAGCTGTCGCTGGCGAAGGCGGCAAGGTCAGGGCCGGCGATGGCGTGGCGGCGGAATCGGTGACCGGTGTCACGGCGAGCTATGGGAGCGGTGCGATGACAGCGACTTTCGCTGCGGTGCCGGATTCTGGTTATGTGTTCTATCGTTGGGAAGGCAATGACTCTGCAATCGCAGTCGGTTCGTATCTTTCGTCGACCATTACCGTCACTTCTGAAAAGGGTGTTTTGCTGACGGCTGTGTTCAAGAAACAAAGAAGGGGGCTCTCATCGCGCTCGTACGTCGTGCCTGGGCTTGTGGCGCAGTACGACGGCATCAACAACGTCGGTCATGACGCGGCGCATGATGGCAGCGCTACGACGTGGGTTGACCTCACCGGCAACGGCAACGACGCAACCAAGGCCAGTGACGTTACGTGGACGGAGAACGGCTGGGCGAATGCTGTGGACTGCTACCCGATGACGGTTCCCTCAGGGAACGGCTCTGCGACGAGTGTATCCGTGACGACGGCTTCCAAGGTGTTCACGATGCAGTATGCAGTGAAGCCTTCGCGCCATACCGTGCGGCAGTGCTTCTTCGGGCAGTATGACAGAAGAGGGTTCTCGCTTGAACACAACACTAGCGCCAGCGGTGTCGACAAGACAGGGCTCACGCGCTATTACTACTATTATATCAGCGGCAGTGCCGGAGACAAGTATTTCGCAGACATGAAGGTGGTGACCGACGAATGGGCGTCCATGTCGTTCTTGAGCGACACGAAGCAGCAGACGGTCTGGAAAAACGGCGCGGCCTCGCAAACCCAAGTGGCCAATCTCTCGGGCACGATCACCAACATATGCGCCAGCGTGATCGGTGGCGACAATACGCGCCCCGCCATGGCGTTTTGCGGCACGTACAATGCGTTCCGCCTCTACAACCGCGTGCTGACGGAAGACGAGGTGAAGGTCAATGCGGCGGTCGATGCAATCCGCTTCAACGGTGCGAGCGCGTCCAGCTACACGCTCAGCGGCGGCTACTCCTTCGCCGCCGACGATACGCTGATGATCGCGATGACCGCCACCGCCACGACGGGCGGCAAGGTCGCGCTGAAGCGCGTCGGATCGTTCGAGGCATCCGTCTCGTCAACGGTCAATCATGACGGTTCCGAGATGACGGGCTTTGTGGCGCAGCCTGATGAAGGCTACGTATTCCAAAGGTGGACGGGCGACATCGACGCCATCGTCAAGGGGTCGGTCCTCACGCCGGATATCGGCGTTGTCGCGACGCGCCCCGTCGCGCTGACGGCGGTGTTCCGCAAACCCGGCAGCAACGCGCTGGACGGCATGATCCTCGACCTCGACATCCGCGACGTGGAGGACGGTGCGCTCATGGCTGGCACGAGTTCCGGATACCATGTAGGAGACGCCCTTCATGCCGGTTCGCCGTCGAGCAACACCTACTACACGTGCTGGTATTCCCAGCCGAATGGTTTCAACGACTACCGGCCCATGTACAAGTTCATGGACGTCGCTTCTCCGATGACGCCGTTCACGACGAACGCCGCGCAGCCGTGCATCTACCTCACGCAGAAGAAGGACGATGAGGATACAGGCAAGTTCGGTTTGTCGCGCTGGGAACTTGCCTACACCTATGTGGACGCACCTGTAGCCACGTTCTATGTGCGCTTCCTCTGGGAGGGACCGCTCGTGCCCGGGATTGCGAACGACAGCTGCATCTTCTGCAACGGATACACGACCTGGGCAAGTGTCGGCCAAGGTTTCACGCTGCGCATCAGGACGGCGTCCGGCGGCGGCGTCAATGACAACAAGGGCTTCCTGAACGTATTCATTCCGAAGGAGGTGCCGGTCGTGGACTACGGAACCGACCTCTACATAACGACCAACAGCTGGGTCGATTGCTTCGTCTCGGTCTATCCGAGCCCGACGAATGTCGAGTTCTCCAATGTCGATATCTGGTTCTGCCAGACGCCCGCGCTCGGAAGCAACGGGATCTTCGGCTATCCCGTGCTGAAGCACAAGCACTTGGGTGACGAATGCAAGCTTCCGAGGTTCAGGTCGATTGACAAGGCCCATGCAATCAGGCTTGGAGCGGAGACTTCCGGCACAAATACCGATCCCGAATACGTCCGCAAGGCGTTCCGCGGCTACTACGCCGCGCTGAAGGCATGGGACAGGCTCCTGACCGAGAACGAAATGTGGTCTGTGATGGCCGACCGCTACGGTGGCACGTTCAACGTCGGCGTGGAGAACGGCAGCGCGAGCGAGTTCGGCGGATCGTGGTACGAGACGGCCGATCCGTTTGACGTGTCCACGGACAAATGGCAGGCGATGAAGAAGTCGCTGACGGCGGCGGATCGTACGTTGACGCTTGTCGCACCGATTCCGGCGGAGAGCGAAGGGCTGCCGCGCGTTCTTGAGATCGTACCGCTCTTCGATGGCGTAGGAGCGGCTTGCCCAGTCACGGTGACGGTGAACGGCGCGGCGGTCGGAGAGTTCGACCTCATGGATGAGAGCAAGCGCGCGATCCCGCTTCGCGCCAGCCATGTGACGCGCGATGCGAACGGTAAGATCACGATTGCCATCACGCGCCCCGAAGGCTGCACGGGGACGCTTTCGTTCGACGCGCTGTCGCTCGCCGGCTCCTGGCAGATCGGCAAGATCGACAATACGTCTGGCGACATGACTGCGCAGGGGCAGGGGGTATCCTCCGTCGTCATCGCGGGCGATCCTATCTATAAAAATGCGCAGCGCGCCGTCACCACGACCTACAATACGCTGACGATTCTATTCGACGTGCCGAAGACGAGCGCAGGGCAGTGTGCCTACAGGTACGACACTTACATGGACAGCGTCAAGTCGGGCAACACGCATCCCATCCATCTTGAGTTCAACGGCGAGACGGTGTGGTCGAGTGAGAATGCGGCAGTTGGCAAGGTGCGCGTCGAGATTCCGGCGGAAAGCGTCAAGCCTGGATTGAACGAACTGAAGTGGGTCTATGACACGGCGGTGGCGAACAATTGGCTGACGTTTGACTACCACAAGTTGAAGATGCTTCCGCCGCCGATCGGCACGATGATGTTGATTAGATGAGTTCGAGAGGGGCTCGGTAAAGTTCCAATGAAACACGCAACGATTGCCGCCATGATGGGTGTCATGGCGGCGTCTTTTGCCTTGTCGGCCGCCGAATACCGTCTTGAGCGCAGGGACGATGTGCTGGAGGCGTTCGCAGGCGGTCAGCGTTTCGCGACGCTGTCGCCGGCCGAGAGCGACAGGTGGACGCTTTCGTACGATGCCTCGCGCGGCGACTTCGTCCGCTTCGTCTTCACTCCGACGCCCGGTGCGACTGGCACCTTCCATTTCCCGGAAATCCGCCTCGACTGTGCTGCGGAAGGCCTGAAGGCCGTCGGCTCGCAGGGGTTCACTACGCTTGAGGCGAACACGGGCTCCGCGATGTACCTTGCCGTCGCCGAGCCTAAAAGCCGAAATGGCGTTGTCGCCGCCTGGGTGACGTCGGAGAAGGGCAGCCCGTTCGTGATGAGCGCCGTCGCTGACGGTGCGGCGGTGCTGCGCCCGGAACTCCAGTTCGGGACGATGGGCGCATCGGGAAGCGAAGTCTTCGTGCTTGGCGCGTTCGACGACTGCCGCCTCGGGCTGGAGGCATACGGTGATGCCGTGGCGACTCACTATGGCATCCGCCTCAAGCCGCAGATTTCAGGCTACACCACCTGGTACGACGACCGCTACGGCTACTCCAAGGGCTTCGGTGCCGGCACGCCGGCTTCAACACGTGAGTTTGCGGATGCGGTCGAACGGCTCAACCTGAAGGCATTCGGGTTCGGCTTCTTCCAGATAGACGATTTCTGGCAGGATGGCCCCGCCGACATCAACGGCCCTGCCAAGAACTTCACGCGCACAGCTCCGAAAGGGCCCTATCCGGACGGCATGAAGCCGACCGCCGACTATCTTCGCGCCAAGGGAATCTTGCCAGGCCTGTGGTACATGCCGTTTGCCGGCACGCAGCAGGACAAAGGCTGGTGGGGCGACAAGGCAGGGCTGTTCGTGAAAGATCCCAAGACCGGCAAGCCCTACGAGACTCAATGGGGCGGCACATGCCTCGACATGACAAATCCGGACGCCGTCCGCTACATGCAGGATGTGACTCGCCGCATCTGCCGCGAATGGGGCTATGGCTACGTCAAGTACGACGGCATGTGGACGGGGATGGCCTGCAAGCTTGTCGGCAGCGATGCGTATGCGCCTGACGACTACAACGCTCAGGTTTTGGCCGATTCGAAGGAGACAGGCGTTGGCGCATACCGTCGCGGCGTGAAGGCGCTCCGCGAGGCTGCCGGGAATGACACCTTTATGCTTGCCTGCAACCTCAGGCAGAACATCCGTGCGATGGGTGCGACGTATGGCTTGGCGGACGCCTGCCGCATTGGCGGCGACAACGGGCCAATTGACATGTTCCCCGACCGCTACATGATTGGCGTGCAGAACGGCACGCCGCGCTACTTCCTCAACGGGCGCGTGTGGTACAGCGACCCAGACCCCGTCTATGTGCGCGATGCCGTATCGCTCGACAGGGCGCGGCTTTTCGCCACATGGACTTCCATCGGTGGCATGCTCTACAACTTCAGCGACTGGCTGCCCGGCCTCTCGAAGGAGCGGATTGACGTGCTGAAGCGCACGATGGCGCCGCATGGCGTGAGGACGGTGCGGCCAATCGACTTCTTCGAGCGGACGCTGGCGAACGCCTGGGTCCTTGAGAAGGGGGAGACGAGGATCTTCGGCCTATACAACTGGGCGACGAACGAAACCCTGCGCATAGACTATCCGGCGGCCTATGCGGGGCTTGATCCGGAAAAGACGTACGTGGGATTCGATTTCTGGGGCAATGCGTTCGTGCCGCCGTTCAAGGGGCGACTTCAGGCGGAGGTTTCGCCATCCTCGTGCCGGGTGATCTCCTGCGTACCAGTGTCCGACCATCCGGTGCTCGTTTCGACATCGCGGCACGTGGCGAGCCCGGCGTTCGAGGTGGAGAACGTGGAATGGGAGGACAACGAATCGTGGTGGCGGAGTCTTTTCTGGGGACGTTCGGTGTTGTGCGGCGAATCTAGGGTGATCGCGGGCGACAGGTACGAATTGCGGCTCTACGTGCCGTCGGGCTGGAAGGTGTGCGGCTGGTCGCCGCATCCCGAATATTCGCTCAAGGAAGAGCAAGAGGGTCCATATGTGCGGCTTGGCTTCTGTCCGCAGAAGGCTGGTCTTTACAGTTTGAAAAAGGAAACGGGCACCATCCGTTGGCATGTCGCATTTGAATCTGATAAATAAGACGGAGTAAGACGGGACAATGAACAGGAGAGAATTCTTGCGTATTGGCGCCGGAGGCGCGGCCATGGCCCTTGCTGGATGCGCAGCAGGGAAAAGCCGGCTCGGCAGTGCAGGGACCATCCGCACGGAATCGCCAGAACGCCAGGCGAGCAAGCTTGCCGCCCTGGAGTCGCTGAAGGAGCTTGGGCCGACACTCACTGATCTCGAGATTCGCCGCACGAAGAACATTCAGGGAAAACGCGCCGCGTTCTATCTTGACGACGTCATCTTCATCTTCCGCGACCTGGCCCGACAGCGTCCAAAGTCATGCTGGAACCACCCCCTGCTCGCGGCCTTCAGGGAGGCGCACGAGAAGTACGGGCTCAAGGCGCAGTTCAACGTGTTCTACCGCAACGACGCCTACTACGGCGCACGCGCCGCGGAGTTTACGCTCAGGGACATGCCCGACACGTGGCATGACGAGTTCCAGGCGGCAAAGGACTGGTTCCGCTTCGGCTTCCACGCCTACTCTGAGTTTCCCGACTATCCGTGGCTCAACGCCAGCTATGACGATGTGAAGTTCACGTGGGATGCGATCACGCGCGAGGTCGAGCGCTTCGCCGGTCCCGGCATGTTCGCGAAGGCCGTCACGCCGCATTGGGGGCCGATGTCGAAAGAGGGATGCATCGCGCTCAGGGACTGCGGCGTGAAGGCGATCTGGTGCTCGTCCGGCAAGCGATACGAATACGCAGGCGACAGGACGCTTCTTCCCTACGGCCACGGCATGAGGATCGAGAACAACCGCAAACCGGAGACGGCGATGTTCTGGCGCGCGAGCAGCGGCGACGACATCAGCGTCTCGGCTTGCGGATACAACCATCTGCTTCCGGAGCAGGTGAAGCTGACGCGCGGCACGTACAACTGGTTTCACGACAATGCGACAGGCTGCAACTTCATGACGTTCGGCTGCGGTGCGCCGTGCCTCAACCTTTACCGGTTGGAGGACATACCCGTGCGGATGACCCAAGTCGCGGACAAGGAGTTCCTCATCCACGCAACGCACGAGGAATACTGGTTCAAGGACTATTTCGCCTACCAGCCCGACTCGCGCGAAAAGCTGATGGCCGCCTGCAAGGCAGTGCATGATGCCGGCTATTCGTACATGTTCATCGAAGACAAGATCGACTGGAACTGACCGAAAAGAAAAGAGCTGCAGCGCTGACCAAGCTTAACGGCAGGGCCCGGTGATGCTTGCGCGTTGAGTGTGCATTATGGTAATATATGAGTGTAAACTAAAATAAGGAGCGAACCTATGCGTATGGTGAAACTGTCAGTTGCCAAGGGTTGTGGCATGATTCTTGCACCTGTCGCCGTGAGTTTTGGCCTTGTGACGTCGGCCGATTCCGCGGAACTCGTCTATGAGAACGACTTTGCGATTCGCACAAGCGCCGAAAAGCTTAGCTCCGTATGGGCGGAGTATAAGTACGACAAGGGCGGGCCGCTCGCGTACGACTATGACCACACGGACTCGTTCAATACGCTCACCGGCATCTATCCGTGGCAGGGAACGGCATCCGGTACGGTTCCCTATTCGCAGCAGGATGGATGGTTCAAGAAGAATAGACAGCAGGGCAATCACCTCCTTAACAGAGGCCGCACCTCCGTGACGGACGAGGACGATCCTGCGCTGGTTCACTCTGCGGAAGCGGTGGATGCGGGGCACCCTGCCTCGAATATTGCGATCATTGTGCATCATCCCCTGCACAACGTCTTCACGAATGGCGTCATCAAATGGCAGTTTGACATTCGCCAGCCGGTTTCGACGACCAGCAAGATTTTCTCGTGGCTCCGTCTTGTCACGGAGAACGACATGAAGAACGACAATTATTCCTATGACCAGATACCTATCGAGCTGGGGTTGTCTTCGTCAACATTCTCCGGCGGCTGGCGCAAGGCTGGCGATGCCGATGGAACGCGCACATTCTACAGCTATGCGACCACAAGGCCGGTTGGAGGAAATTGGTACCGTTATTACGTGACGTGCGACATTGACGCTTCTCGGTCGAGTTTCGAGGTTTACGATCTCGGCGCATCGCGCATCTCGATGGACGAAACGCCGTCGGGCACGCCCAAGTGGTCAGGCAGCAATCTCCTGTTCGTGAAGGAACTGGACGCCGCGACGGGCGGCATAAGCGGAATCGGCATTCGCTTCGCATACATCGACACAAAGGCGTACTACGGCGAGTCGGGATTCGACGATGATGCCGCCTACAAGTACGACAACATCAAGGTGGCATGGAAGGCGCCGTCGGCACAGTATTTCGAGGAATGTTACCGCAACGACTTTGCGAAGTCCATGCGTCGCACCATCGACGGAAGCGGTTCGACATCCCACACCTACACGCTTTCGGAGCAGTCAGAGACTTCGGTTTTCACCTATCCAGCCGAGCTTATACGCAAGTCGAATGTCGGTTCGACGACAGGCAAGCCATATCTGCCGGCGGCGTCGAATGGCGTAGTTGACGTGGTGCAGAAGGCCGGTATCGACGGGTGGCGTTTCGTCGGTCAGACAGGAGGTTTCGTTGGTGCCATCGCGCTCACGACAAACGGCGCGAACCGCGTAGGCATGCTGACAAAATACTGCCAGATTATTCAACCGATGTGCGAAGACATCACCAACGGCCTTGTGAAGATGGAGTGGGATATGCGCATGCCGAAGGCGTGGAACGCTGGCACGGCCCGTTCGTCCATCATCCTAACCAACAACAAGGGCTATGACGAGGGATATGCATTCGCCTACGGCGACCGTCCTCTGACGCTTGGCATTTGCTCGGCATCTGGCGGTGGGGACAAGGATGCGCCTGTTAAGACATATTCCATCTGGAACTCGACCGCAACCTCCCATTACGGTACATACAATCCAAACTGGGCGTCCAAGTTCACGTCTAACCATTGGTACAGGATTCAGCTCTTCATTGATCTCGACCAAACCAATTATTGGTTCCATGTCTATGACGTTGGGTCGTCGGCGCCTAGCTCTCCTGGCGGATTCGATTCGAGCGATCCAGCGACGGCGCTAGTTTCCAGCGTGACAAATGGATTGTATGAAGCGGGACTCAAAAAGCACGGCCTAGGAATCGGCGCGTATGGTTTCGTCATGTGGAACAATCCCGATTCCGACGCGGGCTATGCGGTTCTCGTTGACAACATCCGTTGCTGGAAGGGCGATGGAAACGATGGTTGGGAACTTGTGTTCCAGAACGACTTCTCCACGACGACTCGCCATTTCAAGCGCAAGAGTCTGAAGATGATGAAGTCGAAGTATATTGACCGTCCAGAATATGGTGAGGATGGCTGGGCCGCGGCGCCTACATACGTTGGTTCGTCGTGTGTTGCCGGCGCCAACCCGTCGCTTTATTCAGGCGACGATATATTCTCCATTGTGCAGCCGATTGGGCGAAACATAAGATCCGGCAAGTTGTATGCTCAATACGATGTGCGCATACCTGTGTTCTGGACATCCCGGATGGATTATTTCTGGTTCCAGTTCGGCAATGGCGGACTCGCGTCTGCATCGACGTGGAAGGTCAACGCCTACCGTTGCCATTCGCACCGCACGATACGTACTGGTATGCAGATGGGCAAGAGCGGATCGGCAGGAATGGAAGACGTCAAAACAGGCGTACATAATAGAACGGCCATCATCTATCAGGATGGTACCGGTGCTGGCGGAGACGGCTCATTGAAGGCGAAGCACATCGACGGTGCTTATGTCGGGCACTGGATTCGCGTGAAGGTCGAGGCAGACATGAGCGCGAAGAGGTGGAATTGGGCGGCGTATGACATGGGGGTAACGCAACCGACGCTTGCAACGGCGGACGGAACGCTTCTTGACAGCTATAACAATCTGCACTTCAACTTCAACGAGCCGATCTCGCACATCCACATCATCGGCGGCAGGGCGCCGTCTTACATGCCGTGGCGCGCGGATGCGCCGGGGGCGCTCTTGGTGGACAACATCAGCATACGCCATGAGCCGAACGGCATGTTCATCATGATACGCTGAGTGGTTCGGCGGTTGCGCAATGAGACCGATAGCGACAACGACGAGCGACTTCGCACGGCTCCGCAGCGAACAGGATTGTTGTTGACAAGAGGGAGAAAGCAACGAATGGACAGGCGTGAGTTCCTGAAGGGCACTGGAGGAATGGGGCTTGCCGCCCTGTCCATGGTCGGATGCGCAACGGAACGACGCGTTCCCGGCGGCGACGGGAACATCCGTGCCGAATCACCCGAACAGCAGGCGCGCAAGCTTGCTGTCTTGGAGTCATTGAAGGAGCTCGGGCCTACGATCACCGACGTTGAAGTCCGGCGCACGAAGAACATTCCGGGCAAACGCGCCGCGTTCTACCTTGACGACGTCTTCTTCATCTTCCGCGATCTGGCGCAACAGCGTCCGAAGTCCTGTTGGAGTCACCCTCTGCTCGCGGCCTTCAAGGAGGCGCACGAGAAATACGGTCTCAAGGCGCAGTTCAACGTCTTCTACCGCAACGACGCCTACTACGGCGCGCGTGGCGCGGAGTTCACGCTAAGGGACATGCCCGCCACGTGGCGCGACGAGTTTCAGGCGGCGAAAGGCTGGCTCCGGTTCGGGTTCCACTCCTATTCGGAGTTCCCCGACTATCCGTGGATCAACGCCAGCTACGATGACGTGAAGTTCACGTGGGACGCAATCACGCGCGAGGTCGAGCGCTTCGCCGGCCCTGGGATGTTTGCAAAGGCCGTTACGCCGCATTGGGGATCAATGTCGAAAGAGGGCTGCATCGCACTCAAGGACTGCGGTGCGACGGCAATCTACTGTTCGGCGGGCAGGCGTTACGAATACAACGGAGACCGGACGCTCCTCCCCTACGGTCACGGCATGAGGATCGAGAACGGCCGCAAGCCGGAGGCTGCCTTGTCCTGGCGCGCGGGAGGCGGCGACGACATCAGCATCGCCGCACGCAGCTACAACCATCTTCTGCCGGAACAGGTGAATGTCACCCGCGGCACGTACAACTGGCTGTACGACAAGGCGACCGGATGCAATTTCACCACGTTTGGCTGCGGCGCTCCGTGCCTCAACCTCTATCGGCTTGAGGACATCCCCGCGCGCATGGCCCGGGTTCTGGACAAGGAATTCCTCGTCCACGCGACACACGAGGAATACTGGTTCAAGGACTACTTCGCCTACCAGCCCGACTCGCGCGAGAAGCTGCTGGCCGCCTGCAAGGCCGTCCACGACGCCGGCTACTCGTATATGTTCATCGAAGACAAGATTGACTGGGCCTGACCGAAGATGAAAAGAACAGCAACACTGATCGCGGCAATGGGCGTGTCCGTGTGCGCATTTGCGACGGACATGGAATTTGTGAAGGAGCTGGTAGCGATTCCGAGCGCATCGGCCGACATCCCGCAGGTCAACCGCGCGATGCGCACGATGAAGGCCTATCTCGAAAAGAGGGGTGTCTGGTGCGTGATGGAGCGGCATCCGAAGGGGAACGAGATCCTTTTTGCGGCGACAAGGCCGGGCAAGGTGCAGGACTTCATCATAGCCGCCCATCTTGACGTCGTCCCCGCGTCCGTGGAGGGGCAGTACGACATGAAGTACAGGGACGGGAAAATCGTCGGGCGCGGCGTTTCGGACTGCAAGGGGCGATGCGTGGTCGTGGCCGAAACGCTGGCGAGGTTGAACGGCAAGGCGTCGGTCGGCTGCATCTTCGGTGCAGACGAGGAGCTTGGCGGCGCGATGACCAGATGGATGGTGGAAGAGCGCGGCTACAGGCCGGGGAAGATGGTTATCGTCGCCGACGCCAAATACGGCAAGGTATTCTATGCGCACAAAGGCCATTGCGTTGTCCGCATGAAGGCGAAAGGGCGTGGCGGCCATGCGGCGCGACCTTGGGAATGCGACGACTCGATAACTCGCCTCGTCCGCGGCTACCTGAAGGTGCGCGAAGCCTGGGACGCCAGGCACCCGGCTACGGACGACAAGTGGTTTGACTCCATAGTGCCGACGGTCATGCGCAGCGAGGGAGATGTAGTGAACCGCATCCCCCGCGAGGCTTCGATTGTCATCAACCTCCGCAACGTCAATCCGGGAGCGAAGGACGAGCTGCTCGGGATGATCCGAGAGCTGACGGACTGCGAGGCCGAGGTTGTCCGCTATTCGCCGCCGGTCAACTCCGATCCCGACCATCCGCTTGTGCGCGGCGTTCTCAAGGCGATGCGTGAAGTGTGCGGAAAGGGCGAGATGGACCGCATGCCCGGCGCAACCGACGCCCGCTGCTTTGTGGGCTGCAACGTTCCGATCGCGATTGTCGGCACGCTTGGCGGCAATGTGCACGGAGACGACGAGTGGGCGGATCCTTCGACATTCGACCTTTTCGGCGAGTTGCTGTCGCGCTTCCTCTCAGATCCCGACAAGTACGCGTCAGCGCCTTGAAGCAAGGAAACGAGAAATGCCTTTTACGACAGGAGTAAAGAACATGAAATCAACGATAGACAGACGCGGGTTCCTTCAAGGGACTGCATGGATGAGCCTCGCCGCTGCTGCGGCGGGTTGCCAGATGGATAGAATCTGCTGTGGCGGAGGTGCGCCGATGGCGGAGTTCGCCGCGCCGCCGCTTAAGCGCGTCCGCATCGGCTTCGTCGGCGTAGGCGCTCGCGGCACCTATGCCGTAAAGCGCATCTGCCAGATGCCGGGCGTGGAGATAACGGCGCTCTGCGACATCAAGGCGGAGGCGATCAAGGGCTGTCAGGACCACTTGAAGGCGAAGAAGCTGCCGCCTGCGAAGGAATATCTCGGGCCGGAGGCGTACAAGGCGCTCTGCCGCGAATGCGAATGCGACGTCGTCTATGCCTGCACGCCGTGGATGCTCCACCTGCCCGTCGCGGTCGAGGCGATGAAGTGCGGCAAGCATTCGCTTGTCGAGGTTCCCGCGACGATGGACGTGGACGGCTGTTGGGAACTCGTCGAGACGAGCGAGAAGACGCACCGCCACTGCATGATGCTCGAGAACTGCTGCTACGGTGAGACGGAGATGCTGGCTCTCAACATGTGCCGCCTCGGGCTTCTCGGCGAGCTGGTCTACGGAGGGGCTGGCTATCTCCACTATTCCACGAACCGCGGAATCAAGAACGGCCCGAGTTGGCGCAACGAATGGTACATCAAGCACCACGGCAACTTCTATCCCACGCACGGGCTTGGGCCTGTTGCGCAGTACATGGACATCAACCGCGGCGACCGCTTCGACTATCTCGTCTCGGTCGATACGGGGTCGTTCGGGCCGCCTGCGATGGCCGAGGCGTACTTCCCGCCGGATTCCTGGCAGCGCAACGTGAAGCTGAAGGCGGGCGACTACAGCGCCTCCATCATCCGCACGGTGAAGGGACACGCGATCTACCTCGCCAAGTCGTGCTTCGTGCCACATCCCTACAGCCGCATCAACATGGTGCAGGGCACGAAGGGCATCTTCATGGACTATCCGCTCCGCATCGCCTTCGAGAAGCAGTTCAGCGACGGCACTATGCCGCACAAGGTGTTCGACGACGCGAAGACTGAGGAGTACCGCCAGAAGTACAAGCACCCGATGTGGCGCGACGTCGGGGCGATCGCGACGAAGGTCGGCGGACACGGCGGAATGGACTTCATCATGGACTTGAGGTGGATCTATTGCCTCCAGAACGGGCTGCCGCTCGACATGAACGTCTACGACCTCGCCTCGTGGAGCTGCCTCTGCGAGATAACGGAGAGGTCCGTGCTGAAACGCAGCGCGCCGACGGACATCCCGGACTTCACGCGCGGTGCGTGGAAGACGCTGAAGCCGCTCGGCATCCACACGGTCGACATCAAGAAGATGGGCGTGAAGGGCGTGGACGCCGGCCCGCAGCAGGACGTCGGTTCGAATGTGGCGTGACAGGGAACGGCAGATGGCAGAAAAGAAATCAGGCTTGAGGAACGCCAGGTCGATCCTTTGCGTGGTGGCCACAACCGCGGTTGCGGTTTTGCTGGCCGGCGGATGTTCGACGACCGGACCGGGAAAGAGGGTTTTCGGAACGGTGTACGTTGACGAATTCGACCTCTCAGGGGCGACGTGCGGCCTGGGCATGCGGATGCAGGCGAAGAAATCCGTAGGCGGGAATGCCCTCACTGTCGGCGGGCGGACGTACGGGCGCGGTTTCGGCACGCGCCCCGAAAGCGCGGTCATGTTCCGTGCGAACGGAAGGGTGGCGGCGTTTGACGCGCATGTTGCGATAGACGACGAGGCGAAGGACGTGGCTTCCGACAAGAGCTACGGCAAGCCGACGGCCAGGTTCAAGGTGTGGGCGGACGGACGCGTGGTCTGGGATTCCGGCAACGTGAAGCTCGGCCAGAAGCCTGTTGCCGCTCACGCGGACCTGTCGGGGGCGAAGGAGATCGTGCTAGAGACCACCGGCGGCTCGGCGTGGACTGCATACGAGGCCTCGCACTCCGACTGGCTCGACGCACGTTTTGCATGCGACGACGGGGCAGTTCTCGACACGGTTCGCGATTCGTCGCTTACTGAACAGCTCGGCATCCTCACGCCGCCCGAATGCGCCAAGCCGTCCATCAACGGCGCCGACATCTGGGGCGTGCGCCCGGGCCGTCCGGTCATCTTTCGCGTGGCGACTTCCGGCGAACGTCCGATGAGGTTCTCCGCGAAGGGCCTGCCGCCTGGCGTGACGTTGGACGAAAAGGGCGTGCTGCGCGGCGTTGCGCCGGAAAAGCCGGGCGACTACGACATCGAGGTGTCGGCCGAGAACGCGCACGGGCGGGCTACGCGCACCATCCGCCTCTCCGTAGGCGAAACGATCGCCCTTACGCCGCCTATGGGCTGGAACAGCTGGAACACGCTTTGCTACCGGCTGACGCAGGAAAAGGCCATGTCAGCGGCAAAGGCGCTTGACGAGTCCGGCCTGGCCGACCACGGCTGGTCGTACGTCAATCTCGACGACTGGTGGGAGATGAACAATTCCGGAGCCCCGCGCGTCGAGCTGCGCAAGAACGACTTCGGCGGCCGCGACGACGTGACCGGCCCGGCACGCGATGCCGAAGGGCGGATACTCCCGAACCGTTCGTTCCCGGACATGAAGGGACTGACTGACTACATCCACTCGCTCGGCCTGAAGGCCGGCATCTACTCGTCGCCCGGTCCGCTCACATGCGGCAAGTGCGAAGGCAGCTACGCTCACGAGCTCCAGGACGCGGCGAGCTGGGCCGAGTGGGGCTTCGACTACATAAAGTACGACTGGTGCAGCTACAGCGGGATTTTCGTGAAGGAGACGGGGCGCAAGCATGCGGACAAGAATGCGATGGAGGACATGTCCCTCCGTGAGGCATACATCAAGCCGTACCGGCTCATGGGTGAGTGCCTGAGGAAGCAGAACCGGGACATCGTCTACTCCTTCTGCCAGTATGGCATGGCGCACACGGAACAGTGGGGCGACAAGGTCGGCGGACAGTGCTGGCGAAGCTACGGCGACCTGAAGGACGCATGGGCCTGGATGGAAGAGGAAATCGAGGGGCGCATCCACGCCGAACACTGGAAGTACAACCGCCCCGGCTGGTGGGCCGACCCCGACATGCTGATCGTAGGCCAGCAGTATTCGTTCGGCAGCGACCATCCCACGTACCTAACGCCGAACGAGCAGTACACGCACATCTCCCTTTGGGCGATGGTCGGCTCTCCACTGCTGATAGGCTGCGACCTCATGGGGATGGACGATTTCACGAAGAGTCTTCTCGTGAACGACGAAGTGATCGCCGTAAGCCAGGATCGTCTCGGACGGACGGCGCGCCGCATCAGGCACACTGACGCGGAGAGCGTCTGGACGCGTCCGCTGACCAAGAACTTCACGGCAGTGGCGCTCGTCAACCGCTATCCTTTTGCGCGCGAGATCAAGGTTCCGTTCGCCGAGCTCGGGCTGGAAGGCGAATGCTGGGTAAAAGACCTCTGGCGGCAGAAATGCGAAGGCAAGCATTCCGGCTTCTACGTGGCGACAGTGCCGCCGCATGCGACTAAGCTCGTGAAAATGCGGCCCGTAGACTGCCAGAAGTGCGATTGAGCCGGTTGGCTGTCAGTTGGTAGTTAGTCGTTAGAAACTGGAGGATGGCAAGATGGACAGAAGGGAATTCCTGAGGATGGGGGCGGGGAGCGTTGCGCTGGCGGCGGCCGGGTGCGCGACTCGCACGGAATCGGTGAGCGAGAAGCTCACCAAGGACAAGTTCGCGGCGCTTAAGGAGCTGCCGCCGGCAATGCCGAACGCCGTCGTGAAGGACAGCGCGCTCGCTGGCAAGAACGCCTGCAAGTTCGTGGACGACTGCATCTGGTTCCTCAGGGACATCGCCCGCATGAAGCCGAAGTCCATCTTCGATACGCCGTATCTCGGCGGCTTCAAGAAGATACATGACGCGACGGGGCTGAAGGTGCAGTTCAACCTCTTCTACCGTACCGACTTCTTCTACGGCATGGACGAGTTTTCGCTTGCCGACATGCCGGTGGACTACAAGGCCGAGTTCCAGGACAACGCCGACTGGATCAAGTTCGGGCTCCACTCGCTGCAGGAGTTCCCAGACTATCCGTGGATAAGCGCCGACTACAAGGATGTCGCGAAATGCCTTTCGATGATGCGAGGCGAGGTCGACCGCTTCGCCGGCGACAACATGTTCGCGCGCTTCACGATTCCGCACTGGGTGCCGATGTCGAAGGATGGAGTCCGGGCGCTTGCCGACGGCGGAATAAAGATCATGGTCGTCTCGCGCGGCAACCGCTTTGAATGGAACGGCGACAGCTCGATTCTCCCGTACGGGCACGACTTCCGCCTGATGAACAACAGAAAGCCGGAGACCGCGCTATACACTCGTGTCTCGAACAACGTGGCGATATCCGCCTCGCTTTGCGGTTACAACCACGTCACCAACGCGCAAATCTCCGCAATCGCCAAGGAGAACAAGTACCTTTACGACCCCGAAACCGGGATGCGCTTCAAGAACTCCTGCACGGCGCCGTTCAGCGCGCTCAATCTGCATCCGCTCAAGGGAATTCCGCGTGACCTCGAAGCGACGCGTGGCTGCGACTTCGTCGGCTATGGCAACCACGAGCAGTACTTCTTCAAGGGCTACTTGCTCTACCAGCCCGACTACATGGAGCGCGAGATGCTGATGGCCCGCACGCTGAAGGAGCGCGGCTACCGCTTCATCTTCATGGAAGACCTGGTATGACGTGACGGGTAAAGCCATTTTTGCCGCGCTGACGGCTCTCCTTGTCTCTGTCGCTGTCGCGGACGACGTTCTCATCTTGGATGAAGAAGGTCGGGGAACGACAGGGAGATTCCGTGTCCTCGACCATGAAGGCGAGGCGCTTGGCCTGATGGTGAGCGCCGAGGACAAGTTTATCGCGGCGGCGTCCACGGCGCGAATGGCGGTGGATCCGTCATGGATCCGAGTGACGATTGATTGCCCCGTGCCGATGGGAATGGCTGCGGAGAAGCTCACGTCGAACGCATGGGCGGGCGACGGCGTTGAGCTTTTCATCAGGCCGTCGCTTGATTCCTCTGCCTATTACCAGTATTCGGCGAATGCTGCAGGTGTTTTCGCTGCTCGGTGCAACACGGCGTCGGATGTGATGGATGGCGAATGGAAATCGGCGGCGGCGGCAGAGGCGGAAGATACGGCGAATGGTTTCCGCGTGATGTTCTCGGTGCCGCTTTCAGAGGTGTTCAGGACGCCGCTGAAGCCGGGCGACGTGTTCGGGATCAACTTCACGCGCTGCGGAAAAACGTGCAACGGACTTTCGACTTGGGCGGCGGTGGGTGACAGGTTCAGCAATGTCGAAGCGTTCGGCAAGGCGATCTACGGGGGCGCAAAGGCATACTTCGAACGGAAGCTTGAAGCCATGCGGAAAAAGGGAGATCGGATGTTGCCGACGGCGGTGCGGCCGGAGTCCGCGCCCTGCCGGTTGCAGGACAGGAAAACTGTTGAGAAAATCCGCGAGCTGACGGTTGCTGTCGAGGAACGTGGAGATGATCTGGCGCAGTTTGCCGCCATTGAGAAGATGTTTGCCGATGTGGAGAAGGCGATTGTCTCTGATGCGTTAGCCGGCAAGCCCCTCTTGCTGTTCCGTCCTGAAGCGCCCTGGGGAAACCTGCTTGCCCCGAACGAGAAGTCTCGTCCGTTGGGATCGCTGCGCATCCGTACGGCGCGGAACTCTCGGGCTGTCGTCACATTTGCCGCAGCCAACCTGACGGATTCTGCCTTCGTCGGACAGTTCAAGGTTGAGGCCGATGATGCAATAACGCGTCGCATTTCGCTTTTTCAGGGCTTCGCCATCGCAAACAGGGCGGGGAGAACGCTCTATGATCCCATCCAGCCGTTGCCGATGAACGGCTTGCTGCGTCTTGCGCCGAAGGAGACGGCGCCGATTTACCTTGAACTCGATACTCATGGTCTTGTAGCTGGCGCATGCCGTGCGACACTTTCGCTCAAGAAAGCCACGCCAGGCTTTACTGATGAAACCATTGCGTTGGAGATTCAGGTCGCGGATGCGAACCTTGACGAGATTGTGGTTGATCGCGCTGGGTATGACTACGTGGGGAACACGTTCGCGCGTGGGGACGGAGCGAAGAACGTGGTGAAGCTGCTGGTTGACCGCGGATACAATGTGGTGTTCATGACTGCAAGCTGGATATTCCCATGCGAGCGCAAGGACGGAAGCTTTGCGGTCAAGGACTTTGGATATGTCGATCGGCATCTTGATGCGGTTCTCGCGGGAGGTCTGCCGCGTGATCGTATGAAGCTTTGGGTCTATATGGCGATGGAGGCGCAGCATCCTTGGAACGCGCCGCTCAATGTGCGTGGACAGCGTTGCGCGCCAGGCGACGGAAAATGGGAGAAGGGAGTCTAGGCGCTGGTGCGCGAATTGGCCGCGCACGTCAAGGCGCGCTATGGAATCGGCAAAGACCGCATCTACTGGTATCCGATAGACGAACCGTCTGGCGAGATTGACGATCCGACATTCAATTCCACCATCAGCCGCGCCTATTACGCGGCGAAGGTAATCAAGGAAGAGGATGCGGCCAATCTCACGATGACCGATCCCTTGCCGGTTTTCCTGGAGTCGAAGGCGATTGATGCGGCGTTGCCGAGACTTGCCGAGGTATATGACGTGATCGAACTGTACCGCCCGAAGGTGACGGCGGGGAAGAAGCGTCTTGTGGCGACGCAGAACATCAAGGAGGTCTGGACGTACTCCATCATCACCAAGGAGACGCATCCTGTAACGTATCGCCGCGACTATTGGCAGAACATGCGCGATGGCTACAGGGAAATCGCGACGTTCTGGCACATGACTGCGGCGGCGGGGAGTCCGTTCGACTCGAACGACTTCGCCACGCCCGGACGCTACGACGACTACGCTTCGCTCTATGTGGACTTCGCCAATGACGCGGCGCTTCTCTCTCGCCGTCAACTTGTGGCGGACATGGGCTACGAGGATGTGCGCCTGGTCATGTGGCTCCGCAAACGCTTCAACGGCAATCCTGCCATGCTCGCCAAGGTTGATGCAATCGTGAAGGCGGCGGCGGATTCCGGCACGATGGAGGCGATGGATTCCGCCCGCGACAGGTTGCTTTCACTGGTTGTCTCCAGGTAGTTTCAGTTTGCCTGCTGCCGATAGGCGCGAGGCGAGCGCCCGAATCGTTTTGCGAAAGCGGTACGGAAGACCTGCGGACTCGCATAGCCGCAGGCCTGGGCAATCCGGCTGATCGGCCAGGCCGTCTGCCGGAGTTTCTGAAGGGCGACGTCCAGCCGACGTCGTTCTATCGCTTCATGGATCGAGCTGTTTTCGACTTCACGAAACCGAAGGTCGGCGAGACGCCGTGAGACGCCGAGTGCCGTGACGACGTCCTGCACGTCGATGCCCTTGGTCGCGTTATCGGAGATGAAGGCCTTGGCGCGGCGCACGAGGTTTGCGGAGGGAGACGTATGCTGGGTGGTGTCTCGCTCGACGATGCGGTGGGCGAGGTCGATCTTCCGCCCGAGTCGTTTGCGGTTCAGCAGGATGGCTTGCAGCTGTCGTGCCGCGACACCGCCCCTTTCCAGTCTTCAGCCCGACCTCGAAGACAACAACTGATTCGGGGTTGTGGATTCTATCTCCGTTTTAAGGATCCAAGTTTATTGGCAAATTGACGTTTGCATTCGCGCATTGAATGGCCGAACGACTTTCGAAATGCAACTTGGGCGGCATTGACTGTTCTGAACCCGCACGACAAGGCTATCTCTATCAAAGGGCGGTGTTCTGTCATGATCCTTTCACGAAGTCGCGAGCAGCGGAACTTTACCAACTCATCCCTGATTGTGTGCCCTGTAACTGATTTGAAGTGCAATTCGAGCAATCGTACGGATGCCCCTATTTGCTTGGCGATGGATGAAACGGTCAGATGTTCGGTTCCTTGTGTACGAATTATGTCTTGGACCGCGTTCGTTAGCCGACCCGAATTACGTAAGTCTTGTGTCGTGTCTCGCTCAAATATGCCTTTTATGCCGTAAGATATCCTTTCCAAGACGCTTTCTGACGATTTTGAGGATGAAAGGCGGGATAGAAGCATCCCGGCAAGATACCCTGATTGCTCAAAGTCGGGAAGTATTGAAGTAAGCGTTGGCTGGGAGGTCTCGCAAATATCGACATGATTGTCCACGCCGATGACTGATATCTGCTGGGGGATGAGAATGTTCGAAAGTTTGCAGGCGATGATTATCTGCTGTGCAACCTCGTCCGAATAGGCAAATACCGCACATGGCTTAGGCAAAGTGCGTAGCCATTCAGAAGCTTCGGAAAGTGCAAGCGTCAGGCTTTGGTTGAACCCAAACCGAAAAGCGAACGGGTGACCACCGGAAGCCTCAACAAGGGCACGTAACGTGTTCTCGACATCACAAGAATGCATTCGTTCATCAGGCACTTCGGTGCCGGCGAAGGCAAGATGGCGATATCCTCGCTTTGCAAAAAGGTCAAGGGCCGATGTGACCAATTGCTGATTGTCCAGAGCTATCTGATGAATCGTCGATGTGCGTTTGCCAAGGTGCACATCTATCCCGATGCGGTATTTTGTCCGGCGCAGACATGGAAAACTGCGTCGGAGGTTTCGGAATATGTCGTATTCGGAGAACACGAACGCATCAGGATGCCAGTCCAAGCAAAGTCTTCGACATCTGTCATACAGGGCAGAGGATGAGCCATCCAGCGTACGAACATCCCACTTGACGGGCAGCATGGCATTATAACGCAAGAAACCGGACATCCGCTCGCGGTCGGGAAGGAACGGCATCCATCTTCGATCCTGTTTCGCAGGAGCGCATGGCGTGGCGCAATGGCGATGTGCTTGAGATTCCGCCATCGCGCAGCGTGTTCGTGGAGTTCGGGACGTTCGGCGCACTCGGTGAGCGCACCCTACCGGCGCTTCGCACTCCGCATGAGCTGACGGACTGGACGCTGTCGTTCCCGTCGGGATGGGGCGCGCCGGAGAAGGTTGCTTTGGAACGCCCAATGTCATGGACGGAAATTCCCGGCTTCACGCGCGAGGCCAAGGCGTTCGCCGGCACGGTGACGTACGAGGTGGAGTTTGACTGTTCAGATGCGTCCGCGCCTGTTGAACTTGACCTAGGGCGCGTGGAGTCCATCGCCAAGGTGTACGTTAACGACGTGTCGGTTCGGACTCTCTGGTGCGAGCCTTATGCATGTGACATCACGGACTTTGTGAAAACAGGACGGAACGATCTTCGGATCGAGGTTGTCAACACATGGCGCAATCGCGTCATTTTCGATCTGGGGCAGCCCGTCGAGAAGCGCCAGACATGGATCCTTCATCGGGAGGGGTACAATCCCTCGGCGAATGATCCGTTCGTGCCGGCCGGACTGTTGGGCCCTGTTTCGCTGCAAGTGTGCAAATAAGAGTCGACATGAGGCGTGCTTGGGTGTGCATCTGCGACGCTTGGTTTAAGATAAAGTTCGATCTGGTCGAAATACACGGCCTTGACGCATGGGTTCTCGCCGTTGACCCGTGTGCCGTTGCCGATCCACAGGGTCTCGCTGCCCGCAGGGCTCCACGTGCCCTTCACGTCGTACCATGCGTATCCGGAGTCTGTGACCTTTCCTATGTCAACGTGGAAGTTCTTTATGTCGCGCTTTGCGTAGGTAACGAGATCGCACGTGCCGACGGAAAAGGCCGAGCCTTTTGCGACGCCAGTCTTCTCTACCCTCGCATGTACGCGTATGCCGATCTTCGCGCCCGGATCCTTCAGGAGCGATTCTTCGCGGAAGGCGAGGCAGTGGCGCATTTCGCCGGGTGCGGACGCTCCCATACGGACGGCTTTTCCGTTTGCCGCGAGAGGATCTTCGACGCGCTTCGTTGCCGTCTGATCGTCGACGCGCATGTCTGCGACAGGCACGATCACCCTGTCGGCGGAGCATCTCTCCGACTTCGTCAAGCCAAGATGCGCTATTGTCTCGACCCTCTCGCGCACCATCTTGTCGTCACGGAACTTGTTGAGTCCCTTTACGCGGGCGAAATCGGCCAGTACGCGTTCGGCGACAGGCTTCAGCGCGGCGCGTTCGGCCCTCAGGTTCGCCGCCGCGGCGACGGACGAAAGCGAATACTTCGCCCCAAGCCTGGACCTGACAAGCCGCACGAGATCAACGTTGTGCCGCGCCCAGTAGACGTTTTCGCAGCGGATCGGGTCATCCTTCACGAGTTCCAGCGCCGCAGTCCATTTCGCCGACCATTCGCTGAAGAACTCAACAGGCTGGCATGGATCGTTCAGCTGCGTCCCCCACATGACAAGCGGCTCTTTCGTCTCGTCGCGCTTTTTCTCCTGCTCTACGAGAGCATCGTAGTATCCGCGGGCGACACTTGCCGCCGCCCCGTAATAGCCATTGAAGAAACGGTCCAGCAACGGTTCAAGAGGCTGATCGGGATTCCAGAGAAGATGTCCGATGACCCACGTCTTCAACGCCTCGTCAACGCACTTGACGCCGTAGTGGTCGCCCTCTTCGAACACGCCGAACGCCCCCATCTCGCGGAAGTAGCGGAAGTTCTCGGGCATAACGTGGCAGCACTCGAACGGCTGGAAGAGATACTTGAAGTTGGCCGAGTAGTCCCAGATGTAGATCTTGTTGGCAAGCTCTTTCCACTTCCTGAAGTTCTCCACGAACGCCTTGCATCCTTTCCACCGCGATTCTAGGATGGGTTTGGAGAAATCGCAGCCGTCGGTGCAGTAGCAGATGATGACGTTGGGATGTGCCTTAATGGTTTTCGGCGGCTTGAGCGTGTACATGTATGCGAACGTCAGGATGTTGACGTCGGGCCAGTCCTTCGATACCCGCTCCGCCACATAGTTGGCCATCTGCACGAGCGAAGCGGAAGGGGAGCCTTCCCTTTCTTCGAGCGCTTTGCAGTCCGCGCACTGGCAATACCTCTTGAAGTCGTTCTGGTAGATCGAATAGTATTTGCAGCGCGGATAGTTCCTGCGTATGCGATCCTTCGTCTGGTGCGTCAGGAAGTCGAGAAACCCGCGGTTTGTCAGGCAGCGCTGCGCACGCACGTCGCACCGCTTCCCGTCAACGAGCGCAAACCATTCAGGGTGGTCTTTGAAGTGCTTCTCTGGCGGACACAGATTGTCGAAGGTCGCGCCTCCCGTCGTCGTGTCCTTCGCGTGGTCCCGTCCACCCATCTCTTCGGGATACTCGATGCGGAATCCGTTTGCCTTCAGCTTGGCGGAGAAACCGGGATTGCGGAGTTGGTCGGTCCAGTTCAGGTCGCGCAGGAGAAACGCCGGGCGCTGCACGTTGTCAAGCTTTGCGGAGACTTCCACCTTGTCTCGCGGCGGAACGGCCGAAAGATTCGGCGAGAGCCATTCGCAACCGCAGTAGCGTTCCAGGAAGTCATATACGCCGAATAGCGTGCCGTGCACCTTGCCGCCCTCGATACGGAAATGCGGCGGTTCGGACACGAGGCGGAATCCGTCGTTGCCGAGGTCGTCAGACCCGTTGCCGAGGAAAATCCCGCATGTAGGGGTCGCGTTGGTCGCGACGGGTAGCGTGACGCCTGTCATCTCGCGCACGTACTTCTGAAGCTCCGTAGCGGCAAGCGCTTGAGACGGCGACGGAGCCTCTGGAAGGACAATCGTGTATCTCGGAGCGTGGTCGCGCTCGGCAAGCGTGAGGCGGTCGGGTGCGGCGTGGCAGCCGCCCGAATTAATCGCGACGGGCACAACGGCAAGAAGTGCGCTTGCCCAAAGCAATGTCCAACGCATGGACACTTTCCCTACGCCTCGTTTCACTTGGACCGTCAGCGCAGTATGATGACCGCGCCGAACGGCGGCGCAGGCGTCAGATAGACGGTGCCGTCCACAAGGGTGAACTCGCCGCGAACCATACGGTCGCCCGTGTTGACAAGTCGCCATGCCGAAAGGTCTGCCGCCGTCGTGCCCGAAAACCGCGCTATTGCAACAGGCTGGCTGGCGGATGCAGCCGGCATTGCCAGCGGGTTTGACGCAGTGCGCCCGGCATCGACCTTCACCTTGCCTGAGAACGTGCAGTTGGCGAACGTCGGGATGCCGTTCGTGTTCTCCCAAGCGTCGGAGAGAGCGATGGCGACGGTTGCCTGATTAAGTACCGCGCTAGAGACGGTTCCGCCTCCCGTCGTGGCTGCAAAACGCGGATTGGAGATGGAACCTGCGGCAGAAAGGTCGAGCGTGCCAGACCTCACGTCGCATGTGCCGGAGAAAGCATATTTTCCGCTTGCTAGCGCCAACGTACCCTCACCGGCGAGAACCAATCCGCCTTCGCCTTCCAGCGGTGCGTTGATGGTGTATGTCGCGCCGCTTGCGGGCTTCAGGACCGCGCCTGCGCCGCGCATCTCGTAATGGACCTTCCCGCTGCCGGACGCCACCAGCGTGGCAGATGCGCGAGAAGCATCGAGTTTCAGTTCCGAATCGTCGAACGCGAAGGTCAAGTTCTTGTTGATGGAATTCTCCGTGAAGCCGCCATACGCGAAGACCGAACCGTTGCGGAATAGCATCGTGCCCCACGGGCGATCCGATTCCCCCGTCAGCGCGACGGTTCCGCCCGCAGATGTGCTGAACACGGAGTTGTCGAAGTCAAGGTCGATGCCGCCGCCGATTTTGTTGACTGTACCGTCAAGGTAGAGGTTGGAGTCCTTGAACTTGTAGTACGCCCTCGCGCCGCCAACAGAACCGTTCATGCGCGTAAGATAATGATCGAATCCACTCACAAGGAATGTGCCGTTTGTGGCCGCCAACGTTACGTACGACCGTGAGCTCGTGCTGTTGTACCCGATCTGCGACGACGTGATACGCACCTTGCCGCCGTTGATAATTCGCAGGACGGGATTCGTCACGGCGATGTTGTTCGCGCCAACGGAATGGCCAAGGAACCAATGGCTGGAGAGGCAGTCGAGATAGACATTGTCCACCGTCAGCATCGGCTGCGCGGCACATGTCTTTGAATAGAGTCCTATGAGAACGCGTGCGCCGATCATTGACACACCGGCATCCGCCCCCGCGCCGACAAGCGCCAGCTCGCCCTCGGCGACGGAAAAGCCTGGATATTTTCCACATGCGCTGTCAGGTGCCGTGCCGTCGTCCGGGAATACGATACCTTCCGATCCGCTTGGGAACCAGGCGGTATTGTCGCCTGTCGCCGTTCCGGCGCCGGCCACTGCGAGCGTGTACGACGTCGCCGCCGGAACGTAGACCGTCAGCTTTCCCGTACCGCGTTTGCAGAACGCGCCTTGCATGACGTTAAGCCTGTCGAGCGACGTGTCCGTATCGGCCTTGAACACCACGATGTCGGATGCATTCGCCGCCGACACCGAGACGTTCGCGGGCACATTCATCTCCGCACCGCCGGCACCGGCGAACTGCACCGTGCCGCCACTCAATGCAACGGCATCTGCTGATGATGAGCCGAGCGCTCCGGCGGCGGCCGCTTCAAGGATGCCGTCAGAGGACAATATGCCGCCGTCAAGTGCGTTCGCCGCGCCGAGCGTCAGTTTGCCCGTACCCGTCTTTGCGAGACTGCCGCCTGAAATCGTTTTTGTGATCGAAAGCGTCGCACCGGCATTTACCTGCACAGGGGTCCGGACGGACAGATTCACCGGCACGTCGATCGTGTTCGAGCCGGCGTTCGCGGCAATCTGCGCCGCGCCGATCTCTCCGGCGATGGAAAGCGGCCCCATGCCTGTAAGCGTATAGCCGTCCGCGCCAAACGCCAATGCACCGGTCACGTCGCCCGCCGCGACAGAGACGGTCTTTCCGGAGGAAGCGGACGTGAAGGATGCAATCTGCGTCTCCGTCGGCACCGCATTGCCAGACCAGTTGGCAGGCGTCGCCCACGCGCCTGTTCCCGTCCATGTCACGGAATCGGAGAGCGGCTCGTCATTGGCCACACGGGCCGAGACCGTCGTCAGCCCCGTGCCCGCATCGTAGTCGAACGTGTAGGCGGCGTGGGTGCCGTCCGAAAGCGCATTGGCGAAGAGTGCGCTGCGGATGGCCGCTTTCGTCTCGTTGCCCAGTTCGCCAGAAACACGGAGGAACGGCGTGGCTGCAGACGGAGCCGCAGACGACCAGTTGATTGTGAGCCTGTTCACGGAGACCGGTCCGTTCACCGCAAGGACGTCGCCCGCGTCGAGCGCAAGCGAGGCATTCGTCACGGTCAGCGCGGAAAGCGTTGCGCCCGTTGCGGAACCGACAAGTGAGAACGTCGCCTCGTTCGTCACTGTGAGCGCCGTGGAGAGCGTCGAACTCGCGCCGGAGACAAGCAAGGTGCCGCCTGCAACAACAGTATTCGCTACGTCACTAGTTCCGACGTAGGTCAACGTGCCGTTGCCGACCTTCTTCAGAAGTCCGGACGCGCCGCCCTGGTTCGACATGTTCTGCTCAACGTAGATGTTGTTGCCTGCCGTGTCAAACGTAAGGCCGCTGTTGCCCAACTTCATGTACTTGAGATCCTTGATAAACGGCGAAGAGGACGAGTTGCGAGCTGTACAGGCCTTCAGCGTGCCGCCGTTTGCCAAGAGCTGAGTAGTCGGGGATGTCAGCGAAGGCTTCGAGTTCACAATGTAGCGCAATGCAGTAATTCCACCATTCAGCTCAATCGTGTGTGTGCCTGTGCGGGACGTGGCATCATCAAAGAATGAAACATAACCATAGGATGCGCTGGAGATGTCAAGGTATCCGCCAGTCTGGCGCATGGTCTTGTCGCCCGATCCGTTGTTACGCGCCAAACGCACACGCGAGACCACAGCCGTGCCCCCGGAAACCTCAAAGAGGCTGGCGGCGTTTCCATATCTTAGGTTTACTCCGTCGCCGCCTGCAAGGTCAAATCGTCCGCCAGAAACAAGAAGCCGCCCGTTGCTCGTGCTAGCGTTGCCGACGAATATGCCGCCTGACGCCGTAAACGTACCGCCCATGATTGAGAGCGTCGGCGTTGCCGAGCCCGACAAGGAAACGGCTCCCTTTACGCTTACTGAAGCACCCTCCGCAACGTTCAGTGTGCCAGCAGAATGCAAGTAGCTGTCAGATATGTTTGAGGTTGTCAGCGTCGTACCACGTCCCAACGTCACCGTTCCGTTGCGCTGTCTATAGCCTCCGACAGTCAGCGTAGCGTTTGTCGCAAAGACAACACCGTTGCTGATTATGTACTCCGGTGTCGTCAGGGTACCGCCGTCGATCTGCCACGTGCCGCCCTTTTGAACGAATGTCGTCGCCGTCTCGAATGTTCCGGAATGTTTCAGAGTCGTCACACTTGCGGCGGAACTGTCAACCGACAGCTGCCCCTTTGCCATCTTGAACGTCACGTCTGGGGCAACTGTAATTGTGGATGGTATGCTCTGCAATGCGCCAATGCGGAGCGTACTCCCATTGGATGCGCCCTCAGGGTCGCAGAAGTTGAATACGCCTTTGGTGAATGTAATGTAGTTGATACCGTCCTCCGTGATGCCGCATGTAAAATCAGGATTCGTCATCTTCAGCGGCGCGATACTTGTGGACGAGAATTCATCGTTGTACATGAACCAACGGTCGGTTGAGGAAACGCAGCAGCCGAACTTGAACGGGGTGGAGGCATAGGTGTAGGCGTTGCCGTCCGCGTTCACGGCATCGGCGGCGAGGGACGGCATGAGGAACGTGTAGCCGTCGCCCGCAAAACGAAGGAAGCCGTATTTGCGTGACTGAGCCGATGTATATCCACCCTTGAACTCGATCGTCTGGGCGGCCAGAGTCGTGTTGCTCCGCAGATACACGGTACAGTCATTGCCGAGTCCAGCCATTCGCACCGTGTCGCCAGCCATTGGAGTCACTGCGCCTGAAACGCCGCTGCATTGCCATTCCTCCGAATTGTCAAAATAATGCGTTGCCTTGTCCTTGCTTTTGAACTCGACGCCATTGCGGCCATATACGGACAACGCCGCACACAATAGCATCGCCAGCACGACACAACATGTCTTTTTCCCCATGACTACCTCCTTGTTTTGGTTTTTTAGTTAGAATCATTTAGAGTCCCGACAAGCGTTATTCCTTCGGGCACACGAGAATCGACTTCAAGCTTGCCGTTCATGGCCTTCCACGAAACGGCTATGCGGCCTTTCGGGGTGTCGAACCAGCCGGAGGCCGACGTCACGCCTGGAATCGGTTGGGGATCGACGCGCACCTTGTCGCAGCCGACGGCGTCTTCGCAGACCGAAATGCCCAGCACGTGCCGGATCAGCCACTCGTCAACGGAGCCAAACATCGGGTGGCAGTTGCTGTGGGCATTCACGCTCTTCTCTTCCAACCAGTTCTCCCAAAGCGTCGTCGCACCACGGTCGAGCATGTGAAACCACCCGGGGAAGCCCTCGTGCATCGCCACCTGCGCCGCGAGTGCTTCGTCCCCGTGCAGGGGTAGATATTCGAACAGGTACTTCGTGCCGAAGATGCCGGTAGTGAGGGCATCACCGTGCGCGTGAATGTCATTTTTGAGCAGCTCGTACGCTGCCGGAACGTCCTTTGGCTCCAACAGCCCGTGGTAAAGCGCGAAAAGCTGCTCGCCCTGGAATCCTGACCCGACCTTGCCTCCTTCATGGACATAGTCGGTGCGGAACTTCGCGGCGATTCGCTCGGCGAGTCCCGTCAGCCGCTCGGCATCGTCAATCTTCCCGAGGAGCCGAGCGAACTTCGCTGTCAGGGAAACGAACTGATGCCAGTGCGCCAGGCCAGAAAGCCCGCAGTTGGCTTTCTCCGGCTCGATGGCGATCCAGTCTCCAAGGCATTCTGGCAAGTCGTTGGAAGGGTAGCGTTTCGCGATAAGGTCGATGAAACGGACAAGCGCTGGATATGCAAGCCGCACCGAAGCGATGTCGCCGTCGTAGCGCACAAGCGAATCGACGATGACCGGCACGCCGACGGCCCAGCCGATTGGCGCCGCGCGGGTTCCGTTTCCGGCGACCATCTGTCCGTTCCCCTGCCCGTCGGCGGGATATGCGGATTTCGATGCGATGCCGACGAACGGCGCGGTCTCTGTGAAAAGTCCGTCGTCTTCCGCCTCGTCGAGAAAGTCCCTCAATGTCTTTCTGTAGAATTCCGCCATGTCATAGTTTGCCCAGAAGGCGTCAAGCGTGCAGGCGATGTCGCCGCCATAGCCGAACTTCTCGCGTCCCGGGCAGTCCGACTGCACGCTTTGCAGGTTCGCGCGGAACGTGCGGCGGCAGGCTTCGTGCAGCTGGTTCAGCCTGGCGTTCGAGCAGGTGAAATGCGAGCGCTCCTTCATGTCCGCCGACCACGCGCAGACCTCGAAGTCCTCCGGCCTCGGCGCGGCGCAAGGTCCTTCGACCTGCACGTAGCGGAAAACGTGGAACGTCATGCGGGGCTCGAACGTGAAGTCGGGCGATCCGTCCCCGATTACGCTGTCGCGCTGCTCGGCGATTGCGTAAAGCGGCCCCTTGCGGGGGTCCTTGATCTGTCCGGCGACAGCTGTCGATACGTTTACGGTGCCGTCCGGCCAGACGCGCTCTCCCTGTCGCAGGCGTACCTTGGTGCCTTTCGGGACGTCGCGAAGCCTTGCCCGCAAGGTGCCCGTCGCATTTACGCCCATGTCGACAAGCCAAACGCCGTTCGATATCTGCGTTACGCTTTTTGCCGCCCATCTGTTATAGACGATTACCTTCGGGAACGCGCCGGCCGCAACGACCTTGCCGGACGGTCCTTCTACGGTTCGCGCATTCTCGTTGAAATCGACGGACAGCCTCCTGTCTTCCACGACTCCGAGATAGATGCTGTTGTTCACGATGCGGCCCTGCGCCGCGCGCCACGATCCGTCGGTCGCGATCTTCCCCGTCACTCCGTCAGCATAAGCGACCTCCAGTGTCGCTTTCACGCACGGCGTGCCGACGGCAAGATAGTTGCGCAAATTGTAGACATACCACATCTTGAGCGGCAGTGGATTGTACCAGCCGTTGCCAAGCTCCACGCGAAGCGTGTTGTCAGCGTTCCGGTGCAGTTTTGCAGTGACGTCGAAGGACTCCTCGAGAATCCGCTTGCGGTATGGCGTAAGCGGAGGCAGCGCGGTCGGCGAGATGCGTTCGCCGTTCACGAAAAGGTCGCGCATTCCCGGCGCGGCCACGCGCCATACGGCGCTTGTGACGGTGACGTCGCGCGTCCGGAACGTTCGCTCGACGATGTCGTTCCGCGCCGGAGCGAAGAACGCGGCCGCGTCGGATTCCGCCGGCGGCACGTATGACCCCGAGATCCATTCTGCTGCGAAAAAAAGCGCTGCAATCACGCTCATTCCCTGAACACCTCCAGCTTCACGCCCCACTCGCGGCGGAATTGATCCTGCCCGAACACCTTTTCCTTACCATTAGTGGCGACTTTGGCCTTGAGACAGTTGTATCCTTTCTTTGCGTCAAGGTCGAACCAAAACGGCGCGACCATGCGCCCCTCAACGATCGGCCCGTTCGAATAGACCTCCTTGCCCTCGAAGAACGCCTGTACGCAGCGGCTTGCGCCGAGCGCGCACGTCACCTTGCCCGCGCGGTCGCTCCAGAAGCGTATCAGTACGTACGCGAACTTTCCCTTGTTCGCGAGATACTGCGCTTCGAGGTCGCTCCAGAGATCCGGCGAGCGCTGGATGGCCACGCCCTTGTCGCAGAACTCGTCGTTCGTCCACGATTCGGGATCGGCGACTTGTTCGGAAAGCGGTTTCTTCGGATCGTAGTCGTAGCACTCGGGGCTCGCATAAGTTCGAACGACCGGCAGTGGCTTGCGTTTCGCAGTGTCGGGGAATGCGGTGATGCGCGTAAGCGTTGTCGCATAGGGCACGAAATCGAGCGTGACCTTTCGGCCTGTCGCATGCGTGAAGAGAGGAACCGCCGGCGTGAAGCGTCCTTCGGAAAGCCCCTGCCATTCGCGGATCTCTCGCATCGGCACCTTGACGACGAGGTTGGGATGCTCGAACGGATACTCGGACGGCACGAATTCGGCCTTCAGTTCGGCCTTGGCAATCTCATCGAGGTCGAAGGCGAAGTTGAACGGCGCTGGATCCTCGAAGCTGAGGTCGGAGAATCGTTCGTCCGGCTTTTCTTCGATCATTCGGGTCTTTACCGGGTATGCAAGGGTGAGCGCACCGCGGCGGAGCCAGTGCCAGTGGCGGTCGGATTCCAGCGTCACCTCCTGAGGGAACGTTGCTTCAAGCGTGTCGCCGTCTTTCCACGGTCCGGCGATTTCGGCAAGGCACCCGGACCTGGCGTCTGGCGAAACCTTGCTGCCGCATTTTGCAAACCGCGGAGGTCCGCTCCAGCCCGGAACTCTTACGATGAGCGGCGTGTCGAGCCTGCCGTCGCAATGGAATCTGTAAACGAGCCTGTCGCCAAAGGGATAGTCAGTCTCGCACGAAATCGAGAACTTTCTTCCGCCCTTCTCGAAAGACGCGGAGCTTGGGCCGTGCAGCATCGCGACCGGCGCGCCGTCCGTCTCGCGCCGTAGCCACATGTGTTCCGCAAAAAGCGGCATCGCGCGGTTTATGTTGCCGCTGCAGCACTGCGCGAAGTGGCAGGCACGGAAACGGTTCCAGTCCGGTTCGCCGTAGAAGAAGTGTCCGCCGTGTGAAAACGGCGTGGCCACGGCCTGGTTCGGCAGCGAGATGTACTGGTGGCGTGTGAAGTTCTTTGTCGTCGCGCCGGGCAGTGCGTTGTAGGCGATTCGCTCCATGCGGTCTGCTGCCTCGCAGTCTGCGAGGATCTTGACGAAATGTCCGAGCGAGCACATCATGTCCGCCGCGACGCATGTCTCGCTGCCTTCCCAGGGATCGCGCCCTGACAGGTATTCGCAGCAGCTAACCTGTCCGTTTGGCGTCTCGTTCGCGGCGAACACGTCGCGCATGGCCTTGAGGGCCAGGTCTTTCCACTCCGTTTTGCCTGTCGCCTCGTACAGGAGAACCGGTAGCTTCATCATTTCGGCGAAGGTGACGCCGTGCGAATGGACGCGGCTTGTGTGCGCGAATTTCTCGAAGTAGATGTGATGGCGGAACCAGTTCTCGGCCGCATCGACGTAAGACCTGTCGCCCGTCCATTCCGCGACCTTGAGCATTCCCTCTGCATTCAGCACGTCGCGGTCGTCAGTGCCTTGCTGAGAGGTCCGCTTTGACGCGTAGTGGCGTATGAACGCCTTCCGCACCCGTTCGTCGCCGGTTTCTTCGTAATAAGCGAGCGCGGCGCGGAAGAACACGACCATCGGCCATTGGCAGGACGACTTCGAATACGCCCTGAAGAGGTCTCCGTCCTCAGCCTGGTTGGCCAGGCAGAAGTCGAGGTTGCGGCGGAACTCGTCCTTCAGCTGCGGCGCATCGACAAGTTGCGTAAGCCGCACCATGCCGTCGAGCATGTAGGCGGACTGCTCGTACGGCCACCATATCTCGTCGCGCGGCGCGGCGATTCTGCGGCTGTACGGCAGGTCCTCCTCGAAGTAGATGTTCGAGATTATGCCACTCCACATGCAGCCGTCGAACGGATAGCCGATCTCGGCGTGACGTCCGGTCGTTCCCGAAACCTGGCGGCGAAGGAACTCGGCAATGCTGCCGCGCGGCGATATCGCGCCGGCGCCAAGATTCTCCAGCGCCTGCCGTCCGGACGCAGCAATGCAAAGCAACGGCGCACATGCCGCCGCAAGGAGGCATGTGATCTTGAGTCCACGACGTCTAAATGTCCTTTCCCCGACCACGAAAGGCAGTATAGCACACCGCTGCTGCGAAAGTCAACGGCAAAAATGTTATAATTGTTATCAGTGTCCGCCCGTAGGCAGGGAGTTGCCTGGGACGAACACCGGCTTGGGGAGAGCCGATTGTCGACGCCTGCCCTCCAGCTTTGCAAGAGCCGTATCGGCGATTGCCGCGCCGTTGGCCAGGGGATCGATTTCGATGCGGGCGAGCGACACCGGAAAGACCGGCGCAAAACCCTTGTTGGACATCGTCAGCACCTTCACGTCTTCGGGCACCCGGATCTGGAGTTCCGTCAGCGCCATGAGTCCGCCGAACGCGACATAGTCGTCGGTGAAGAGTATCAGGTCTGGAATGTCTTTCCTGTCCGTCAGCCTTTTGCGGAGCGCGTTCAGTGACTTGCGCTTGATGTCCTCCAGGTATCCAAAGCCTTCCTTGGGCTTTACCCTAAGCCGCTCGACCGAAACACCGTGTCGTTCGAGGACGTCAGCCACGAAGGGCATCTCCGCGTATTCCGCCAAAAGGACCTTCTTGATCTCTGCCGGACCGATTTTCCTTGCGATCGCAATCATGTCGCGGACGCTGAAGAAGCGGATGGTGTCCAGTCCCGCTGTATCCTGGACGTCGACATACGCGAGCGAGGGGACCGCGTAACGCGCAAGCCGCCTTGTCGTCGGTCCGTCCGGATAGACGGCGATCACGAAGTCTACCGACTCCTTCATCATAGCGTCGAGCTGAGAGAAGTCTGGCTTTCCGTTCCTCTTGCGGTCTATGGTCACGGAGATGAAGGAGTATCCGGCGGCAATGATGGCCTTGCGGATGGCTCCAACGAGAACAGAAATGTAGTATGAACCTTCGTAAGCGGCGCACATGACGCCAAGGACACGGCCTTTCCAGACCTTCTCCCCGTGCGTCATCACCTCGCAGCCGATGCGCTGGCGCGAGCGGACGAGGTTTTCGCCCATAAGAATCTTCATCGCGTCGCGCGGTGCGCGGATCGAGACGTCCAGCTCCCTGACAATCTCGGCAAAGGACGGCAGACGTTCCCCCTGCTTGTAGTATCCGCTTCTTATCGCGATGCGGAAACCGTTCGCCAGCTGCTCGGGCAGGTTGACGCGGTTGTTACGGTCTATCTTGAAGGGAATCGGCTTCATTGCATCATGGTCCTCTTGTCTTTTCCGCAGCCGCGCTGCGTCTTCCTACCTGAAGGCACATAAGCGCCCAGAACGAGCTGGCCAGCCCCGCCAGATGTATCTGCAGCGGCAGCGGAAATGCGAATACGACGCACAGGACGGGCACCCAGACCACCCAGTTCGCGAAAAGGTTCGGCAGGAGAACGTCTCGTACGAAGTTGCCCGGCCATTCCGTCCTCGTTTGCCGGAGCGAGAAGTCACGTCCCATCCAGAAGCAGAACGTGGCATTGATTGGCGCAATGACGAGCACGGTCCAGACGAACTGGTCGACCGCCGTCTTCATGACAAGCGTTCCGAAATCCCTTCCGTCGCCAAGCCACCAGGAGAGGAATGCATACATCCAGTTGTTGACCATGCCCCACAGTCCGCACCAGAACGCCATGACGGCGACAGTCACAAGCGGATGGCGCGGTCTCAGCGACCTGATCGAGCAGAGGAATACCCCTGGTATCACGCCGCAGAACACTGCAAGGCTGAGAAACGACGTGACCGAGCCGTTGGCCTGTTGCCACTTCGCGAGCGGTTCGAGAACTTCGGCGAACCCAGGCACGGCATAGTAACCTGTGACAGTCGCCACTGCTGCGACCCATAGAACGACCATCGGCACGACATTCGCCTTTGCCGATTCAAATCCTATCCGCAGGGGATTGACAGGTTTTGTGCCCACGATGTGCATCATTATAACACAAAACACATGTCGGCGAACTGCATTTGGCTGAAATTATGGTATAATTAGCCGCATGGAGGCAATGCGGTCATATGACAAGACTTGAGTTTCTGAAAGGCACTGCGGCGCTGGCGGCGGCGCCAGCGTTCGCAAAGGGCGTCGAGGACATTCGCGGCGTCCTGCTGCACTGGGGCCACAACATGTGGGGCGAGGCCCTGCCAAAGGGCGTGACGTCCATAACGAACGGAACCCTCTGCAAAGACCGCGTGAAGTTCGACGACGCCCTCTGGCAGCAGCTCGTCGACCGCCTGGTCGCCCGCAGGATGAACCTCGTCCTCATCGACCTCGGCGAGTTCCCGGCGTATCCCAGCCACCCGGAGCTGGCGGTGAAGGGGTCGCGCTCGCCGGACTGGATCCGCGGTGAGGTGCGGCGGCTTAAGAAGCTCGGCCTCGAGCCGATTCCCAAGCTCAACTTCTCCACGGCGCACGACGCATGGCTCAAGGACTACGGTCGCATGGTTACGACCGAGCCCTACTACAAGGTCTGCCGCGACGTCATTCGCGACGCGGCGGAGATGTTCGACAGCCCGCGCTTCTTCCATATCGGCTATGACGAGGAGCGCATCTCGCACCAGAAGGGCTTTCAGTGCGTCCGCGAGAACGAGGTGTGGTGGCACGACTTCCTCTGGTTCGTGAAGACGGTCGAGGACGCGGGAATGCGTCCGTGGATGTGGAGCGACTACGGCTGGAAGCACGACGACTTCGTGGCGAAGTGCCCGAAGAGCGTCGTGCACAACAACTGGTACTACGACGAGTGGCTGGAGGGCTTCGACCTCGCGTCGATGAAGCCGGACGCGAAGAGCCGTCCGCTGCTGGAGCTTTACCTGAAGCTGGACAAGGCCGGCTTCGACCAGGTGCCGTGCGCGTCCAACTGGTGCTCGTCCCACCGCCGTGATGCAGGCGTGAAGAACGACGAGTGCATGGGCAACCTGGTGAAGTTCTGCCGTGCGAAGCTCTCGCCGGAGCACCTGAAGGGCTTCCTTATGGCTCCGTGGGCAGGCGATTTTGACAACAAGAACTTCATCAGCGCGAACTTCGCCGGCATCGATCAGCTTGCGGAGGCTCTCTCATGAACCGGCGTGAGTTCATGGCGATGGGCGCCGCCGCCGTTGCGGCGCAGGGGGTGAAGGCCGCGCCATCCGGGAAAGGCGGAATAATCAGCCGTGACGCGCCGCCGCGCAACAGGCGGCCATATGCGGGGCTGGACTGGGCGAAGGTCGTCAGGGTCAAGACCACGTCGCACGGGCATTGCATGAGCCAGTGGTGGCTCGACCAGTACCTGAAGCGCGGCTTCGGGCTGATCACGATGTCCAACTACTACCCAAGCGCGCCGTGGTGTCCGGCGGCGAAAATGACCAGGAACTACTGGCGGCTCCACCACGATCACCCGGTCATGGTGAACGGCAAGCGAGTCGACGGTCCGTTCGACTGGAACCGGATAATCAAGCCGTGGAATGGCGAGATCGACGCCAAGGCCGTCGCGAAGTACCCGGCGTGGGCGTCGAAGTACCCGTTCGTCGAGGGGGAAAAGATATTCAAGCCGCTTCCGCCGGGCGTTCTCGAAGCGCCGAACGCCGAACACCACAGCTTCCTGCTGGAGAACGGCAAGCCTGCCGCGAACCTGCACATCTGTTCTCCCGGCTCTGCATTCGCGTCCGGAACGTTCGACGCGCACAATCTCTGCAAGACCGTGTCGCACGGCTACAACTACGGTTCCGGCGAGTTCTGGGGCACGGCCATCGACCGCATGATCGCGGGCCTCGTCCACCCTGACGGCGGCGGCGTGACCATCAACCACCCCTCGTGGACCAAGCTCGACCGCGAGCTGATGCTCAAGATACTCGACCACGACCCGCGCGTCCTGGGCATCGAGGTCATAGAGGACGGCGGCCACAACAGCGAGAACTACTGGGACTGGGCGCTTTCCACCGGACGTCAGTGCTTCGGCTTCTTCGTGCCGGACTGGCACGTGGAGAACAAGGCTTTCGGCGTGAACGTGCTTTGCGTTCAGGAGAAGACGGTCCGCTCCTGCCTGAAGGCGTACCGCGAGGGAAACTTCTACGGTGCGCTGAACGGGCTGGACGAGCTGGCGTTCACCCGCATCGCGTTCGACGGCAAGACTGTGACGGCGGCAACGGACAAGCCCGCCCGCTTCGAGGTCATAACCGCGCGCGGAGTGGTGAAGGAGCAGAAGGGCACTGAGGTTTCGTGGACTGTCGAGAGGGATGCGTACTGGCAGGGCCCGGGGCACCACGTCTTCGCCCGCGTTAAGGCGTATGCCGCCGACGGTTCAGGTGAAGTGCTCTTCTCCCAGCCTTTCATGCTTAAGGGCTGATCGAGCAATCGCGTTTTGCGGTATGATTCACGTCGAAGCAAAGGAGTTAACGATGACCAGACGCAATGCCTGCAGTTGCCTCGCGTTCATGTTTGCCGCCGCCGCGTCGGCGTTTTCCGTCCGGGCTGCCGAAACCGATCTTGCGTCCCGCCTTGAGCGCGTAAGCGCCGTCAGGGACGGCACCGTAACCGAGTTCGCCGTGACGTTCCGCTCGAAGGCAGATCCCGACGGCAAGGATCCGCTGGCGATGTGGCGGGCGGACGCCCCCGAGACGGTTGTGTCCACAGGCGCGTTCGTGCGCGTCGATTTCACGCTCGTGCCCGAGGCCGGCAGCTACATTCGCTGCCGCGCCGACCTGCCGCTCCCCGAAGACTGGGACGGACGCCTCTGGGGGCAGGGCAACAGCGGACGCGCCGGATTCCTCCCCTCGCTCAAGAGCTACGTCTCCGTCGGCTCGGCCGCAGTTACCACCGACCTCGGCACGAAGAAGATATGCGTCGACAGGAAGTTCGACAAGTCGGTCGTGTGGCCAGCTGGCGTTCTCCGGGATTTCCACTGGCGCGCCACTCACCTGATGACGGTCTACGGCAAGCGCATCGTAGAGGCGTTCTACGGCCATCCCTGCGACCATGCCTACTTCTGCGGCGGGTCTACCGGCGGACGCCAGGCCATGAGCGAGGCCATCCGGTTTCCCGACGACTATGACGGCATAATCGCGCTCCTGCCCGACAACAACGCCGCCGCGAGCGAAATCGCCATCTGGCACCTTGGAAAGGCCACTCACGACGCCAGCGGAAACGCGCTCTTCACGACCAACGAGATGCGCGTCGTGGCCGATGCCGCAGTCGAGTACTGCGCATCGGCGGACCCGGCCCCATATGCCGGCTTCGTCGTAGCCGACGGGCGATTCCCCGAGGTCGACATAGACGGATTCCTCGCGCTTGCCGCCAGGAAGTGCCCGTCTCTCGCCGCCGGTGACAAGCTCGCCAGGCTTAAGTCACTGTACATGCCGCTTGAGCACGACGGAAAGTGCTACTTCAACGGGTTTGCCCCAGGCACCTACCACGGCGTGAACATGGGGTGGAAGAGCCTCCTTTCGTTGCCGCACTGCCTTGCCGCCAAGGGGTTCGTGCAGTCGCGCTGGAACGAGGTCGGCTGGGACGAGATAGACCTCTACCTCAAGGAGTATTCGCCTGAGTTCAATGCTGCCTCCGACGACCTCTCTGCGTTCAAGGCCCGCGGCGGCAAGCTCATCATGACTACGGCTTGGGAGGACCAGACGATCCCGCCTGCCCCCATCGTGGATTACTTCGAGCGCGTATGCAGAAGGGACGGCGGCATCGTTAACACCGACAGGTACTTCCGCCTGTTCTGCCTTCCCGGCTGCGCCCACGGCGGCGGCAAGGGACGCGGCGTCACGGCGTGCCCCTGCGGGGTGAAGGGACGCAGGCTCCTTCTGGACTGGTGCGAGAAGGGCAAGGCGCCAGAGGCCTACGAAATGTGGTGGGAGTGCAAGAAGCTCTCCGTGCCGGTGCCTCCGTATCCGGGGCTGGCCGTACGGGACGCAGACGGCAAGTGGAGCGTGAGACAGCTGAAGCGCGGCGTGGCGCCGCTCGATCCGTGCGTCCTGCGGACCAGCAAGGCGGTAGGCAAGTAGTCCGGTCGACGCCAGGACTTGACCCTCGTTCCGATGACTTGCATAGAAAGATTCGGTTGGCGGCAGGCGGTGGAGCCTTGCATCGGGCGCATCGTGAGCGCACACGGCGACTACTACCGCATGGTATGCAACGAGGCTGAGGGTGCGATCTTGGCAAGGAAGAAGAAGTCGGCGTTCCGGTACAGCAAGCTGGCTGACCGGAACTGCAGCCCCGATACCCGCAACTGCGAAAGCCTTTCCCCGGTCACGGGCGACTTCGTCCGCTTCCGCCACAACGCGCACGGCGAGTCGCAGATAACGGAAGTATTGCCCCGCTTCTCGCACTTCGGCCGCCGCGACCCCACGGCGCGGCGCCAGTCGCAGACGCTTGCCGTGAATTTCGACACGCTGTTCGTGATGATGTCGCCGAACGAGGACTTTTCCACGGCGCGCGTCCTGCGCTTCCTGGACCTGGCGGCGGACATGGGCGAGGCGGAGGCGGTCGTTGCGGTGACGAAGATGGACCTGTTGCGCGACGGGGACGGAGGGCGGCTGGACGAGCTGCGGCGGGCGGTCGGCGGCGCGGCGCGCGTCCTGCCCGTCTCGTCGTTCGACGGCACCGGGCTGGAAGAGGTCGCCGGCTATGCCCTGCCGGGGCGCACGCTGGCGTTCGTCGGCTCCTCGGGCGTCGGCAAGTCTACGCTGGTCAACCGCCTTGCCGGCAAGGAGCTTCAGGCGACGTGCGAGATACAGGAGTGGAGCGGGCGCGGACGCCACACGACGACCGTTCGTGAGCTGGTCATGCTTCCGTCCGGAGCGATGGTCATCGACACGCCCGGCATTCGCGAGATCGGCCGCGTCGGAGAGTTCGAGCTGATGCAGGCGAAGGGCGAGTCGACGCATAGGAGACGCAAGTGAGGATAACCAACACTATTGTCATAATCACGCTCTTCCCCCTGGCCGTCGCGTTCCTGACGATGCTGACCTTTGTCGCGCCTGCGCGTCTGCGCACGCGTCCGAGGCTGATTTGGATCGCCGTGCTCCTGGCCTGCGCGTCCCGAGGCGTGATTTACGCTGCGCTCGGCGGCTCCGCGCAGGCGCCGGATTTTCCGGAGGCTTTGCTGTGGGTCTGGGACTGGGCCTGTTCGGGGTTCTTCATACTGTTTGCCCTGAGCCTGGTCTGGTGGGTGAGGCGTGGCCGCACGGTCGTGCTGCCTGTCCTGGCGTGGGGCTTGGCCGCTGTCGGACTGGCAAACGGAATAATGCTTCCGTCCGTCCGTGAAGTGGAGCTGCACTATTCCGACCTGCCCGAAGAGCTTGACGGCTACCGCATAGCGCAACTTTCCGACCTTCACTGCAGCGCGTCGTTGCGCGGCTGGCGCACCCGCGGCATCGTGGAGCGCGTCAACGCTGCCAAGCCCGATCTCATATGCCTGACCGGCGACTACGTTGACGGCACCGTGGCGCAGCGCGTCCGCGATGTCGAGCCTCTCAAGGATCTTCGTGCGCCGGACGGCGTCTGGTGCATTCGCGGCAACCACGAGTATTTTCTCGACGCCCCCGTCTGGCGCAGGTGGTTCGACGAGAGCGGATTCAATTTCCTGGCTAACGCATGCGCGTTCCCGAGGAAGTCTCTTGCGCTTGGCGGCGTTAACGACATCGCCGCCGTGCGCTACCTTGACGTGGTGCCGAACGTAGGCAAGGCGTTTGCAGCCGCGACCAACGGCGAGTTCAGGGTGCTGCTCGAGCACAGGCCGGGGGCTGCGCGGGACAATGTCGCCAGGCACGGCGTCAGGCTTCAGCTTTCCGGACACACGCATGGCGGCATCTCGCCCGGTTTCGACAGGGTTGTGGCCAGGTTCAACAACGGGTTCGTGCATGGCACGTATGCGCTGCCCGGCGGAAATCTCTATGTTTCGCGCGGCGTCGGCCAGTGGGCCGGTTTTCCGCTGCGCTTCTTCAACCCGCCCGAGATCGCGGTCATAGTGCTGCGCAAGGGGATGTCAGGAAAGGAAAACGCAAGATGAGAGTTGTAACGTTCGGCGAAATAATGATGCGACTGAATCCGGAGGGCTACCGCCGGTTCGTTCAGGCGGACAAGTTCGAGGTCTCCTACGCCGGCGGCGAGGCCAACGTAGCCGTGTCGCTCGCCAACTACGGCGTGGACGCGGCCTTCGTCACGAAGCTTCCCGACAATCCGCTCGGAGCCGCCGCGCGCAACGAGATGCGTCGCTTCGGAGTGGACACCTCGGCCATCGTCTGGGGCGGGCCGCGCCTCGGCGTCTACTTCGCCGAGAAGGGGGCTTCGCAGCGCGCGTCGAAGGTCATATACGACCGGGCGGGCTCGTCGATAGCGCTTGCGAAGCGCGGCGATTTTGACTGGGCGAAGATACTTAAGGGAGCGAAGTGGTTCCACTTCACCGGCATCACGCCGGCTCTCGGCGGGGAGTGCCCGGCAATCTGCCTTGACGCGCTCAAGTACTGCAAGGCGCATCGCATCACCGTGAGCTGCGACCTCAACTACCGCGGCAAGCTGTGGACCAGGGCTGAGGCCGGCAAGTGCATGGCGAAGCTGGTCCCGTACGTAGATGTCCTCATTGCGAACGAGGCTGACGCGGCGGACGTCTTCGGCATTGTCGGCAAGGGTTCGGACGTGGAGAGCGGCAAGCTCGACAAGCAGGGCTACGTCTCGGTTGCGGAGCAGCTCGTGAAGCGCTTCGGGTGCAAAAAGGTCGCGATCACGCTCAGGACGTCGCTGTCGGCGTTCGACAACCTCTGGGCGGGAATGATCTACGACGCCAAGGCGAAGAAGGCGTTCTTCTCGAGGGAGTACAAGCTGCACATAGTGGACCGCGTGGGCGGAGGCGACAGCTTCGGTGGCGGACTCGTCTATGCGCTCATCTCCGGGCGCGGTGACGCCGAGGCGATAGAGTTCGCAGTGGCGGCGTCGGCCCTCAAACACTCAATCGAGCTTGACTTCAACCATGTGAGCGTCGCCGAGGTGGAGACGCTCGCCGCCGGCAACGGCACGGGCAGGGTCCAGCGCTAGCCGCCCTCAGCAGCAGAGGAAGTCGCGGATGCCGACGATCCGCATCGACTCGTCATGCGACGTGAGCGTGTAGAGCCTGAACGCAAAGCCGCCGGGGTTGACCTTCACCACGGCGTGCCCGGCGGGGGCGAGGAAGTTCGCAAGCCCGTTCTGGGCGAACTGCCGCATCTTGAACTCGGGGATTGCGCCGTATGCGACGACGCGGTCGCCATCGTAGTTCTCGCGTGACGTCATTCGCCTGAGCGACAGGATGTTCTGCTGGTTCGGGCTCCATGAGCTTGAGAGGAACAGCTGCGGCTTCACGGCCTTTATGAATCCGTCCTGCATCGCTGCCGGGAAGGAGTGGTGGTTTGTCTTGCACACAACGACCGGCCCTGTCACCTCGCCAACGCGCGCCTCGTAGCTGAATTTCTTTCCGTCCGCACCGACGAAGTCGCCTTCCAGATCGCCTCCCGTGTAGTAGGTGAAGCCGCCGTAGCGGATGCGGACTGCGGAGGAGAGGGCGTTTTCGCGGATGGTCTTCTCGCCTGTCGCCTTGACGTGTTCGCCTGCAACGTCGATCAGGCCGTCCTTGCCGTCCCACATCACGCCGTTCGCGGCGAGGTTGCGTATTGAGAACACGCCTTTGTAGTAATCCGCCGGGTCGTGCAGCAGTCGTATCTGGTTCTTCGCCCCTACTTTGAACGGCTCCCGTTTCATGCCGTCCTTCAGCGCGGAGGCGAGCCATTTCTGGAACGTGTCGAAGTCTTTGGCGTCGACGTCCCTGCGGTACTGGCCCACGTTCGGGTACTGGTGGTCGTAGTAGTTCAGGAACCGGAACGACTCGGCGACGTCCGGGATTCCGGCGATGTGGTCGGAGTGCCAGTGCGAGACCATGAGGTAGTCGATCTCGCGCTGTGGCACGAGCCGTTCAATGTACCTTCGCACCCACTCTCCTGCGCGCCTTTTGCCGCTTGGCTCCGGAGGGATGGCTTCGGCATAGCCCGGTGCGCGGCGCTTGACGTGTCCGCAGTCGAGCAGCATCGTTGTGCCGTCCGGAAGGATCATGAACGTGTTTTCGGAGGTGCCGGTGTGGATGAAGTGTATGTCAAGCTCGCCGGGCCTCCAGCCCGGATACGTGCGTCCGACCTCGTCGCCGCACGTCACGCACCCGCCGGCCGCTAAGCCTGCCGCCGCTCCAAGCGTGTCGATAATGAAGTTGCGCCTGTCTAGTTTTGCATGCATGATGCCGAGCCTTCCGTTCGTCTTCCTGGAATTATCTTAAAAATCGCAGTCGAAGTCAATGGGACGCGCGCTCCGCGGCACATTGCCGCCTGCCGCTGCCGTTGCATCCGCTCCTGAACTCTCGCATCGACATTCCGCACGAACGCTTGAAGGCGTTCTTCAGGTGGTTGGCGTTTGCGAAGCCGCACTTTGCCGATATGGCGCGGATGGAAAGGCCGGTGTCCGACAGGAGCCGCTTGACGGCTTCCAGCCTGTGCCGGGCGATGGCTTTGGCGACAGTCTCGCCCCGGAACTCGCGGAAGCGAAGGTCGAGAAGCGAGCGCGAGACGCCGAGCGCGTCGGAGACGTTGGCGGCCTTGATGTTCTCATCGGCATGTGCGGCGATGAAAGCGAGAGCGCGGGCGATTAGCGCGGTGACAGGCGATATAGGCTTCGCCGACTCTCGCTCCGCCATCTTCTTCGCCGTGTTCAGGACGTGCAGCGTCTTCGGTCCGTCGCGTCTGCGCATCATGTGGTCTATGGTCTCTGCGGCGATCTGGCCCTCGAGGGCATGGTCAGGGGCGACGCTGGTGAGAGGCGGCACGGTGAAGTCGCAGAGGAGCGGGTCGTTGTCCACGCCGATTACGGCGACCTGCCCTGGCACCTTGAGTCGCGCCAGGCGGCAGGCGCTGAGCACATGGACGGCGCGCATGTCCCACGCGGCCATGACGGCGGCCGGCTTCGGGAGCGACGTCAGCCAGTCGGCGAGCGCGGCGATGTCGGCGTCCGAACCTGGCTCAGGCGTTACGCCGAAGACCGATCTTGCGATGTCGCCGAAGCCATCGAAGAAGCCTTTCTCCCGTGCAGACGACCAGTCGTCTTCGGCATCGGACGGTACGAAGCCGGCTGATGCGAACTGGCCGAACGAGCGAAAGTGCTTCGCGCAGAAGCGCCCGATGTCCTCGTTGTCGTTCCGTATGAACGCGACCGGTGCGTTGCCGTGCTTCAGCTTCCACTCTGCGCCGATTGCGACGAGCGGGATTGACTTGTGCGCGACGACAGCCTGTGTGTTGCGGGACGGTTCCATCCCGGTGACGACACCGTCACAGCTCGCAGTCGCCTGTTCGAGTTCCATTGACGATTGCAGCACGCGGATGTCCCAGTGGGTCTTCCGCTTCGCGTAGTCGAAGAAGCCGGTGAGGAAGTCGCGCCACGAGGCGTCGGAGAGCTTCACCGCCACCGCCACTTTGCGTATCGACTGTTGCAGGACTGTTCTTTTCATCCCCCTTATTATACCAGAATCGTGATGTTTTTGTTGTTAGATTATGCCCCATTTGTGCATTGATTTCAGAACCCTTGTTTTGCTATTATTCGCAATAAAAGGCAAATAGTGTCTTAATCTTACTGCGAAAGGCAAAACCATGACAAGCAAATGGATTGTAATGTCGGTTGTCACGCTTGGCACCGTGTGTCTGTCGGTGTTCGGTGGCACGCTGACGACTAACAGATGGCAAGCCGTGGAAGGAGACTACAACGGAAGCTGGGGTGATGCTCGCCATTGGTCGCTCGGGCATATTCCGACTACTGGCGAATATGCCTATTTCGACGCCTGGACGCTTGAGGGCAAGCCAAACCGGTGGATCGAGTATTCCGTTTCGATTGATGCAGACTATGTTGCAGATCTCTTGTGGCTTGGAATTAACGGAACGTATTCGCTTGAGGGCGTGACTTTCACCGGATCCGGAAGTCTGACGTTTACAGGTGCATCCTATGATAGCAATGATCCTCTTGCAAGGAACGTGTTCTGCCGCTACCTCAGAGGGCTCACGATTGATGGTCCGACAGTTGAATGTAGAGAAGTCGGTGTTCTTGCCAACTGTCCGCTTGTTGTAAAAAACGGTGGTCTGTTCAAGGCACCTACTCACCATCTGTGGAACGACGAGTCGAGATTGAGCATTGAGAACCGTGGCACGGTCGAGATCGTCGGGAATCTTGGATATGGCTACACTCCGAACGATGACAATTGCAGCGTCATGGTCGGCACCAATGCGGTTCTTCACATCGGCGGTCAGCTCGGCGAAGGCGACTCCCGATATGCTACGCGCCGGTTCAACATGAAGATAGACGGTGGTTCCGTTTCGATGGGCAAGCTCAATTTCTCCCGAGGCACGGAAATGCTTGATTTTGCAAGCGGCGAGCTGACGCTTGGGGACATGGTCCTTGCGGTTGGGGCCGCACTGCATGTCGGAGAGGACACTCGGTTCGTGCTCAACCACGTTCCGACTGTCGGGTCCGACGACAAGGTGGTGATCGACGGCGGCGACATTAAGTTCAACTTCGATGTTAACTGCGACGGCGATACGTTCATCACGAGACTGCTTGCGAATCCTAAGGTGAGATCGCTCAACTACAGAATCGTGTGCAAGACGGGACCGGAGCCGATCAAGTCGGATGCACCACTCACGACGCTTCAATTCCGCAATCTGGACACTGGGTCAAACCAGCAAAACATAGACCTCGACGAGATCGTGTTTCAGGGCGGTTCGACTTACCCGTTCTATTGGTTTGGCAACAGGCAGAACAACATCTACGGGCCGACGAGGATCAGCGCGCTTTCGGACATGACCCACAGCGTTTGCAATGCGTATCTCTACTGCTACGGGCCGATGACCATCGACACGTCCGTTGCCAAGGTTTATCTGCGTGGTGTCGCCTCGGGCAATAGTTCCCTCGAACTCACCGTCACCGGAGGCGGTACGGCGCAGATTGATCCGGCATTTACCTACAATGTCATAGACACGTTGGTGGTCACGGCGGGGACGACGCTCGAACTCGGCGACTGCTACCTTGGCACACAGGGGCAGAATTACGAATGGACCCGGCTTGTGGCCGACACCTTCTCGCTCGGTGCCGGTGCCGTGCTCAAGTTCAACGCCCAGGCGCAGTCCGTCTCCGCCGCGAACTGGAGCATCGACGGCAGCGCGCGGATCGTCGTTGCCGCCCCGACGAGCTTTACGTACGGAGCCTTCCCGATTCTGCACGACTTAGAGTCGAAGGCGCTCCCGGACACTCTCCTTGCGCAGATTGAGGTCACTGGCAACGAGCAGGGCCTCTGGCAGCTGCGCAATGAGTTTGGACAGATCTCGCTCTGCCGCGACTATCCGGCGGGAACGTATGCCGGCAAGGAGTGGGAATGGAAGGGCGGCGACGGCAACCTCTTCACGAACATCAACAACTGGGTGAAGTCAAGCCCTCCAGAATACATGGAGCAGACGGCCGGCCCGCATTACTTTGGCGCTGCGACCAGCCGCCGCATCTACGCGCTCGGCAAGATGCGGCGTTCGAGCGTGCCCGATTTCGGTGGCGCGGCGATTAACGGATGGACGTTCCTTGACAACGCCACCGGCTCGTACTTCCTTTATGGCGGGGTGCAGCACAATATGAACAAGTCCATACAGAACTTTTCGGCGCTTCCGCAGGTCATAGGAATTTCACTCCGCTGGTGGACCCCTGAACTCTATGCGCAGGGGTTTGGTCCGATCGTCATTTCTTCCGATAACGGGCTTGGCGGAAACAATGCCAGTTTCAACCGCGCCGATGCAAATGGTGGACTGTACATAAAAGGCGATGTGCGTTTCGGTATTACTTTTGCACAACCCAAGCTTTCTGCTTTCTTCGAGAGCCAATATCCGGCCATATTGAGTTCGTTTACGGTCATCCCCGGCGGCGATTTCACCTTCATGAAGCAGAATGCGAACATTGGTCTTTCCAAGCGCGGCATGTTCCGGGTGGCGGAAAATGCGACGTTGACTTTCACCAGCGACGCGGCGGCTTTCTATCGCCTTACGGCATGCGCGCCGGCCTCCTTCATCAATGGTACGATGAACATCAACGTTCCGTTCTATGGCGGAGTCAATCAGGGCTACCGCGGCAAGGGCACGCTGAATATCGCCTCAACGCGTTCGGGGACGGCGTCGTCGCGCGTCGAGTTCGGTGGCACCCTGACGGTGCGCCCGGCGTCCTGGAGCACGGTCACTGCCGACAATACCGCCGCTGCTGTTGCCATCGGTGTGCGCGGCAGGCCCACGATCAAGGTGTCGGATGGCTGGACGTATGGCCCGGCGAGCGGTGTGTCAACCACGACCACGGCTGATGAGCGGGCTCTCCGCATTGAGGCTGGTTCGGTGCTGACGGTCGATCCAGATGGTGGCATCGCCACGATAGACGAGGATGTGGCCGGCGAAGGCACGCTCGTCATAACGAACGGTACCCTGACGGTCAATTCCACGACTGCGAACGACGTGACGCTGAAGGTCGCCGCAAACGGCACGCTGGCGATGTCGGACGACCTGAATTTCGGGTCGCTCGAGATGGAGGCCGGTTCGGCAGTGTCCTTCGCAAGTGGCAAGACAGTGAATCTGTCGGGTTCGGCCGATCTCTCTGGCGCTACGGTTGTTCTGCCTTCCGAAATGAGCGGCCTGCGCGGCTGGCAGACGGTTCTTGTCGCAGCCGATGGCGTGAATGTGTCCGATTGCACGTTGCCTGCCGGCTTTGAGATGCGCACGGCGAACGTGACTGGCGGCGTTGCGCTCCAGTTGAAACGTCGGCAAGGGATCAATATCATTATCCGTTGAGGTAAGACCAATGAAACTGTTAGTTTTTGCATTGCCCTGCCTGCTGGCGCATGGGGCGATGGCGTGGGCTCCGGTTGCAAATCCGCAATCAGGTTCGAAGATGATGACCGAATGGGGCGAGAAGGTTGCGCCAGAGACTGTCTGGCGTTCCTATCCGCGTCCGCAGCTTGTACGCAAGAACTGGGTGTGTCTCAACGGACTGTGGGAGTGCGCCATAACGACAGGGGCGCAGCAGACGGTTTCGATGCCGTGGGGCAAGGCGAATCGGCAGCCGGTCAAGTTCAAGGGCGAGATACTGGTTCCTTTTGCCGTGGAGACGCCGCTTTCAGGCGTGGGGCAGCTTCTCGAACCGGCCGATCTGCTGTGGTATCGTCGCACGATAAACGTGCGGCCGAAGCCGGGCGAACGACTGCTGTTGCATTTTGGCGGCGTGGATTTCCGCTGCCAGGTGTTCATCGGACATAGCGAGGTGCTGGATGTTCCGCACGAGGGCGGCACCGCGCCGTTCACGGTGGACATTACGGATTTCGTAAGTCCGGGGGCGAACGAGCTGACGGTTTGCGTGTGGGATCCGACGACGGATTTCATCGGCTCCACCGGCAAGCAGGTGTTCAAGCCGCACTCGTGCTACTATACGCGCATGAGCGGCATCTGGCAGACGGTGTGGCTGGAATCCGTGCCGGAGCGATGGATCGCCGATTACCGCGTGGAGTCCGACGTGGCGAAGGGCGTGGCGCGCTTCCTGTTCGATGTGAGCGGCCCTGCATCGGGCTACAAGGTGAAGGTCACGGTGTTTGATGGCGATGCACGGGTCGCGGACTTTGAAGCCGTTCCCGGCACGGCGGCGGAGCTCCGTTTGCCGGTTCCCGTCAAGCTGTGGTCGCCCGATTCGCCTGCCCTCTATACGTTCAAGGCGGCGTATGGCAAGGATTCCATCGAGGGCTATTTCGCGATGCGCTCCTTCGAGCGGCGCAAGGACGGAAAGGGCGTGCCGCGTTTCTTCCTGAACGGGAAGCCGTATTTCGTCTATGGTCCGCTCGACCAGGGCTGGTGGCCGGACGGTTTCCTCACCCCGCCGTCCGAAGAGGCGATGGAACACGACATCCGCACGGTCAAGGCGCTTGGTTGCAACATGATGCGCAAGCACATCAAGGTGGAACCGGCGCGTTACTATCATCTGTGCGATATGCTCGGCCTTCTCGTGTTGCAGGACATGCCGAACGGACAGCGGCTCGGCGACCTCAATCCACAGTATGGGTTTTACCGCAGGGAGTTCAAGGAAATCGTCGACACTCTGCGCGTTTTTCCGTCCATCGTGATGTGGATCCCGTACAACGAGGGCTGGAGCCAGCCCGGGGAGTTCTTCACGCATGTAACGCTTGACTGGATCAGGCGCTACGATCCCACCAGGCTCGTGGGCGGACCCTCCGGCGCGTGGGACTACGAAGGCGGACACATTCTTCCGCAGGGCTGGGCCAATCGCGTCACGACTTCTCACAAGCCCCCTGACGAATGCGAGGCTGGCGATACCGTGGACATGCATATTTACCGAGGCCCCGACATGCTGGCTGCAAACGACCGCCGCATAAGTTTCCTTGGAGAGTTCGGCGGACTCGGTCATCCGGTCAGCAACCATCTCTGGCGCGTGGCGACTGCCAACTGGGGGTATGGCGGCACGTCCGACACCGCAACGCGCGAAGGTCTGGAGGCGGCCTATCTTGGGTTGATGGACAAGCTCCTGCCGTTGATTGAGAGAGGGCTGGGCGGAGCCGTCTATACGCAGACTACGGATGTGGAGCTGGAGATCAACGGCTTCATGACGTACGACCGCAAGGTTCTGAAGTTCGATGCGGCGGTGCTGAAAGCTGCTCACGAGAAATTGTACAGAGCAGCGAGTCCACAGCTTGTTGATTAGGCTATGAGAAAGCGTTTTTCAGTCATTGTTGTGGCGTCTTTGCTGGCTTCATGCGAAGCGGCGCAGATTGCGACTGACGACTTGGACAAGGAGCCGACGTGGCCGACGGTCACGCCTGAATACTACGACTACGCCGCCGATCCGGCGAGTCGGGTGAAAGGCCGGTATTTCACCGGCAAGTACATCTCGACGACGGACAATGTGAAAAGCGGGGCGAAAGTCCTGCTGAGACGGAAGTTCACGCTCAAGGCAAAGCCGAAAGAGGCGTACTTTCAGGGAACGGGCGAGTTCTGGTTTACGTACAAGATCAACGGAACGCAGATTCTCCGTTCGCGCGCGACCAACGACAGGTTTTCCAGAGACAGTGTATTCTCGGCGAATCCGTTGCCGCACCTTCGAGAGGGGGAGAATCTGCTTGAAGCAGACTATTCGGTGGAGTCTGGGCGTAGTGGCGCGGTGCTTGCGGAGCTGTTCGTCGTCTATGCGGACGGCTCGAGCGACAAGATCGTGACGGACTCGAAGTTTGAGAGTTCCTCCGATGACGGCAAGACGTGGAAGGGCGTCAAGGAGGAGCCGCCTGCTCCGACCGCAGACCGTCTCTCGCGGCTCAACTACACCGACTACGAGCATCCGCAGAAAATACTCAAACGCCAGGAGGATCTCACGCTAAAGGCGGGCGCGAAGAAAACGCTTACCTATACCTTTGCCGGGGCATGGCCGAATGGCGAGATTTCCGTCCGGCTGAAGCTCTTCAATGGAACTAAGGAGGCGTGGAGCGAGGAAATCGACATCGAAAAGCGCAACATAGTCATCCTTGGTGATGGCAAGTGGCGCGTCCGGGTTCCGTTCGAGGCACCGCTGTACCTGCAAGGCGGCGATTACCGCGTTGTACTTGAGTCCAATTCCATCTGGTGCCGAGACGACAAGATGGAATCGAAGCTTACGCTGAAGCCCGTCGAGATCGATCCGAAGTATCCGAAGCCGATCAAGGCCGAAGTGAAGCGTCTGAACGGTCGCCTTCAGTTGACGCTTGACGACAAGCCGGTTCCGCTTCTGATGGGGGCGACAGAGCATCCGGCGCGAGCCGACCGCAAGGTGCATCTCGGCGACATGCCGTACACCGTTGCGGTGCTGATGCCGGTGACCTATGCAAATTGGCATCCGAAATTCGACGTTTATGACTTCTCCCTGTTTGACCGCGTGGCGGAAAGCTGCCGCAGGGAGCACCCTGATGTGTATTTCATCTTCGACCTAACGTTCTATCCGCCGGCGGAGTTCGAGGAGAAGTACCCGGAGGAGATGTCGTGCGATGAATTCGGCAACCGCCGTTCGTACGGGCGTTTCGCGTGGAGCTTCGCCTCGCGGGTTGCGATGGACGAGATGCGCAAAATGGTCGAGAATACCGTCAGGTATCTTGAGGGGCGGCCTTACGCGAATCGCATCATAGGCTACCGCGTCAATTCCGGACTGTACACGGAGTGGATCGGGTGGAGTCCGGCAAGCAACGATTGCGCCAAGGACTGTTCGAAGCCGAGCCAGGCGGCGTACCGCGAGTATGCCGCGCGGTTCCACCCGGAAATAAGGGATCCGCACGTTCCGCCCGTGAGCGAGCGACGCGAACTCGACATTCCCGACGACATCCTCTGGGATCAGAAAAAGCACACGAACGCTATCGCGTACAACAACTTCCACTGCTGGATAATCGTGCAGGACATTCTGGAACTCGCGGGAGTCGTGAAGGATACGCTGGCGGGGCTTGGACGAAAGAAGATCTTCGGCACCTATTACGGATATACGCACTACCAGAACTTCCGGGGAAACACGCACTACCAGGGGCATTTCGCCCTTGAGGAACTGATCGAGAACAACAAGGGACGGGTGGATTTCCTCTGTTCACCGCAGTCCTACTTTCACGGGCGGAACTTCGGAGAGACGTGTGCCGACATGAAGGCGTTCGGCACGATGTACGCTTCAGGCATCATTCCAATCATTGAGGATGACACGCGTACGCATGCCCGCTACTATCCGAACTATGCTCCCAGCTGCAACGGGGCGCACACACGGGCGCAGACCCGCGCAATCCTGCAGCGAAACAGCGCAATCGCCCTTTGCCGCGGACTTCCGTTCTACACCTACGCGCTCACGTCAGGCGTTGAGTTCTCGAACCCTGAGTCGGAGTCGGTCGGACGCGATGTAAGGAAGGCGATGGAGTTCACGCTTGCCCGTCCGTTCAAACGCGCTGCCGAGGTGGCGCTGGTCGTGAGCGAGAAGTCGATTATGGCGCTGCCCTACCACTGGCGCTATCTCAAGAACGGCGAGAAGTACCAGAACTACAACGCCGCCGGAGTGCCGGAAGAGAAGGATGTGATGGCCAGTGTCTTGAACGGCGAGATTTTTATGCTCGCCCACAATCGTTTCGCGCGGGCAGGCGCGCCGGTTGACTACATTCTCGCCGAGGACTTGAAGCATCGTCCAGGCGACTATCGGCTCTACGTCTTCTATAACCTCTTCACGTGCGATGACGAGACGAAGGCGGCGATCGCGAAGCTGCGCGAACGCGGCGCGACGATTCTGTGGCTCTACGCCCCTGGCTATCTGAACGGCAACACCGCGGAGGCCATGAAAGACCTGACTGGCATTGAGTTTGCCGAGTGTGCGGCGGCGGGCGATCCGCGCGTGACGGTCAAGTCTGACGGCCGAATGATGGGCACGCCGGACACGCCTATGCCGAAACGCTTCTACCCTGTGAAGCCGGATGTGGTGCTTGGCACCTACGAGGACGGGAAACCGGGACTTGCCGCATGCAAGGTCGGGAAGTCGGTGAACTTCTTCTCCGGCGCTTGGCAGCTTGACCAGAAATTCATCTCGATGATCTACCGCAAGTGTGGTGTGCACGTCTACAGTGAAACGGGCGATCCCACGGAGGCGTGCGATTCGTTCGTCACAATACATACGCGGGACGCGGGCAGGAAGCGGATTCGCCTGCCGCGCAAGGCGATGGTCGTTGACGTGTTCAACCACCGGTTGGTCGCGGAGAATGTAGATGTCTTTGAGTTCGATGCGCCGATGCATGCGACGTATCTTTTCTATTACGGAGCGGATGCGAAAAAGTTGCTTCAGGAACTGAAGAAGACTCCTGCGAAGAAAAGCGTTGACGACGCGCAGGTGAGCGAAGCGGCTGCGGTCTTCGACCGTGAGGCGTACAAACGCACGGCTGGAGGAGACTGGAAGGTCGTCTACTCTTCGGCGGAAGGGCCGCAGGGACGGGCCTTGCAGACGCTGACGGAGCGCATCGGACCTTGGATTCTGCGCGAGCGGCATACGTCCACCGCGCTGATTCTCCCCATGGAAAGGGATGGCGGCGAGCCGGTAACGACCAAGAAGAACATGATCGTCGTGGGGGTGCCGTCCGAAAACGGCACCCTTCGAAAATACGTTTCCGCAGACGAGGTTCCGAAAGGCGGCTACATGATCAAGACGTTGCAAGACGAAGGACGCGCGGTAATCGTTATCGCCGGGGACGGTCCCCGCGAAGTCCTTTGGGCGGTCTTCGATTTCCTTGATGTTGCGGTTCGCGAGATCGAGGAGCAGATGACGCACGACATGGGTGCGCGCTACGCAGGATACATCCTGAGAAATCCGCGTCGCCTGCCGATCGACTATTCCTTTTCGACGATGCCGGAGACGCCGTGCAGAAGCGTGTTTTCGTGGGGGCATGTCATAGACGACTACAACGAGTCCTTCCGGGCGATGGCGCGAGCCAGGTTCAACCGCGCGATCCTGTGGAACGACCAGTTCGTCGTCAATGCGAAGGATGTCGTGGAGAACGCGCACAGCTGGGGCGTAGGCGTCTATTGGGGGTTCTCGTGGGGCTGGACGCTGAGCGGCAAGGATGGCCCGGTGGATTTCAGGAAGCTGGCCGACGAAGTCGTTGCCGACTGGCGCGTTCGCTGGAAGCCAATGGGAGGCGACGGCATCTACTTCCAGAGTTTTACCGAAACGAGCAAGAAGACCATCGGCGGGAAGTCGATACCCGAGGCGGTTGTCACATTCGTGAACGAGGTGGCCGCGCGCATCCGCGCCGAGGCTCCGGAGCTGGACATCGTCTTCGGTCTCCATTCCAACTCCATGCGCTACGAAGGCGCCGAGGCGGCGCTTGCGAAGATCGACCCATCGCTTGAGGTGCTTTGGGAGAACTGCGGAGGCTTTCCCTATTGGGAGGCGTATGGAGATGTTAGTTCGCCCGATGTTGCGTTCAATGACAAGATACTCTCGATTACGCCGAAGGCCGGACTTGCGTGGAAGGCGCAGCTTCGGATGGACTGGTCGAATTACGTGCCGCCGGCGGGACCGTTTCTCCTTGGGTGCGCCGGACGGCGGTTGCTCGACCGTGATCGACAGATCATTTCCGAGGTCTTGTCTTCGTATGACGAGGACTGGATGCTGAACGGAGAGGAAGCGTATCGGCTCATCCGGCACATCCGGAAGGGGAAGAACAAGCCGAGGGAGTTCAACGCAGTGGCGGAATACAATCCGCCGTTCGCCTATGCTACGATGTGTCAGGCGGAACTGTTCTGGAACAGCAATGATTCCTGGGACAAGATCGCCAGGCGCGCTCGCATGCGCGCAAGACCGGAAAGGTAATAATATCCTGAGGATAGGAGGTCGATAGATGCCGTCGCTCTATTGGATCACGTGCGCCGTCTCGCTTGGCGGGCTTTTGTTCGGCTTCGACTCCGGCGTCATATCCGGGTGCGAGGAAGCGATACAGAACGAGTTCGCCCTTGCGCCGTTCTGGCATGGGCTGGTGGTAGCCGGCGCACTCATCGGCACAGTGTTCGGTGCGCTGGCGGCAGGGCGCATGTGTGACTGGCTCGGACGCAAGCCGACGCTCGTGTGGATGGGCGTTCTGTTCCTCGTCTCGGCGGCGGGCTGCGCCATCACGCCGGGTGGTGAGACTGGGCCGCACGTTCTTGGGTGGATGCGTTTCATTGGTGGGCTGGCGATTGGCGGCGTGTCGGTTGCGGTGCCGATGTACATCGCGGAGATTGCGCCTGCGGAGAAACGTGGGCGGCTGGTGCTCGTCAACCAGTTCTGCATCGTATTGGGCATTGTCGTGTCTTACGTGTCCAACTACTGCGTAGCGCGGTGGCTCCCGGCGTCGCCGGCCGTGGTGTGGCGGGCGATGCTTGGCGCGGAGTGCATTCCCGTGCTGATGTATCTGGCGGCGCTGTGGAAGGTGCCAGAAAGTCCGTTGTGGTTGGCGATGCGGCGGCGTGGGGACGCGCAAGGCGGCGCGATGAGGTCATCGCGCCCTACCGAGGCGTCTGCTCCGCTGTTCGTGCGGCGCAACCTGCGTCCGATCCTGCTGTGCTTCACGGTCGCGTTCTTCAGTCAGCTCTCGGGCGTGAACGCCGTGAACTACTACGCGCCGCGCATCTTCCGGATGATCTTTGGGGAGGGGAGTGAACTTGTTTCGCTGGCGGGAACCATCGGCGTGGGCGTCGTCAATCTCGTATTCACGGTGGCGGCGTTCTTTTTTATTGACCGCGTGGGGCGGCGCCCGATGCTGATCGCAGGGTGCGCGGCGATGGCGGCGATGCACGGACTTGTCGCGTGGCAGATTTCGCTTGGCGCGTCCTGTACGCCGTGGCTTGCGCTTGCGGGGGTGTATGGGTTCATCGCGGCGGTGGCGTTCTCGGCGAGCGCGGTCATCTGGGTGTTCATTTCCGAGATATTCCCGCCGGACGTCCGGGCGAAGGGCCAGAGCTTCGGCGGCACCGTGCACTGGGTGATGTGTATGCTCGTGTCGTGGCTCTTCCCGGTTGCCGTCGCGCACACTGGCACCTGTGCCTTTGCGTTCTTTGCCGCGATGATGCTCCTGGAGATGGCATGGGCGATCTTCCTGATGCCGGAGACGAAGGGGAAGATGATAGGGGTTGTCGGCTAGCGGTCGGCCTATGGAAGCAAGGTGGCGGAGAGCGAACATATTGCAGGGCCCGGAGAAAAATGCCGGGGGATTTGGTATAATGCCTTCACTGGCGTTTGAAGGCGCTGGTGTGAGAAAAGCAGGCCGCTCTTCTTCCCGCGCGAGAGCTGGCGTGCGGAATCGGCGTGTGGGAAAGTAGAGGCGTAAAAGCTATGAAGAGACTTCTGATGTTGGCACTGATGCTTGAGGTTGCCAGCGCAATGGCCCGAACGGAAACAGTCAAGGGCGTGAAATGGAATTATCGGATATATGGAGATGGTGCGCATATCGCAGACCCGGCCATATCGACTTCAACGTCGGGAGCGATAACAATTCCTTCAAAACTTGGCGGCAAGCCGGTAACTGGCATTGACGAGTATGCTTTTTGCGAGTGTGCCCGCTTGACGCGCGTCACGATTCCCGGCAGTGTTAAGAGCATCGGAGACAGTGCGTTTTATCGTTGTAGCGGCTTGACTAAAGTGACGATATCGGAGGGTGTGAGGAGTATTGGGACCGATGCATTCGAAGCTTGCGAAGAGCTTGTGAGCGTGACGATTCCCGGAAGCGTGACGAACATCGGTTATGGAGCTTTCGGGGGTTGCTATAGTCTGACAAGCGTGGCAATTCGCAGTGGTACCGCAAGTATTGGACGACGGGCTTTCGCATCCTGCTACAGGCTTAAGTCGTTTTCGGTTTCATCTGACAACATGAATTACAAGGCGGAGTCGGGCCTGTTGCTTTCGAAAGACGGCAAGATGCTTGTTTGCGGCGTCTGCGGAGATGTTGCCATACCTGACGGAGTGGAATGCATTGGAGAGTTTGCATTCACGGGCATCGGCTTGACTGGTGTGTCCATACCGAACAGTGTGACGAACATTGGAGAGGAAGCTTTTTCTAATACGCCGCTGAAGGGCGTTACGATTCCCGGCAGCGTTGAGAGCATCGGATATGGTGCGTTCCGTTACTTAAGCGTGTTAAGCCGCAGACACAGCGGACTTGCGAGCGTGACGATATCAGAAGGCGTTAAGAGCATTGGGGGCCATGCATTCGGCAATTGCGAATCGCTTGTGAGCGTAACGATTCCTGGCAGCGTGACGAGCATAGGGAATCAAGCGTTTGCCGGCTGCAGCATGCTTGAGAGCGTCACCATGAAAGATGGTGTAAAACGAATTGGAGAAGAGGCGTTTGTTTCTTGCTGCAGCTTGACCGGTGTCGTGTTACCCAAGAGTGTTGTCAAGATCGGCAAGCACGCATTTGATTCTTGCTATGAACTTGCGCGCGTCAAGATGCCGCGCATAGCCGTACGGCCCTCGGTCTTTCATTGGTGCTCTCCCAAATTGCAGATTGTCTATTGGGGCGACAAGCATCTTGCGCTTAGGCCGAATGTCTCGGCGCATGGTACGGCGAAAGGCAGTGGCTATTATGAGCCAGGGACCAATGTGACGCTGAAGGCAAAGGCGAAGAGCGGCTATGTGTTCGCCGGATGGTTCGCGGACAAGGCATGTGCGAAGCCGCTTGACCCGAAGGGCTACGACAGCCGCAAGCCGACGGTAAAGTATGAGATGCCGGCGAAGAACGTTGCCGTCTACGCGAAGTTCGTGACGAAAGCCGCCGCAAAGAAATCGCTGAAGTTTACGTCTGCGACCAAGAAGCTTGCTGAGTCCGCCGCAAATGCGACGGCAGGTTCGGCGTTTTCGCTTGCTTTGGGAATCAAGTCTGACACGCTGCCGACGGTTACGGCCAAAGGGCTTCCGAAGGGTCTCAAGATAGACAAGGTTACGGGCGTGATAACCGGCAATGCGACGAAGCCCGGCTCGTACGCTGCAACCGTCGTCGTTACGGATGCGGCGGGAAACACGATCACGCAGAGTGTGAAGATAAAGGTGTCGGTTCCGTCGTGGGGGAAAGGGGAGTTCAATGGCTATGCATCGGTTCCCGGAGGCTCGTCTTACACCACGGCATACCTGAAGTTCAACGTCGGTTCGACCGGCAAGGTGACTGGCAAGGTCACGCACAAAGAGAAGGGGTATTCCTTCTCCTCTGCGATGTCGTCCTGCACGGCTTCGAAGGCGGTGTTTTCGCCGACGGTGAAGATCGGCTCTAAGACGTTCAAGCCGGGCAAGGTGACGATCGGGATGGTGAAGGCCGGAGAATTGTCCCTGGTTGAGGCGTCTGCCGCCGACCGGGCTTTCACGGCGCAGAAGAAGCCGGGGCTTGTGAAGAAGGGCAAGGAGCTCGCAGCTCTCGCAGGCTGGGAGCGAACCTTCACGAAAGAGGACGACAATTCCGGATTGACGAAGGGCAATGACAGGCTTGTTGTCAGGTTCGGCGACGATGACGATGCGACCGTGTCGGGAATTGTCGGCGGGAAGGACATTTCCGCTCTCTCCTGCGCACTTAACTTCGCAGGGAAGCAAGAGAACGGCGATGGCAGCGCGACTTACGAAATCAAGGTCCGCGTCATTGCCTCTGCAGTCAAGTACGAGCGGTCGATTCTGTTCGCGGTGACAGTCGATGCGGCAGGTTTGGTTGCAGATGTATCTGCAGCATTCGCCGAGTAGCGGGCCATGCGGACTTAAACTCTACCACTTCCATTGCGCTGAGATACGGCAAGACGGAAACTATATGTTGCAATATTGCCGTTATATTGGTGATTATATACGGATAAAAATAAATTAAAATTTTTTTAAAAAACCCCCTTGCGCGGGGTGCGATTTTTATGATATACTATCTCCCGTTCGCCGCGAAAAGGCGGGCATTGATCTTTGACAATCGGTGCTTGAGAAAGCAGTAGATGCTTGTGAGGGGTGAGGAAGCTCCGCGAGGGGCTTTCGAACCAGCTCGAAGTTTTTTTCTGAGAGTTTGATTCTGGCTCAGAACGAACGCTGGTAGCGTGGATTAGGCATGCAAGTCGGACGGGATCCGGGGG
>JAFWKK010000017.1 GCA_017514235.1 Kiritimatiellia bacterium | reverse complement strand
CGCCGACGCCTTCGCCTTGCGCTCGGCCCGCGCGGCCTTCTCCGTCGCCGCGCGCTGCGCGCGCTCGGCCTCGCGCCGGCGGTTCTCCTCGGCCGCATGAGCGCTGTACTCGTCGTTGGCCTCCTTTATTACCTTAACAAGGCCGTTGATGACAAGCTCGACGCCGCGCACTGAGTCGTCGTTGCCTGGAATAACGTAGTCAATCGGCTCCGGGTCGGCGTTCGTATCTACGATCGCGACGACCGGAATGTGCAGGCGGACGGCCTCCTTGACAGCGTTCGCCTCCTTCACGCAATCCACTATGATGACGGCACCGGGCATCTCGGCCATGTCGGCGATGCCCGTAAGGTTCGTCTCGAGCTTGCCGAGCTCGCGGCGGAGCATCGAGGCCTCCTGCTTGTGCTCGGAGAGCTGGCCGCCGTTCGCCTTCGCCGTCGCCTGCAGCTGACGCATGCGCTTGACCGACGAGCGGATCGTCTTGGCGTTGGTGAGGGTGCCGCCGAGCCAGCGCTCGGTAACGTAAAACTGGTCAACTCCCTGCGCGGCCGCCTTGACAAGCTCGGCCATCTGCTTCTTGGTCGCCACGAAAAGAAGCTTCTTGCCGGCGAGGACCACCCCCTTGACAAACGCTGCGGCCTCGTCGAGCATCTCGACGGACTGCTGCAAGTCGATGATGTGGATTCCGTTGCGCTTGTCGAAGATGTAGCCCTTCATCTTCGGGTTCCAGCGCTTCGTCTGATGGCCGAAGTGCAACCCGGCGTCAAACATGTCCTTGAGGGTGATGCCCGTAAGGGCAGATGTCGGCATTTCCATTTTTTCTCCTTTCGAACCAGTTTCAAGTTCAATCCGCTTTGGCCGGGAATGGGGCCCGGCTCATTCGCTTCAACCCGCCCACCATGGGCGAATTAGAGTGTAGTATATCAAAATCTCCGCCGCCTGGCAATACCGCCAGTGCGCCTGGGGTCAGCCGCCGCGCACCGGGCCGGACCATGCCTCGAACCGCACGGTCCACGGGCCGTGCGCGCGCCAGCAGTCGCGCACGCTCCCGACCGTCGGCTCCACGTAAAGAGGCGTCGCCTGGTGCCGGAACCACGTGTCCTGGCGCTTGGCCAGCTGGCAGGTGCGCGTGAGGATCTTCGCCCTGTCGTCCCCTTCGCGGTAGCCGATCGCCAAGGCTGCCGTGCGCGACCACGCCGGGTACTCTGCGCGCAGACGGCGTTTCTCATCCTCGAGCCCTGCCATGAACATGCCGTCAAGGCGCTCCGCAATCCGCTCGCGCACGACGGCGCGGTCGATGCGTATGACCGGGTACTCGGGCGGCGGCTTCGTCCACTTGCGGTCAAGCCCCCGCAGGAGCGCCGAAAAGTAAAGCCCCGTGCCTCCGACGACGACGATCGGCACGTCAGCCGGCACGCCCGCAGCCCAGGCGGCCGCCGCGCGCAGCCATGCGCCGGACGAAAACTCCTCCGCCGGCGTCACGAGGTCGACGCCGCCCATGTGGAACTCGGCGATCTCCTCCGGCGGAGGCTTCGCGGTGCCGACGTCCATGCCGCGATAGACCAGCATGGAATCGGCGCTCAGTATCCATGCGCCCGTCTCCCGCGCAAGCGCAGCCGCAATCGCGCTCTTGCCGCTCGCCGTCGGCCCCGCGAGCAGATAGGCCTTCCGCTCGAGCGCCGCGCCCATCACGCCAGCCGCGCGAGCTTTGCGGCAATGCCGACGTAGGCGGCCGGCGTCAGCTTCATGAGACGCGCCTTGTCGGCTGCGGGAAGCGGCAGGGCGGACACGAACTCGCGCATCGTCTCGGCCGTCACGCGGCGGCCGCGCGTCAGTTCCTTCAGCCGCTCGTATGGGTGGTCCATCCCGACCTTGCGCATGACGGTCTGAATCGGCTCGGCAAGGACCTCCCAGTTGCGGTCCAGGTCCTCCGCCAGGCGCTCGCGGTTCAGCTCCAGCTTGCACAGCCCCTTCGCCGTCGAGCGAACGGCTATCAGCGAATAGCCGAACCCGACGCCCATGTTGCGGAGCGTGGTGGAGTCCGTCAGGTCGCGCTGCAGGCGCGAGACCGGCAGTTTGCGAGACATGAAGCCGAGGATCGCGTTGGCGAGGCCGAGGTTTCCCTCGGAGTTCTCGAAGTCGATCGGGTTCACCTTGTGCGGCATCGTGGAAGAGCCGACCTCGCCCTTGACCGTGCGCTGGCGGAAATACCCCATCGAAATGTAGAGCCAGACGTCGCGGTCAAAGTCAAGGAGAACCGAGTTCCAGCGCTGGACGGCGTCAAACAGCTCGGCTATGCCGTCGTGCGACTCGATCTGCGTCGTGAGGCGGTTCTGCCTGAGCCCGAGCGAGGCGATGACCTTGCCGGAGAGTTTCTCCCAGTCCACGCCGGGGTAGGCCGCGAGGTGCGCGTTGAAGTTGCCTACCGCGCCGTTCATCTTCGCCGGCATGACGAGCCTGTCGATCTCCGCCGCCTGGCGCTTCAGCCGCCGCGACACAACGGCGAACTCCTTGCCGACGGTCGTGGGCGACGCCGGCTGGCCGTGCGTGTGCGCAAGCATCGGCACGCGGGCGTAGGCCTTCGCCATCAACGCGATCAACACCATCACCTCGTTCATGGCTAAACGGAGAACCTTCGTGCCGTCGCGCAGCATCAGCGCGTGGGACATGTTGTTGATATCCTCCGACGTGCAGCCGAAGTGAATGAACTCGGAGCGCGACGCCAGCGGAGTATCCGCGACCTTCTCCTTAAGGAAATACTCGATGGCCTTGACGTCGTGGTTGGTCGTCTTCTCGATGGCCTTCACGCGCTTCGCGTCGGCGAGCGAGAAGCCTTCGGCAATTCCGCGCAAGGCCTTGCGTTCCGCGGCGGAAAGCGGCTTGCACTCGCGAATCCCCTTCGCGTCGCACAGGGCCTCGAGCCATGCGCATTCGACAAGAACGCGCCGGCGCATCAGCCCGTATTCCGAGAACACCTCGCCGAACTCCCGGCATTTCGAGGCATACCGCCCGTCGATGGGCGAAACGGCTGTAAGCGTGTCGATCTGCATGATTAACCTTCCTTGATGCGTGGATTATACCAAAACTGTCCGCATTTTCAATGAGGCGGCTTCCGGCGTCACCGGAGAAGGCGGAACGCCTGCTCGACGGTTGCGGTCAGGTTGGCGGACGCCGTCTTGCGGTCGAGAGCCTCGTCAAGCGTGGCGATCCGGCGCAAGATCGGGAAGTAGGCGTCTATCCCCGCCGCGTTCACGGCCTCGGCCCCTTCGCCGACGCACCCGGCGAACGCGACCGTCCTGACGCCATGGCGCTTCGCGAGCCGCGCCACACCGACAGGCGCCTTGCCCATCGCGGTCTGCCCGTCAAGGCGGCCCTCGCCGGTCACGGCCACGTCCGCGTCACGCAAAACGTCCTCAAGGTGCGTCTCCCTCAGGATCAGGTCGACGCCCGGCGTCAGCTCCGCGTCAAGGAATGTCTTGAACGCATATCCGAGGCCTCCAGCCGCGCCGGCGCCGGGCGCATCCGGCTCGCCGCCGGCTACGGACGCGAAATGCGCCAGCGCGGCGTCAAGCTCGCGCACCGCCTCCGGCGAAGCGCCCTTCTGCGGACCATACACCGCACTCGCCCCGTTAGGGCCGCACAGCGGATTCGTCACATCGCAGGCGATGCGGAACGAAAGGTCCCGCAGGGAGCCGTCCGACGGCGGCTCGATGCGCGCAAGGCGCACAAGGGCCGCCCCGCCGCGCGGCAGGTCGCGTCCGGCCGCATCGAGAAGCCGCCAGCCGAGCGCCTGAAGCATTCCTGCGCCGCCGTCGTTCGTAGCGCTGCCGCCGATGCCCATGATGAAGCTCCGCGCGCCTCGCCCGGCGGCGTCGCGGATCATCTCGCCTACGCCGTACGTCGTCGTCAGCCGCGGATCGCGCCCGTCGCCGGAGACCAGAGTCAAGCCGGCGGCCTGCGCCATCTCCATCACGGCCAGCCCGCCGGGGAGCAACCCGTAGGCTGCGGTCGCGGGACGCCCCGCGGGGCCGGTTACGACGACCTCTTGCCTTTCTCCGCCCATGCCGCCGACCAGCGCGTCAACCGTTCCTTCCCCGCCGTCTGCGAGCGGACGCACAACGCATTCGGCATCTGGGATGGCGCGGCGAACGCCCTCCGCTGCGGCAGCGCCGGCTTCAAGCGAAGTCAAGCTGCCCTTGAACGAATCGATTGCCATTACGACTTTCATGCGAACCTCCAGCTGATACCTTACACGTCTGCGGCGCGACTCACGGACTCTTCCGGACCATTGTCCCGGAACGGAACCCGGCATGGGCGACAGGCGAAGACACGTCGCCTTGCGGAGACAGGGAAAAGGAGACCTCAGCGCATTCCGCGGCAGGCTTCTTGAGGAGAAGCGGCACGCCGGCCGAGAACCCGCCGGACTTCTCCGACAGGAGAACGACCGTGCCCGAAGCCGAATGCGAACCCGACAGCCATTTGTCCGCAGCGACATCCTTCACGCGGTACTTCACCTTTACGCTTCCATTAGGCCCGAACGCCAGCGTCAGCTTGTAGCGAAATGCCGACGGGTCGGACTTCCTGGTGGAGACGACGAGAGACTTGCCGTCCAGCGCCGCCGCCAGCGCCTTGTCGGAGCCTTTCCAGCGGACCTGTCCGAAAGCCGCCCCGACAACGTCCCAGCCGAATTCGCGCGCGGGGTTGCCGTCCGAACCGAGCATCGTGAGCGAAGCAACGCCTCTTCCCGATTCCGTGTCGGACACTTCCAGCGTCATCGCGAACTTGCACGTCTTGCCGCCCTTTACGACCTTGGCCGTTCCGTTGGCCGTCAGCGTGCCGTCAAACCGCGCAGTGTAGGACCCGAACGAGAACGTCGCCGTGCCGCCGCGGTTCAGCCGCATTTTCCCGCTGACCTTGCCGGTGGAGCCGACGGTCAGCGTCGCCGGACCGCAGCACCGGCCTGCCGCGGAAAGCGAATTCGTGCAAAGGCCGCTTCCAACGAACGTGCCCTTAGCCCAGGCCGGCAACGGGCGCACCCGGAGAGAAAACGAGGTCGCGCAGTCCCACTTCCAAGACTTCCTTGCCGCGACCCGCACCCTGTAGAGCCCGCTCGCCGTCGGAACGCCCGAAATGACGCCGCCCGCGCAGGAAAGCCCCGGCGGCAAACCCTCTACGACATAAGGGTCTGCCTCGCCGGCCATGTCGGCGCAGCGTAGCGCCAGCCTCTGCTTCACTCCGACCGTCACCACGTTCGTAGAGCCTTCCGCAAGCGTCTCGTAGGCTCCGGTGCCGGTTCGCATGCGCACGGATGCTTCCGCAGGCGTCGGGCCGTTCCATTCGCCTACGAGGACGTCGAACGCTACGACGACTCCTCCCGGGCGAGCCGCAGTGGAAACAGAAAGCGAAACCGTCCACTCACCGCGCGCCGTCGGCGTGCCGGCAATGACCCAGCTCCCGTCGCCCAGCCGCTTGAGCGACATGCCGCCCGGGAGATTTGACGCGACGACCGCAGGGAGGCAGCCTGCCGCGACGTTGAGCGGAATGGTCCGCGCCTCGCCCGGCGTCAGCGCGTAAAAGCCGGCGTCCGTCCCGGAGGACAGCTTCTGCGCCGCCTCGCTCGTTTTCTTGCGGAACTTCGCATAGACTGTCGCGCCGCCCGCCGGCACCGCGTAGGAGTACGAGTCCGCCTGCCAGAGCCCGGGCAGCGGCGAGCGCATCTTTGCGTCGGCGTACCAGCCGCAGAAGACATATCCCTTCTTCGGCGTCGCCACGAGCTTCGCGCGCTTGCCGGGCACGTATAGCCCGCCGCCCTCGACCGAGCCGCTCCCGTTGCACGAAACAAGCAGAGCGTCCTTGTGAAGACGGTAGTTCGCGACAAGCGGATACGTAAGCCCCAGCAGTCTCGCGTTGTCGTGCGACGCCGTCCCCGTAGGCACTCCGCTCCGCACGGTCACGCCCGACACCGGGTCGTCATAGAGGCATCCGACGGCCGGGCTGGAGAAGTGACTCGTCTCGCGGTACTCCCCGTCGGACCAGTTGCTGTCGTAATACGCGGAATCGATCAGCCGCGTCCGTCTGCCGTTGACCGTGACATGGTGCGACATGGCGTATTCGCGCCAGGCCTTGGCGTGCTCCGAGCTTCGCCCGTCGTTGTTGTAGCCCATCACGGTCGTGCAGTGGTCGACGACCACGCCCTCGGCGTTCGTGACGTCGAAGTAATGACCGACGGAATAGCCGTACAGCTGCGGTCCCGAGCTGTCGGAGTCGCGCATCTTGGCGTGGCCGGCACCCATGTTGTGGCCGCACTCGTGCGCTATCGTACAGTCGTAGGCTGCGACGGAGACCGCGCAGACGTTGTAGGCGTAGTCCGGGAAGTCCGCCTTGAAGATCGAATCGTCGTCCAGGGCGAAGCCGATGCCGACGAGACCCTGCTCCGCGCTCTTGACGAGGAACGTCACAAGGTCCGCGCCGACGGCCTTGCGCTTGTTGCGGATGCGCTTCCAGTCCGCCGCGCGCGCCGAGTCGGAATCGGTCCGCACGCCCGCCAGATAGTCGGAGATGGCGTCGAGGTCCGCCGAACCGTAGGCGGTGCGAACGGTCCGCGCGTCGGACGAGACGGCGACGGTGCCTGCCAGCCGAAACGAGAACCTGTCCGCAAGGCCGCTGTTGGCGAGAACGTTGTTCATGTTTGCGATGCGGTCTTCGGCGAACAGCCCGACCGCGTTCTTCTCCCCTGCGAAGGACGAGGCGGCGCGCACCCACTCCGCGCCCGACTTGTCGAAGGCGAACAGCACGTCCACAACGTTCGTAAGCGTCTCGCCGGACAGCATCTCGCGCCCGTCAACAAGGGGATCACCGGTCAGGCGGGCGATTTTAGCCGACTTGGAGAAGGACGAGGCCGACATCGCGGCGGGCGGCTTCTCCGGCGGCGCGACGGACGGCGACTTCGCCCCGCAATGCCGCTTTCCGCCGGGCGGAGTGCGCTCCGAAACACGCAGGCTCTCGCCGTCCCAGCGGAACACGAAAACGTGGCGCGTGCGCATGTCCGTCACCGTGGCGACGAACCCTGACGGCGTCTCGACTACGGTCGCGTTGCGTACGGGCGAACCGAGGGAGCGCCCGCCGTAGGAGGCGTGGCCGGTCACGGACTCAGTCCGCGCTCCAAGCGTCAGCGTGACCTTCTCGCCGCCGAACGCCGGAAGCGCGAGCCTGCCGCCTGCCTGCGGCGCCAGCTCCCCGCACTCCGAGGCCGTGACTGATCGGGAGCGGAGCACCCCGCCCGCCGCGACCGACGCCAGAAGCAGCGACGCCCACAGCAGGCAGCCGGCGGACCTGGCTTTCACCGCTTGCCTCCCGCAAGCGTCTCGGCGCAGTTGAGGTAATAGGCCCGGACACGCTCGTAGGCGTTGATGATGTCCAGCTCGCCAAGTACGCGTATCGACGAGCCGGGGTCCTCCGGGCCGATCCGCCCGAGCTGGATCCGCCGGCAGTCGCGTATGAACTCGTGAATGGCCGTCGACTCGGCCTGAACCGCCTCCAGGTCGAACGGCACGCGCGGCGAACAGATGAGCGGAGTGATCCGCACGGCGAACGCCGACACCCTGTCGTGAACATTAAGCAGCAGGGCGACCGACGCCTCGGACATCGCCTGCTTCTGGCGGCGGAGGCGCCGCACGACCTTCAGCACCTGGGCGCACTCGTCGGAAATGGATTCCAGCTCGTCCGTAAGGCGCAGCAGCCTCCGGGCCCGCTCCGCGACGTCCTGCGGCAGGCGCTTCGTCATGATCGAGCCGAGGAACTCCGTGACCTCGCGCTGCACGTTGTCAAGTATGTCCTCGCGGTGCAGTATGTGATTCTCCACCGACTCGTCCGCCACGCCGGCGACGACCCTGCGGGCACAGGCGATGAGATCGAGGTTGGACTCCTTCATGAACTGTATCTCAAGGAGCGCCTGGTCGCACGCGATGACGGGCGAAAGCCTTACGCCCATCTTCAGCACGGAAAGGTGAGGCTTCTCCTCGTCCTTCTGGGGAACCAGCCTCTCCACGAGGGCTGCGAACGGCTTCACGAACGGGAAGAAGAGAAGGCCGCGCAGCGCGGAGAACACGGTGTCCGTGACTGCGATCGGCGCCATCACGCCAAGCAGCATCGGGCCTTTCGCCGTCTCGGTCACGACCGCCCAGTTCGGAAAGAGCGCCTTGCCCATCGGCACGAACACCGGCAGCACGAGAGGCAGGAACACGAGCGAGCCCAGCACGTTGGAGAGCGTGTGCGCCAGTGCGGTGCGCCGCGCCGAAGCCGTGCCGCCTATCGCCGCAAGCCACGCAGTGGCCGTGGTGCCGATGTTCGCGCCGAACAGCACCGCAATCGCCATCTCGTAAGTGATCAGCTGCTGGGAGGCAAGCGTCATGGCAATGGCTATCGAGGCGGCTGAGCTCTGTATGACGGCTGTGAACACGGCGGCGACCAACGCCACGAGCGCCACGCCGCCAAGCGTAGTCGCCCCCATGCGGGCGAACGCCGCCTGTATGTCGGGGTTATGGCGTATCGGCGCCACGCCCTTGGACATGAAGTACATTCCCAGGAACACGAGCCCCAAACCGAGCACGGCGAGGCCGGCGTTGTGCGGACGCTCCCCCCTTACGAAGAAATACAGCACTCCGCCAAGCCCAAGCCCAGCCAGCCCCAGCACCTGCGGGTCGGGGGCGAACGCGACGATCCACACCGTCGCCGTAGTGCCGATGTTCGCGCCGATTATCACGTTGATCGCCTGCTGCAGCGTCATCAGCCCGGACGACACGAAGCCGACCAGCATGACGGTGATGATCGACGACGACTGCACGAGTATCGTCGATACCACGCCCGTGCCGACCCCGGCGGCGCGGTGCGTCGTGGCAAGCGTCATAATCCGCCGCAGTTCGCGGCCGGCCACGGCCTGAAGGCCCTCGGAGAGATGCTTCATTCCGAGCAGGAAGACCCCAAGCCCTCCAAGCACCGTAACGAGCATCGCGGACAAAGCTGTCATTTGCGCCTAAGCACCCACTTTAGCGCCGCCTCTATGCGCCACGGGTAGAACATGCCGTACATGCCGATCACGGCAAGGACGTAGGCGATCGCGACGACGATCTGCACTGGCGCGAACCCGCTTTCGGGCAGCAACGGACGCGTCACGCGGAAGAGTTCCGCCGGAAGCAGCATGAACAGGCCCATCACGGAGCGCGTCAGGAGGTTCTTCGGCATCCATATTATCGTAAGCCAGGTCAGCACAGCCGCCATGATCCAGAGCTGGCCGGGGAAGCGCTTCAGGAGCATGTCAAATACGTCGATGCCTATGGTGTCGCACTCGTACGCCGTCCAAAACCAGGCGATGCCAGTCAAGACCTTCGCCAGGACCGGCACGGGCGCACGCCAGGAATCGGGTTTCTCTTCTTCTGCCATGTCAGCACATATTATACCAAAAAAATCGCGCGGCACCGGGCCGGCCGCGTCTCAATCCGCCTTGGACGAGGGCGCGGACGCCGCGGCGTCGCTCTTCAGGTAGCCGCGCGCAGACTCCGTGGCCTCGTCGGCCATGTCAGGGGTTGCCTCGACGCCGGCGAACTTGACCATGTCGGCCGATTCCAGGAAACGGCGCAGCTCGTCCGACGGCTTGGCGGTGCGAAGGAACTCCTCGGTCGTCATGTGCGGAGCGCTGATGCCGTACTTGCGCTGTATGTACCGCCTGACGACCATCGTGAGCTCGACGTAGAAGTCCTTGTACCTTCCCCGGCCGGGAAGGCCCTTCTTCAGCAGCCGGTCGAGCTCTGCCCAGGCACGCTCGATAGGGCTCATGCGATGTTCGCGTATGCGCCGGGCCGCATAACGGGCCAGCACGGCGGCGGCGGCGACTGCCGCGGCGATCCCGACAAGCGCCAGCGAGAGCCAGCCCACAAGCTTCCACGAGAGCGGAGGAAGGTCGCGCTTCGGGTCGCACTCCATTGCGCCCGTGACCGGCTCACGCGCGGACGGCGGGTCGAAACGGACCGGGCCTGCAACGAACGAGTACTTCCCCTCGTCGGAACGGGCCGAAAGAAGCTTCGGCGAGACCTTCACCACGAACGGACGGATCTTGTAGACCGGCGCGCAAGGCTCCGGAAGCAGCCTCCAGTTCATGACCTGCGTCTGCGAGCCGTCGTTCTCCGTCTTCGGCTCCTCGGCGAACTCCTCGGCCAGCGAGAAGCCCTGCACGCGGTCCCGCAGGTCCGGCAGCGTCGCCTTGCGGTCGGACGGCGCCTTCAGCTCGACGCGCAGGAACACGCTCCGCGCAGGATCGACCTGCGTCCTGTCGGCATCGATCTTGAAGTCGACTCCGTTCCGGCTCATCTCAAGGACGGCCGCAGCTATGAGCAGGCACGTCATACGCCTATCTCTTCCTCGCCCTTCTCTTGAAAAGCCGGCGCACCTCGTCGACATAAGGCCGGTCGGTGGAAATCGGCATGGTGTCGATGCCGGTCTTCACGAAGAACCTGCGCAACTCCTCGCGCTCCGCCGCGGCCCTGGCGGCGAACGCGCGGCGAACCTTCGCGCTCGACGTGTCCACAAGCGTCAGCTCGCCGGTCTCCGGGTCCTCGAGCTCCACGAGGCCGACGTCCGGCAGCTCCGACTCGGCAGGGTCGCTCACCGGGGCGCAGATGAAGTCATGGCGGCGGGCGGCGGCGCGGAGAAGCCGCTCGTACTTCGAGGCGTCGGCGAGGAAGTCGCTGACAAGGAATACGACGGCGCGGCGTTTCTGCACACCGCCCAGGAAGCGAAGCGCTTCGGCGATGTCCGTTCCGCCTGCGGCATCGTCCTCGGCGGCAAGCACTTCGCGGACGAGGCGCATCACGCTGTCGCGCCCCTTGCGCGGGGGAATGAACTTGACGATCCTGTCGGAGAACAGCACGAGGCCGATCTTGTCCTGGTTGCGTATGGCCGTAAGGGCCAGCAACGCCGTCACCTCGGCGGCCAGCTCCATCTTCGAGCGGCGCACGGAGCCGTAGCTCTGCGAGCCGGAGACATCCACCATGAAGAGAATGGTAAGCTCTCGCTCCTCGCTGAACCGCTTGATGTAGGGAACGCCCGTCTTGGCCGTCACGTTCCAGTCGATGGTGCGCACGTCGTCGCCGACCATGTACGGACGCACCTCGTCGAACTCGACGCCCTGGCCCTTGAAGGTCGAGTGATAGTCGCCGGAAAGCTGGTCGTCGATCAGCTTGTTCGTGAGGATCCGGATCTTCCCCACCCTCGCCATCAGCTCTTTTACGTCAGTCGCCATCTCCTTAGTTCCCGCTTGTGGGGGAATTATAGCAAAAACGAAGGCTCCACGACAAATGCCCCTGCGACATTATTGATTTGGGCATTGGAATTAGAAATTGGTTAAATTATGAAAAAAGACCGTTAATCAATGAATTTCTTGGAAATATCAAACTTGGTTTTTGTAAATGCGTCTGGCTGCAAAAAAATATGAAAATTTTTCTGTCATTGGATTGTCACCGCCGCATACACTCAACTGGATGGAGGAACGGGGAGCGGAAACAAACGGCCGCAGCGATCCGATCGGAAGTCCAAAGATTTCATTAAAGTTCTTTCTGAATAACCTTGAATGAGTCCGGGGCCCCGCGCCTCGGATTTCATTTTTTATTTTTTTTTGCCACACGCCGACGGATTCGCTTGCACAGGGGCGCAACGGGATCTTCAGGCAACGACAACGGGATATAGCCGTGCAGAACGTGTAGATTTTCATGCCGCGCAGGACTGCTCTCCTTTATGGTATAATATGCGCCATGTTCAAGAGAGGAATCAAGATAGGCATTCTCCCGAGGCTGTTTCTTGCCATCGCCATCGGTGCGGCAGTCGGCGCCGTTGCGCCAAGTTGCGTGATACGCGCCCTAAACTGTTTCAGCGGCACGTTCGGCCAGTTCATCAGGTTCTTCGTGCCGTTCATAGTGCTGGGGCTGGTGGCCCCCGCCATCGCGGAGACTGGCGTGGGCGCGGGAAGGATGCTGCTGGTGACGATGGGCATAGCCTACGCGTCGACGCTGTTCTCCGGCGCGTTTGCGTTCTGCGCGTCCGACGCCATCTTCCCGCGCGTCCTTCACGGCACGCTCGACGCGGCCTCGCAGGTGCAGACGTTTCCTGCTTACTTCATACTGGAGATACCGCCGGTGATGGGCATCACCTCGGCCCTCGTGACGGCCTTCATCTTCGGCCTTGCGATGGTAAAGCTCGACGCGCCGACGCTGAAACGCACGTTCGCCGAGATGCGCGAGACGGTGACGCTGACGATCAGCAAGGCGTTCCTGCCGCTCCTTCCGTTCTACATACTCTCCGTCATAGCAGACCTGACTGCCAGCGGCAAGCTCGCTGTCGTCGGCGGAAGCTGCGTCGCGATCATGGGCGTCGCCTTCGGCGTGACGTCCCTCGTGCTGGTCATGCAGTACGCCGTCGCAGGCGTCTTCGCGGGCAAGAACCCGTTCAAGGCGCTCCTGAACATGCTTCCGGCGTACCTGACCGGCTGGGGGTGCTGCTCCTCCGCCGCGACGCTGCCGGTCACGCTCCGCCAGACGCGCAAGAACGGCGTCTCCGACAAGATCGTGGACCTCGTGATTCCGCTTTGCGCCAACGTGCACCTCGCCGGGTCTATGGCGAACATGGTCGTCTACACGGCCGGGTTCACGGTCCTCTTCGGCGGCGATATCTCAATCGTCAGGTACATCGAGTTCATGTTCGTGCTAAGCGTCATAGCCGTGGCGTCACCCGGCATACCCGGCGGCGTGGTGCTGGCGTCCGCGACCATAGCCGAGACGATTCTCGGCTTCACGCCGGAACGCTACGCCCTCGTCATAGCGACGTACATGGCCCTGGACGGCATGGGCACCGCCTGCAACCTGACCGGCGACGGCGCGATCGCGATCATCGTCGACCGCATCTACCGCGGCCGCCGCAGGGAGGAGACGTGACGGAGGCCGTGTTCTCGACGTGGGGCGCCCTTGCGGGCCTGGCCGTGGCGATCGTGCTGATCGTGCGGAAGGCGACCCCGGCCTATGCGCTCGTCCTAGGCGCCCTCGTCGGCGGGCTTCTTGGCGGCGGCGGGCTTTCCGGGACGGTCGCCGCGATGATTTCCGGAACGCAGTCGATGATGCCGTCGGTGCTGCGCATCCTCGCCTCAGGCGTGCTGGTCGGCGCACTCGTCAAGACCGGCAGCGCGGCGAAAATAGCCGACGCCGTGGTCGCCCGCCTCGGCACGCGCTTCGCGCTCGCGGCTGTGGCGCTCGCGACGCTAATCGTAACGTCGGTCGGCGTGTTCGTCGACATCGCCGTCATCACGGTCGCCCCGGTCGCGCTGGCCGTGGGGCGCAAAGCCGGCATTCCGGTGCCGGCGCTCCTGCTCGCCATGATCGGCGGGGGAAAGGCTGGAAACGTCATCTCCCCCAACCCCAACACGATCGCAGTCGCAGAGGCGTTCCATCTGGACCTTACGTCCGTCATGGCCGCGAACCTGCTGCCCGCCGCGTGCGCGTTCGCCGTGACGGTGGCGCTTTCGACGTGGCTTGCGAAGAGATGGACCAGTTGCGCTTCGTCGCTGTCCGAGGCGGCGTCCTGCGCGGCAAAGCTGCCGTCCGCCGCGCAGGCGGCGTCCGGTCCGCTCGTCGTCATCGCGCTGCTCGCCCTCCGCCCCGTCTGCGGCGTCACGATCGATCCGCTCGTTGCTCTTCCGGCCGGCGGACTGGTCTCCATCCTTGCCTGCGGACGCTGGCGCCAGACGGTCGAATATTCGGAGTTCGGCCTTTCCAAGGTCATCGGCGTCTCGGTGCTGCTGATAGGAACCGGCACAGTGGCGGGAATCGTCAAGGCGTCTGGCCTCAATGCCGACATGATCCGCCTGCTGGGCGCGTGCCACCTGCCCGTCTTCGCCCTGGCCCCGGTCTCAGGGCTGCTGCTCTCCGGCGCGACGGCGTCCACCACGGCCGGCGTCACCATAGCGGCCCAGACGTTTTCCGGCACGCTGCTTTCGGCCGGCGTGCCGGCCACCGCGGCGGCCGCGATGCTCCATGCGGGCGGCACGGTCTTCGACGCGCTCCCTCACGGCAGCTTCTTCCACGCGACCGCAGGCGCCGTCGGCATGAGCGTAAAGGACCGGCTGCGGCTCTTCCCGTTCGGCGAACTGGTCGGCGCGACGACGACGGCGGTGTCGACGCTCGTCTACATGATTGCGGGGTGACGGCGTGAAGGCTTGGGTGCAGCGCGTTTCGGAGGCAAGCGTTACGGTCGGAGACGAGACTCTGGCGTCGATCGGCACCGGGTTCCTGGTGCTGCTCGGCGTAACGCACTCCGACACCGCTCGCGAGGCCGACGACATCGCCGCCCGGATCGCCACGCTGCGGATATTCGAGGATGCGAACGGAAAGTCCAACCTGTCGGTGGAGGACGTCGGCGGCAGCGTCATGCTTGTCTCGCAGTTCACGCTCTACGCCGACACTGCGCACGGGCGACGTCCCGGCTACTCGGCCGCCGCGCCGCGCCCCGTCGCGGAGCCGCTCTACGAACGCGTGGCGGAAAAGCTCCGCGAGCGGCTGGGGCGCGATCGCGTAGGCACCGGCCGCTTCGGCGCAGAAATGAAGGTGCGGCTCGTCAACGACGGTCCGTTTTCAGTCGAACTGACGTCCGGCGACAAGGCTCAACGGTGAAAATGCGCTTGCTGCCGCAGGGATCGGAAATGCAAAGGCACCAGTACCTGATGAAGTGCAACATGCGTAAGGAAACGCTGAAAGCAGACTTGAGGAGGGCCGCGTGAGGGACGTGGTGTTCAGCTGCGACGACAGGGGCGCGAAGTTCCTTTGCGTCACCGTGTGGTCGCTGCTTTCCAACTATCGGGGCTCTGAGCCGATCCGCGTCAACGTGTTCGAGGGTTTTGGCGGACACTCCCCCGAAAGCAAGCGGAAGCTCGCCGAAGTCGTCGCGCGTTTCCCGAACGCCTCGGTGCGCCATGTCGACGCGGAACCTGCGGTCGCGCCTTACGCCGACCTCATAATGAACCGTGCCGGATCGCGGTGGAACGTATTCACCTGGACTCCGGTTTTCGTGCCTGCACTCTTGCCGGACGCAGCAGGCAACGTAATCCATCTCGACATCGACATGCTCGTCGCAACCGACATCTCCCCGCTCTTCGAGACCGACCTTGGCGACTGCCTGATCGCCGCCGTCGCGGAGTACCATCGCGGCGGCGGAGCCGTCGAGTCGCGCATCTGGAGCGACGGCATACTGCCGCCGGAGGCGGAGCGCTACTTCAACACGGGAACGCTTGTCTTCAACGTCGCGAGGTGCCGCGAGGAACGCACGTGGGAGCGGATACTGGAGTGGTATCGCGGGCATTACGGCATCGCCGACCGCATCGAGCAGGACGCGTGGAACGCGCTGTACTGGCAACGGACACGGCTGTTGCCGCTCAAGTGGAACTTCCACGACCGGCTGATCAAGAGCTTCGCGAAGTGGGACGTGCGCGACAAGTACTGGCTCGGGAATCCGCCGCAGGAATGCCTGGAGGCGGCGCTGGAGCCTGCCATTCTCCATTTCTGGGGACCGAAGAAACCTTGGCTGAAGAGCCACCGCCCCTACCGCCGCCTCTACCACGAAGCGATGCATGCCGTCGGGCAGACGCCGCCGAGCGAACCGCTGACGGCGCCTTTCCACGACTTTGCCGCCCGCCGCAACCTACGCCGCATACGGCAGCTGCTGGACAAGTGTCGCGGCTCCGGGCGTACCGAAGCCTAGAAGTTGGCCTGCTCCAGCTGGAAGTAGGCCTTCGGGTGGTCGCAGACCGGGCAGACCTCGGGTGCGCTTTCGCTCTCGACGATCGCGCCGCAGTTGCGGCATTGCCAGCGGTTCGCTCCGACCCTGACCCACACTTCGCCGGATTCGATGTTCTTCGCAAGCTTGCGGTAGCGCGCTTCGTGTTGCGCCTCGACCTCAGCGACCTTGCGGAACTTGAGGGCGATGTCGGCGAATCCCTCGGCCTCTGCCTCCTCGGCGAAGCGCTTGTACATGTCGGTCCATTCTTCGTGCTCGCCCGCCGCCGCCTCAAGCAGGTTCTCCTGCGTACCTTTGATCCCGGCAAAGAGCTTGAACCACATCTTGGCGTGCTCCTTCTCGTTCAGGGCCGTCTCCTGGAAGATGGCGGAGATCTGCTCGAAGCCGTCCTTCTTCGCCTTCGAGGCGTAGTAGTCGTACTTGTTGCGTGCCTGTGATTCGCCAGCGAAGGCGTGCATCAGGTTCGCTTCCGTCTTTGATCCCTTGAGTTCCATGCTTGGGTTCTCCTTCTTTCGTTCCGTGTTTCACAAATATTACCATTTGCGCCGCACGTAGTCAACAGCAGCCCGCCCGCCTGGAAAATATGGTAGAATATGGGCCGTGGCAAGCCATGCCAGAATGCAGGAAATGGAAAGCATGCAACAAATGAAGGGTTTTCCCGGGGGAGAGCTCCCGTGACCGGCGACTTGAGCGAAACGCCCAGGGGAAGCCGCATGCGCATCTCGTTTTTCGGACTGCGCAACGCCGGCAAGTCCACGCTCGTCAACGCCTTCACCGGCCAGCCAGTGGCCATCGTAAGCGACGTCGCCGGCACCACGACGGATCCTGTCTCGAAGGCGATGGAGATACTTCCGCTCGGTCCATGCCTCATCACCGACACAGCCGGGCTGGACGACGAGGGGCCGCTCGGCGAGCAGCGCGTAAGGAAGTCGCTCGACGTGCTGGCGACGACTGACATCGCCGTCTGGGTCGCAGGTGCGGACGGCGTCGACGAGACGCGGGCGCGCTCCATTTTCGATGCCGCGTGCGCGGGGCGGGCGATTTCAGTGCTGGAGTACAGGCGCGGCGATTCGGTAGAAGGGCTGAAGCGCCGCATCGCCGAACTCAGGCTGTCCGAGACGCCGCCCGGACTCCTGGACGGGCTCGTTGCCGCGGGCGACCGCATCGTCTGCGTCTGCCCGATTGACGAAAGCGCACCGAAGGGCCGCCTTATCCTTCCTCAGGTTCAGGTCATACGCGACTGCCTTGACCGAGGCGCATGGTGCGCCGTATGCCAGCCGAGCGAACTCCCCGCCGTCCTTCCCGACGTCGCCTGCAACCTAGTCGTGACGGACTCGCAGGCGTTCGGCGCCGTCAGCGACGCGATCCGCAGCTTTGCCGGCGGCGGCGGCATGGCTCCGCGCCTTACGTCGTTCTCCATCCTGTTCGCGCGGCAGAAGGGAGACATCGGCGAGTATGCAAAGGGCCTTGCGGCGATTCCGGCGCTTCGCGACGGCGACATGGTGCTCGTCGCGGAGGGGTGCACGCACCGTCGGCAGTGCAACGACATCGGTACGGTCAAGATTCCGAAGGCACTCTTGAAGATGACCGGACGGAAGCTCCGCTTTTCGTTCGCAAGCGGCGGTGCGTTCGACTTCGGAGACGGTGCGGACCGCGCCAGACTCGTCGTGCAGTGCGGCGGGTGCATGCTGACGCGGCGCGAGGTGATGCTGCGCATCTCTCGCTGTCGCGAGGCCGGCGTGCCGATAGTGAACTACGGCATGCTTCTCGCCGCAGCGAACGGGCTGCCGATCGGAGACGTCCTGACCTGATGAAGGCGAACTACCATACGCATACGACCTGGTGCGACGGGAAAAGCACGCCTCGGCAAGTGGCCGACGCGGCGATCGGGAAGGGTTTCGCCGTCCTGGGCTTCTCGTCGCACTCCATGCTTCCCGAAGACGACGTCGGTTGGGTGCTGACGCCCGAAAAGGCCCCCCGCTATGCGGCGGACATCCGCGCGCTGGCGGCGGAATGCGCGCCGCGGCTGCGCATTCTCTGCGGCGTCGAAGCGGACTACGTGCCGGGCCCGGGCGGTGCGACGCCCGACCGTGCCGCATACTCTTCGGTCGCCCCCGACTACGTCATCGGCTCCATCCATTTCGTCGTCGCGTCCGACGGCGCGCGCGTTCCCGTCGACCATTCGCCCGGCCAGCTGGCGGACGGCATTCGCGATCACTTCGGCGGCAGCGCCGAGGCGTTCGTCCGGGCGTACTTCGCACAGGAGCGCGATATGGTCGGGCGCTTCGACTTCGACATTCTCGGGCACCCCGACCTCGTGCGCAAGTTCAACGCCCGGCACCCGTATTTCGACGAGCAGGCGGATTGGTACCGCGAGGAGATCGAACGGACGGCCGACGCGATTGCCGCGAGCGGCAAGGTCGTGGAAGTCAACACCGGGGCCATTTCGCGAGGCTGGCTCGACGACGCCTACCCGTCCGCCGCGTTCCGCAGGCTTCTGCGGGTGCGCGGCACGCATTTCATCCTTTCGTCCGACGCGCACTCCGCCGACGCCATCGACTGCGCGTTCGACCGCTTCGCCGACGCGGAGGAATATCTCGCCGCGCCAGCCTGGCTGTCGTAACCTTATTCGCCGAGTTCGGGGATCGGCAGCAGCTTGCCGAGCTCTTCGTTGAGGGAATACGGCTCAGGAATGGCCCAGCCCGCGCCCGGATAGCAGGTCAGTTCGCCGACCTTGACCTGTCCGTCCACGAAATAAAGGTCGACGCGCAGGAAAGGCATCTCCGCCGACAGCTTGCGGCAGACCTCCAGCATATCGTCCCAGGCTGACGGCTTCTCCATCTCGCCTTTGTAAAGCGCACCGCCGCCCCAGACGACGTTCATGCGCTTGAAGTCGCAGTCGTAGGTGGTGAATGTCGGCGTCTCGCTCTCGCGCCCGTCGCAAACCACCAGAAGCTTGGGCTCGCCGCGGAAGCAGAAGAACTTGTAGTCCCTGAGCCCGTGCCCGTCGTCCAGGAATTCCTCGGCGATGATACGCGCAGGTATTGCCAGGTACGCCCATTCCAAGAAGTTGTAGTAGTGGTTGCTGTACGGCATGGTCCAGGCTTCGAGCTTCCGCTTCACGTCCTCCTTGTCCAGCTTGGCCTTGTCGCCGCAGATTATGTTCTGGTGGCAGCCCCAGTTAACCTTGAGGACGAACTTGTCAGGCAGGGCGCCGAAGTCTATCTCGTCTGGCGAGGCCCAGACGCCGAGAGCCTTCACAAGGTACCTTTCGCCGGCCTTTTCCCTGATGTAGTCGCGCACGGCGACCTTGTCTGACAGCGTAATCATCAGCGGGTCGCGGCGCTTCCACTTTATCCACTGAAGCTTCTCCGACAGCGTCTTCGGGCGGTCAAGGTCGGGGACGCGTCCCGTAATCGTGCGGTACTGCCACTCGATGACGGCACGGGCCTCGTCGTCCGAAAGCCCCCTGAAGCGGCGGTCGAATATGCGCTTGATCTTCGGCGCGCGCTTCCTCGAAAAGACACGCCGTCCGCAAAGATAGACGTCAAGGCGCCAGAAGTCCTTCTCCACCTTGAACAGTCCCTTGCCCTTCGCCGCCGCCGGACGCGCGGCCTTTTCGCCGCGTTCCGCCGCCTCCTTCTCGCGCAGGCGCTGCGCGGCGTTCTCGAATCCGTGGGCGATGGCCAGCAGCTGCTCGTGGCGGCGTCCGTCGTAAAGCCACATGTCCGCGTAGAACCTGGCGTTCATCGACTGCTGCTTCGCCTCGGATACGCTCTGGTATACGCCGTCGTCCGTAATGCGGTAGCAGCCTTCGACGCCGGGCGAGAAATGCGCCTTGCCCTCGCGAATGTGCAGGAAGTTCCGAAAGCTGTCGCCGCGCATCGTCTGCTCCATCGTCGGGGCAGGCGGGTGCACGATGTCGCCGGGCAGTCCCTTTGCGAAGACGACGTTCCTGTAGACGCACGTCTGCGTGTATGCTATAACCGCGCGGCGCCGCAGGTAGTCGGAGAAGTCGGCGTCTGACTCCGCCTCCGGGAACTCCGCGCACCGGCGGCGCGTGCCGTCGCGTTCCAGCCGCTCGATGCCTGCGGAATAGATGGTGAAGTCGGGGTGGGCGGACAGGAAGCCGACGGCCTTCTCCAGGTGGGCGTCGTCAGTCCAGTAGTCGTCGGGATCGAGCACGCAGAAGAACGGCGCGTCAGTCACCGCGTAAGCGCGCAGCACGTTGCGGAAGAGCTTCTGGTTCCTGTCGCTGCGCAGTACCGTTATGACGCCCGGGTGGGCCTTCTCGTATTCGGCTACGATCTCCAGCGAGCGGTCGGAGGAGCAGTCGTCGGCGACGATGACGCGGAACGTGCGCGAGGTCTTCTGGCGGAAGACGGAGTCGAGCGCGGCCGCGATGGTGGCGGCCTTGTTCCACGTCGGCATGATGATGTCGATGTCGGCCATGTGCGTCTCCTACTTTGCCGTACGCGGCTTCGCAGGGCAGCCGAACACAGTCACGCCTGGCGGCACGTCGCGCGTGACGACGCTGCCGGCGGCGACCATCGCGCCCTCGCCTATCGTGAGCCCCGCCATGACCATCGCTCCCGCGCCTATGGACGCGCCCTTGCATACGCGCGTCCGCTCCAGCTTGAAGCCGCGGTTGCCTGACTTCGGGTGGCGGTCGTTCGTGAAGCTCACCTGCGGGCCGATGAACACGTCATCCTCGAGCGTCACGCCGTCGCAGATGGCTACGAACGGCTTCACCGTGACGCGGTCGCCGATCTTGACGTCGTTCTCGATGAAGCAGTGCGCGCAGATGTTGCAGTCACGCCCGATCTTCGCCTGCGGCAGTATCACGGCGTACTGCCAGATGCGCGTGCCGTCGCCGATGTCCGTCGCCTGCACGTCGGACAGCGCATGTATCTTCGCATTCATTTTCCCTCGGACCTCCTTGCCTGCGCCCGTCGGCGCACGAACGTAATTCCCGGCAGCTCGTAGAACGTGATCCGGGACTGCCTCGTAACGTAGACCTGCCGCCGGAACGCGCCACGCAGCCCGAACGACCTGCGCAACTGCCCTTGCGCGGCAAGGTACTGCCGCAGGCGCGGCCAGTCGCGCTTCCGCAGCAGAAGCGCCTCCTCCGCGGCCATGTTTCGCAGGAAGTATCTGCCCATGCGCTCCGACTGACGCACGGTGTTCGTGCCATGCCACCGGTAGGCGAACGTCGGTGCGGCGACGGACGTCATGCGCGTCACCTTCGACAGCTGCAGCATGATCCACCAGTCCTCCAGCGGCGTCTCGGAGGAGCACGGCTCGATCATGTCCAGGCAGGCGCGTCGGATCAGCGCTCCGTTGGCGACGTGGTTCGTGTGCAAGAGTTCGGCGTACGTGCCGAAGGCGCGGCTGTCGCCGGAAACACCCCGCTCGGACGCCATGTGCTCGTTCAGCGTGCGGAACGCGGCCTTCGTTTCGTCATATACGGTGTTCCGCCCGGCGTCCCAGTAGCATTGCCGCCCCTCGCCGTCCACAAGCTGGTTCTGCCCGACCGCCAGCCCCACGCCCGGATCGGCGAAAAGCGGCTTCGCCAGGGCCTTGAACGCGCCCGGCAGGTACATGTCGTCGGAAGCGAGAACGCCTGCGAACTCGCCGTGCGCGGCGGCAAGCAGGCGGTTCAGCGTCGCGCACGTGCCGCAGTTCTCCTGTCGCCACATCTCCACTCGCTCGCACCGGGCCTCGCATTCCGTCCGGAGGGACTGCAGGACCTCCCAAGTGTTGTCGGCGGAACCGTCGTCAACGACGAGAAGCTCGATGCGGGGCCAGTCCTGCGACAGCACGGAGCGGACCGCCGCCCCGACGTACTTACCGTGGTTGTACGCCGGCATCAGCACGGAGATCAGCGGGGACACTTCCGTCATGTCAGGCTGTAGTCTGCATGTCGCAGAGCCGGCGGTAGACGCCGTCTGCGGCGTATAGCTCATCATGGGTGCCGCGCTCGACGATACGCCCGCGGTCCATGACGAGAATGAGGTCGGCGTTGCGTATCGTCGAAAGGCGGTGGGCGATCGCGAACGTCGTGCGGTTGGCCATCAGGTTGTTGATCGCGTCCTGCACGAGCCGCTCCGTAACCGTGTCGAGCGCGCTCGTCGCCTCGTCGAGGATGAGTATCGGCGGATTGCGCAAGATGGCGCGGGCGATGGCGATTCGCTGGCGCTCGCCGCCCGACAGCGAAAAGCCCTTCTCCCCGACGACGCGGTCATAGCCCTCCGGCTGCGACATTATGAACTCGTGCGCGTTCGCCATCTTCGCCGCAGCCACGACCTGCTCGTGCGTAGCGCCTGGCGACCCGTAGCTGATGTTCGCCTCGATGGTCTCGTTGAAGAGAAGCGTCTCCTGCTGCACCGAGCCGATCAGGGCGCGCAGGTCCGCCGTGCGCATCTCGCGCAGGTCGCGGCCGTCCATCGTGACGCAGCCAGACTGCGGGTCGAAGAACCGGCAGAGCAGGCCGGAAAGCGTGGACTTGCCGCTGCCCGTGCCGCCGACGACCGCGACCGTCCGCCCTTTCTCCACCTCGAAGCTCGCGTGGCTCACCGCGTCGCGGTCGGCGCCCTCGTAGCGGAACGACACGTCGTTGAACACTATACGGTCGTCGAAGCTGGCCTTCGGCGCGGCGTCCGGAGATTCGGGCATCTCCATGTCGAGGTCCATCAGCGACCAGATCCTCTGCAGCGACGCCTGCGCCGTCTCGAGCGAGACCTGCAGGCTGCACAGCTGCTTCACGGGCTTGTAGATGAGGAGCAGCGGCGCCAGCATCGGCAGCACGTTCGCCAGCGTGACGCGGGCCATGAAGCACCAGACGAGAAAGCCGCAGAGTATGACGATCCCTATCGTCTCCACCGTCGGCCCAACGAACAGCCCCCAGCGGAAGGCCCTCATTATTGTGCTGAGCAGCCGGCGGTTGACGCTCTCGTAGCGGCGGTTCTCGAACTCCTCGGTGCCGAACGCCTTGACGACGCGGACGCACGTCAGAACCTCGTGCAGATGGCTGCCGACGACCGTGCCTTTCTCAAGCGACTTGCGGCTCCAGGCGCGGATGCGCTTCCCGAGCCCGACCACGGGGAACATGAACGCCGGCATGCCGATCACGATCACTCCGAGAGTCGCCAGCATGTGGTTCTGGATCGCGAAATGGACGATGAACGCGACTGCGGCGAGAATCTCGAACGGTGCGCGCGCCAGCTGCGAGAGCATCGACTGTATCATCATCTGCACGGTCGACGGGTCGCCTACCGCACGCATCATCAGCTGCCCCACGTCGATGCGCCCGTGGAACTGGAGAGACTGCCTTTGTATCTGCCGGAAGAGGTCCACGCGCAGGTCGGTAACGGCACGCGTGGCCGCCCAGCACAGGCAGTACTGGTTGAGGAAGATGAGAAGAAGCCGCACCGCCGCCAACAGCGGAATGACCACGACCGCAATCAGCAGCAGGGCTCCGCCCATCGCGCCGCTCTTGTCCTGCAGCTCGATTCCGCACCGCTTCGCCACCCGCTCCACCTTCGGATACCAGCTGGGCAGCGTCGCCGCCTTCGCCACCTTGCGCTCCATCGGCGTGAGCCGCCTCTCGCCCTGAGGGGCCGCTGCGGCCGCTTCCGTCGCAACCTCTGCCTCGCGCTCGTTGGCGCTGGCCTGCTGCAAGGCCGGCTGTATGACCTGGAAGAGCGGCACCAGCGTGCCGGCCGTCAGCATCCCGCAGACGATGCCGACGAAAATGCGGAACTTGTATTTGCGCGCATAGCCCCACGCCCGCGAATAGGCCTCCCGGACCGTATAGTTGCGGTCGAAAAACTCTTTCTTGTATTCCAGCGCCATATTAGGCTGCTATTATATCAAAAATTGCACGTCATCGCGCACTGCACGGCACTCCGAAGCCGTTTCGCCGAGCGGACTGGCCGGCGGTCATGGAAGCAGGCCGAACGCCTTTTGGAGGCGCACGATCGCCGCATACGGATCATCCGATCCGCACACTGCCCGCACTACGGCGAAGTTCGCGAAGCCCGCCGCCGCCAGCTCCGCGACATGACGCTCGTCCGTCACTCCGCCGATGGCAACTGCGGGACAGCGCGACGCGCGCATCATCTGCACCGCCGCATCGACGCCGAGCGTAGGGTCGGGAATCTTCTTCGTCGGCGTAGCCCAGACCGGGCCGACGCCTATGTAGTCGGGCGACTCGTCCTGCGCGGCGACGGCTTGCGCCAGCGAATGAGTCGACTTGCCCACGATGCCGAGCGACGGGAAGCGCCTGCGCACCTCTGCTACCGGCATGTCCGTCTGGCCGACGTGCACGCCGTCCGCCTCGGACTCTGCGGCGGCGGCCGGGTCGTCGTTGACGATGAGGCGCGTCGCCGTTCCCATAGTCACCTTTCGCAGCTCCCGCGCGACGGAAACTACCTCCGTGCGCGGGGAGTCCTTCATGCGCAGCTGAACCATCCTCACCCCGGCCTTCACCGCCGCTTCGCAGCAACGAAGGTAGCCGACGACCGGATTGGTCATCACGAGGTATAGTCCGAAATCTTCCATGCCTCAGGCTCCGGCAGCCGCACGGCCGAGCCGGAACGCCTTCTCGTTTACGGCAAGCAGCTTGGCCTTCGGTCCGGAGAGAAGCTCCTCCATCGCCTTCAGCCAGTCGGTCTCGCCGAAGGGGCAGAGCGTCGAGAGCGCGCCCGCCATTACCATGTTCATAGTGCGGGCGTTGCCGGCTTCTTCCGCCGCGATCTTCATCGCGTCGAGCATCACAAGGCGACCGAACGCGCCGCGCACACGACCGTCGAGGTCTTCGGCGGCAGGCTGCTGGCCGGATGATACCGTGACCGGCACGAGATACAGGTCGTTGACAAGCGCAACGCCGTCCGCCGCCAGCACGCCGGCGTTGCGCACGGCCTCCAGCTTGTCGAAGGAAACCAGCACGTCAGCCGTCCCCTCCTGGATTATCGGAGAAGCGACGGTATCGCCGAAGCGCACCTGGCTCGTGACGGAGCCGCCGCGCTGGGCCATGCCGTGTATCTCCGACTTCTTGACGTCGTAGCCGGCGAGCGCGGCGGTCTTGGCCAGTATGTCGGCCGTAAGGATTATTCCCTGCCCGCCGACGCCGACGAGCGACACGTTGACGGTCTTCATGCCTCAACCCGCTCCACAGTGATCTCAGGGTCGATCTCCCGGAGCGAGGCCTCGATGCCCTGCTTGAGGGTCATCATGGCGAACGGGCAGCTGCCGCAGTGGCCGACGAGCCGAAGCCGCACGACCTTGCCTTCCATCTCCACGAACTCGAGGTCCCCGCCGTCCGCCTGCAGTCCGGTCCGCAGCCGCTCGAGCATTTCCTTGACTTTCTCTTCCATTGTTGTCCGTCAACTCCTTTCGACCGACGTATTATAGCATAATTGCAACCGCCCGGTCAGGAGCCGCCTGAAAGCACCTCGCAGCCGTTTCCGGTGAGCAGCACCAGGTCCTCTATGCGGACGCCCAGGTTGCCTTCAAGGTAGACGCCCGGCTCTATGGTGAACACCATTCCCTCGCGCAGCACCATGTCGCCGCGCTTGGAGACCGCCGGCGCCTCGTGTATCTCGTAGCCGACGCCATGTCCGAGCGAATGCCCGAAGCACTTGCCGAAGCCGCCGTCGCGTATCACGTCGCGCGCCACCTTGTCAAGCGCCTTCGCGGCCATGCCCGGCCTCGCGGCGGCAATCGCCGCTCGGTTCGCCCGCAGCACAAGGTCGTGGACCTTGCGGTAGATCGGACGCGCCCTTGGCGGAACGATGTTGCGCGTCATGTCGGAGCAGACGCCGTTCAGCTTGACGCCCATGTCGACCAGCACCGGTTCGCGTCCGTTCCAGACCGTGCCGTCCGGCTCGTGGTGGCACTCCGCGGCGTTCGCGCCGACGCACACGATGGTGGAGAACGCCTCGCCGTCGCCGCGCTCAGCCATCAGCGTCTGGATGATGCGCGCCATCTGGCGTTCGGTCATGCCGGGAGTGAAGCGGGCGCGGGCCTCGTTCCATATCTCGCAGTTGAGCGCGGCCGCCGCGCGAATGGCGGCGATCTCTTCGCCGGTCTTCACGGCGCGGAGCGCGGCGAGGTCCTTTGAGATGTCGACGAACGTCGCGCGCGGCGCGAGCTTCTTCAGCTCGAGAAAGCGCGAGTGCGGAACCGACGCCTCGTAGCCGATGCGGCTTCCTGCGCGGCGCGGCATGGCTCCCGCGAGCTTTCGCATGTCACGCGCGGCAAGCCCTTGCGGAGCGATGCGCCGCACCATCGGCAGATAGCGGAAATCGGTGTAGAACGCGTCTTTGGTGACGACGGCATTGTCGCATCTTATGCCTGTCAGGGCCATCACGTTCGCCTCGCCGGACACCAGCGTCTGGTCGAGCCGACGCCGCCCGGCCATCTTCATGAACTCGTCTCTTCTCATTTCGTAACCTCCAGCGGAGGCATCACCGCCTTCTCGTCCATCTTCAGCGTGTCGCGCCCCGTGAAATGATTGACCGCGAAGTCATCTACCTTTACCGGCTTGTTCATCTGCGGCGCAGAACTCCGCAACGAGTTCTGCACCTCAAGCGACCTTACGATGTACGTCGCGAAGACGCATAGCGCGCTCACCACGAGCGCAAGCGCGAACATTCCGACCGCCAGCTCCATCAGCGCCTGCCCGCGCCTCTTTACGACCCTTTCCCTAATGCGCATACGACGTGCCTCCAGTCGGTCCGCTGCCTCCAGAACCTCGTCGGCATGTTTCGGCGTTCCGCGCGATCCACTCCGCCGCCCTTGCCCGGTACGCGGGATCTTCCCATTTCATCAGGCAGGCGCAGTAGCCGCACCCTGCGGACATGCCGCCGATGCCTTCAGCGCAGTACGCGGGCACATGGTCACGCACGTGGTCCAGCCATTTTGCGTCGGCGGTGGAGAGATCAAGCCCGTCGGCGTTCGCCGCGCCTACCGGAATAAGCCTTACGGCTTCGTATGCCGGAAGAACCAGCCCCCGCGCCTCTTCATGCGTCACGGGTGACACGCCGTCCACAGTCCCGATCGTGCCGAAGGGCTTGGCGGCGGCATTCCATGCGACGGTCGTGCTGTCGCCGGAAAGGAGCCTCGGCATCGTTTCGGTGACGCGGAACACAGCCGTGCAGCCTAGCACGTCGAACTCGGGCTTGGCCTTGCCTGCGAGCGGCATGTGGAACTTCGACTGCGGGTCGAGCTCGATCCACTGGCGCCAGACGCCTTCCGTGTCGTAGAAGAAATAAATGCGCGACGGATCGTCGGGCGGACGGTTGTCTGCCGCGAAAGGCACGCCCTGCATCGGCGGGAACGATGCGCCGTTGGCCGAAAGAAACTCGCGGAAGGAGGCCATTTCGGAGCCGTCAAGCGCAAGCAGCTCCGCCTTCAGGTGGAGCGAACAGAACTCACCGTTCACGACGGCGGCAGTCACGCCCGGAACTGGAGCCGGCATGTTGTGGGAGTCTCGGTCGAGCAGCCATTCCCATCCGGCAACGACGAACTTGCACCACGACTCGCCTGCCACTGCCGAATAGAACGACTTGTGCGTAAGCGGAAAGCACGAGACGGCGTCGACAAAGTCGATGTTGTCGCAGCCGGCGCAGACGCCGTCGGCGGCGATTGCGGAAAGCTCGGAGGCATATTCTTCCCATGCGCCTTCCCACGGCTCGGGATAGAGGTCCGGGTTGTTCATGTACTTTTCGCGTATGTCGGAAGCGTGTTTGCGGATTATGCCGGCCATGTCCTCGTCGGGCTCCGCGCCGTTGTCCTTCGCGGCGGCGTTCGCCCGGCGGAGGCAGTCGAGCGGACCGAGGAAAGCAAGGCGGCGCTGCCGTTCGATGCAGTCGAGGGCCGCTACGCGGTCGCCTATGTAGTCGGCCTCGGCGTGGCGGAGGTTGAGACGTCCGATTTCGTTCAGCAGCTCGGCTTGGCGGCGGGCGGCGGCGAGCGCGGCGGCGTCGCCGGCGTTCATTGCGCGGTTCTTGGCGCGGACGGACAGGAACGCGCCGACGTTTGCAAGCACGAGCATCATGATGCCGACGAGCGCCATCACGAGATAGAGCGCGGCCTGTCCCCTCGACGTCTTCAATTTCCGCCGCCTTCCATGTAGTAGGAACTGTTGCCTTCGACACCGGCCTTGCCCTCGACCTTGAACCATTCCGTGTTGAGCGTCACGACGGACTGACCGCCGTCGCCCGGATCGACCGACATCTTGTTCCAGCCCTCGTATTCGAGGAGCCCGTGAGCCCTCGCCTCGTCGGGCGACTCGAGGTACGTGCGCATCTTCGCCCGCTCTTCTGCGATGCCGAACTTGTCGGAGTCGCCGTCCGGCCAAAGCCGTTTCCCCGCGACTGGAATGACGCAGAGGCGCGCGGCCTTGCGGCACATGAAGTCGTTGAAGCCGACGGCGCGGGCGCGGGCGACGCGCATTGCCGCATGTTCAGCGAGGATCTTGCCGGTAAGCAGGTGCGATAGCCTGAACAGGACGAGGAAGACGGAAGTGACGATCAGGACGGCCAGCACCGTCTCTACCGCCGCTTGCCCGGCCCGCGACGGCATGTCACTCTCCCAGCTGCTTGATCTTTTCTTCGCTGATCGCGTCCGCCGCGCTCTTGGCCTTCTGGCCCTCTTCGCTCGAAAGGGCCTCCGTGGCGCCTGCTGCCTTCTTGCCGATCGCGCGGCTCAGGAAGGTGAACACCGTGATCAGGGAAACGGCAATCAGCACGACGATGATTATGTACTCCACCATCGTCTGGCCTTTTCTCAGTCTCTTCATCATGGCTTGTTCCCTTTCGTTTGCTCAGGGGCAGTCGGCGGTCACCAGGCTCTCCGTGCGCTCGGCATGGTGAACCGCAGCGCGGGCGAAGACCCAGAGGATTCCCGTGACCACCAGCATCGAGGCCATCGCAAGCACGTACTCCAGCGCCGCCTGCCCGCTTCGCTTCCGTCCCTTCATGATGCGCATTATATCACGAATACGGACGTCGAATCAAGGGCACGATTACAACCCTTTTAAAGCAAAAGTGCTTGCATGTCATTTGTTCAACTTAACCTCGTCCTCTATCGTTATAAAACGGTCGAGAAGGGAGAGCCAGGCCTTAACAAGTTTCTCATTTTCCATCGAAAGCATTTCCGCCTGATTGTATCTCTCTGAAGCTCCTTTCCCCGTCTCGCCTTTATTCCTGTTTTGATCACGCAGGGCTTTTATCCTACGGTTGTTCTCCTCTCCTTTCTTGTCGATTTCCTGCATTTTGTCGAGAATGCCGCGCATCGTCGCGGCTCTACCGGGATCCTTCTCCTCTACTCTTCTAAGCCTTTGCCTGTGAGACTCGTCCGTTCGACAGAAATACGAGCCGGAAAACGAAGACCACGCAGTGTCATCCTGCGCCGACATGTCATTCAGAGATTGCGCGATGGAAACGATTTGTTTCAGGGGCTTGATTTCGGCTTCCAGCCGCTTTCTTTCCTGATAGGACACATACGCATATGCAACAGCGGCCAGGAGCAAAGCGCCTATTGCCGCTTTATATGTCCACGAGCATTTGGCACATGCCATTTTGATGCGGAGCGCCTTGAGCTCTTTTAGCAACGCCTTGGCTGACTGGTGGCGGCGGCGAGGGTCCTTGTCTGTCGCTTTATTGAGTATGCGCCACCATGCGGGAAAGAATTTTGCGCCCGTATCAGCCTCCAGGGCGGGGCCCTTGTCCAAGTCTTCAAGGCGTCTGCCAAAGCTTGCGGCCTTTAAGGTTAGGCCAAGGCTGTATACGTCGCTTGGAGCAGCAGTGAAGCCCTCTGGGGGAGGATAGCCAGGCGTTCCCACAATCGACACCGCCTTAGACTCCTCGACGACAAGTCCGGGATCGGAGAGAGCGGGACGCCCACCGACGTAAATCACGTTCCCAGGCTTTATGTCACGGTGCAGCAGGTGATGGCGCTGAAGCGCGACGAGGCCGTTCGCGAGCGAGATGCCGAGCTTGACGCATTCGCCGAGCGGCAATGCCTTTTCGCCTTCGATGACGCTGGCGAGAGTCTTCGGGCGATAGGACATCTCTTCCGAAGGCTCTCGGCTGAACTCGTCATCCGCAAGGTCCATGACCGCGTAGAAGCCCCACGACTCCTCCGCTAGCTCACGCATGCGGACGAGACCCTCCTGCGGTGGGATCGCGTTGTAGAGCCTTGCGCCGCGCAGCTCGCGTCCGTAGCGCTCCTCGCCGAATTCGTCGCGGCGACAGACCTTCACGGCCGCGCGTTCGCCATTGCCGTTTGTCGCAATGTAGACAACGCCATACGCGCCGCGTCCGACTTCACGGTCAAGCCGCCAATTTCCGCAGTTAACGTGAACTTCCTTTTCTTCTGCCGTGTTCACATACGCAATTATACCAAATTCTGATTAAGGCGATTGCCACTCGGGAACTCGCCCTATAGCAAATCGAAGAAATGGCCTTCTCCATGAGCCGCATCAAACGCCTGTTGCGTAATGTTGCCGCAGCGATAGCCACCTAACTGCCAACAGCGCCACACAATTCATGTCTTTTGCGAATTGCTCCATATAATGCCTGATGATACCGATGTCATTGACATTCTTTCAGACCCTTTTAAGCGTTTCATGCCCCTTATGGTTGTTTCGTTGCACTTTCTACAAGACGCTCAAGGTCAGCAGGAACCAGCCCCTTGTAGTCGATTTCGGCACCCCCCGCGCCACAGAGGAGTTGAGCGATTCGATTCAAGACACAGGCATCCTGGCGAGTCATTGCCTTCTTGCCCAGCAGGAATGGCCACGCAGCGGGAGCAAGCATCAAGAGACGCCCCTCCACGCAACGGTCAAAATAGAGGCCAGGTGGCTTGTAGCGCGGCGCAAACCCTTTGTTCAACAGCACGACCAGTCGTGCGCCTACCGACATCGCGCGACGGGCAATTTCCTTTTCCCCATGTGAGATGCATGGCGAAACCAGCACCGCGCCGTGAGAAGCGGCCGCAAGCAAGTCGGCGGCCTTCTCCTCAAAAGAGGGGGTGCAAGTGATAGGCTTTGTTCGTGCATCAATGCGGGAGTCGCTATTTTTGCTGTAGGCAAAATCATGTCGCGAGCACTGCACTTGCATAAGAGATGGAGCCGCCAGCAGATGCTGATTGCCGATGGCGGCGAAGTGGAGCGCTCGCCCATTGATGGGCGAGCGCACGATCAATTTGCGAACCACATGGAAGTACTCCGCATGCTCCCGCTTTTCAAGGAGGCGGCGAGGATTGTCGGCCATATAGGCAAGCGCCCGTGAAAGCGCTTCTTCATTGAAGAGGATGGTATCAACGAATCCATCGGCAAAAAGACCCTGACCGCGCACCGCCTCGCCTTGTCCCCGCGCATCGATGTGCGAGTGATGCGCCATGTCACCTTGCGCCGCGCTCCCTTGCGCCTCGCCACCCACGCTGCGGCGCACCCTTCCCAATATCGACTTCGAACGGTCGCGCAGGGTCATGGTAATGAGATAGCATCCCCGACCGGCATAATCCCAGTTGCGACACCGCCGCCCCATGTGATGGATAGTGTCACGCATGATGCACCCTGACTTTTCGTCAACGTGCCACCCGGCAAGGATGCTGGCACAAGCAATGCTCATGGGCTTGCACTGCTACGCACTTGCGTGTGTTCCAAGGAGACTTTCCCCAACCCTGCCTCTTCCAGCACTTTTCGAGCATCCTTGCTGCCGAGGTCGATCAGCCGCCGGGCGGTATCGGGGGAGTCGTCGAACATACCCTCCCAGCCACCGAACGATCCACCGATATCTTCGGATGGTATGATTTCCACGAGTCGGACGCCCTTCTTCTTTGCGGCGCCTCGGACACGATCACGCTGCGCAGGCTTGATGTGCCGCTCGTCTTTAAGATACACCACGATTATCGTCTTGATTTCTGGATGCTTATCAAGTATCGGGGCTATTGGCACATTGTCCCCGCCCTTTTCCTCCCATCCGCCATCGACATACGCTTCACCCTTGACACTGAATGTACCGAAAAACACAGGTACCGATGCAGATGCGCAAATCATTTCAATGCGGGTTTCTGCATCCACTTTATTCAACGCGAAGACTTCTTTGCTAAATTCATTGCTTGGTAACTTACGAAGCGCAGTTGCATATGTGTGCGGGGCGGACTGTTCCCATCTCGGGGGTAGCGTGTTGCGGGCTACATCCTGCAATCCTTTAGTTGCAAGAAATCCGTCCGATCTACCATCAGCAAGAAAACCGCAAACCGCCGCACACAATCGACTCCCACCATGTTGTAACAAGAGTTTCTTAGCCGACACAGAATAGCATCTATCAACAATTTCGGACAGGACCGTCTCGGGGAGTGCATTCGTAGGAATATTTCTCTTCTTGGCTTCTGCACGAACATCCTCTTCTATATGACGCTTCCGCAACAGCGCCTCACTCGCCCGTTCTTCTGGGGTACCAAACATCGCAAGCGCATTGGCACTAATGGACAGTATTCCATTAATCTCATCTAACCAAATCGATTTTATAACATCGTGGTTTTTGACCGAAGCGAAGAGGGCGGCATTAATCGCGCCTATGCTCGTTCCTGATATTGCACCAATATCGTCTGCCACATGAGTTTCCTTCAGCACTTCCCATACGCCGACTTCATATGCACCCTTTGCCCCTCCTCCCGAAAGGACAAGCCCTATTTGTGAGTCACCACGAATGCTATCTGCTGCACAATGACTCAAAGCAAACAGCAACGACAAAACAGCTACAACGATAATCTTCTCAGTCTGTTTCTGCGGTTTCATTGTTTAATCTTGTTGCTATACGCCCATTAACACCCTTGTCCCGGATTTTATTGGCTCTGACAGACATCAGGGATAAGGGTGCATTAACGTCCATCTTGCTTTGAAAACATCACTTTATATTCTGGGCTTGGGCCAGCTGGCTCCCTGATCCATTCAACCCTATTCTTGTCAACACGACGCAAACGCTGCGGCCTAGACTTTGCCAAATCGTCTTTATCGTACACTATATGATTAATCTTATTTGGCAGCGAATACAGCGTCGACTTGCCTCTGACAATCCGCACATTGTCATTATCAACAATCATGATTTCGCCCCCATTTTCTGCAGCATAAGTATTAGGCGAAATGTGTCCGCTTCGATTGAAATATGCGATTACACAAACCACAAACACTAACCCTGCAACAAGCGCAAATATATTACGCTTTGTAAAAATTAGGGAAAGAACCTTTACGGCTTCCATCACTTGTCCTCCACATCGGTTGTTATCACACCATGTAAAACTACAGTTCCCCCATCTATGTTCGCACGCATTCCATGTTCAGGATCGTTAATACGCAATTGTTCGACCTTTGGTATAACACCTTTGTAATCTTTAAGTGTCACTTGAATCTCTGCGCTAGAGCAAACACGATTGTCGGTATCAATAATGAATTTTACGAAATTGTCATGTTCGTTCTGCATATAGGTTGTAAATTCGGGTCTATGTTCGCTCTCTTCAGTTCTTGGCTCGATATTGAGATCTGTAGATATCATCGCCCCATCAACCTTTCCACGTGGCAGGCTCTTGACTGTCACAATCCCATTATCATCAGACACTACAGTTAGCACAAGGACTCCGCCCTTAAATGAAAACGGCTTCCTGTTTTTGCTCTGCAACGGAAAAAAAGAATCCAACATATCGGAATCGATCGTCCATACGTCACCCACTTCACGTGTCTTCTGTTGCCCATAGATGGCATAAGTCATCATTTTCGCCTCTGCCTGTGCAACGCAGAATCCAAGATCAAGTTTAGTTACTTTGGACCATCCTGACGCCTCTCCAGATCCAACACTTTGCTCACTTATCCTGGCTCTGTCTTTCTCAGAAAGATTGATTAGAAACTCACTTGAAACATTTCGCGCATCCTTTTTAAAAACATCCATGTTATGGCACACATCGGCATTAAAAGCCGTCCGCTGGTTCCACGCAAGAAAATACCAACTCATATCATCCAAAAATTTCTCACCCATCGTAAAAATCTCTTTCAGAGGGAAATCAGCGTTTCGCATTTTATCCGCAACTTCTTTGTTTGAGACCTCTTCACAACGTGGCCCGAACAACACACGTCGCAACCATGACGGATTCGCTTCAACAATTATTGTTCTTCCTTTCTCGTCTAATGGTTTAAACTCCACATCTGCGCTATTATATTTACTGGGTGGCTGATTGACGGGCCTAACATTCCGGGCCGTCCTTTCTGGGTGATGAGACATAGAACTCCTTTATTGACTTAGGGCGCATTGTCACGGCTTGCTGAATCATCCGATGAAACAACTTTCCCCTGTGCATT
>JAFWKK010000016.1 GCA_017514235.1 Kiritimatiellia bacterium | reverse complement strand
GCGAGCTGCTTGGCGGCAAGGGCGCCAACCTCGCAGAGATGGCCGGCCTCGGGCTGCCGGTGCCGCAGGGCTTCACGATCTCCACCGAGGCGTGCACGCGCTACTATGACGACGGCAAGGTCATCGGCGACGACATAATGGCGCAGGTGATGGACTACATCGACAAGCTCGAGAAGTCCGCCGGCAAGAAGTTCGGCGACGCGAAGAACCCGCTGCTCGTCTCTGTCAGGTCCGGCGCACGCGCGTCGATGCCCGGCATGATGGACACGATCCTGAACCTCGGCCTCAACGAGACGGTCGTGGAGTCTCTCGCAACGCAGACGAAGAACCCCCGCTGGGCGTGGGACTGCTACCGTCGCTTCATACAGATGTTTTCCGACGTCGTGATGGAGGTCGGCAAGAAATACTTCGAGAAGCTCATCGACGAGATGAAGGCCAAGAAGGGCGTCAAGCTCGATGTCGAGCTGACGGCCAACGACCTCAAGGAGCTTGCCGGGCAGTTCAAGAAGGAGTACAAGGCGAAGATCGGAAAGGATTTCCCGTCCGACGCGAAGGAGCAGCTCTTCGAGGCCATCAAGGCCGTGTTCCGCAGCTGGGACAACCCGCGCGCCAACGTCTACCGCCGCGACAACGACATTCCGTACAGCTGGGGCACGGCGGTCAACGTGCAGATGATGGCGTTCGGCAACCTGAACGACGACTCCGGCACGGGCGTCGCGTTCACGCGCGACCCGGCGACCGGCGAGAAGAAGCTGATGGGCGAGTTCCTCATGAACGCCCAGGGCGAGGACGTCGTCGCTGGCGTCAGGACGCCGATGCCGATCGCAAAGATGGCCGAGGTCATGCCTGAGGTGTTCAAGCAGTTCCAGGACATCTGCGGGAAGCTCGAGGGCCACTACCGCGACATGCAGGACATGGAGTTCACCATCGAGAACAAGAAGCTCTTCATGCTCCAGACGCGCAACGGCAAGCGTACCGCAAAGGCGGCGCTGAAGATCGCCTGTGACCTCGTTGACGAGGGGATGAGGACCGAGGAGGAGGCCGTGCTCATGATCGACCCGCGCAACCTCGACACGCTCCTCCATCCGCAGTTCGACGCGGTGGCCCTCAAGAAGGCGAAGCCAATCGGGCGCGGCCTCGCGGCGTCGCCTGGCGCAGCGTGCGGCAAGATCGTGTTCACCGCGTCCGACGCCAAGGCGTGGAAGAAAGCCGGCGAGAAGGTCGTTCTCGTGCGCCTCGAGACGAGCCCGGAGGACATCGAGGGCATGAAGGCCGCCGAAGGCATCCTCACCGTGCGCGGCGGGATGACGTCACACGCGGCGGTCGTCGCGCGCGGCATGGGCGAGTGCTGCGTCTCCGGCTGCCAGGAGATCGTGATGGACGAGGAGAACAAGAAGTTCGTCCTCGCCGGCAAGACGTTCAAGGAGGGCGACTGGCTCTCGATCGACGGTTCGACCGGCAACATCTACGACGGCGTGATTTCGACTGTCGACGCGTCGATCGTCGGCGAGTTCGGCCGCATCATGATGTGGGCCGACAAGTTCCGCAAGCTCAAGGTGCGCACGAACGCCGACACGCCGCGCGACGCCAAGAAGGCCCGCGAGCTTGGCGCAGAAGGCATCGGCCTCTGCCGCACGGAGCACATGTTCTTCTCGCAGAGCCGCATCACGCCGTTCCGCGAGATGATCTGCTCCGACACGGTTGAGGAGCGCCGCATCGCGCTCGCGAAGATACTGCCGTACCAGCAGGACGACTTCGAGCAGCTCTTCGAGGCGCTTGACGGGCAGCCGGTCACGATCCGCTTCCTCGACCCGCCGCTGCACGAGTTCGTGCCGCACACCGAGGACGAGATCGCGCTTCTCGCGAAGACGATGCACAAGCCGATCAGCCGCATCAAGGACATCATCGACTCGCTCCACGAGTTCAACCCGATGATGGGCCACCGCGGCTGCCGTCTCTGCGTGACGTATCCGGAAATCGCCGTCATGCAGACGAAGGCCGTCATCCGCGCCGCCATCAACGTGCAGAAGAAGCACAAGGGCTGGAACGTGAAGCCAGAGATAATGATTCCGCTGACGGGCGACCTCAAGGAGTTCAAGTTCGTCAAGGACATCGTCGTGCACGTCGCGAACGAGGAGATCCAGGCGGCCGAGATCAAGCTCAACTACGAGGTTGGCACGATGATCGAGGTTCCGCGCGCGGCGCTCTGCGCCGGCGAGATCGCCGAAGAGGCCGAGTTCTTCTGCTTCGGCACGAATGACCTGACGCAGATGACGTTCGGCTTCTCGCGTGACGACGCAGGCAAGTTCCTCGGAGCGTACTACGACCAGAAGATCTATGAGAACGACCCGTTCGCCAAGCTCGACCAAACGGGTGTCGGCAAGCTCATGAAGATGGCCGTGACCGACGGCAAGGCGACCCGCCCGAAGATCCATTGCGGCATCTGCGGCGAACACGGCGGCGATCCGACGTCCGTCGAGTTCTGCCACCGTCTCGGCCTCGATTACGTGAGCTGCTCTCCGTACCGCGTGCCGATCGCACGCCTCGCGGCGGCTCAGGCAGCACTCCGCAAGTGACGCGGAAGGTTGCAGAGAAAAAGAGAACGGCCCGAGGCGATCGCCCCGGGCCGTTCTCTTTTTCGTTCGCACCAAATCGTTACGCTACGGTGACGACCGAATTGAAAGTTCCGCAGTCGTTGGCGACGGCGTTGACGTTTTCAGGATCCGCGCACCAGGTGCCGTCGATGACGAACTTGTACTGATATTCGCCGGGCGCAAGGCTCAGCGTCGCAGTGTAGATCCCCGAACGGGCCTTGTAGGCCATCTTCTTGGCCGTCGGGTCCCAGTTGTTGAATTCGCCGGCCAGATAGACGGCGTGACCCTTCTCACCGTGAACGGTGAAGGTGACGGCTGTCTTAGACGACGGCTTCCGCCCGACGGACTTCTTCGCGGCAGCCTTCGCGGACCTCTTGACGATGGTCTTCTCCGGCGCAGCCTTCCTGGCGGTCCTGATCTTCATTTTCTTCATTCTCCCTTTTCTTGTCTTTTTGCTCGCCAACTGACTTTTTGGTGCGAACGGGCGAATAGTATCTCATATTTTCGCAAAAAGTCAATGGGGGAAGTGAAAGTTTTTTTGGTATAATACTCTTCCCATGACAGCTATCATCGACTATCGCGCCGGCAACCTGACGAGCGTGCGAAACGCTTTCGCATCAATCGGCGCAGAGGCGACGGTGACGAGCGACCCCGCTGTGATCGCCGCCGCCAGCCGCGTCATCTTTCCGGGCGTAGGCGCCGCTAAGAGCGCCATGCGCAGCCTTGCGGAACTCGGGCTCGTGGACGCCGTGCGCGAGGCCGCGGCGGAAAAGCCGTTCCTCGGAATCTGCCTGGGCATGCAGATACTCTTCACGCATACGGAGGAAGACGACGGCGTTGACACGCTCGGCATATTGCCCGGGCGCGTGCGCCGGTTCCCCGACGTGCCGGGATTCAAGGTTCCGGAAATGGGGTGGAACCAGGTGAAGGGAAATGACCCGCTCGGACTGCTGAAGCCCGAGGAATACTTCTACTTCGTCCATTCCTACTACGTAGAGATGAATCCGGCGGCCGTGGGGCGCACCGAGTATGCCGGAATCACGTTCGCGTCGGCAGTCCGGCGCGGCAACCTGTTTGCGACGCAGTTCCACCCCGAAAAGTCCGGAAGCGCCGGCCTCGCCCTGCTGAAGGAGTTTCTGCGCACGACATCTGATGCGGAAGGGGGCTGCACATGCTGACGAAACGCGTGATCCCATGCCTTGACGTGCGCAGCGGACGCGTGACCAAGGGTGTGCGCTTTCAGAACAACGTCGACCTCGGCGATCCCGTCGAGATGGCCGTCTCATATTCGGACGGAGGTGCGGACGAGCTGGTGTTCTACGACATAACGGCGTCGGCGGAGGGCAGGCCCATCGACATCGGAATGGTCGAGGCCGTGGCGCGTTCGGTTCACATACCGTTTGCCGTCGGAGGCGGAATAGCCTCACTTGCCGACATGGAGCGCGTGATCCTCGCCGGGGCCGAGAAGGTGTCTGTGAACTCGCTCGCGGTGCGCAACCCGACCGTCATATCCGAAGGCGCGGCGGCGTTCGGACGCCAATGCGTGGTACTGGGCATGGATCCCGTGCGCAACGCGAGATGTCCGAGCGGATACGAGATCTCGGTGCGCGGGTTCAGGGAGCTCACCGGAATCGACGCCGTTGAGTGGGCGCGGCGCGCGGCCGACCTTGGCGCCGGGGAAATCGTAGTAAACTCGGTGGACGCGGACGGCACGCGCGAAGGCTTCGAACTGGAGATCACCAGGCTCGTGGCCGACGCAGTAGGAGTGCCTGTGGTCGCTTCTGGCGGTGCCGGGACCCCACAGCACGTCGTCGATGCGTTCCGCATCGCCAGTGCCGATGCGGCGATAGTCGCCGGAATGGTTCACTCCGGAGACTATACGATCGGCGAAATCAAGGCTGCCATGGCGGCGGCGGGCCTGCCCGTGCGGCCCCCGCGAGGATGACGATGCGCTTGATTTCCACGGGCTGGAAAGAGTATAATACGAGAAAATGGAGAAGGGAAAGATGAATCGGAATCTCGACGCATTCATGCGCGCATTCCCGTATGAGGGCTTGACGTATGACGACGTGACGCTGGTGACGCAGTATGCGGACTTCCTGCCGGACGAGACTTCGCTCGAGACGAAGTTGACAAGCCGCATGAAGATGAAGGTGCCGTTCATGTCTGCGGCGATGGATACCGTGACCGAAGCGCCGATGGCGATCGCCATGGCGCTCGCGGGCGGCATCGGCTGCATACACAAGAATCTCGAGGAAGACGACCAGGCCGCGCAGGTGCGTCAGGTCAAGAAACACCTCAACGGCCTCATCGAGTCGCCTGTCTGCTTTCACGAGAACGACGACATCGGCTTCCTCCGCAGCGAGAAGGCGAAGCGCAAGATCAAGTTCAACGGCTTCCCGGTGCTTGACGACGACGGACGGCTTGTGGGCATGATCACGTCGTCCGACATGCGGTTCGCTCCGATGAATGCCGCGAAGCTCAGGGACGTGATGCAGAAGACGCTTCTGACCGCAAAGCCGGGGACCTCGCTCAAGAAGGCGTACGAGCTGATGCGGGAGAACAAGATAGGCAAGCTCCCGATCGTAGACCGCAGCGGTCGCGTGGTCGGTCTCTACAGCTTCACAGACGTAAGCCGCATCGTTGAGAACTCCGACAGCTCGTACAACCTCGACGACAAGTTCCGGCTGCGCGTGTCGGCGTCGGTGTCTGGCGGGAAAGGCGACCTTTCGCGAATGGAGAAGCTGGCTGACTCCGGCGTGGACGTGGTGGTCGTGGACTCCGCCCACGGGCACACGAAGGGCATCATCGAGATGACGAAGCACATAGTGCGCCATTTCCCGAAGGTGGACGTCATTGCCGGCAACATCGCGACCGGCGAGGCAGCAACAGCGCTTGCAAAGGCTGGCGCACACGCCGTCAAGGTAGGCATCGGTCCAGGCTCCATATGCACGACGCGTGTCGTCTGCGGCGTCGGCATACCTCAGCTCACGGCGGTCTACAACGCGGCCAAGGCACTGCGCGGCACCGATGTCGCCGTCATTGCCGATGGAGGCATAAAGCTTTCAGGCGATGTGCCGAAGGCGATTGCGGCCGGGGCCGACTCGGTCATGCTTGGCTCTGTGCTGGCCGGCACCGAGGAATCTCCAGGAGAGAAGATTTACTCCAACGGACGGCAGTATGTAGTCTACCGCGGCATGGGCTCCATGGCTGCCCTGAAGAATGGCAAGGGTTCGCGCGCCCGCTATTTCCAGGATGACGAGGCCGACGACAGCCTCGTGCCGCAGGGCATAGAAGGCATGGTTCCGTACTCAGGGCACGTCAAGTCAATCATGACGCAGTTCTGCGGAGGCCTTCGCGCCAGCCTGGGCTACTGCGGAGCGCGCACGATCGCGGAGCTCAAGGAGAAGGGGCGTTTCTACCGGGTCACGGCAGCAGGCCTTCGCGAGGCGCGTCCGCACGACATCACCATCACTAAAGAAGCTCCCAACTACCGCACCTGATGAAGAAGACTCTAGCCGACTACGGCCGTGAGTGGCTGGATACGCTTGTCGTGGCATTCTCCGTCGCGATGGCGTTCAGGGCCTACTTCTACGAACCGTTCAAGATTCCGACGGGGTCGATGCAGGAGACGCTCTGGGGCTGGCACACGAAGGCCGACGTCGAGAAGGGCACCTTTGACGTCCTGCCGCTCTCGGTCCTCAAGTGGGCGTGGACGGGTTCACGCGTGGTCGACTGGAAGGCTCCCGTCTCAGGGCAGGTGCGCTGTACGCCGCGCAACGACGGGTTCGCCACGGTGCAGATCGGAACGTGCCGCGAGACATGGTCGCTGCCGACGGACGCATGTCGCGCGATTCACGGAAAGTTCGTCCGCAAGGGCGAGACTCTGTGGAAGGGTTCCATTACCACGGGTGACTTCATCTTCGTCAACCGCTGGAAATGGAACTTCGTGAAGCCTCAGAACGGCGAAGTGATGATCTTTTCGACGACAGGCATCGACCAGCTGCCGCAGGGCACGCACTACATAAAGCGCATGAAGGCGCGTCCGGGCGAAACATATGCGCTCGAGCACCCGGTTCCGGGCCGTCCCGAGACGGTGACGATGGGCGAAGGGGAATACTTCGCCTGCGGCGATAACTTCAACAACAGTTTCGACAGCCGTTACTGGGGGCCTGTGCCCCGCGAGAACCTGCGCGGTTCGGCGTCCGTCGTTTTTTGGCCATTCAGCGGATGGAGGATAATAAGATGAGCGAACAACTGATCAAGACGCCGGGGACGTTCGGCGAAAACGGGAATTTCCTTCTTGAGCGTGAGCTTGGCTCCGGTGGCATGGGAGGCGTCTACATGGGGCGCGACAAGATGCTCGACCGCCCCGTCGCCGTGAAGGTCATGCTCAAGGAACTTGGCAACGATCCCGATTTCGTGGAAAAGTTCAAGAGGGAGGCGCAGTCCGTAGCGCGCCTCATACACCCGAACATCGCGCAGGTTTACTCTTACGGCATCTGCGAGGGCATGCCGTACATCGCGATGGAGCTGGCGTCTGGCGGTTCTCTTTACTCCATAATGAACGCCAACCCCGGCAAGACCGACATTCCTCGGGTCATCAAGATATGCCAGCAGGTGGCGCAAGCCCTGCAGTGCGCCTCCGATCAGGGGTGCGTTCACGGCGACGTAAAGCCGGAGAACGTACTTCTGGACGCGAACGGGAACGCCAAGCTCGTCGACTTCGGCCTGGCAGCCATGCAGAAGGACACGAACGAGATATGGGGCACGCCGTACTACATCTCGCCAGAGAAGGTCAAGAAGGAACCCATAGACTTCCGTGCCGACATGTATTCGCTCGGAGGCACGTTATACCACGCCCTTACCGGCTCAGCCCCGTTCGAGGGCGACGACTCCATCGCCGTAGTCAAGAAACGTTTCGAGGGAATGCCCAAGAAACCGAGTGAGCTCCGTCCTGAGATAACGCCGGCGATCGACAATCTCGTGATGAAGATGCTGGCTTTCAAGAAGGAAGACCGCTATCCGAGTTTCGAGGCTCTGCTAGAGGACTTCAAGAATGTCTTGACGTCCGGCTTGACCAGAAAGGAACCGCGTCCGGACGTTTCCGGTTCCGGCATCGGTGCGCGCAGGGCGATGATGCGTAACCGCCGCGCGATGATCCGTCCTGGGGTGGGGGCGACGGCCAGGAAGAGGCTTGATGGCGAAGAAGTCCCCGAGGATCCCGACGACAAGGGTTCTGCCGAGAACGAGGAGGAATCCGAGAAGGGAGGGAATCTTGCGCTCAAGGTCGTCGGCGTCATTGTCGGCGTCATACTGCTCATCGGCGGAGTTGTCGGAGGGCTTGTCTGGTATCAGGTGTCCAGCCGCAAAGCGCAAGAAGCCGAACATCTGGCGATGATAACCGGAAACATAGACAAGGCCCGCACTGCAATCCGCAACACTGTCGCCGCAGCCGAGAAGTTCGCCGACGAATTCGAAGCTTTCGCCGCAAAGGCGATTGCCGAGGTGGAGAAGCCGACTTCGGAGCTTCGCAAGGTGCTCCCCAAGGAGGAAGGGGACTTGCTGAAGCCCGGTCCGTCGAAGGAACTTCTCGATGCCATTGCCTCAACGAACGAAGTTGCGGCCGCTGCGGCTCCTGCGCCGGCAGCGACGGCAGAGACGAACGCAGCTCCAGCTGATGCCAAGGTCAATTCCGCTTCCACGAATGCCGCACCTGCCAAAGCTGATGCAGCTTCGACGAACGCTGCCCCAGCCAAAGCCAAAACGTCAGCCGCTTCTACGAACGCGCCGCCTGCGGCAGCGAAGGAGCCGGCTCCCGCCGCACAACCGTCGCAAACGGTCGTTACCATGAACGAACTGTGGGAAAAGGCATACGCTTGCAAGGCAAGCGCCGTTCGCATACGGCACGCCGTCCGCAAGATTGTGGCGAAGGGGGCTGAGGAAGCGCAGCTGACCGAGCAGACCAAAGAGGTCATGGACAAGCTGGCCGAGCTCTCTCGAGTCGTTGTCGACCAGCTTGAGCAGGTGAAGGTATCCCAAGACGTCGAGAACGTGAAGAAGTGGATGTCGTTCATAAAGTCAAAGGGCGGAAGCGTGGTCCAGCAGACGACCAAGCGGCTGCGCGAAGAGAAGCTGAGGGCAGAACGCAAGGCCAAGGCCGATGCCGCAGCTGCCGCCGAAAAGGAGCGCCAGGAGAAGCTTGCCGCCGAGAAGAAGTCCAAGATCGAGTTCGAGACAAAGGCGGCGGCTGACAAGTTTGAGGCGATTGCCGCGCAGGGCATCCTGCGCCAGCTTGACTGGAAGAATGCCATTCGCCAGCTTGAGACTCTGAAGGACGACCTGACGACGTCCGAGGGCCAGCTCGCGGCAGACCTGGAAATCCGCAAGGTGACCAACATGAAGAAGATGCACGACATCTTCATAAAGCACCTTAACGGACACGTATTCAGGGGCAAGTTGAAGGGAGCCAAGGTCACGGGTGTCAACGACAAGGAGATGCAGCTCGCCCGCGGCGACAAGTCGAAGCTGAAGATACCATGGCAGAAGTTCTACAGCAGCTATCCCGGCAACCTGAACGAGATAATCAACCTCTACATAGTGAACGCGCGCAATCCATCGGCCGCGCACAAGCTGAGCCTGCGCGACTGGGCTGACGCGATGACCGGCGCGGCGCTGACGATGAAACTCGTATGCTCCGAAGTAAACGGTGCCGTGGAGCGCTCCGAGGCACTGGCAAAGGAAGTCGTCAAGCAGTTCCCGGAATACGCCAAGACGGCGCAGGAGATGTTCCCAGACGTCACGTTCGAGAAGGCAGACGAATAAATAGTCCGAGCGACGGAGGGACTGTCATGCAGACGGTGACGAACCAGATACGCGAATCCCTGGCTAACTCCAGTTTCATTCGCAAGATGTTCGAGAAGGGTATCGAGCTGAAGCGGCAGTACGGCGACGACGCGGTCTGCGACTTTTCGCTCGGCAATCCCGACGTTCCGCCTCCGGCTGCCGCGAAGGCCGCGCTGGAGCGCATTGCTGCCGATGCGGTCAAGCCGCTAGGTCTCGGATATTGTCCGAACGCAGGCATCATGTCCGTGCGCGAGACGATGGCCGAACATCTTTCTCGCCAGCAGCACACGGAGCTGGCGGCAAAGGACGTGGTGATGACCGTAGGTGCCGCTGGTGCGCTCGTCAGTTTTTTTCGCGTGGTCATAGAACCCGGCGACGAGGTGATAACCCCCGCGCCGTATTTTGTGGAATACGGCGCCTACTGCGGACACTTCGGAGGGGTTCTCCGTCCTGTGCCGTCCCTCCCGCCATCGTTCCGTCCCGATGTCGAGGCAATCGCCGCTGCTGTCACACCAAAGACGCGTGCGATCATCGTCAATTCTCCCAACAATCCAACTGGCTGCGTCTATCGTAAGGAAGACCTGCAGGCTCTTGCCGACATTGCCGAAAACGTCAACCGCAGCAGGGAACGTCCGCTCTTCCTCCTGTTTGACGAGCCATACCGGGCCTTTGCATATGACGGCGTGGAGGTTCCTCCTGCGTTGCCGCTCTCTCGGTATGCCTGCGTACTGGGTTCGTTTTCGAAGACTCTCTCGCTTGCTGGCGAGCGAATCGGCTATTTCGTGGCCAATCCCGATATGCCGGACCAAGCTACGCTGACGGCAGCAGTGATTCTCGCCAACCGGACGCTCGGCTTCGTCAACGCACCAGTCGTAGGACAACGCCTCGCAGCCGCACTTGTCGACGAGACTGTTGATCTCGCCGTCTATGACCGCCGCCGCCAGCTCATGGCGCGAGTCCTTCGCGATGCGGGAATCGAGTTTGAGATGCCGAAGGGCGCGTTTTACTTCTTTGCCAAGAGTCCGGTGCCTGACGACGCCGTCTTCGTCGACGCGCTTCTCAAGGAACGGATACTCGTTGTGCCTGGCTCAGGGTTTGGCTTCGCAGGCTATGTGCGCCTCAGCTGCAGCGTAGACGAGGCAATAATAGCGCGAAGCGCGGACGGTTTCAAGCGGGCTGTGGAGTCTCTTCGCGGATGATTGCCGCGTTGTTCCTCTCCGCGTCGCTCACGTTCACCGCGACGGCAACCGGCGTAGGGAAGGGGACTCCGCTGGAATTCGTCTTCGCCGACCGGACCACCGATCGCGATTACGAGACCATGTTTCTTCTAGACGAGCCTGTCGCCGATTTTTGCCGCAGGCTGGAGTGCGCTGGACTGCCGCGCGGAATGCCGACGGATGCTGCCTCCTGCCGCCTCTGGCCCGTCGGTTGTCCGCTCTCGTTCTCGCCGTCGCTAGACAAGTATGTGGAGACCTCGTTGCCGGACGATCTCCCGGTTGCGCCGCCAGTCTATACCGGGGGCTTGCGAGACAAGAAAGGCAATCCGATTGCTGCAACCGAGATGCCGTCTTCCGTGTTTTCAGTCTATACGCTTGCCCAGTCTCCGATTGTCCATGACGGCATTTTCGAGCAAGGGCGCGTCTACGGGTGTCACCTTGCGGCCATGGAACTGAAAAAAGGCACAAAGGTGACGTTTACGGTAACTTGGAACGCAGAAGAGATGCCTAGGCATCTGGACGTCACAGTTGCATCGACAAATGCCGCTGAAGTGCTGTCTCTGCTTCGGAAGGAGTCGGAGAACCGCGAACTGGACGTAACGGTGGCGTTTGACCCGGAGATGATGGTTTCAGAAGCCAGAGCGGCGGCACTTGCGTTGTCTCGCATAGACTCACACCGCATAAAGCTGAACGGGCGTGCCGACGGCAGTCTTTTTTATCGTGCGTTCGTACCCGAGTCGGAATGGACCAATCGCGCGATGCGTCTAGTCCAACCGTTTGAGTTAACTGTCTCATCAAAAAAAGAAACGCTCGTATTCATCGATGAGGACTGGTCCGTCGAGGGGGATGATCCCAAGCTGACGCCAAAAGAGATTCCTTTCGCAGATGTCGCCAAATATCCCAAGACCGACACATGCTTCGTCTTCGTTGCTTCCAGCGAGCGGCTGAAGCGTATAATGGAATCCGTAAACCGAGTAAAGGGAACGTCTATAAACAATTGGTATGTGTTTCCAGAGCCCGGTCTCTAGTTTACATAATCCCCATTATGCGCAATGCGTTCAGTATCTTGTCCTTACAAATATAAACAAGTAATGCGACTACAAGCAGAATCCAAACAACGAACTTAACAATGAAGTAAAACTTTACGATATCAAAAACAGTTGCGGGAAAGATTGGTGTCACAGTACAAATCAACCCGCATTTATGATATAATTCACATATGAACGAAAATCCTACAGCAGTCAGCGTCTATCAACAGGATGGTGTGGATGACTTCCCGGTCCTGAAGGCATTTCAGCAGTACATTGATGCCGAGCATGCAAAGGCACGTAATCGTCTTGTGACAATGGGGATATTCTTTGGTGTCCTCATGGGTGCGGTCATAGCGGTGTTCGTAGCAATGCTGGCGTCGCTCAGTCAGCGCAATCAGCAGCTGAATGACCGGCTTGTTGATTTCGCCATGCGGGAGCGCGAACGACAGCCGACCGCGCCGGTTGTCGTGCAACGTCCTACTGCCGAGGATGACGGCATGCTTAAGTCTCTGAAGGACAAGCTTGACGAACTTCAGAAAAAGCTATCTGAACGCGATGCGAAAGAGGAAGAGCGGGCGCTCGCGGCCGCTGCAGAAAAGCAGAAGGGACCTACGGCGGAGCAAGTTGAGATTGAAAGGCTCAAGGCCCTTCTCTCCGCAGAACGCGAAAAGGCCGCCGCAGAGAAAGAGCGCAAGCGTCAGGAAGAGCTTGAAGCCTACAGGCGCAAGCATTATCCAGAACTCTACCAGCCGGTCCGGAAGCCGCAACAAGTCCGCAAGCAGAAGTCGGTGCGCAAGGCCAAGGCCCCCATCGTCAACGAGATAGACGACGTGCTGGACTTGCTTGATGATGACGGCGCCATTGACTATTTCGATGACGAAAACGACGGCACAGCCGGCAAGACCTCGGAAGACGCGGAAGACGAGACTACTACTGCATCGGCAAACGAAAAAGAACCCTCCTCGAACAAGCCGGCGAGCGCTGCGCCGCAATCTGAAGAAAAAGAAACTGTGCAGGCTAAAACGCCTGCACAGTCCAGTGAGATTCCCGTCGAACCGAAAAAGAAGAACGGGTGGCGCATTCCGAACGAATGACGCCGGCCGGTCTCCCCTTCTCAGCCGGCGAGATCCTTCATCGTAACGACGGGAAGGTCCTTTGAACGTGCAATCACGCGCATCGGCCGTTGCGCCGCCTTGTTGAACGCGTAACCATCCTTCCCGAGCGGCCAGACGACAGGAGCTGTGTTAAGGATGGTCGCCCGGAAGCCTTGCAAGGTCGCACCCATGTTGCCGGTGTGCGAGGAATTGCATCCTTCGTTCTCGATTACGAACGGGTTGCTGTAGCCCTTTGCCATCAGGTTCTCGAGGAACCTGGTCCAGTCGCATGAGTCACTGCCGCCGAAGCCAGGCAGCCGCGGTTCGTAGTTGAGGCGGTCCCACTCGTTGCCTGGCAACGGCACGCCGGCCTTTTTCGCAAGCGCAGGGTCTACCGTCTGCATCGGGAAAAGCCTTCCCCAGTGCGTCGCCTCTGTCTCGGTAGGAAAGTTGCGCGTGCCCTTGATGTGGATGCGGCGGAGCTTCTTGAAGTCCATCGCGTTGATCACGTCAGTCGGGTCTATGTGCTGCCAGATGTCATGGGACGGGTCATACGTCTCCTCTAGAGCACTGTCGTCGTCGAGGACGGCGTACATGAGCTTGCGGGCCGCCAGACAGCCGGGGAGGTTGCAGTAGCAGTCCGTCGAAGTGACGGGACGCCATCCTTCCATAGGGCAGTTCTCGACGCAAACGGTGACTCCAAGATCCTTCGCATACTTGAGAATCGGCGTGAAGACCTTCTTGAACTTCATGAGGTTCTTCTCGAAGCCGTTGTCCTCGTTGCCGAGAACCACGTCGTAGCCGACGAACGAGCCGCAGACGACGTCGTTCAAGTCTCCGCCAAGCAACGCTGCGATACGGATAAGCTTCAGTATGTGGTTCTGGTTGACCTCCTGAAGCTCAGGCTTGCCGCCGATAAGGTTGTCGTAGGCACCCACTGATATGCGCAACCCTTCGCGATTGCAGATGTCGACTACCTGCTTGGCGCGCTCGAGAGTGAAGTTGTCGTAGTCGAGATGGGTGGCGATATGGTCTTGCCGGTCGGTGTCACGGCGGAAGACGCATAGCTCAAGGCCCTGCGCTCCGACGTCCTTCGCGCGTTTGACGACGGACTCGAAATCCGGATCGGCGGCGAAGGCGCTTGTCATCAGCCAGATCGGGTTGTTGCGCGGCTCTGGCTTGGGCGTACGGGCGAACGACGCCTTGGGCGCAATCGCACCCAAGGCAGTCAACGCCGCCGCGCTACGGAAGAAATCTCTCCTGTTCATGGCGGAAACCCCCTTCCTTGCGTCAGACAACGATGTCCCAGCCCTTGCGGTAGTTGGCGCGCTTGAGCCAGGCGGGATCGCCGGTTCCGTTCGCGAACGTCAAGTTCACCGGATCCCAGTCGAACCCTGTGTCGTAGACGTAGCTCATGTTGCAGAGCTGGCAGAGAATCGCTCCGCGGGCGCCGACTTCGGCCGGCGACACGGTCATGGCGCGCGTCTCGATGCACTCGCAGAAGTTGACGACCTGGTTGACGCTCTTGTAGAGCTGCACGGGGGCAGATTCGAGACCGAAGCGATCGATGAGCGCTGCAAGCGTCTTGGCGAGCACGTCGTCCTTCTTGACCATCGCAGCAGTCCCGTAGTCCTTGCCTATGGATGCGGCGACGATCTTGTCCTTCATGAATTCGCCGGACTCGATCTGCTTGCGGATCTCAAGGTCGGGCTTGATGAGACCGGTCCCCTTCCACACTGCGATCTTGCCGCGGTTGACCGCAACGATGCCGTCCGTTCCGTAGAACACGGTTCCCCAGCCGCCGGAACCGGTAATCACTCCGAACGGGCCGTGATAGAGCTCGATGTCGCCGTCCTTGCCCTTGAACAGCATCTTCATGCCGTACTGGCGGCGGCCGCCGTGGTAGAGGTCGGTGGAGTACGGCTCGTCGGAGCGGATTATCCTGTACGGGCCCGATCCGTCCATGTCCATGCCCCACTGGGCGATATCGAGATGGTGTGCGCCCCAGTCGCCGTTGTAGCCGGTTCCGATGTCGTCATCGAAACGCCAGAACATCGGGTAGAACTTGTTGACGCCCTTAGGCGCAAGCTGGTTCGAGTAGGGACGCCACTTCGCCGGACCGAGCCACATGTCCCAACCCCACGCTCCAAGCTGCTCGTAACCGTCGCTCTCTGCCGCGGCGTTGTTCGGATCGTCGAAGAAGCGGAGCGGATGAGATGGGCCGCCGAGCTTCTTGCCGCCGATCCCGTAGTTTGCGTCAACGTACTTGACGGTGCCGATGCCGCCGTTGCGCACGATCATGCACGCCGTGCGGAATTCGCTGACCTCCGACCAACTGCGCTGCATCGAGCCCGTCTGGAAGACGCGCCCGTACTTCTTCTGGGCGGCTATGACCTTCTTTGCCTCCTCCGGGGAGAAGGTAAGCGGCTTTTCGCAGTAGACGTCCTTGCCGTGCTTCATGGCCTCGACGCACATGTATGCGTGCCAGTGGTCCGGCGTCGCGATGCAGACGGCATCGATCAGCGGGTCGGCTATCACCGTGCGGAAGTCGAGCACCGCCTTGCAGGCATTGTCGCCGTAGATCTTGTTGACCTGGGCGGCTCCAGCTTCGGCGCGAGTCTTGTCACAGTCGCAGACGGCGACGATCTTGACCATGTCGCGAAGCTTGGAGCAGTACTTGGCCGTTCCAGCGAACTGCGGAATGAGTGCTGACCTCTGCTGGATTCCGTAGCCGATCATCGCGATGTTGCGCTTCTCGCCCGGCTTGAGGGCGCGAAGGCCCGTCTTTGCGGTGGCGCAACCCGCAAGAGTCGTGGCTGCGGCCGAACCGAGGAGGAAGTTCCTTCTGTTCAATGTCATCTTGTCAGTCTCCTTTTTCTGTAGGTGCCGCTATTATACCAAATCCGCCCAAACCCTGCACAGGGAATTGCATCCCTCACTGAATCCTGACGGCAAAGCCAGATTCGACAAACTCCACCGAAACGCCTTCGTTCGCCACGCCATGCCCGCGTCGCGTCACCTTGACGAGATTCCAGGGCTCTTCGGCTTAAAAGAAGAACTGCAGCCCATGCAGGCCGCAGTTCCTCTCATTTCCTTTCCCCCTTTTCCTTCTCTCTTCTCTCAGCCGATTCCCTTCGTCTTGAGGAACGCATACGACGGCGTGATTGCGGAGAGGTCGTCGAAGTGGCGCTCGCATTCGACGACGTACCAAGCGACGCCGTCCTTCTCCGTCACAGGGATGAGTCCGTCCCAGTCGACCGGTGTTGCGCCAGGCTTGCCGGGCTGGCCGAGAATCGCGTCGAACTCCTTGACGTTCTTGCCCATTCCATTCTCCTTGGCGTGAAGCGTCGGGGCTCGGTGCGGGTACTTGACGTACTGCTCCTTCGGGTCGACGCCTGCACATGTCGTCCAGCCGACGTCCTGCTCCATGCATACGCTCGGATCTGTGTTAGAGAAGAAGTAGTCCCAGAACGACGTACCGTCCAGAAGATGCACCGCATGTTCCCAGGTATGGTTGTGCAGGCCGATCCTGCAACCCATCTTCGCGGCGTCGGCGGCCATCTTGTTGTAGTACTCTGCGAGCTTCTTCGTGTGGTCGTCGATTGCCTGCGACGGAGTGCAGGGTTCGCCGCCCCTTCCTGTCGACCAGCTGCATCCGGGCGGGAAGTTGCCGCCGCCGGGGCAAATGACGAGGTTGTTGCCGAACGACATGTTGAATTCGCACGTCTTCTTCAGCTGTTCAGGGTTATAGATCCACTGCTTGGTGTCGAGACCGTATTCGGCGCACGAGACGTGCGTGCCGACGGCCTTTACGCCGGCGTTGGCCAGCGCCTTGCGGAGCCCCTTGGGGTCGTTCGCATACTGGTAGTAGCCGGCGAACTCCACGCCCTTGTAGCCGATCGCGGCGACATTCTCGAGCGCACGGTCGAGGCCAACGCCATTCTTGATGTAGTCTTTGATAGAGTAGAGCTGCAACGCCATCTTGGCGTTCACGCCGCCGCAACCGCATTTGCAGCTGCAGCAGCCGGAGAAGGCGGCGGCTGCCGCGCTGGCCCCCAGAATTTCAAAGAACCCTCTGCGAGTCATGCCTGTCTTCATGTTTTTTCTCCTTGTTTGAATCTTTCGTTTTCCCTTGCCTCAGAACTCCCATCCCTTGCGGATGTACGGCTTGACAAGTGCGTTCGCCTTCGCATTGTCGAACGTCTGCGTGGCGGAGTTCCAGACGAGCTTGCCAGGCACGCGCTGCGCTATGCAGCCGACGAGAATCCCCTCCATCTGCGGTACGCAGTATTCGACGTCTGCGAAGCAGCGCGAATGGGTCTGCTCGTAGTACGGGCCGACGCCGCGGATCGCGTCGAGGAACTCGATGTAGTGGCCATTGGCGAAGCCCTTCATCTCGACTGTCGACTTGCCGGCGGCCGCCGCGGAATCGGTGCGGAACGGAATCGAACGAGGCACCGCTTTCGCCGCCTCGTGCTCGAACACGTCCTTGAAATCCTTGTCGGAGTCAAGTGCGATCGCGCACTTTGCGCCGTAGTCGTCCTGCATGAGCACGGAACCCTTCGAGCCGATGATGTAGCAGCCGGTCTCGGGAACCTTGCCGCCGTGGGCGGAAGCCCACTTGGGCATGATGTCGGCCGCGGGCTTGAGGCCGCCGTCATACCAATAGAGCGTCAGCGCAGGCAGCGTTACGCCGGGACGGACCTTCGACTCGCGCGCCTTGTAGGTGAGCTTGACTTTCGAAGCGAGCGGATACGCGAGGTCGTTCTCGGAGTTGATGCTGACGCATTCCGCGTCGGACACGCCGCCTAGCTCAAGCCCGCGGAACGCAAGGTTCATCGTGTGGCACGCCATGTCGCCGAACGCGCCGGCGCCGAAGTCGAAGAAGCCGCGCCACGTGAAGGTATGGTAGACGTTCTTGCCGAGGTTCCAGGGATCGTAGACGTCGGCGTCCTTAGGATACTGGTCGAGGAACGGGCGCTCCGCGGCCGTCGCGAGCCATGCGTTCCAGTTCAGGCCCGGGCGGAGCTTGTCGCCCTTCGGGTGGCCCTTCACCCAGTCTGTAACCGCCTTGCCCTGCGGCCATACCGGCCGGTTAGTCCAGACATGGACCTCCTTTGCGTCGCCGAGGATTCCGCTCTGGAGCACTTCGGTGCAGCGGCGCATGGAGTCAAGCGACGACCCCTGGTTGCCCATCTGCACGATGACGTTGTTGGCCTTCGCAGTGCGGTCGAAGTATTCCAGCTCCCAGAGCGTCCTGACCAGTGGCTTCTGCACGTACACGTGAATGCCCTGCTGCATCGCCCTCACCGCGACGGGGGCGTGAACATGGTCAGGCGTCGAGATCGTCATCGCGTCGATGCCGAGCAGCCCGGCGTTGTCGAGGAGACTGCGGTAGTCGGTGAAGAACGGAATCTTGTAAATGTCAAGGTCGATGCCGTCCTGAGCCAGGCGAAGCTGTGCCTTCTCGCGCATCGTGTAGTCGGCGTCGCAGAACGCGACCATCTCCGCCAGGCCGGACTTCACCATGGGCGTCCAGTCGCTGTAGCCCTTGCCCATGACGCCTACCGCCGCAAGCCTGATCTTCTGGCCGCCGCGCAGGCTCCTGCACCCGATGGCGAAAACCCCAGTCCCTGCGGCCATGCCGCGAAGGAACCCTCTGCGTGAAGCGCAAACCTTCATTGTTTCTCCTTGTTAGTGGTTGTTTGTGTTTTGTGTTGGAAAGACCTGTTCCCGTTTGTGTGAAGTATACACGATTTGACGCTAATCCGCAACTGCAACGTCAAGCGAATCCCAGTCGATTTCGCCCTCGAAAACTCTCTTTACGGGCCCTGTCAGCGTCACGGACCCGAAGGCGGAGCCGTCGAACTCGCCATCGACGACGAGCTCGTACCCTTCCGACGTCTTCACCCTTACCGGAAACTCCAGCCCGTGCTGGGCTACGCCAACTACGGCAACGGCGACCGCGCCGGTTCCGCAGGCGCCGGTTTCCGCCTCGACTCCGCGCTCGTACGTGCGCATGGCTGCGCGGTTCGGCGCATGGTAAGCCACGAAGTCGACGTTGGTGCCAGCAGGCGCGAAGGCTTCTGAGAGCCGTATGCGGCGGCCCTCGCCATCCACGTCGGCCTGGGCGAGGCTGTCAACCGGCACGATCTTGTGCGGCACGCCGCTGTTGACGAAATCTTCGCGCAGGTCGTGCGGCGCCGGCATCCAGATCTTCACAAGGTTCCCGCCGACGATTTCGGCGTCCACGAGCCCGGCCAGCGTCTCAAAGCACATCACGCCGCCACGCACCGCACCAATCTCCCGGGCGAACGCAGCGGCGCAGCGCGCGCCGTTCCCGCAAAGCTCGGCCTCCGACCCGTCGGGGTTGTAGAAGCGCATCATGAAATCTGCCTTGCGGGACGCCTGTATGATGATCACGCCCTCGCAACCGACGCCGGTGCGCCGCGCCGCCAGAGCGGCAATCCTGCGCCAGTCGCCGGGGAAGTGCCCGTCGCGGTCGTCTATCATGACGAAGTCGTTGCCCGCACCATGCATCTTTACGAACTTCACCTTCATCAGAACCACCATCCCTTCTGTTCCTGGACTTCTGCGCCGCCATTGAACCTGATGAGGTCGGACAGCACCTTCCAGGCCTCGTCGAGAACCACATCGTCCTCCCTCGGCTCGTTTCGCCGACGCCGCTTCTTGTTGCGGTTCTTGGCGGAAGACTCGTCGTCATCGTCGTCGTTTTCCTCGTCAAGCTCGCGCAACGCACGATCCGCTGACATCTGCGCCTTTCGGACGTCATGCGCCAGCGACACGTCCTCGCGCTCGCTGATCTCCTTCATGCCTGAGACGTTCGCGAGATGGCGCACGAAACGCTCGTCTCCGTCCGTACGCAGGTGCGAGAGATCCCTGAGCCTGGGGACGTAGTCGCCGAGGTTCCATGACATCCTGTAATCGGCCGGTGCGATCCTGCTGAACGGCAGCGCGTAGGTGAGCTTGTCCTCGCCGATGTCGAGCGAGTCGAGAAGCGACGGCAGGTGGACGTCGGCCGACACGCCTTCGATCTGTGTGGAACGTCCGTCGATGCGGTAGAATCGAGCGGTTGTGATCTTCATTGAGCCGTACTTCTCCGGTCCCATGCCGAGCACCGTTTGCACGGTGCCCTTGCCATGAGTGCGTACGTCGCCCAGCACGACGGCCCGGCCAGTGTCCTGAAGGTGCCCTGCCACGATTTCCGAGGCGGACGCGCTGGCGCGGTCGGTCAGCACCACCATAGGCTTCTTGTATGCTATCGGGTTCCCGGGCGGAATGGGCAGGCAGCCTACCGTGCGGATGTCGCGAATCTGCACGACCGGCCCGGACTGCACGAAGAGCGCAGAGAGCATCACCGCCTCGCGGAGCGAGCCGCCGCCGTTGCCGCGCAGGTCCAGTACCAGGCCCTCCGTGCCCTTCGCGTTGAAGTCGCAAAGCAGGCGCGCCACGTCCATCGAGCAGCTGCGGTAGCCGTCGTCGCTGGGGCGCTTGTCCATCGTGCCGTAGAATCCTGGCAAATAGACGTAGCCGAGGCGTCTCGTTATGCCTTCGTGAGCAACTCGCTCGACACGCCCGGTGGCCGCCTGGTCTTCCAGCTTGATTTCGTCGCGCACAAGTTCTATCTGCTTTTTTGTCGCGCCGCTCGGATCGGAACGCGGTATGATCTCAAGAGTCACGCGCGTGCCTTTCTTGCCGCGTATCTTCTTTATGGTCTTCTTCATCGGCTGCCACATCACGTCTTCCATCTCGCCGTCGCCCTGGCGCACTCCGACGATCTTGTCGCCCTCCTTTATGCGGCCGTCAGTGTCGACCGGTCCGCCGGGCATTATCTCCACGATCTTCAGCGCGCCGTCCTCCATGGAGAGCACCGCGCCGACGCCGCAGAGCGTGAGGTTCATCTCCATGTCGAAGTCTTCCTTGGACGTCGGCGACATGTAGTCGGTGTGCGGGTCATAGGCTCGGCAAACTGCCGACAGGTAATGCTGGAGAACCGCTTCTTCGTCAGGCTCGGTCAGCACCGTCACGTACTGGCGGTACTTTTTTATGAGCGACTCCTCCGGCGTGTCGGCCTTTTCAGTGGCGTTCGTGGAGGCGACTGGTTCCTTTTCCTTTTCGCCGTCTGCATTCTCCGAAGGCTTCCTGGCCTTTTTCTTGGCATCTTCCTCCGCGTCAAGTTCGCGGACGATCCGCGACACAAGGACCTCGTTCTTCATCCGCTTGCGCCAGTGCTCTTCGGCGTCGGCGCGCGTCTCCGGCCAGGGAGCGTCCTTTCGCTTGATCCGGTACGTTTCGTCCGTCGAAAAGTCCCATTCGGACTTGGCTAGGAGATTCGTCGCAAAGTCGATGCGTTCGCGCAGCCGCTCCACATATAGGTTGTAGACGTCAAAGCCGAAGCTCACGTCGCCAGAACGGATCTCGTCGTCAAGCGACCGTTCGCGTCTCGCGAAGCGGTCGAGGTCTTCCCTCAGGAACACCGAATGGTCGAAGTCGTAGAACGTAACGAGGTTCGTCCATGCGCGTTGCGATATCTCGTCGTTAAGCCGCTGTTGCAGCACGTGGAACTTCGGCAGCATGTCGCCAAGTCGCTTGGCGATGTTTCCGTAGTACTGGCGGGGCCTGACCGGACCCTGGTGCGGTGGCGGCTCCGGCATCTGCGCCTCCGCCGCGCCAGCGGCCAGGCACGTTCCGAAGACCAGAAGCAGAATGTTCTTCTTCACGAGTTGCTCTCCATGATGCCGACGAGCCTCTCGAGCTCAGGCGGCGGTATTACCACGCGATCGGATTCGAAGCTTGCCTTAAGTTCGCAGGAATTCATGACGATCACGCCCTTGAGCGTCGCGCGGTGGGCATCGAACGTGTCGGAAGCGAACGCCAGTACCGGAGTCACCGTGCCGGACCACCCGGCGCACGACAGCGCCTGCTTCACCAGCGAGGCTTCGCGGAGCACTTGCGAGACCGGCGAGCGGTCAGGAAGCTGCCCGTCAATCAGTATGTGGCCGTCCTCGATCGTCACCTTCCCTCGCCAGAACTTCGTTTCTACGGCAAATGCGCCGCCAGGCCCGACGACGACGTGATCCACGTGGCTCCGTCCGACGGCAAAGTCGTTGAACACGTGGTATGCGGAAGGCAGAGATTTCAGTATGCCTGACACCTTCTCCTCGCCCCTCGCACCCCTGTAGAACCGCTCCACGCATCGCAGGCCCGCCATGAGGCTCCATATTATGAAGCCTAGCGACACTACAAGCAGCGAAAGTCCAAGCGCAGGCGACACCATGCATGTCGCCGCCGCGAACCCAGCTGCGAACACGCCAAGGAAAAGCGGCCACAGCCCGAGGACCGAACCCTTCACCCTAGCCCATTCTCCTGCAACCCCGTGTATCTGTGCCATATTCGTCAATACGGTTTTATGAAGTTTTCAACATCATGTGTCTTTTCAGCGCGGCGGCGATGCTCTCCGCATCAAGGCCGTAACGCCGCTCCAGCTCGCCGACTGAACCGTGGGGCACGAAAGCGTCCGGCCAGCCGAACCTGACGTCGGCCCCGATCGCCTCGCCGAAACCGCCCGCCGCCGAGCCGTTCTCGATGGAGACGATGCGCCGTCCGTCTTTGCGCTGCATGCGCAGCAGCGTCTCGTCGAACGGTTTGAGAGAACGCGCGTAGACGACGCCGGCTCCCGTCCGTTTCGAGACAGCCATCGCCTTCTCCAGCATGTCGCCTGTAGCCCATATCTGAGTCTCGGCCTCAGGGTTGACAACCGGCACCGCGAGCCCGCACGGAAGCGAAGGGCGAATGGCGGGCACCGCGCCGCGCGGGTAACGTATCACAGTCGGGCCGTCGCGGACGATTGCATCTGCAAGCATTCTCACCAGCTCCGACTCGTCGCACGGCTGCTCAATCGTCAAGCCTGGCAGGCAACGCAACATGGCAATGTCGAATACGCCCTGATGCGTTGCACCGTCACCCCCGACGACACCTGCGCGGTCCACGCAGAACACGACCGGCAGCTTCGGCAGGCAGACGTCGTGCATCACCTGGTCTACGGCGCGTTGCAGGAACGAGGAGTACACGGCGACGACAGGACGCATTCCGCCGGCTGCTAGGCCGGCTGCAAAAGCGACCATATGGCCTTCCGATATCCCGACGTCAAAGAACCGGCCCGGGAACTCCTCTGCGAACGGCCCTAGCCCTGTGCCTTCCTTCATTCCTGCGGTCAGTGCTACGATCCGTCCATCGCGTCGGGCCAGGTCTGCGACAGCGGATCCGAAGGCCTCGCTCCATGTGCGTTGCTGCGCGACGGAATCGGCTGCCGGCAATGAGTGGTAAGCGGCAGGGTCGGTTTCCGCCGGCGCATAACCCCTCCCCTTTTGTGTCAATACATGCACAATCACGCTGCGACATTTTTCCTTCGCATTGGCAAGTGCAGTGCGAAGCGCAACAATGTCGTGTCCATTCACAGGGCCAATGTAACTGAGCCCGAACTGGCCGAAGAATGCTTTTGCAGAGAAATGACCTCCTTCGGCAGAAGGCGGCGGATTTCCGGTGTTGTTGTCGTTCAGAACCACTATCACCTTCCGTGCCGCCGTCGTCAGGTTGCAAAGTGCCTCCATGCTCGTGCCGTTCATTACAGCCGCATCGCCCACGACCGCGACTACATGTTCGCAGGTTCCCTTTGCGTCGCGAGCTGCCGCAAGGCCTTCGGCCACCGACAGCGCAACGCCAGCGTGTCCTGCGACTGCAGCGTCCGCCGCACTTTCCGCTGGCGTCGGGAACGGCGCCATGCCGTCAGTCTGACGGAGCGTGTCAAAGGCCCGTCCTCCCCGATCGGTCAAGAGCTTCCAGGCATACGCCTGATGCCCGACGTCCCAGACAATGCGGTCTGCCGCAGGGTCGAACTCTTCGGCGAGGGCCATCGACAGCTCGACCGCGCCAAGAGAGCTGGCGAGATGCCCGCCGTTCCTTGGGACGACGTCCAGAATCCGTTCGCGTATCTCGTCTGCCGTCATTTGCGTTTCAGTATCAGCAATGTCGTAGCGTTCTGCCCGAACGCATCTTCGCGGTCTGCAAGCTCGTAACGCCGCTTGAGAATCTCCCAGTATTCCATCTGCTGCTCGAGCGGACGCTCCGCGCACTCAGGCGGCTTTATCGCGAACGTATAGCCAGAAAGTGCGGCGATGCGGCATGGTGCAGATTCCAGCAGGTCGCGCCATTCGCCATCCGTCAGCATCGAGAAAGGCCCCATCTCCAGCCCGTTTGGAACTTTCCGGCCTGTCTCTATCGCAAGGTAAAGGTCCTGCGTAAGAAGGTCTTTCCCGCCGGGGTCGATGGCTTCGATCTTGGCCGCCGCCCGACGCAGCTGAGGAAGTTCGTAGGTGGACTTCTTCAGAGACCAGAACCTGTCCTGTCCGTTGGTGGCCCACTTCTCCAGCAGCGGCGATCCGAAAGAGCAGGCAAACGCCATTCCGAGCGTCATCAACGCAAGGGAAGTTGCACGGTTGCTCTCCTGCCGTACAAGGCCGACTGCGCCGAATACAGCCAGCAACCCAATTATAGGCACCTGGTAGTCCTCATATGGAAACGGTGCAAGCATCTGGAATGCGAAAACCGCCAGGAACCCCAAGAGCAGCATGCGTAGCACCTGACGCGTAGAGCAGCCCTCGTTCGCAACCGTACGCCGACTTTCGAACACATACAGCCCTACGACTACAAACGTCGGCAGATACCAACGGACAAGACGGCTTAGCGACCCTACCGTCCAAACGGGATCGAAACCTCCGCGCGCTGCATGGTAGCGTTGCGCGGCAAGGAGCCCCTCCAGAGTCCGCGAGTCAACGAGGCACGGCCCGTAGACGAGCGCCAGCCCCGCGAACCCGCCTATACAGAGCGGGAAGAGATCCTTCCACCGTCTGGCAAGGAGCAGGCTCAGCCCCGTCATGGCCAGAAGAGCACTGAGGCTGATGCGCGTTCCTGCCGCGAAGGCGAGACAGAGGCCGGCTCCGGCTGCCGCAGCCCTGGACACGCCGCAAGCGCTGCTCAAAGCGACGCTCAGAAGATAGAAGCCCATTGACACGAAGAGGCTCGCAAGCGCGTATGTCTTCGGGATCGTAAGGTAATAGACATGGTAGAGGTTTGCGCCAAGCAAAAGCAAAACAAGCAAGGCCGCCTCGTTCCTGCGGTCCGACGGAGCCAGCCGCCGTGCCAGCGCCGCCGTGAAGATGACTGAGACCGCGCCTATCAGCAGCGTGAAGATGCGCGCCCCCAGCATGCCCCACGTCTGCCACACCCACGCGAACGGCGAATAGACGACGGGCAACAGCGGTCCCTGCGTGTAAAAGAAGTCGCGATACGGAACCTTACCTTCCGCAACGAGATTCGCAGCGTAGAGATACCAGCCTTCATCCTGGTTCAGTCCGCCCATCCACACAGCTGCCGCGCCCAGGACCGCGAATGAGCCTAACGTCAGAATCCACAGAATCTTCATTCTCCCACCTCCAAACAGGGATTGACGTCAAGCCTCATCGCGTCCTCCTCGTGGTTGCGGCGGAAGAACGCAAGGCCCGCTATCATCGCGCCATTGTCGCCGCAATAGCGAGGTTTTGCCAACAGGAGCCTTACGTCTGCCTCGTGTGCCAAATCGGACAGCACTTTGCGCAGGCGCGAATTAAGAGAAACTCCGCCGCCGACAATCAGTGAATTCCGGCGGCTGCGGCGCAATGCTGTCCTGGTTCGGTCTGCGACTGCCTGCACGATGGCTTCCTGATAGCTCGCAACGACGCGCGGAATCTCCCCTTCCGATGCCAGCGCCTCGCCTTCGCGCTGCACGTAGCGCAACAGCGCTGTCTTCAGCCCTGAGAAGCTTACGCACAGCTCCGCCGGGAGCCCGGCAAGTGCGCTTACGCCTTCCCTGGGACGTCCCTTCGGAAACGCTATCATATCCTTTTTCGGCGCCGACAGGTATTCCTTCGCTATGCGGTCTACGACCGGTCCGCCCGGATAGCCGAGGCCAAGCAGCTTTGCGGCCTTGTCAAACGCCTCCCCGGCTGCATCGTCAAGCGTCTGCCCGAGAACAGTGTATCGTCCATAGGCCGGCATGTCGATCCACGCGGTGTGTCCTCCGGAAATCGCCAACCCCAGCGCAGGCATGCATTCCGCAGGTGCGGGAACGTCGGATGCGGACGCATCGTCAGGATCGACTAGAAAAGGCGTATGCAGATGGGCTTCAATGTGGTTGATGCCGATCAGCGGCACACCCAGTCCCTTGGCAATGCCTTTTGCGGCATTAAGCCCCACGATCAGCGCAGGCGAGAGCCCCGGGCCGTAGGTGACAGCCACTGCGTCCAACTTGCCTCCGCCAAACTCGTGAAAGTGCCTCATTGTTTCGCCGACCACTGCGCCTATCTTCTCTATGTGGGCGCGGCTGGCGATCTCCGGCACGACACCGCCGTATGGCTGGTGAAGCGGGATCTGGGTGTAGACAACGCTGGAAAGCACCTCGCGGCCGTCTTTCACGACAGCCGCCGCCGTCTCGTCGCAGCTCGTCTCGATGCCCAGGACGTTCATCTCACCAGAACTTCCACCACGGGTTCACTTTCGGCTTCACGCCTCCCTCGCGGTAAAGTTCGCGCACGCGCGCGGTTCCGGCCGTTTCCGGATCCCGCACAGTCTCTCGCATGCGGAACTCCAGCGTGTCAGGAAGCGACCAGAACTCGCTACGGATGAACTGGTCGCTGTTCAACCGGTGCAGCACGATCACCTCGCCGGTCTTTAGTATGCTTATCGTGGGTTCGTCGATGCGCAGTATGGCTCCAAGGTCGCGCGTCTCCCATGTCGTGGTCTGCGAACCAGTGTCGTGCGCCTTCAGGAACAGGTGTTCGGAATGGTTGCGCGACCAATAGACGAGAGAGAACTCGCGTTGGATCCCCGGCCTGTTCGAGAACATCTGCATCGCCCCGCGAAGCCTTACGCCGTCGACCACGTCGAAAGCGCGCAGGGCACCCTCGAAACGGTAACCGTCGTGTACAAGGACCGGCTTGGCCAGATAGCGCCGCGTCTCACGCAGGTCATAGTGGTCTCCCAAAAAAGTTTCCAGCTTTTGCCCTTCGCCGGAATCGACGCGGAAGCGTGCAACGAACTGACGCCTCGACGTGCGGGAGAGCTGCGACATATCCCCTGCGCGAAAGACCTCGACGAACAGCTTGTCGGCCGAGTTGGCGTAACCGACGCTAACCTTATCCGGCGAGGAATTGGCGACGTCCACGACTCCTCGTATGCGCTCGCCTGAGACGAAGTCTGACCCGTCAAGCTTCAGGTCGACGCGTATCTCGCTGGTCGCGGCGAATTGCACCAAGGGCAACGTCGCGGCGAGAAATGCCGCAAACGCCCTGACGCCCCGTGCCGACGCCCTAGGCTCTTTCAGTCTGAATCGCATGAAACCCCGTTCAAGTTTGTTGTTTCTTCTTCGTAATATTATACCATAATTCGGGCTCGAATCGGCCGGACTTCAACTGCATGCGCGCAGTTCCAGACCGTCGTATGCCGGCTTGACGCATGCGGGCAGCTTTGCCAGCCATTCGGCGTGAGAAATGTCATGGCACATATGGATCAGATACGTCTTTTTCGGAGCGACGCGGCCAATGTAGGCCAGGGACTCGCTAAGGCTCAGGTGCGTCGGGTGAGGCCGCTCCCTGAGGCAGTTCAACACCAGCACGTCAACGCCGTGAATTCGGCCCAATGTCTCGTCCGGCAAGACGTGGCAGTCGCTGATGTAAGCCAGCGTCCGCACCCCTGCTTCCTCTTCTCCGCTTGCTTCACGCAAGAGGTATCCGCAGCACGGGAATCCATGCTCGACATTCAGGCGCTCCACGGCGACGGAACCAAGCGTGAACGAGCCGGACGGATCGAACTCGATCATAGGACGGAAAAGCCCGTTTTCCCCGCCTTCTGCGGATATGTACGGAAAGATGCGGTGCAGTTGCTCGATAGTGTCCGGCATGGCATAACATGTCATCGGCTTGCCTTCGATACGGTAAGGGAGCCCTCGATAGAGGGGGTCTCCCGGCGCACACGGAACCCTTGTGCCGTTCAGGGTGTTGAATCGGCGAACGTCATCGAAGCCGGCGACATGGTCGATGTGCGCGTGGGTAATTACGACCGCATCGACCTTGTCTATGCCGTACTCGACGCAGGCGAGGCGCATTTCGGGAGGAGTGTCGATGAGAAACGCAGTTCCGTCGTCTGCCGTCACATAGGCACCACACCTCCGTCGCCTGTCGCGAGGGTCTGTCGAGGTGCAAACCGCGCATCTGCAGCCGATCTGCGGCACGCCGACGGAAGTTCCGGTTCCCAAAAATCTGAACCTCATGATTCCCAAGCCCAGCAGGTTACGCAAAAAGCCGCTTCATCTCGGTCAGTCGCGACTTGTCGGCGACAAGGACCGAGTCCGGAGTGGTGACGACGACAAGGTTCTTCACTCCCAGGAGCGAGATGCGCGCCGACCTGGCGACGCAGATGTTTCCGTCCGCCTCGACGACCGTACAAGGCCCTTCACGGACATTGCCGCGCGAATCGTGCGGGAAGTACTTGTCGAAGGCGCTGTAGCTGCCGACGTCGTCCCAGCCGAAGTCACCCTTCACGACCGCGACGCGAGGCAGCTTCTCCATGACCGCATAGTCAAAGGAGATGCGCGGCAGAGATTCGTAAGTCGCCGCGAGTCGCCGCGCCGTCGGCCTGTGCATGTCGGTCAGAGGCAGCAGCAACGGCGCATGGGAGGCGAACGCAGCGCGGAACACCTCGCTGCGGGCGATGAACATGCCGGCGTTCCAGAGAAAGCCCTGCCGCAGGTAGCGTGCCGCCTTCCGCGCGTCCGGCTTCTCGACGAACGTGCCGCGGACCGGGTTGACGTATCCGAACCCAGTGGCGGGATATGTCGGGCGCACCCCGATCGTCACTATCGTGTCGCGTCGCAATGCCGCAGCCATGGCACGTGACACAGCCCGGCGGAACTCCTTCGGACGCCCCACCATCTGGTCGGCAGGGAAGAAGCCCAGCGTGCCGCCGCCGGCGACGGCAACTCCAAGGGCAACGGCGGCACCGGTATCGCGGCGCATCGGCTCGCCGATGATGTTGGAGCGTGGCAGCTCCGGCAGCTCGCGCCGCGTTGCACCGACGAGCGCAGCCGACGTAACCACGAACACCTTCTTGGGCTCGACGAGCCCGGCAAGACGGGTAAACGCCTGACGTATCAGGCTTTCTCCTCCGAACACGTTGAGAAACTGCTTGGGGCGCTCCGGCGTGGAAAGCGGCCAGAAACGCTCGCCGGAGCCGCCGGCGAGAATGATTGCCTTGAAGTCATGCACGACGGCCCCCTTTCCCGAATCTCCCTTTCGACAGCATCGCGCCGGCCAGCAGCAGACATATGCCCGGCACGAGAAACGTCTGGTAACGCTCGGCGGCACGCTCCGCCTCCTCGTTCTGTTCCTTTGCCGCGACCTGGCGCAGGAATCGCCGGTAGATCGCGCCAAGCGTAGTCTCGGCCGTTCCTGCTGTCGCAAGCGGAACGTAGCGACCGTGGCTCGCATCGGCTATGGCCTTCAGCGCCGATTCCTCGAGCTTCACCTTCACGACTTCGCCGTTAAACTTCTGAACGCCGCGACCGTCCTCAGACGGCAGCGTCGCGCCGTGACGCGGGTCGCCGATGCCCACCGTGAAGATCGGCACGCCTCTCTTTTTCGCCAGTTCTGCATTCGCGATGGCCTCGCCGCGCAGGTCGCCGCCGTCTGAAATCATTATGACAGCGTTGTGGTCGTCCGCCGCCGGATCCAGCGCCTCAAGCGACGCCCGGATAGCGCTCCCGAGGTCCGTCTCGCCGCGTGGCGCGGATTCCGGCGTAAGCTGCTCGAGCGCGCTGCGCAGGTAGCCGTGGTCAGTCGTGAGCGGGCATATCACTACGCCGGTGCGCCGGAACGCCACAAGTGCGCAGCGGTCTCCCTCAAGGGAGTCTATGAGGTCTGCGACGTCGGCCTTGGCCCGCTCCAGGCGGTTCGGACGCACGTCCTCGGCAAGCATCGAGCGCGACACGTCTATGGCAACCACCACGTTGCGGCTGCGCTCCACCGTCCGTTCGGTCGTCTTGCCCCACTGCGGACGCGACGCGGCGAACAGGCATAGGAACATTCCTACAAGTATAAGCCATGCCTGAAGACCCCAAAGGTTGACGCCGGCCGGCATCAGCCGATGGCGCAACGACGGCGCCACCAACCTGTCGAGCGACTTTTCACGCCGTGCCCGCAGGAACGCCCAGAAGAGCCCCGCAAGCGGAACCGCCGCGACAAGCAACAGGAACATCGGATTCGCAAATTTCATAATCGCTTTTGAAGCGTATTATATCATATCTGCGATTCGCCGGCTGTTCTCGACTCCTGCGGCAACGGGCTCGGTCAACGGCAATTTTCAACGAGCCTCCGGGCGACGTCGGCTATACGACCGTACTCGCCTGCCGCAATCCATTCCTTGTTCACCAGCGAGCCGCTTGCACCGACGCCGATGCAGCCGGCCTTGATGTAGTCCGCAGCATTCTCCGGCGACACGCCTCCGACGGCAATCAGCTTCAGATGCTTCAGAGGGGCAAGGACGTCCTTGACGTATGCCGGACCTAACGCGCGGACCGGGAAAACCTTGACGTAGTCGGCACCTGCCTCGTGAGCTATCTCCATTTCCGTCGGCGTGAACGTGCCAGGCATCGTGACAAGCCCGGCGGTCCCGGCCGCGCTGATGATCTGTGGATTGCAGTTCGGCGTGACGATGAATTCCGCCCCTGCGGCGATCGCACGGTCCAGTTGGGTTGCCGTCACGACGGTCCCGGCGCCGACATGCATGTCGGGATACGCCGCACGAACCGCCCGAACGGCCGCCACAGTAGCCTCCGGGTCGCCTGTCTGGTCGAACGTGACCTCCACCAGGCGTATGCCGCCCTCATGATATGCCTCCGCCAGCCTGACGCATGTTTCAGGCGCCATTCCGCGAATGATTGCGACGACCTTCGTCGCCGCAAGGCATGCCTTGACTTTCTCTTTGCTATTCATGTTGTTCCTCCTTTGAAACTGCTGTTACTGACGCCATGTCGAAATCTTTACGGGAAACGAGGCATAGTGATTCCTGCGCGAGGCAAGCAAGGCTGCAAGCCTGTTCGCCTTGTCTCCGGCAAGAAGAGGGCGGTCAGACGAATTTGCGGCACGCCGCAGCAGCTCCCCTTCGGGACATTCCAGCAGAACCACGCGACCTGTCGCCTCTGCAATGCTGCGCGATTCATCGTCCAGAAGTGCGCCGCCGCCGAGTGCAACCACCTGCCCTCTCGAAGACGCGACACGTGCCAACGTCGCCTTTTCGATGCGCCTGAACGTTGCTTCTCCGTCATTAGTGAAGATGTCGGCAATAGTCCGTCCCTCCTTGCGTACGATCTCCTCGTCTATGTCAACAAGGGTGGCGCCCGTTGCCGCCGCAATCCTCCTCGCCCAAGTCGTCTTCCCTGACGCCGGAGGGCCGTAAATGTAGAGGTTCCCTGCGGGTGCGGACGCGTCAGGCGACGCTAGCTGGAACGCACGGTACGCCTGTGCAACAAGCATTACCATGCCGTCTTCTGCAGTCTTGCCGCACGCCCTTGCTTCCCTTACGAGTCGCGTTGGCGAAGGGTTGTACACGAGATCAAGCACGATTTCGCATGCAGGGAACCCGGCGATGTCGATTCGCCGACCGTCTACATCTGGGAACATTCCGACCGGTGTCGCGTTCACGATGATTTCTGCGTCCTGCGGTGGAATTTCTCCTCGCCGAACGAGCGCAACCTCCTCGCAACGGTCCTCAAGCACAGCCTTCGCCGTAAGCGCGGCTCCGCCCGCGCCAAGAACCGCCGCACGCGGCGGCACGGCCTTTCCTGCCGCCGCGCAGACAAAGTCAAGCAGTTGCGAGAACCCGAAGTAGTCAGTGTTGTCGCCGCGAAACCGTCCGTCGGAAAGACGTGTGACGAGATTGACGTTGCCGAGCCGTTCGGCAAGGGGCGTCAGTTCGTCGCAGATATGCGCGACAGTTTGCTTGTAGGGAATCGTGACATTCAGAAAGTCCAGTCCTGATTCGCGTACGAAGTCCGCCACATCCTCCGGTTCGCGTTCGTAAAGGCAATAGTCGTAGTCGCCGAAGAAGCGGTGTATCTGCGGCGAGAGGGAATGGCCGAGGCGACGGCCCAGCAGCCCGGCCTTCATCGTCCCGCCTCCTGCAGCATGTCGTCTAGCGCCAGTGCCACGGCCGCCTCTGCGGCGACCGCGCCGCGAAACGCTACGCATCGGTCGTGTCGCCCCTTCACCGTCAGTTTTACTGGAGTCATTGTCGCAAGGTCTACTGAATCCTGCTCGATGGAAATTGAAGGCGTAGGCTTGAACGCGATCCTGATCACGATCGGCGTTCCGACCGAGACGCCGCCCAGCATGCCGCCGCAATGATTCGTACGGAGCGTCACGCGCCCATTCTCCACTACGAACGCGTCGTTGGCCTCCGAACCGCGCATCTCGGCGAGAGCGAATCCGTCGCCGAACTCGACGCCCTTGACGGCCGGAATCCCGAAAAGCGCCGCTGAAAGGCGCGACTCGATGCCGTCCGTGCCGGCATCGCCTATGCCCGCAGGAAAACCTGTGACGACAAGACGCACTGTTCCGCCTACGGAGTCGCCGGAATGCACGCCGTCCAGCGACGGCCGTCGCACCTCTGACGAAACCGCAATGCCACGACGCTTCAGCAGCTGCATCGCAATGCCGCCTGCAATGCATAGCGGTGCGGTCATGCGTCCCGACCACTTGCCGCCGCCCGTCGGGATGTTTCCGCACTTGAGCCACGACGCATAGTCGGCGTGACCCGGACGCGGCACAGTAGAAACGTTGGCGTAGTCTTGCGGACGCACGTTTGTATTTCGGATCACGGCGCGGATTGTCGTGCCGTCCGCAATGCCGTCAACGACGCCGGCGACGAACTCAGGCCTGTCCGGTTCGCGGCGCGGCGTCGAAAGTCCGCCCTGCCCGTTGCCCGGCGCACGTCTGTCGAGGAAAGCCTGAAGCTCATCCATGTCTATGCGTGTTCCCGGCGGCACGCCTTCCATCTCAACGCCGATTTCCGGCGCATGGGATTCACCGAACGTCTTGATCTTCACGGGGCACTCCTTTCGAGCGCATCGAAGTCATCCCAGAAACGCGGATACGACTTTGCGACGCAGTCAGGGTCGTCGATGGCTATTGGCTTGTCTGAATAGCATGCCATTACGGCCGCAGACATGGCGATCCTATGGTCGCCGAACGCCTTTACCGTTTCGCCGCGCCGCACGGACTCGATCAGTGCGGCAGTTGACGCTATGCGGTCCGACTCTTTCAGTCGCAGCCGCTCGGTGCCGGTGAAGGCGACGGCGCGTCCGGTCGCGGCGGCATATGCGGCAAGGACCGGATAAAGATCCGGCGTCTGCGAAATGTCGAGCGTCACGCCCGCCGCTTGCGCCGAATCGATTTCCGCCAGCAGGCCGACGACGGCGCGGTCGCCCTGCAGCGAATCGGCTCGAAGCCCTTTCGCCTCAACGCCCATAGCAATGAAAAACGCTGCCTGTGACCAGTCGCCCTCAACCTCGCGTCCGCCGCAGAATCGATATGACTGTCGCCCCGGCACCCGCCATACGCCTTCTCCAGGCCGCTCGAACGAAATGCCAGATGCCCTAAGCGTATCCTCGGTCAGGCGCACGTATGCCTCGCTTTGCAGCCTGCCTTCGACCGCTATTTCTGAATCCCAGTCGGCAAGCGGCAGCGCCATGAGAAGTCCGCTCACAAACTGCGAGGAGACGTTGCCAGGCACGACGTAGCGAGACTTCCTCTCGAACGGCATGCGCGGACGCTCTCCAAGCCGTCCTTCACAGGCGAAGTCTCCCTTCCAGCCCATGACGCCTGCAATCGGCTCGAGAAGCCGAAGCGTGGTGCCGCTTTCGCCGCACGGCCAGACGCTTTCTCCTGACATCATCGCCTTCAGGCATGCGCGTGTCGCCAGCGTGTCTTTTGATTCGCCGCGAATGACGGGCGGTTCGGCGTTGGAAAGCGCCGCCGCTATCAGCTCGCGGTGTGCGATCGACTTCGACGACGGCACCGTTGCCGAACCGCGTCGCCGCCCTGGTTCTATCACTTTAGCCATGCGTCCAGTTCCGACATCGGGACATCTTTCAGTTCGCATTCGCCGATGCGCTTCGGCACGACGAGGGTTATCATGTCGCCGGAGCGTTTCTTGTCATTGGCCAGATAGCCGCGCAGATCGTCCGGAGTCAGGTTGAGCGGTTCGGAGAAAACATCGTCGGCTTGAGGAAATCCATATTTGTCGAGCATTGCACCGATTTCCGGCACATCGCGCCCGACGATGCGCATTCCGACAGCCACAGCCTCGCCGTGGGAAAGGCGAAATCCGCTCGCGCTTTCGATGGCGTGGCCGAACGTATGGCCGAGGTTGAGCAGCTTTCGGCGTCCCACTTCGCGGAAGTCTGCAGCCACTACCTCTCCCTTCCAGCGGGCGCATCGCTCCACTAGCGGCGCGAGTGCGCCTAGCGAAGGACGCGGCGACAGTGCGGCGAATAGTTCAGGATCGAAAAGCACAGCCGTCTTTATAAGTTCGGCGAATCCGTTCTTCATCTCCCGTTCCGGCAGCGTGGCGAGGAAGCCGACGTTACGGACGATCTGGCTCGGCAGGTGGAACGCGCCGACAAGGTTCTTGCCTTCCGGAATGTCAACGCCTGTCTTGCCGCCGATGGAAGAATCGACCATGGCAAGAAGCGTGGTCGGAACCTGCACGAAACTGATGCCGCGCATATATGTTGCGGCAGCGAAACCAGCAAGGTCGCCTACGACGCCGCCGCCAAGCGCTATGGCCACGTCGGCACGCGTCATGCCAAGCGCTGCGAATCCGCGCACGAGCTCGGCGTACGTGTCAAGCGTCTTGGAACGCTCGCCTGCAGGGAACACGATGCGCTCAACGCGCAGTCCGGACGCCTCAAGCCGCTTCACCGCCGCATCGCCGTAAAGACGATCCACGTTGGAGTCCGTGACCAGCGCGACCGTCTTTGCCCTCGGGAACTTCGAGAAGTCCACTTCGATGTTCGGCAGTTCCATCACTTCGTCCTTTCCTTGGCGGCCCGCCCTTCCGCCAGCAGGCTCCTGAGCGCGGCGGCATTGCCGTCGCGAACGGCGTTGCGGTAGTCGGCGAGACGGTCGATGAGACGTCCGAGCACGGCATCGAGCGACTTGCCGTTGAAGAGAAAGAGGTCGGTCCAGATGTCCGGGTCGACCGTGGCGACGCGCGTCATGTCCTGGTAGCTGCCGGCGGAGAAGCCGGCGTGCGACGCGGAGAGCGGGTCGCGCACGTAGGCGGACGACACGACGTGCGCGAGCTGGCTTGTGTAGGCTATCATCTCGTCGTGGTGATCGGGATCGGTTACTACGAAGCGCGAGAAGCCGGCAGGCTCGAGAAGTTCCTTGAGGCGTTCCACGGCCGCCGGCGGCGTCCAGTCGTACGGAGTAAGCACCATTGACGCGCCGTGGAAAAGCGTGGCGTCGGAGTTCTCGTAGCCGCTTACCTCCTTGCCGGCCATCGGGTGCCCGCCGACGAACGTCCAGTGCGCGGCTCGGGCGACGTCTGCAAGCTCGCGGCAGACGGCGCCCTTCACCCCGGCGGCGTCGACGACGAACGCGCCGTCGGCGAATTCGCCGGCGTGTGCGCTTACCCATGGCGCTACGAGACGCGGCGGCAGGCATACGACGGCAAGTCCACACTTGGCGAATGCTTCCGGCGAGGCGGCCTTAAGGTCAACGACCTCATGCCCGGCCGCGCGGAACGCCTTTTCGAACGAGCCGCCTATAAGCCCCATGCCGCGGATGCCGACAGTCATATCAGGCTCTCCGCCAGGCGTGCGGACGGATCGCCGCTATTTTCTTCATGGTTTCGGCGAACATCTCCGGCGTCTGCGACTGAACGCCGTCGCACAGCGCGTGCGGCGGATCGTTGTGCACTTCGATGATGAGCCCGTCCGCCCCCATCGCCGTCGCACCCATGGCGACGGGCTCGACCAGGTGCGCGTATCCGGTCGCGTGGCTCGGGTCGATCACGACAGGAAGGTGCGAGAGCCTCTTCAGCACCGGAATCACCGTAAGGTCGATCGTGTTGCGCATAGCCGTCTCGAAAGTGCGTATGCCGCGTTCGCAAAGCATGACGTTCGGGTTGCCGCTCGCCATGATGTACTCCGCGCTCATCAGCAGTTCCTGCAGCGTCGCGCTCATGCCGCGCTTAAGAAGTATCGGCTTCTTTGACATCGAGCCGACCTCCTTGAGGAGATCGAAGTTCTGCATGTTCCTGGCTCCGATCTGTATGACGTCAACGTCGTTGAAGAGCGGCAGGTGCTCGATCGCCATAAGCTCCGTGACGATGGGCAGGCCCGTCTCCCGCTTCGCCTCAAGAAGGATCTCAAGCCCGCGCTTGCCGAGGCCCTGGAACGAGTAAGGCGACGTGCGCGGCTTGAACGCGCCGCCGCGCATCAGCGTCGCTCCTGACGCCTTCACGCTCCTTGCGATGCCGACCATCTGTTCGACCGACTCCACGCTGCACGGCCCAGCGATCACCTGGAAGTTGCCGCCGCCGATTTTCATGCCGGAGCAGTCGACGACAGTGTCCTCTGGATGAAACTTGCGATTCGCCGCCTTGTATGGCTCCTGTATGCGTTGGACGCTTTCCACGACGCTAAGCGCCTGGACCAGTCCGATGTCCATCTTCGCTACGTCGCCGACGCAGCCGATTACCGTTTCACGGTCACCGGCAGATACGTTCGGCTTTATGTTCCGCGCCCTTAGCCAACCGAGCAGCGACTCGACCTGGCCCTTGTCGGCGTCCTTCTTCAGCACTATTATCATTTCAGCACTCCTTTACCTGTCATTCCATGGAAATCCGGCTCGTTATTCCTCGTAAGCGCCGAGGAACGTGAAGTGTTCGATGTCCGGGTCGTTGGCAAGGCCGGTGAGCAGCCGCACCGTCCGCTCGTCATTGACCGACGCCTCCAGCTCGAAGATGAAACGGAACTCGAAGTCCGACCCTTCCACGGGCCGCGATTCGAGCTTCGTGAGGTTTACGCCAACGGCGGCGAAGCGCACCAACACGTCGGCCAGAGCTCCGGGCCGGTGCCCGAGGCTCATCAGCAGCGACATCTTGTTCGCCTTCGGATATATCTCGCCGCGTTTTGATATGCAGATGAAGCGGGTGAAGTTGCTGGTGGTGTCGGAGACTTCCTCGGCGATCGGCTCGAGCCCGTAAAGCACAGCGCACTCGCGCGATGCTATCACGGCGCTGTCGCGACGCCCTGATGAGGCAAGCTCTTTCGCTGCGGCAGCCGTGTTGGACGCCGGCACGCACCTGATTCCGGGATGGGCAGCAAGGAAGTTGGCGCACTGGGCGAGCGCGTGAGGGTGGCTCGTGATTTCGCGCAAGTCGGATATCTGCACGCCCTTCGGGGCAAGCAGCACGTGGTGAATTCGAAGGCGCGTCGCACGGACTATCCGGAACGAGTGCCGTGCCATCAGGTCGTAGACTGCGGTAACGCTGCCAGCCTTCGAGTTCTCGATCGGCAACACGCCGTAATCGCACATTCCCTTCTCGACGGCCATGAACACGTCCTCAAACCCCTTGAAGTAGAGTATCGACGGGAACTTGACCATCGCGCACAGCGCCTGCTGCGAATAGCTTCCCTCCGTGCCAGGGCAGGCGACCGTGGCGCGCGACGGGAATGCCTTGCCGCCTGCAGCAGCGACCGCATCGGCGATCTCGGTTCCAAGCGCACACCTGTCCGGAAGCGCGGAACGCTGCCTTGCGCGGGAAATGGCAAACAGAGTGGTGAAGACGAGACGTGCTTCGTCTTCCATTCCGGAGCCGATCTCCTCGGCGACCCGTGCCATCACCTCGCGTTCTCTCGCCGGGTCGAGAATCGGCAAGCCCTTCTCGATCTTGGCCCGCAGCACGTCGCCAGCGATTTCCAGGCGCCTCTTGAGGAGCGGCACCAACCGTCCGTCGATGTCGTCTATTTCCTTTCGTGCCTCTTCCAGATTTTTCATTCGATTGACTCTTCCTTTCGATCGTCTTTCTTGCGGAGAATGGCCGAGAACGAGAAACGGCCTCGCTTCTGTGGAGCGGGGCCGTTGTCTTCATTCATGACCGATGTCATCTGAACGCAGCGCTAACAGGCCCGCCCCGGCGTAAAGCCGAAGTAGTAAAACCACTTGATCTGGTAGCTCTTGTTCATGTGACGCGAATAGTTTACCAAATTCCCTTCCGCCTTGTCAACGCTGCTTCCAGAACGCGCGGACGCCCAGCGCCAGGAAGAGCGCGTACGGGAAAAGCGCGGCAAGGATCGCCGGACACCATCCGTTCTTGGCAGCGACCATTCCGGCGATGACGACGCCGTAGAACGAGAAGTACATGGCCAGGGCCCCGATGATTCCGCGAAAGACTGACTGCCTCCCCGACGCGATGCCGGCCGGAATGGCAAAAAGCGTGATCACGATGCAGGCCCATGGCGCCGCAATCTGCGCCCAGACATCGTACACGCAGTCGCGCCGGGTCTCGGCGGAGAGCTCTGGGTGGGTGCGGAGATAGCGCAGGCGGTCCCGCACGGAATTGAACTTCCACGGACGGTTCTGCATGACAAAGTCCGTCGGACGCTCCCCGAAATCGCTGAAGCACCGAAGCGGCAGCGCGTCCAGTTCAGGCACCGGTGTCGCAATCTCCTGACCCTGTGCGCCGTAATGCTGCACCTTGGGACCGAAGAACCACCACTCTCCGTCAAGATAGTCGGCCCTCGGCGCAGACACGCTCATGCACCGCCCCCCGCCCGGACGGTCTATCGTGACCTGGACGTTCGAGAGGCTCTTGCCCTCCTCGTCGCGAAACGCATCAATGTTCCAGATGCGACCGGCCTGTGCGTTGCGGAAGACGATGTTGTCGCCCTTGGACATGCTGGCCTGGTCGAAGCGGTCTTTCTTCATCTGTGCCGCCCACTGCGCCTTCTGCGGCACGAAGACCTCGTTCACGTATGCTACGCAAGCCGCCATCACAAGAGCGACGGACAGGAGAGGACGGACGATCGCGATGAAGCTCACGCCGCTCGCGCGCATGGCGACGATCTCCGAGTGTCGGCAGAAGCTCCACATTGTGTAGAGCGTAGCCAGCATCAGCGCGGCTGGCACGATGTAATGGAAATAGGGGGCCAGGTATCCGCAGAAGTACAGCGCAGCCGTTTTTGCCGGAAGCTTCGCCGCCGCCATCCGCGAGAACGACCCGAACAGGTCGAACAGCACGTAGATGGAAATGAACCCGGTCAGGCAGTAAAACAGCGGGACCAGGAACTCCCTGAGGACGTAGCGAGTAAGTATTCTCATCGCCGCCTATTATAGCATACTTGCGGCAATCGTCCAATTGACCGCCAGCGAATAGAGGTTCGCGACAAGGTCGTCGAGAACGACGCCCCAGCCGCCCGGCAGGGCCTGCAGCCCGCGGCACGGCCACGGCTTCAGAATGTCTACGGCGCGCACCACGCAGAAAAAAACGGCCATCGACCACCACGGGAGAGACGCGAGCGGAATGCCGACGAGCGCGATCGGGTAGAGCATCCATTCGTCAGCAGCTATGCGCCCGTCGTCCTTGATGCCGAACGCACGTTCCGCCGCGCCGCATATCGGGACCGCCATAAACGCAAGCGCAGCGCATGCCGCGATCTGCAGCGGAAGCGACAGTGCAGTCGTGGCGTAGGCGAGCGCGACGCCCGGAAGCGACCCGAACGTTCCCGGTGCGAACGGCGCGACAAGACCGAGGCCAAGGCCGCTTGCAACGAACAGGCAGATCCGTCTCACCGTTTTAGCTTCTCCTCGAATTCCCTGACACCCGTATGATGCCAGGCGTCGAGGGTTATGCCGTCGACCTTGACGATGCCCTTCTTCTCCCACTTGGAACGGTCAACCGTCTTAACGTCGCCATAAGCCGTACGCTTGCCGCGGAACACGAAGCCGTCGTCGTCGAACGCGAAGCGAAGGCGCGAGACGGCCCAAAGGTGCCCGCCTACCAAAGCCGACGCAATGAATGCCAGAACCATGAACTCTTTTTGTCTTCTTATTGCGTTGTCGCGCCGAAGGTGCTGCGCCTCGAACCAGGCGTCGTCATGCTCAGGGTACGCTACATAGCCGTCATATCCGAACCAGCAGCCCATGCAGAAGAAAAGAACGGCCACGCCAAGGTGGCGCAGGAAGAATTCGCGGTTGAGCCTGAGAACGGTCATTAGCGTTGCCTCACTATCTCGTAAAGCGCGACTGCAGCCGCCACGCCAGCGTTGAGCGATTCGAATCCGCCGGGCATCGGCAGCACGCCGATGAAGTCGCAGGTCTCGCGGACGAGACGGGAAAGCCCTGCCCCTTCCGCACCGACAACAAGTCCTACGCGACCTTTGAAATCCAGCTTCGTGTAGGGTTTCGCGTCATCGCCCCAGTCAAGTCCCGTAATCCACACGCCTGCCTCCTGCAAGGCCTTCATCGCCCTCGGCAGGTTCACTACGTGGGCGACGCGCACGTATTCCGCACCACCGGCGGAAGCACGGACCGCTGCCGGAGTGATGCCGCAGGCGCGGTCCTCCGGGATGACGACGCCGGTAACGCCTACTGCCGCCGCAGTCCGCAGTATCGAGCCGACGTTCTGCGGGTCCTCAAGGTGATCGAGCATGAGAACTATGGCGTTCTCGTCGGCCTCCGCATCCGCAACGATCTCATCGAAACCTACATACGGATAGCCGGACGTCTTGAGCGCTACGCCCTGATGGTGCCCGAACCTGGTAAGGCGGTCGAGCTGGTCGCGCGTCATGGTGCGGACGGTCAGGCGCCTGGCGCGGGCCTCGTCGCGGATTCGGCGGATCTGGCCGTCTTCGTCAGGCGAAGCCGGAGGCAGCACTACTTCCGAGCAAGTCCGCCGTCCGGCGGCGAGGGCCTCCTCCACTGGATTCCGTCCGAACAGCCACTCGCCCCCGGAGACAAGCTCGCGGGGACCCTTGTGGTCGCGGCGGTCCGGACGGTCTCTCATCGGGATCAAACGCCTGAATAGCAGACGAAGCCGCCGTCCACCGGCAGCGTCACGCCCGTGATGAAGCTTGCCTCGTCGGAAAGCAGGAAGCGCGCCGCACCGTGCAGGTCGCTCGGCTGGCCGAACTTGCGCATCGGCGTCTTGGCAATCACCTTGTTGCCGCGTGCAGTGAGAGTCTTGCCGTCCTTCTCCAACATAAGGAAGCGATTCTGGTTGGTGATGAAAAAGCCTGGCGCAAGCGCGTTGACGCGGATTCCCATCGGCGCCAGATGCGTCGCCAGGAAGCGTGTGAAGTTCATGATGCCGGCCTTCGCCGCGCCGTAGGCGGCCACCTTCGTGAGCGGCTGGTACGCCGCCATCGAGCAGAAGTTCAGCACAGCGCCGCCCTTCTTCAGCATCTCCTTGCAGAATACCTGGCAGGGCAGGATCGTGCCGACGAGGTTCAGCCTGTTCACGAATTCGAAGCCTTCCGCCGTGAGGCCGAAGAACGTGTCCTCGAGCGGAACGCCCTTCGTCATCTGCTCGGCCGGCGTCGTGCCCTTCGGGTGGTTGCCGCCTGCGCCGTTTATAAGGATGTCGATGCGGCGCCACTTCTTCAGCACCACCTTCTTCGCCGCCTCCAGCGAATCCTTGTCGAGCACGTTCGCCTCCACGGCAATGCACTCCTTAAGGCCCTTCTTCGCGAGAGAGGCGACAAACTTGTCTGCGACGTCCTTGCGGAGATCCAGCACCGCCACCTTCGCTCCGTGCCGTAGCAGGTCCTCCGTCATCGACGAGCAGAGGACGCCTGCCGCGCCCGTGCATACGATCACCTTGCCTTCGACTCCCTTGTCCTTGACCGACTTCATCTTCCGTTTGCTCCTTGGTTGGTTGTGGTTTGTTGCTTGTTCAAGAATCCAGCCTGCGCCGCATCGCGACTTCAGGGCACGTGTAAGGATTGGCGTGCTTCGTGCAGTTGATGCACCCGGTGTAGAGCTTGTGCATTATTTCCGTCTTCGGGAACTCCACGAAGTCGAGCTTGCCGAAGAATCCAGGCGCGAACGTGAGGACCATCACCTCGTGCGGACGAAAACGGCGCACCCCGTCCACTACGGCTTCAACCAACTTCCGCCCGATCCCGCGCATGCGGAACTGCCGGTCGACGGCGACGGACACTATCTCGACCGTAGCGGCCTCGGCGTTGCCGATCTCAGGGTGTATCTGGTAGGCGGCGCAACCGGCTGTCTCGCCGTCGCACTCGGCGACGACGAACCGGTCTATCGACTCGACTACGTTGCCGAGCGACCGCGGCACCAGCTCGTCGCGGTGGCGGTCTATAAGCGCATAGATCGTCTCCGCGTCCTTCAGCGTCGCCGGCCTTACTGTCGTATTCCGTTCCACTCGACGTATTATACCAAAATCCGCATCCGTTCGCGCATCTGGACGGGGCAAATGCGACAGAATCTTGATTCGCGCTTGTTGGCTGTGCATGGGACACGAAAAGCGTTCCATGCGTGGAACTATATGCCGATCACGCGAGAAGAGCCTTGACCTTGGCGTCCAACTCTGCGCTAGTGAGCAGTCCCAGTTCCTTCTGCTTCTTCAGCATTCGGATATCCTCGAAGTGCTCAAGCTTCTTGTTAGCCTGCGCAAGCTTGGCGTTGTAGTCTGCTTCGGTTATGGCTCCCATGGCCTTCGCCTTGTCGAGCTTTGCCTTGACATCGTCAACTTCCGCCTGCACAAGGGCGCGTTCCTGCATCAGTTGCGAATCTGCCAGAGCCTTCTCGAGCTCTATAAGCTCTTTTTCGAGTGCAATCTTCTTTTCAAGCTTAGGTTCCATCAGCTTGAGCGTTCCACCTACCCCGATGTCCGGTACGTTCGTGCCTGCAATGCACGCATCGACATAAGCCTTGCCGATTTGCAGATAACCAGCGTCAATGTCGGCTTGGAGTGCGGCGATGTCAGCCTTAACGGCAGTGATCTTGGCCGCCTCCTTTGCCTCCACCGTAGCTTTCCCGGTAACTTGCCCTACACCCCTCGATACGGCGGCACCGATTCCTGCCGCGGAGGTCTTCATCCTGTCAAATAATCCCATTTTTTACTCCTTTGATTTTCGTCTGTTTTTTGTTTCTCCATTACGGCACACGCCGAATTTTGAGAAATGCAGCCATGTTCGGTCACGCTCGCAGGCGTCTCACAATTGCCGCGGCTTCGGATGCGAGCTTTTCGATTGCAGCGTAGTCGCCGGCCGCGAGCGCGTCTTTCGGCACGACCCATGTTCCGCCGCAGCAGATCACCTCCGGCACAGAAAGGTAATCCGCCAGATTCGCGGCACTGACTCCGCCTGTCGGCATGAAACGCACTCCGGCGAATCGGAACGCCCCCAACAGGTTCTTGATCATCTTCACTCCGCCAGCAGCCTCCGCCGGAAAGAACTTCACCGTCGTGCAGCCCGCCGACAGCGCCTGCGAGACTTCGCTTGCAGTGGCCACGCCGGGGCAGAACGGCAGGAGATGGCTCTTCGCCTCGTCCACGATGGCCGGGTCGAAGCCTGGAGCCACGCCGAATGCCGCGCCAGCCTTCTTTGCCGCGCGCACTTGCTCGGCCGTCAGAAGCGTCCCCGCGCCTACAACGGCCTCGGGCACTTCACGACGGATCGCCGCTATGGCACCGGCCGCCGCCTGGGTACGGAACGTCACTTCAAGTACGGGCAGTCCGCCTGACGTCAGGGCGCGGGCAAGGGGAACCGCCTGGTCCTCCCGCTCAATGACAATGACCGGCACCACTCCTGCCGTACGAAGTATGTCAGCTATGTCCATCGCAGATATTCAGTCGAGATTGGGTACGGCAGGAGCAAGCGCCTCGAAGTCTGTCACCGCGCCGGCATAACCGCCCTTGACGACTTCGAGGCCGGCGCGCACGCGCGGGAACTCCACGTTCAGCCAGTACCAGAGCGCTTCGTGCTTTCCGGCTACGCCCTTCTCCTCCAGCTTCACGAAGAGCGCGGCGACGACAAGCGCGATTCCGGCGTCGACGAGCCGCCGCGCCGAGAGGTCGTGGTAGTCCTTCGCATCCTCGCGGCCTTTCACGTATGCGATTGCCTCGTCAAGCGACGAGAGAAGCGCCGCCATGCGCGGATGCGCGGACGACCAGCCTTCTCCAAGAATGTCATTGACGACGGCAGCAACCAGTCCGCCGGTTACGCCTGCGATGGCCGCCACCACCTGCAGCTGCGACGTGCCCTCGTATATCGTAGTTATGCGGGCGTCGCGCAGATAGCGTTCGACCGGGTAGTCCTTCATGTAGCCGGAGCCGCCAAGAACCGCGACCGCACCGTTGGAGACGCGCATCGACATCTCGGACGCGAAATACTTCGCCATCGGCGTGAGCATCTTGTTGAATCCGCCGTAGAGCTTCATGCGCGTACGCAGGGCCGGAGCCTCGGGGGTGCCCTTTGCCTTCTCGAAGGCGCGGGAGAGCCCCGTTTCCAGATCCACGCACTTCGCCGCATAGTAAGCGAGCGCACGGCTCGCCTGCACGTCGACGGACATTCCGCAGAGCAAGTCGCGAACCGCAGGGAACGTGTCGATCGTCGTGCCGAACTGCTTGCGGCTTGCCGCGTAGTCGCGCGCGGCGCGGTACGCGGCCTCGCCGATGCCCGTGCCTTGCGCGGCAATGCCCATGCGGGCGCCGTTCATGAGCGCCATTATGTACGTGATGAGCCCGCGCTTGCGCAAGCCTATAAGTTTCGCAGGCGCCTCGTTGAACACGAGCTCGCACGTAGGCGAACCGTTGATTCCGAGCTTGTGCTCCAGACGGCGCACCTTCACCCATGGGCCCTTCTCGACCAAGAGGCAGCTGAGCCCGCGCCCGTCCGAGAACTCAGGCTCGGTGCGGGCGAGAACGATAAGGACATCTCCGCAGCCGTTGGTGATGAAGCGCTTGACGCCGTTCACGAACCAGTTGCCGTCCGCATCCTGGTGCGCAGACACCTTTACGCTCTGCAGGTCAGACCCGGCGTCAGGCTCTGTAAGCACCATAGCGCCGGTATACTCGCCTGTGACAAGCTTCGGCACGTACTTCTGCTTCAGGTCCTCGTCGGCAAAAGCGTTGATCGTCTCGGCAATGCCCTGTAGCCCGAACATGTTCATGAGCGAAGCGTCGGCGCGCGAAACGATATCATTCAGGGCCGTCAGCACCACGCACGGCATGTTGAGTCCGCCGAGTCGGTATGGGATCGTGGCGCCCATAAGGCCAGAGCCTCCGAGGAGCTTGATCGCGAGCTTGATGCCTGGCGCATAGGTAACCGTGCCGTCCTCGTTCAGGACGTTGCCTACCTTGTCCGTCTCCTCGGCCGTCGGGGCGATCCTGTTCGCGCAGATGTCGCCGCAGAGCGAGAGCGCCCTCTTGTAGTTGTCGATTGCAGACGCCGCGTCCTTCGGCGCGAAGTCGTACTCTTCGGCGAAGCGGAAGTTTTCCTCCAACAGCGTCGCGACCTCAGTGAGGTCGAGCACGTCGATCGTCGCCGCGATGTCCTTGTTGTCTTCGTAGAAATTGCCCATTAATTTTTCTCCTGTCCGTGAGGCAAACCGAACACCATGCCGTTGCCGCACCGTTTGGTTGGTATTATACCAAAATCTGGTGCGGCGTGTTCGCTCTTTGGGTTTCCGTCCGTTTCCATTGAGTCATGAAAAAGGACGCCCTGTGGAACCTGTAGCAATCCCGCAGGGCGTCCCGGTTGTCATTTGGCTTTGAGAAGGCAGTCGTACCCGTTGTTCCTGACCTTCCACTCTGGATGAACCTTCTTAGCCCATTCGCAGACGGCCTCTGTCTGCCACCGTGCCCGTGTGTGTCCCATACAGCTCCATCCCACGGTGACGAACCCGAACCACCTCATCTTCTGGTCGATCTCGTTCCTCATCTCCTCTCCGGCCCGGTTGTCTTCCGACGGCAGGGTGTTTAGCCTTGTCACGGAACTGCTTTCAGACCAGCTTCCGACAATGAACTCCCTCGTCCATTTCCAGCGGTTCACCGCTTCATGGGCTTTACACGTCTCGTCATAGTGGGGCAGTCGTGTGTCCTCCTGTGTACCGCGCTGTTCGCCATGGCAACGTCGGAGGCGCGTCTTTTCGCGTAGCGAAGGGTCTAACAGTCCACTCCGGAGGATTCCGCTCGGAGTCGCACGACGAATGGCGCGAAATATCACAAGGCGCGTTATATGTGACGAACAAGCGCATTATTTTCGACGGGGACAAGAAAAACCGCATCATAAAATTGTCCGATGTGCTTTCGGTGGATCGTGGCTATCGAATTGTCACGGTAAATTCCGACGCGACACAGAAGCCCATAGCATTTGGCGCGATAAACGGGCAGATGTTCGCCGACATTGTTGATATGCTTTGTGATGCAGTTGGTAGACAACAATCAAAGGAGGTCGCCATCTAACCACAATCTTGACGGCTGCCAGCGGCGAAGGTGTGCGACATGGCAGACACTCCGACGCCTGCACCGCCCCATTTCGCCAAATTCGGGAACATAACGAAAAAGTTCAGGGACATACTGAACCTCGTCGAACACCACAGGAGCGGGATGTCGCCTAGGGAACTCACGCATGTCATAAAGCGCCATGACGTGAATCTCCGGATCCTCCAGATCCACATATTCTGCGTCAGGAAAAACGCTGCGGGCGAGCGTAGTCCTGCCGGACTGTCTTGGGCCAGTCAGGTCAGCACAGGGTATTTATGCCTTAATTCACGCGCCCTTACCGCCATGTCTTTTTCTATCATACACTCTTCCCACTACACAACATCAAACTACGTGCAAATGCGCAACCATACTTTCATTTTTGCAAGCGTACGACGATAATACAATGACAGCACCCTTCATTACAATAAAACCAAATTGACGGCCGTGGATGCATCGTGCGTCACCAAGGCCGTATCTTCTTATTCGCCCTTCGTCTTGATTGCCTTGATAAGCTTGGGGATGACAACGTTGAGGTCGCCGACGATGCCATAGTGCGCGACCTTGAATATCGGAGCGTCCTTGTCGGTGTTGATGGCGATGATCTTCGCAGAGTCCTGCATGCCGGCGAGGTGCTGTACCGCGCCGGAAACGCCGCAGCTTATCATGAGCGCCGGGCGCACCGTGACACCCGTCTGGCCTATCTGCCGCTCGTGCTCGCAGTAGCCGAGGTCCACCGCCGCGCGCGACCCGCCGACAGCGCCGCCAAGCGCCGCGGCAAGTTCGTGAAGGAGGGCGAAGTTTTCCTTTGACCCCACGCCCGCACCGCCGCACACGATGATGCGTGCGCCCTTTAGGTTGACGGACGACACCTTGCGGACTATCTCCAGGACCTCCGTCGGAATCTCAACTCCGCCAAGGCGCGAATCGTGACGCACGACTTCGCCCTTGCGCGACGCGTCCGCCGCCAGCGGTTTCATCACGCCCTCGCGCACCGTAGCCATCTGAGGCCAGTTGTACGGGTTAACGATCGTCGCGATGATGTTGCCGCCGAACGCCGGGCGAATCTGGAGAAGTACATTCTTGACGACCTTTGGCTCGCCATCCTCGCATGCGCACTTCTTGTCCGTGTAGTCGCCGATCTGGAGATCAGTGCAGTCAGCCGTGAGGCCGCACTGCAGCGCAGAGGCGACGGACGGCGCAAGGTCGCGCCCCATGTGCGTCGCGCCGAAGATGACGATCTGCGGGCCGCACTCCTTCACCAGCTCGACGAGCGAATGACGGTACGCCTTGTTGCGGAAGACCTTGAGCGCAGGATCCTCCACGAGATGCACGACGTCGGCCCCGCCCGCAATCAGCTTGCCTGCAAGCGGCTCCACTCCGTCTCCCATCAGCACGGCGCCGACCTTCACGCCCAGCTTGCCGGCCAGTTCGCGTGCCTTGCCAAGCAGTTCGAACGGCACGTCGGAGAGCTTGCCCTCCTCCTGCTCGGCGAACACCCAGACTTCACCCTTCGCACGATCCATAAACCCTCCTTAACCGATCGTATGGTCCGCAATCAGCTCGCTGACGAGCCCGCCTATTCCCTCGTCCGTCGCCGGAACCTCCTTGAACTCGCCGCCGGCCAGCACGACAGACATGATCTTGTTGACGTTCGTGGGCGACCCTGCGAAGCCGCATCGCTCCGGCGCGCAGCCCACGTCGTCGCAAGAAAGAACCTCCGGCTCGGCGTCCTTGTACTTCATCACCCGGCGCATCTGGAAGGGACGCAGTTCGCCGAATTTCTCGGTGACCGTGAAGAGAGCGGGCAGCTGCACGCGGCAGGTCTCGATGCCAGTTCCGATGTCACGCGTCGCCACGGCGTAGTCTCCGTCCAGCACCAGCTTCTCAAGGTACGTCACGACCGCATAATCAAGCTTCTCGCCGATCTGCGGACCGACCTGCGCCGTGTCGCCGTCGATGGCCTGGCGTCCGCAGAACACAAGGTCAGGATTGAGCTTCCTGACAGCCTGCGAGAGTATGTAGCTAGTCGCCAAAGTGTCGGAGCCGGCGGCCTTGCGGTCGGTTAGCAGCACCGCCCTGTCAGCCCCACACATCAGCGCCTCGCGGAGGACCGCCTTCGCCGCCGGAAGCCCCATAGTGACAACGGTTACCGTTCCGCCGTAGGTCTCCTTGACGTAGAGCGCGGCCTCAAGCGCATTCCTGTCTTCAGGATTGAATATCGCCGGCAGTGCCGCCCGGTTGATAGTACCGTCCGCCTTCATGGCATCGCCCGTCACCTTCTTGGTGTCCGGCACCTGCTTGACGCAGACAACGCAGTTGTAGGTTCTCATGCTGCGTATTATACCATTTCGCCACGCTCCGTTGTTGAACTTATTGCGCGGCGGCGGGGTCGCGCACTAGGCTCCGCAGCGGTCCCGACGGAAGAACAGCACGCGTGCGAGGAAGATCGCAAGCGCACCCAGCGCGTAAGTGCCGCCGAAGATCGCGATGCCGGCCTGAAGCGAATAATGCTCGCCCACCTTGCCGAGCACCCATGTGGCAGGACAGCCAAGGAAGAACGCGCCGCAGAGGTACATTCCCATCGCGGCCGACCTGAAGCGCGGAGCCACGACGTCAAAGAGCCCCGCATAGAGGTTGCAGTCGAAGAATCCGCCTCCAAGCCCGAATACGAACATCATGACGCAGCTGAGCGTCAGCGTTGGCACAAGCACCATTCCCGCCATCGTCGGCGCGGAGATGGCCAGTCCGATTGCCATGACCGAAAGCCTTATGCCGGGCCGCAAGTGCGAAAGCCTGTCGGACGTGCGAGCGCCAACCGCGATGCCTATGAAGCTGCCAAGGTAGAACCAGAAGACCGAGTGAAACGCCGCGGATCCTGGCGTAAGACCCCATTCAGTCTTTTGCTGCATGAAGGCCGGCATCCACGTGCGGAAGCAGTTCGAGCCAAAGACGAGCATGCCGAAGGCGAACGTGAGAAGAAGCGCGGACGGCTTCGAGAAGAACGCAGAACACGCCTCGGAGAACCTCGGCTTGTCGTCATGGCCCTCGACCTTTAGCGCGGGAGTGTCGCGCAGGAGGAACAGAAGCGCAAAAACCCAGGCGACCGCAACGCCTCCGAACGCCCAGAAGGAAATCCTCCAGCCGCCCTGCGACGCACCGCCCAGCCAGCCGGCTAGCACGCTCGATACGAGAATGCCGACGTAAAGCGCAGACTGGTAGATGGAGAGCGCGGTCGACCGCGTCTCAGTATGGTATTGCGCTATAAGCGAAGACGCCGGTCCGGGAATCATGCACTGTCCTACGCCGTTCATGAGTCCGTACAGCACGAAGAACACCAGCATCGAATCGGCAAAACCCGTGAAGAACACGCTTGTCGAGAATAGAGCCGCGCCGATCACTATCACCCACTTGCGACGGAAGAAGTCCGCAGCCATCCCCGCAAACGGCACCATGCAGCCATACGCGAAGAGGAAGATCGTGCGCGACAGCCCAAGCTGCGCGTCGGTCGCGCCGTGACCTGCGAGGTCGGCCTTTATCTGCGGAAGAGATGCGTTGAACACCTGTCTCGAGGAATGCATCAGAAAGTAGGTGACCGCCAGAAGGCCAAGCATCACCCACTTGTAGCGCGAATCAGACTTCGTTTCCGTCATCTCGCCCTTTCGTTCGCCTGTTTATCTTCCCGCAAAGAACTTTATCAGCCGTCGTACGTGCGCGGCGCACGCGTCGATGATCGGATCCGCCAGTTTGTCAGGCGGCACGAACGCGCCCTGAAGATCGCCATAGACCTTGAGCGTCGACTTGATGTAGCCGTCGAGGAACTCCGTGGCGATGTTCACCTTGGCGATGCCGCTCTCTATCGCCCTTCTCACGTCCGCGAGCGGGGTTCCGCTGCCGCCGTGCAGGACGAGCGGAACGTCAGGCAGGGCATCCGCAATCGCCGCGCAGCGTGCGATGTCGAGCTTAGGCTCCGCCTTGTAGTAGCCGTGCGCCGTGCCGATCGAGACGGCTAGCGCGTCCACGCCCGTAGCCTTGGCGAAAGACACAGCCTCGTCCACGTCGGTCAGGGCTGTCTCGTCGCCCTGGGCGACGTGGCCGATTTCGCCTTCGCACGTGGCGCCGAGGGCATGGGCGTAGTCGGCCACATGCTTCGTCCACTTCACGTTCTCGTCATAAGGCGAGCGCGAGCCATCGTACATGACCGACGTATAGCCCCATGCGAGGGCGTCCGTCGCCTGCTTCACCGTATTGCCGTGGTCGAGATGCAGGGCTACCGGAACCTTGGCGCGGAAAGCGAGACGCTGAAGCGTCCCGGCGAGGTCATATGCCTTGCCTGTGTCGAAGAGACGCATGTAAAGCTGTATGATGACAGGCTCATTTTCGGCTTCCGCAGCCTTCAGTACAGCCGCAGCCGTTTCGTAGTTCGTGACGTTGAAGGCACCTGCGGCGCGATGCGCGTTCCGCGCCTCGCACAGCATCTCCCTCATGTTTACAAGCGACATCTCTCCAGCTCCTTCATCACGAAACGGCAGTTGGCTATGCAAGGCTCAAGCGAGTCCGGCTTGCCTTCCGCCTCTATGATGTACCACCTGCACCCCGGCTCGGTGGACATGTAGTCAAAGACTTCGTCCCACGGAACGAGCGGTCCGCCGTCCGTCGGGCGTTCGCCGAAGATGCCGGCCACTGTAGGCACGTTCTCCTTCAGGTGTATCGAGTGATGACGGTTCCTGTATTTCTTCAGGAGGGCGACCACGTCAGTGCCCGTGTGGAGCGCATTAGCCGTGTCGATCTGCTGCTGAAGCAGTTTAGACGCATCGCTGTAGATGGCGTCCCACGCCGTCATCCCGCCTTCATAGACGGTTGTGAAGTGATGGTACGTCGTGTGAACCCCGACCTTTATGCCGTACGGCGCGGCGGCCTCGGCAGCCAGCCCCATGTCATGCCCGAAGCGGCGGTAGGCGTCGGCGGAATCGCGCTTCGCGTGCGGCGTCGTTATGCTTTCGATCCCAGCCTCGACGCAGAAGTCGAGAGATCGCTTCAGCCCGTCGCCCACGAGATCGATGTCGCCGTTCACGTGCGTGCCCGCGGCCTTCAGCCCGGCGTCGGAAAGCATCTTGCGTATCTCCTTCGCCGTGTGGTTCTCGTATCCGGCGAACTCAACGCCATCGAATCCGCCTGCTTTCAAGGCGGCAAGGCATTTCTCTGGCTCTTTCCAGAAAATCTTCCATATCGAGTAGAGCTGCGCCGCTACCTGCGGACGGCGTTTCGCCGCCGCCGTAACGCAGCCGCCTGCCACGAACGCGCCTGCAGCGAGTGCAGATGCGGACAGAAAATCCCTTCTTGTCATCATGAACGTCCTCCTGTTTCTTTGCTTGCTTTGCCATTCCCGCAGCAGCGTTATGCACGCGGGGCGAAGACATGTTCGCCTACGACAGTTCCGGCGTCTGTGTTGTAGACGCGTATCACTAGCCGACCGTTCTCAACCTTTCCCTCGACCAGCGTCTGAAACGTTCTGTCCCCGCGTCCTCCGCCCACTATCTCCGCCCACGAGCGCGTCGGCGTCGCGGCATCGTAGCGGTAACGGTGGATATGACCGGCGAGGACAAGCTGCGCCTTGTTTTCGGTGAGGATCGGGCCCCACAGGTCCGCGCACTCCTTCTGCCATACGGCATAGTCTTCAAGCAGCGTCCCTGGGTTGGCCCCGGGCCAAAGCTCGATCAAAGGTATGTGCACGAATGCAACGACGTACGGAGCTCTTGCTATCTCCGGACGCTTGAACTGATCCCTCAGCCACTCTGTCTGCGCTATGCGGAACGGGGTAAACCTGGACAGGCCTCCGTTGGCGGGATGATGGTCTGGCTTGTCCTCCCCGGTGTCAAGCCCTATAAGCGCGACTTCCCCCATGCGGAACGCAAAGTTGCGGTCGAGCGCGAAGTCGCGCGCCGAACGCTCTGTCGGCAGGCGCGGCATCATCACTTCTCCCAGGCGCTTCACCGCAGTGCCGCGGTAGTCATGGTTGCCTCGGTTCAGGATGATCGGCGTGTCTGCGGCGTATCCTGCGTTGTGCGGCGGCACGAGATAGTGCCGAACGAAATCCTCTCGATTGTTCGTGAGACTCCGAGGAATGTCGCCGTTCCAGACCATCAGCGGTACGCCAAGCTCACGGTACTTCTTCGTGATCTTCCCCATCTGCTCGAAGTGGGCGTGCGTGTCGCACATCATGCCGAAGTGGGACGGCGCGTTTTCGCCGGGGGTGACGAACGTGTGGACCGCGCTCCATACGATCTCCGACGGCTTCGTCCAGTAGCCGACCGGGTGCTCAAGCTTCGCCGCTCCGGCACGGTACCAGTACCTCGTTCCGGACTTGAGTCCGGTCATCCGCACCTGCAGCACGCGGTCGTCGATGCCTGCCTGCGGCATTCCCTCCGCCATGAACCGCACGGAACCTTTCATCTGGGCATTGTCCGCCAATTCCACAAAACCGTTCGCAAGCGCAGTCACGGCGAACGCAACGCCCATCGAGTCAGGCGCCGGGACCTGCAGAACCGGCTCTCCGTCCAGAATGCCGTCAGGCCTTGGTATCGTCAGCGCGTTGTACCTGTCGTAAGCGGCCTGTTCGCTTGGAAGCATCCCCATGCCGCATTTTGCAGCACCTGCCGCCGCCATTGCGGCAGCACCCTTCCAAGCCGTGTTCGTCAAGAACTCGCGCCTGCTCTGATCCATCACAGAAGTCCTCCTTGGATTGCTGAAACCTTGATGAAGGTATTTTACCAAAACCCCGCCTGAAAATCCACGGCTTCAAGTAGGGCCGTTCACTCCAAAGGAGCGCAGTTGACGCCTGCGGATATGAGACGCGAGCGGTGAACGGCCATGCGACGCGAGAAGTCCGTGAAATCACGCGGGGCGGCAGGTGCGGTCCACACCGCCTCCGCGAACGCGCAGGCGCGGGGCCACAGCTTGAAGGCGAGGTCGTACTCGTTCCATACGCATTCGCTCCACATGCAGCATTCAGCGCCCAGAACGCGTTTCTTCGCCGTCTCCGTCATGCCTGCAAGAGGGTCGAACGCATAGGCAGTTTCGAGCGGACAGCGCCTCTTGGGGCTGAGATAGGTGAACGGATCGTCCTTCACGCCCTGCGGCACGGAGAAGTACGTCGCTCCAAGCGCGGACACGACCACGTCATGCCCCTTCTCCGCCGCCTCAATTCCATATTCGGGCTTGCGCCAGTTGTGCACAACCGTCTCCAAGCCAGGGTCCCCGGCCAGTATCTCGTCCCAACCGATGGTCCGCCGACCTTTCTTCGCGAGATAGTCGGTGAAGTGTCGCGTCACCCATGCTTGAAGGGCGTCCTCGTCCTTGAGGCCAAGCGCCTTTATGCGCGCCTGACACTTCGGACACTCCTTCCACCGCTTCTTCGGACACTCGTCACCGCCGATGTGAACGTATGTTCCGGGAAAGAGCGCGCACACCTCGTCATAGACCTGTTCCATGAAACGGATCGCCGCATCGTTCCCGGCGCAGAGAACATCGTCCTCGATGCCGTTCATCGTGCGCGGCACGCGCGGCAGCCCTTCGCGGCACGCAAACTCAGGGTGCGCAGCGAGGAGCGCGCGGGCATGCCCCGGAACCTCGATCTCCGGCACGACCGTTATGAAGCGTTCCTTCGCATAGGCGAGTATTTCGCGCACGTCCGTCGCCGTGTAAAAGTAAGGACCGTAAACCTGTCCGTTGCCGCGGTATTCGTTCGGCCTGCCAGTGCACCCATGTACCGGCGACTCTGGCCGCACGGCCCCGTATTGCACGAGCTCCGGAAAGCGGTCGATGGCGAGCCGCCAGCCCTGGTCTTCGGTCAGATGCCAATGGAACACGTTGAGCTTGTGATCGGCCATCTGGTCGAGCAGCGCCTTCACCGTCTCCTTGCCGAAGAAGTGCCGGCCCTCGTCAAGCATTAAACCGCGCCAGCGGAATGCCGGCGCGTCCGTCACGGTTCCGCACGGAACCGCATTGGTTCCAAGCTGCTTAAGCGTCTTCCTGGCATAGAACGCGCCCGCATCGTCCGCGCTCGCCACGGTCGCGCCGTCAGGCGTGATGTCGAGCCGATAGCCCTCTGGCGGCAGCGTTGCATCTTGCACGAAGCGAACGCCCTTCTCCGCAAGGTTGCAGACGCCATCGCGCCAGGCCTGCTCTCGCGGAGCCGGCACAAGCGCAATAACGGCAGCTAGAATTCCAAGTGTACTCATTGCAATCTCCCCTTTAATGCGAGTGAACGTCTTTCATGCGGCTGACAAATCTGTTCGCGGCGCGGATGGTCCGCTCGCGCACGGCCTCGGCCGCTGCCTTTCCCTGCCCCACGCAATTGGCAAGGGGCTGGTTCGTAGGTCCTACGACCGTGTTGTCGACGACGCGGTATGATTCCGGCAGGTTGGCCAGTCCGCCCGACTTGAATATGAGATATCCGCGCGAGTTGATGAAGATGTTGTCCTTTACAAGAATGTCGCATGTGTCCGTAGCCATGGTGTACATCAGGAGCGGCGCGGCATTCGCCTTGTCCGGACGCACGTCATACGCCCAGCCGCGCGCGGTGTCGATGCAACGGTTGCGCATGAAAGAACAGTTCTTCATGCCGATCCCAGGAAGGCAGTTGTTCAACCAAAGCTCATAGCATTGCGAACACCTGACGAATACGCAGTCAGTAGCGTGAATGTTCTCCCACGAAAACGGAGCTTGCCTGCCTTGCATGGTGAAACCAACATCGTAAACATCCGCAAACACGCATCGGCGCACCTGCACGTCGCGACATCCTCCCCAACATTCCACGCCGTTGCCGTAGCGGGACACGCCCTCGCCGTGTCCATACAGATGCGAACCGCCTATCTCCAGAAACGCACAGTTGAAGATTCGGATGTCAACGCCACAGCCGTTTGCGCCATGAGCGCCAGTGCCACGCACAACGACATTGCTCACCACAATGTGATTCCTGAACGGCAATGTGCCCATGCACGGGGCGATGCGGATGTCCTTCGCTGCAAGCGCAGGATTGCCTCTGCTCCATACAGTGAGGTTGCGTCCGTCGTCAATGAAGTCCCATTGCCGCTCAAGAGGCTTCTTCAGCTTCGCAAAGAACTTACGGCCGAATATGCGGCCGTTCACCTTCAGGAAGCCTACGTTGCCGTTCCTTGTCATGTGGTTGCCGCCGAACTTCGAATAGTCGCCGAGGTCTATCCGCCAGAGGTTGTTCGTGCCGGCAGGCGTCCACACGGCCGGGTCGGGCTTCGCCACCTTGAACGCACATATCTCCGGCTTTGCGCCCTCGCCGTATGACGTGAGCACGGTTGGCTGTTCTGAACTCAAGCCAGGCTTCAACTCTACCTTGCCGTAAAACACGTCGCCTCGGCGAAGACGCGCCTCTGCGCCGGCGGGCAGGTCCTTGCAAAGCTTCTCCAGTGTTCGCCAAGCCGTTTGGGGCGTCAGTCCGTCGGCGGCATCGTTGCCGTCGTTTGAGAAGTAGCGTACGCTTTTGCCGCCGTCGCCAGCCGCCCCAAGCGCCGACAGCCATACGACCGTCATAGCCAGGACGAAACAAGCATGCCTCATTAATCTCACCGTCAACGGATTAATATCCTTACACCCCCAGTAATGGGACGTGTCGTCAGGAACTCTCTCGTTTCCAACGCCCGCCGCGTAATGCGTACCTCATCGAAGCTTCCGGCAAACGTCTGATAGCCGGAGTTCTCGCCGCTCAAGCGAATATCGCCGGAACCGGAATAATCCTTTGCCTTAACGGCGGAGGATGTGACAGCCTTGTAATCGACATAGCCGGTCATTGTCAGCGTGTCGGCATCGAACACAAGGGCGATATGGTGCCATACGCCGTCGTCAAGACGAGGGCCAAGCTGCAGGCTCGTATCGCCATCCACGCTCTTGTGGCGGAAAAGCGTATCGCCGCCCGCGCCGCCGTTTATGAGCACCTTCATGAAAGCCGCATTGAAGATGCAGAACGAATCGCCATACGTCGATTCCGCCGGTTTCGTCACCTGGCGGTCCGTCTTGAAGAACGCCTCGAACGTATAGCTGCCAGAAGCCACCGACTTGTTCGGATCCTGCAACGTGAAACTCGTGCCGTTGTGTACGCCTACCGCTGTAACCGGAAGATTGATTGCACCGCCGTCTGCGAATCTTGTCATCGACTGCCGCCCCGCACGAATGCCGTCGCCAGGCACATCCAAAACGCGGGCTGCGGCAGGAGTCCCTTCATTGCGGTAGCAGAATACTCCTCCCGGCGCATTCGTCGCCGCGTTGAGCGGCGGATACGACGCGCTGAACCACTCCGCCAAGCCATCGTCAAACGGCATGTAGAACGCAGTGTCCGCATCAATCTCGCGCAACGGGATGTACCGCAGGAACTTCTCCGGCGGCAAGGCCTCGTTCGAAATCCTCACCTCGTCGATGTCGCCGCAGAACCGGCGCGTATTATTCAAGTCGTTGCCGCCGATCAGCAATGGACTGTTCTCGGGATGATAGAACCCGACTGCGTTGGCATCAATATCCAACGTGTTTATACACTCATAGTCCACGTAGGAACGCGCCTTCCGAGTGCCGAAATCATACGTCACGGCCATATGGTGCCACCGCCCGTCATCCACCCGCGCGCTCTGCGACTTGTTCCCCCACGCACAGACCTTCGTCGAGTTGTCAGCGAGAAGAAGCGTTGCGCGATGCATGAGGTTGGACTCGAACACATGCAGTCCCCACGATCCTTGATACCCATCATTCATCTTGAGAATGATCGGGCGCATATAGTTTGCCGCAATGGCTACATCTGTAGGCAGACGGATGAACGCTTCCAGCGTCAAATTCGTAATCGCCCGAAGAGCCGCGTTATCCTCGATGCGCAGCAGGCCGCCATTTCGGTCAGAGCTTCCGTTCGTGTGGAAGTGAAGTCCTCCGCGATTTGCGACACGCCGTCCGCTCACAGGGTCATAGACTACATAGTTTGTCGGAGCGGACTCGGCGAAGGTCGGTAGATAGTTCTGGTTCGGGGACGCGCTGTCATGGTATGTCGTGTTATAAATCGTGCGCGGCATGGCAGGATACGAAGCGTCCACACAGTTTGTTACGGCCATGCCGCCGGTAGTCTTCGTGCCCGGATCCGCATCATCGAACCGATACCACGCGACCGTTTCTGCGCAGGCCGTTCCAAAGGCTGCAAAAGCACAACCTGCCAGACATGCGACGGTAAAGGCGTGTGGCCTTTTCATAGTTTCCTTTCTGACGCCCTGCTTGGGCAGCCGATGTTATGGAAATCGGTGGTCAAGTGCACAGTTTTTCCTTCTGCAGGGTATTATACTTAATCTATCTCCATGAAATCAACTGTACTTTTTACAATCCATCTGCACAAAACGCCACGGAGATCTGTTATAATACAGAGCATGAAGCGACAGATAAACATAGCGGTCGCCGTAGAACGGTCTAGTGCCTATGGACGCAACTGCATATGCGGCGTTGCCGAGATCGCCGAACAGCATCCGGAATGGAGTCTCGTGCTTGTCGATCCCCAGCAAGCCGCGTTCAAGGCGTCCAACGGATTCGACGGCTGGATCTGCCGCGTTGTCGACATCCGCACGGCAAAGGCGCTGGCCCGATGCGAAAGTCCTGTCGTTGACTGCCTCTGTGCAATCTCACAGCCGAGGTTCGCCACAGTCAAGACTGATGCCGATGCAATCGGACGCCTAGCCGCAGAGCATCTGATGCGGCACCGATTCTCAAACTTCGCGTTCTGCGGCTACCGCCGCGTTTCCTTCTCGGACAGGCGTCGCAACGCATTCGCCACATTTCTTGAGAAGAACAAGATTCGTCCCGCAATCTACCGTCCGCCGTTTCATCCCCAGAACCGCTTCAGACGCGACTTCCTGCTGGGCGACCACATCGAATCGCCTCCTGACTTTGACGACCTTTCCAAATGGCTTAAGCGGCTGCCGAAACCCATAGGCGTGTTCTGTTGCGATGACCTTCGGGCTTCGCACGTTCTCGCCGCATGCCATTTGCTAAGACTCTCGGCCCCGTCCGACGTAGCGATACTCGGCGTGGATGACGACCCGATGTTCTGCATGTTCACGACGCCACGCCTTTCAAGCATAGACCCCGGCGCCCCTGCCATCGGACGGGCCGCAGCCTCTGCGCTTGCAAAAATGCTGTCGGAAAAGAATGCACGAGAAAATCCTCCACAGGTGATCATACCGCCCAAAGGAATCGTCGAACGTGCATCTACCAACATCTACCCGCATGCGCCACAATGGTTTGCAGATGCACTCGCATTCATCCGTTCTAACGCCACCAAGGGCATATCGGCTTCAGACGTATTCAGGCATGTAGGGTTCTCGCGCACGCTCGTGGAGCGCACCTTCAGGGACAACATCGCCACATCTGTGCAGAGGCAAATTGCAGAAACGCGAATTGAAGAGGCGAAGAAGCTTCTCTCGCACACTTCCCTGCCGATCAAGGAGGTTGCGGCACGAACTGGCTTCTCTACGTTGGAATACCTGTCTCGCGCATTCTCTACGGCAACGGGGCTGACCCCGTCCGACTGGCGCGAGCGGACGCCCTCCTGACCGCAATTAACACGATGTGCTCACGGCAAACAACTCCTTGTCGCCGTTTGCGGCTGTTGCAAGAACGACCGACTCGCCTGGCTTCTTTGAAGTGAACATGCCGTCTGCCGAAACATCCGCGACATCGTTGAAGTAGCCGTAGAAGTGCTGGTACCTGTTCTTCGGATTCCGCTTCTTTGTCGCCCTGTCTGCGTCGTAGCATCCCCATGCCACGTCGCCCTTCAACTTTGCCGCAGCGAGTCGCAACGGCTCGCCGACCTTGGCGCGGAGGGAGTCAAGATGGAACATGCGGTTTCCGCCGCCGCCTATGCGGGTGAAGTGCAGGACATCGTTGCGCCTGTCAATGTGGATGGCGTCAAACGTCTGTTCGTAAACCGTGCCCTTCTCCTTCGTCGGCAGGTTCCTGCACCACGGCAAGGAGCCTACGATGTAGTCGCTGTATGCGGCGTCGCACGGTTCTGTGATGTGCCAGAGCCCGTTCTGAAACGTCTGTCTCTCCGCATGTTCATGTCCGGTCAGGCTGCAAATGATCCGTCCGTGCGCACAAGAGAAATCGTATGCTTTGCCGCCAACCGACGCCTTGCTGCGGTTCTGATATGCCTCAAGCAGATTCCGCCACGGCGCGAACAGAGTCAGGTTCCCGTCCTCGCCGCTTGCGATTCCCGTCACTGGGATATGGTGCATGACTAGCGCGCCCCAGCCGGAAGGGATTGTCGAAAACGCCTTTTCCGCCAACCAGCTGAGCTGTCTTTCGCCAATGCCGTACTGCACCGCCCAATAGGTGCGGTCGGTTCTTATGCTGTCAGTCGTGTCGGCTACGATATAGCGCATGCGCGATTCCTGGCAGTCGACGTAGTAGTAGCATGCCTCAGGATCGTCAGGGTTCGTGACGGCATTCGCCCTGACGGCTGCGGTGTCCATCAGGATGTCGTGCGCGGACTTTCCGTCGTATGTAAAGCCGCTCTGCGCCGTCGGGCTGTCCTTGATCGTGAAATCATGGTTGCCCTTCGCCGGATAGAACTCGCCGCCAGCGCGCTCGACCGTCGCCACCCATTGCTCGCGGTAATCGGCTACGGTGCGGTCGACGGACGCCTTGCCGCCGAACGCTTCCGTCAGATCTCCTCCGCACAGCACCTTCTTCACGCCAGTCTCGGCGATCAACTTGGCGAGAATCCGTCCTGAAACGCATCTGTTTGAAGGCGTGTGCAGGTCTGTGATGAAGAAGAATGCGTCGTCGCAATTCTTCGACAGCGTGCGCATGCGCTCGGCGACTTTTGCAAGATGCTCGCCGTAGTAGGCCGGCAGGCGTTCCTCCGCCGCCCACAGTCGCCAGTCGGCCGCAGACATCGCCGCCCCCGCGACGCCCAGCCGCAAAAATCCTCGTCGAGAGAAATCAAATCGTTTCATTTCACCGTTTCAGTTAAGGCCCATCCAATCCATTTTCGGCGGCGGCAGGCGGCGCTCTTCTTCCGCATCGCGTTCCGCCGCGTCTCTGAGCGCGGCACGGCGCTGCGCGTAAAGCGCGTCAATTGCGTCGCTCGTCACAAGCCTGGCCAATCCCCTCGGCACGCGCGTCCCCCGCGGACGGACCACGAAGAACGACGATCTCGCCGCGCCGACCGCAACGCGAATCCCGTTCGCCAGCTCTTCGGCCGTCCAATAAGGACGCTCGAGGTCCTTGACCCAGGCCATGTCACCCGAAACCACGGAATACTCCCCTGCGGCAAGACCGCTGCATTTCAGACTGGCAAACGCCATCCCCGCATCCCAGAAGTTAAGAACTGCAACCAGCCGGCTGCCCTTCAAGTCGAACGCCTTGGACTGCAAGAGCGATACGTTAGTGTAAGCCGGCAGCCATGCCGTCACTGTCCTGACCGGCACGGCATACTCCGCAACCGGAGAGACCAAAACGCGGTCGTCCGCAGGTGTCCCGTCCAAGACGAAATCCTCCGCAACGGCTGCGCGCTCGTTGGCTTCGGCGAATGCCTTCAAGTAACGGGCATCGTATCCGTTCGGAAAATAATAGACGCAATTGGCGTCCCAGCCGTTTAGCAGGAACGAGTCGAGCGCAAGGCCGATCTGCTCTGGCTGCGTCACCCACGTTCCGCACTGGCCACCCTGCGGATACGAAAGCAGCTTCGGAATGCGCCCGTCCCGATGGTCGATCGCCACGGTCCTTTTGACGTCCTGCGCGTAAACCCAGTAGATCAGCGAGGCCCGGCGCTCATGCACGTACGGGTGTTCCGACTCCCAGCGCACATACGGCCCCCACGGGTTCATCCACCTGACGTCGCCTGAATAGTCGATCTGCAGCATTGCCTGCGGGTATCCGGTCCGCAGCCAGTAATCGGACATCTCCACCGCAGCGACGCCTGGAATGAATCCGCAGGACTTCTCGCCGCCCGTTGCCTTGCGGACGTAACGGTCAAGCGTCCTCACGACGTTAGCGTGCTGCCACGAATGGAACTTCAACCCCAGCCTTTCAAGACGTCCCCCTTCCTGGATAAGCTTCGGCCATTCCCTTTTCACTTCGTCCGCCGGCAGCATTGACCATGATGTGAACTCGTCGCGGCAACGTTCGCACCAGCAGCCGTTCTTGTAGAACATCGACGGCTCCCAATTGCCCCACAGTCCGTCCGCCCCGGCAAGAAGCCTGTCCAGTTCGGCCATCGTCACGGTCCTGAAATGCTCGCTTTCGCGGTAGACTGTCGTCGGGCACGTCGAGTCTGAGAGGTACTTCGCACGCCCCTCCTTACGGGTTACGCGCGGACTTTTCGGGTCGCATACGAAATGCTCCGAGGCAGGCAAGGTTTCGGGACGGCCGACGCGGAAACCGTTCTCGATGACTTTTTCCCACATCGGCGTGACAGGGCCTCCCGCATGCTTGCGCCAATAAGGAATGAACGCCCCATTGCGAATGTCCTGCACCAGCCACCTCGCGCCGATGTCCCCGAACAGTCTGGCTAGCTCCTCATAGGCTGACGCCTCGCGGAAATATATGTGCAACGAGGCGTCCATGCCGTTGCGGAAACGCTTCGGAACCGCCTTCGCCTTCACCGGCGGCACTAAGTAAAGCTCGACGGACGCAAGATTGGAAAGCGGGGTTCCGCGCGGGTCTACGACCCGGAACGTCAGGTTCCCCGTCCCCGCTCCGTCATTCGGCGCGACAAGCACATTGCATGGCGACTGGTTGTTCATCCACGAGCTCGGCTCGAGTCCGTCGCGGATCCTGCAGCGGACGACGGCCGACCCGTCAGGCGACGTATCCGTTCTGCGCGACGCGACGTCTCCAAAGGTCGTTCCCAGCAGGCGATAGCCGCGCGGAATGCCGATTTCGAAGTGGAAGTCTTTGGTATGGACTTTGCACGGATAGGCGCTGTCGCGTCGCCAGCCGAAAGACACGACTCCGCACTGCCCTTCGGAAATCGCGAAGCGGTTGTCGATGTATCCGAACGGACGGTTCGTCACCGACACGGGATAGCCCGACCGTTCCGTGAACTTCGCGCCATTGGCGAAACGCCGGGCCGAAGCAGCGGCGAAGTCGATGGAAAAGCCGCCCTCGTCAAACGCCAAGGACGGCATTCCGACAGCGCACAGAAATGCTGCAAGCAATCCCGACATCTGGCAGCAATCCGTCAGATGTTGAATCTGGGCTTCTGGGCCGTGCCGTAGTCCGAGACGATGCGCAGGTTCTTGTGGTAGCGCGCGTGGGTGACGGGATAGTCGTCGCCCGGCTTGCCGAGCGCGGCAATCCTGAGAATCGTGTTCGCCCAGAGGTACGCCGTCGTCTCGTTGCGCGTCATGAGGAGCATCTTGCGCGCTTCAAGACACTGTTTCATGCCCATCGTGATCGCGCGGCGCGGGAAGTTCTCAAGATTGCCGCCGACGCCGCAATGACGCGTAGAGTCGATCGTCCGCGTGAACTCGTTGATCTCAAGTATGCGCGGGTTAGACTCCGCCACGCCCGGCGCCGGCTCGTTGAACGCGACATGCCCGTGGATGCCTATGCCGCCGTAGCACACCTCGATGCCTCCGGCGTCCTTTATCATCTTCGGGAGGTCCTTGACGTTCTTCGGTGTCGGGAAGATTATCTGGTCCTTCGGCATCATCAGGTCCGGGCGGATGCGGTTGAAGAGCAACGGGCCGATCTGCCCGCGGAACGAAAGCGGGCTAGTCTTCGGGATAAGCTCGTCCTTCTCGTCGTCGACATACTCGTCCATAAAGAAGAAGCGGACGTTCTTCAGGTTCAGCTGGCGGTAGTTGATCTTCTCGGCCATCAGGCGGTATGGCTGCGTGGGGCCGACAGGCATGATAAAGTTCACTATCTTCTTGCCCTTCGCCGCCTTGGCGAACTCCTTCACCATCTCTTCTGCGAGATAGTCGTACACTTCGTCAAGCGTCGGGAACAGCACCAGCTGTCCCTTCGCGCGCTTCACGAGTTCATCCGTATCCAGCGCGAGAATCTCGCGCACTTCCTCTTTCCGTTCCTTGTGTGTCATTTTATTTTCCTCCTTGCTTTTAGGGTTACCTTATTGAAATGAGCAGCCCGCGAGGCATGTACTTGAGCAGCAACCGCACCTTGCCGCCGCCTGCGTCTTCGGACATGAGCTCCCAGTTGCGCGTCACATGCGACTGCAGACCGGACGTGTCGACGCCGGCCGCCGGGCATGTTCCCAGCACGAAGGTCTCGCCGCCTGACAGCCTGAGCCCCGGCTGCACGATCGGCTTGATCGCGCCGCCACCCGTCAATGCCGTTGAAATGTTCACAACGTCGTTTGTGTGGATTCCGCCATTATCCATGATGCGGATCGGGAAGATTCCGCAAAGGTCAAGCGTCTTGAAACTGACTGTCGAAGGGCTCGCCGCCGCTGTCAGGTTCGTAAGCGCTATATTGCCCGCTACGACCGTGCCCGCCCAGTTCGCACCGTCGTTGAAGAAGAGCGTAGTCGGATCGGCGGACGGCGCAACGGAGATCGAGCCGGTCGAGGTGTTGCGGTTGCAGACCACAGTCGCAGAAAAACCGCGTCCCGGCACGCCGTTAGTCATCACGAAGTCGCCTTCGCCCTTGATCGGCTTGTCGGCAAGCGTCATGTATCGGTCCCACTCCGTTCCGCTGAGAACGGACGCGGACTGGAAGAACAGCTTGCCGCCCCGTTCGATACGCACAGAATGTGCCCCGGTGAATGCGTTGGTCATCCAGTTGTGCGGATCTCCATTCGGCGGGTTGGGATTCCTGTCGCTGGAAACGAACGGAAGCGTACCCACCTGGTAGACGCCGTTGGAGAAGACGAGAACAGAATGGTTGCCGCCCCAGTAGTAGTGCGCCGCCATAACCGCGCCGTCCCTGAACGTGAACTGGTCGACGCCGCCATCTAGCCAGATGTCGTAGTAGAACGGACGCCATACGTTCGCGTACGGCAGGAAAAGTCCAGAGCCTTCGCCCTCGCATTCGATCCTCGTGTATCTGTCGACAGTCAGGCGACAGTCGGTTCCTGCATGATAGTCCTGACGCTCCAGCCTCCCGCCATTACGGCAGACGACAGTACCGGAATTGAACCAGTTGAAGCGCCGCAACGGCAACACCGTGTTGTCAAGCACCACACGAATGCCGGAATCGTCCGGATTATAGCCGCCGATCATTTTGCCGATGTAATGCCAGGCTCCTTGCGGCGTCTTGAACGTCGTGTCCTTCAGCAGGATGTCTCCGTACGTCAGCACCCGGCCGCCGTTGTCCGCCCATGCAAAAGTCAGCTCCTTCTGACGGTCCACCGTCGTATTGCCGGAGACATTTATATTGCCTCCGATGGACTCCATCGCGAAGTACGTCGTCTCGCCCGCCGCTGCATAGCCGAACTGAATGCCCTGGTCATCCGCAAGCTTGACGTCGCCATAGACCGGCGGCACGCCGATCTCGCCATAGAGCTTCACCGCGCAGTTCTTGAACTTCGTGCCGCGCGCCACGGTGAGAACTCCGTTCGTCTCTACTTTGACGACAGGCAGTCCGCTCACATCGCCAGCAGCCGTGAAGCCATTGGTCATCACCGCGCTCGATCCGCCCGGCACGAGGAGCGTTGACGGGGTAAGCAACGTAATCTTCGGCAATTCGATGCCATCGCCAGAAACCTTCAGCGTCGCGCCGTCGCTCAGCGTGATGCTGTCGAACGCAGGGGTGGCCGGCGAAATCAGGGCGACTGTCGATGCGCCGCTTACAAACACGTTTGTGCCGACGTAGCCTGGCATGTTCCAGCCTGACGCATCGCCAAGGTCAAGTTCGCCATCGCTCGTGAACGTGTGCGACGGCGGCGTCATCACCTTTACCGCACCGCCGGACACTATCGCGGCCAGGCCTGCCGGCACCGTGCCGCCGGCATTCAATGATGTAGCCACAGCCGCAAGAAAATCAGCGTCGTTCGAAGAGATCACGTTAGCGCCGTCGGTAAAGGCACCTCCGGAGTTGTCGAGCGCAAAGACTGCGCTGGCATAGCCGGTCGGAGCCACAGCTGCAACATTTCCAGCCTGCGCAAACTCAAGCGTCGTGCCAGACGAAAGGCTGACACCCGAAAGATCGGCAACAGAATTCGTCAACTTGAGCATGCCCGCCGTCACATTGACTGTCGCCGGGCGATCCTTCATAATCAGAGTGCCAGATCCCGTCTTCGTCAACGCAGCCCCGTTGCCGTATGTGAAGAGTGACATGTCAAGCACTGAGCCGGCAAGCGTCTGCACTGTTGCCGATGCAGATGCAGGCATTTCGGCAAACACCTCCTCGCTCTTGGTGTAGCCTGAGTTGCGGTCCGTGTGGCTGATGAACGAGACCGACTTGTTCTCCTCGACCGTAAGCGTTCCGCCCTGGAGCACGAATTTCATCATCACCGTATAGTTGTGCGATTCAAGACCGGTCTTCTTGAAATCGCCGCCCATCCGGGTTTCTCCGGCGCTTTGCGTAACGATCATGGCTTTTGAGTTGTTGGCGGTAGGCGACCACGGATCGCCGGCAACCCATTCAAAGCCATTCGGAAGAAGTAGTGTGCCAAAGTTTGTGATCTTGTTCGGATAATCACGATGAGAGTTATTGTTGACGCGGAATGTGCCGTCTGCAACATTCAGGACGCCACCGCTGTTCACGGTAACATCCAAAGCGCAAGGCACCAAAGGCCCCGGAAGATTCATGCGACCACCAGACATCACATACCAATATTCATAGAGCCCACTTGCACCGTATGCCCGGTCAAAGCCTCCAAGCACCGTATTAAAATTGAATGTCGCGCCGTTCCAGACATCATACCTCCATGCAACTGGAGCACGATCTGAAGTGCTGCCCGTCTTGAATGGTTTCTGGAAACTGGATACCGTCAGCGTTCCATTCGTAATCTGCAACTGATATAGTTGCCAATTCGCAGGGACATTGCCCTCCGACGAGTAGCCTGCAACTGTGTAACTGCCGCCGCCAAGATTGAAGTTGCCTATATAGTTTTGTGACTGAACACCAAACGGCCAAAGCGTGTCGCCCGCATCCGTGCCGGGCACATGCGATGGCGCGACATATGAATCGCGCGCAAGCGACCAGCCGCCATCAGCGATGTTTGTCCAGTCCGACCAGGCGGTGTTGGACCCGCGCCAGTAGTAGGTGTCCGCAGAGACTGACATTGTCAGGAAAACTCCCGCGACTATGAAAACAGTCTTTCTTTTCATGCGTCTCTTCCCTTTGGCTTCATTCATGATTTCACCCCGGCTGCATTGTATTGTATCAAAATCTTTTCGACTGCACGCGCAAGTTTCTTGCGGTGAGCCTCCATCGGCTCCGGATCCGTCGTGAACTCCGTCATCGACGAATAGACGGACGACGGCACCTTCAGTAGCGCTTCGGCATTGGCGCGAAAGGCCGGAGGAAGATTTCGCCGTTCGTCAAGAAGCCGTTTCAGCATCGCAAAATACTCATAGTCCTCGATGCCGTCACGAAGCATCTCGATGCGGAACGAATCGACAGGCCCGTCCAGGACTGGCGTGGGCGACGGCTGGGCCGCAGCACGCGGCGGATAGAGAAAGCGTCCGTCGCCGTTTCCCCACGGACTTTTCGTCCCTCTCCCGAGGCTGTCGCTCTCGCACCAGCCCATTGGGTCTTCGTAGGGGTTCTGCGGATGGGCTGGATCGGGGTAGGCGTTCGCGCTGGTCCACCATGTCGTCGCCCAGATCAAGATGCCTGACACGTTCTCTCCCCACGTCTGCCACAGCCACAGGCGCATTTCCGTGCCGGGGTGGTCGATGAACTCCGTGACATACGGGGCCTTCGGTCCACAGCACACGTACCACCAGAATGTGTCACCTGCAGCGCGAGCCTTCTTCTCTCCGGAGACGTGAAGGTTCGGCGTGAGCGGCACCCAGAGGTTCGGCCCGCCGTGAAGCGCCTCGACGGCCTCCTCCGTGACCATACGACGCAGCTTCGGCGCATGTCGTTTCACTGTCTCGAATATCCGCATCACAATCGGATAGTGCCTCGGCTCCGGCTCATCGAAGGCGTAGAGGAACGCCTTATCCAGCCAGCCCTTCTCCTCCAGATGACGTTCAATCCCGTGAAGATACTTCCCGACCAGGACATCATACGCCGGATTGTCGGCAGGAATTCCCATGAACTCCGGTTGCGACCATTTCTGATAGTTGCCTCCGCCAAGCCCTTTTACACGAATGAGAAACGTGTTGAAGTGATGCTTGGCGAGCGCCTCCTCCACCGCCTTGTCCCAAGACGCCCAGTCAAACGCCGGCTCGGCGGTCATGGGATTCTCCATCCCCTTCCACTTCACGCTCCAGTTTACGTTGGGCGCAGGATCGTATGGCGAGATGTGATGGTCGCCAAGCGAACGGAGATACTTTTCCGCGACAATTTTTTTCTCCTCGGCGGTCTTGAGCCCATGATACTTCGAGACGGTCCATAGCGAGAAATCGAACGCCGTCTCGCATGTCATCACATCCGGCAACTCGAATCCAAACACCTCTACGGACAGCGGAACGGAGAAAGTCATCTTCTGTCGGCTCTTTGCTTTTAAGCAGACCACCTGCAGCGAGCCGGCATAGACGCCCTTAGGCGTTCCCTTAGGCGGCTTCACGCGCACCCAGAACGGTTGGTTCTCTCCTGCCGCAACAGGGAATGCCGCGCCGTCCTGCGGCGGCAGAGGATCGGGCCAGCGCGCACGGCACCCCACTTCGTCTGTCGGAACGTCCACTGAAACATATCCGACACGAAGGACCTCCACGGAGACTGCCGTCAGTTCCTTTCCGGCAGAGCGGCAGACCAGCGGACCTGCCACTTCGACCCGGACGTCATCAAGGGCATCCTTCGGCGAAACTACAAGCTGCACGGCTTCCGCCTCATTCGCCGCCGTTTGGATGAAAAGACCCTTGGCCTTCTTCTTCGGAAGCTCTCGCACTCGTGGAATCTTCCATCCGCTCGACGCCCGCCAGAGATTCACGTCATTGCCGCCGCACGGCAAGATTTCGCCGTAATCGTCAGAGAAGAACGTACATCCGGCTGTCTTGCATACGACAGTCCCCGACTTCTCGTCCAAATATTTCGTAGCACCTACAGCCGTCACAGGCACGCCAGAAAATTCACCAATGAAGGATACGTGATATATCTGCAGCTGGCAAGGATCGTTCCCGCGAACACGGACGAAAATTGCGGCAGCAGGAAAGAGTGACGCCGGAACGTCAAGTTCCACCGTCGTCGCACTTGTGACCATGGCAAGCTGTTTCCATTTTTCCCCATCGGACGAAATCTCGACATCCGCCGTTCCTTTTGTATAATGTCCGCAGGTCACACCGACCTTTGCGGAGCTCCATGTGCGGCGGGGAAGGGCAAAGCGGTAAGCGATGCAACGCCCTCGCCCAATGTCCCAACGGTCCGAATTGAAGGATGACGTCCCCTCCACGAGCGTCCGCGCATGGTTCCGCGACACTGCGCCATATTGCGTAGAGAACGAATATCGGTTGCCGTCAACCTGTTCGCCATGGCCAAGCTCCACATCGCCAGCCTTCACGTAGACGGGCCTGACGGGCGTCAACGCCACATCGTCAAAAAGCGCTTCGCCATCCATCATCCACTGGCCCAGATGAAATGCCGGGGTGTAGACGCCTGGCCGATCTGGAGTCCGCAAAACGTTGAGGCGTTGAGTCCACTGCTCTCCCGCACAACCCCAATCCACGTTCATGTCGTCGATTCCGCTGGTGACGCAGCCTGACCCGTTCCCCTTGCTCCAGAACGAAAAGACATAGCATCGTCCTGTCGCCAGTTCCACGGGATCGGATCGCCACTGCCCGGACGAGGAGCCCTTGCCTGTCACCCGTATCGCGGCATCACCATCACGACCGACATTCTTCAGCCAGTCACCGCCGTCGGACGCCGTAAGCCGCCAGCCATCCGGCTGGCCTTCCAGGGCCTTATCGAACCGAGCATTTGGCAGGTCCGCATCCGCAATTGCCGCAAACGTACCAAGCAGGGCCAAGACAATGAGAAGTCGCTTTGCCATATCTCATCCGCTTGCCTTGGTTTCAATGGCCCGACGCCCGCACGCCGCAAACGCGGCAGAGCCGGTTATAAACGATTTGCGCGAACAGCATTCCATTGCGCGTTTATTATACGCCACCAGCTACGCAAAATCAACTGTACTTTTTACAATTCGCCTGTAAAAAACGCAACGCCCTTGCCTCTGCTTGTCCGTGCGTCATGACAAGCAGTCATTTGCCAGTTGAGATACTTATGTTACATGGCTTGCCGGCTGCGAGCGGCAGCTCATGGCCCTTCCACCGAAAGACTCCGGCAAGACCTTCCGGCAGCGCAACCGTGCCGGACACCGCTTCTCCGTCAAACGCCAGGTCAAGCTTCACGTCTCCCCTCGGTGTAGGCGTGGAGCTGCGAATATGCTTCAGGTGCGCGGGCTGAGGCTCTACAAGGACCTTCTCGTAGAACGGCGCGGCGCTCTTCACGCCCGCAACGCCCGTATGCAGGTGCCAGAGCGGATGAGACCCCCAACCGTGGCAGTCACTGCGCGAGTTGATGTTTGGCGTCTCAAGGATAGTCGAGAGGTTCCAGTTAAGGCAATCGCGCCAGAAGCCGAGGTTGCCGAAGAAGAGATCGGAGCGTCGGAACTTGAAGCATGTCGCAAAGAGATAGTGCTTGTAATAGATCGTGCCGCGGGCAAGATCAGGCGTCTCGACCAAAGCCTTGAAGCAACGCTCGGCCTCTTCGCCCGTCACAACGTCAGCCAGAAGCGCAAGGCACTGCGAATGCTCGCTGAACTTTGTCTTCGACACATCGGACGAGAACAGCGCCTTGTCCGCGCACCAGAACGCCTTGCGCAGGGCAGCCTTTAGCACCTCGGCTCGCGTCCGCCAATGCGCTGCCAGCGTAGCGTCGCCGACAGCCTCCTCGGCAATCGCAGCCGAAAGGATCGCGTGGAGATACTGCAGGTTCATCTCGGCGTTCGGCCTCTCATCGTCGCCGTCAGGCGGCACGCCGTCTCTCCACGACGAAACCCAATCAACGAAGTTCCAGCCAGGCGTCTTGCCAAGCAGCCCATCTCCGTTCAAGAACAGCTCCATTCCCATCAGCGTGTGGTTGAGGCCAGGAAGCCGCGCCTTGAGCCAGTCCCGGTTCGTATGATTCCAGGCGTAGTCGCCGAACATCATCGCCTCGCAGCACGTGAAGCCCAGCGCGTCCTGCATCCCGCGTGTCGGACAGTTCATGGGAATCATGCCGTTCTCGCGTCGGTCGGTGTCGTAGAGCGTAATCGCGTTGCGAACCATGCGGTCCTCGGTGTCGAAAAGACCGGAGACAAGGTACTGAACGCGGCTGTCGCCTGGATACATCTGCTGCTCGTAGTACGGGCAGTCGAAGAACATCTCGTGCATGCACATCTGCAAGGCGCGTGCGCACACGGGCTGCATCTTCATGACAAACGGATCGTCGCAATCGAACGAGGCGGCCATTTCAACAGGGTAGCGCGTCTCGGCGATTTCGACCTTGTCGAGAGTCAACGGCTCGTCCGCCGTCTCTATCGTCAGCCGGCACCAGCGTCCGCAGCGCCACCACGGCGTGGAGAAACGGGCACGTGCGCGCCCGTCGCAGAGAAACACGTCGCCGAACGGACGAGGCATGTCCAGTCCATCTCCGAATGCCGCGCGATCCCCCTTCTTGCCGTCCGCCCCGGTCAGGCACTCAGCCCAGTCCCAGCTGACTCTTGCGCCCTTGCCGCCGGAGACAGTCAATGACGGATACGCGCAGTAGTAGTTGCCGAGATCCCACCACGCCGTGACTTTCGTGTTGGCGGACACGACCGCACCCGCTTTCAGGACGTCGAATCCGCGCTTCACCTCGCCAGGCGTCTTCAGCTCGTGCATCAAGTCCCTGAGGGGCGAGGGGAACAGCTTCCAGCCCTGCACCGTAAGCCCGGCCCAGGTCTTGACGGGGCCGCGCACGACGACGGCGTCTTGCCACGATTCGGCGGACGGTTCCTCGTCAAGCAGCGACGCTCCTGAGACCTCGCACTGCGAACCGACGCCGAACGCGCCCGACTTCCCCTTATGCGTCATGCGCGTACTGTGAAGCGGCGCGACTCTCCACGTCGCCTTGCCCGTAGTGAGTTGCGAATCGTAACCGCCGTAGGCCCTTGCTATGAAACCGCCGCGCACGGAGACCTGCGCGAGAGGCGCATGTTCGCCAACCTGCCAGCAGACCGCCTCAAGACGATGCGTCCCCTGAGCAAGCCCCGCAACCCTGTAGCTCTGGTAGTGCCAGCGGTTTGGAAGACCTCGCATAGGGCCTCTAGCAATCTCCCTGCCGTCAAGAAGCAGAACGAACCGCTCGTCGGCGGAAATGTCAATCTCCAGCGGCTCCTCCTCAGCCGTGAAGTCGCGGCGGAACCGGAAGAACGACTGCGGCATCTTGGCGAGCGTCGCGGGATCGGTGCGCGTGTTGGAGAATACGGCCCCGCCCCACACTTCGCTGCCCTGCGCCCACACCCACGACGCCTCGTCGATAGGCTGCTGCACGCGCACGTTCGTGTCACCGCGCGAATACCGCTCCGGTCTAAACACCTGCTCCACCTCCGCCGCGCACACTCCGCACGAAACTAATGCGGTTGTCGAAAAGGCTAAAACCATTGCTTTGCTCATGACATTCACTCCAGAAGACGGGCCTCAAGTCACAATGACAACTGAAGCCCGTGGTGTTTGTTAGACGCGTTCGCTCAGCGAAGCAAGATCATCATGCCGAGCGGCACGTTCTCGATGACAAAGGAAGAGGTTTCGCCTTCGGCCTCTTCGCCATTGATGAGATAGACGGGCGCGACAGTATAGTTGTCAGGCGTCTTGGTCTTGCGCCACGTCACGGCAAGTTCGCCGTTCTCGCCGCCGGCAACCTCCTCGCCGTTGCACGTCCAGCGATACGCCACCGCACCCGGAGCATAAGCCGTGAGCGTCCGCGACGAATCAAAGTAGACAGACGTCGACGTCGGCGCAATGACGAGGTTGCGCCGCGTGCCGGCATATTTGCCGTAGCCAAGCCCGCCGCCGTAGGTGAAGGCGTTGCTCCCGGAAATGCTGCTCGTCACCACATCGCCAGTCATCGTGTCGTAGAGGCCGACGGTCGAGCCGACCTTATAGGGCAAATACTCGTGGACGAGCATTCCCGATTCGAAGATGCGGAATGCGTAGAGCTTCATCGCCGTAAGTGAGTTGTTGGCATAAAGTCCGCCGCCGCTCGTCCCTTTGGCGAAGAGCCACATCAGGTTCGTCGCTGTCTTCTTGGTAGTGACGTCCGTTCCAAACTTAAACATCCCTTTCCCACTATATCCGCATTGATGGTTGGCCAGGTCGAGGACAGCAAGATGACGGTTCAGGTCTGCACCCATGCTTGTGTACTGTCCTTTCCACGTTTCGCCGACGCCAAACGCCACATTGCCGGAGCCAGTTGCTTCGCCCTGAATGTAAAGTTCTGCGCTGAGATTGCCGCCCGCCTCGCCGAAGGGACGGTTCTGTCCGACAATGGCCGTCAGCGCGTAGTCGATCTCGTAGCGCGTGTTCGGCGTCGTCTGGTAGCCGAGGTTGATGCCCTGCGTACCGTCCGACTCGATGTAGGCGTCCTCGGCGCGCATCGGCGCGGTGAAGAAGGCGTCGTCGAGGTCGTTGTTAGAGGTATATCCCGTGAATTCCTTCGAATTCGACGCCTTGGCGAGCACCTTGCCCTGCACCTTGTCCAAAAGCGCGTATGATCCAGCCTGACAGATTGGCACGTAATCGCGGACGAGCGTTCCTTCTTCGTATATCTGAACGCCATAGAGTCGCGCCTTGCAGCTGCCCGAGTTCATGCCAGCGTTGCTGAGCAGCTTCAAGGTCGAGCTGGACTGCGCCACGCTTCCGATTGCGCCAATCGTCACCTCCCGGACCAAAACGCCAGCCGTCTCGACATTGCACTTGAGATTGTAGGCGTCAAGCGTGACCTGACGGCGGACATGCGGGGCATAGGGAACGCTCGTGCTTATGAAGAGCTGCCCACCGCAGGCGTAGGCGATGTCGCCCTGCCCAGAGCTGCCGTTGCCGTATGTGCGCATGTACATCTTCTTGTTGGCGTTTGTCGCAGAGATGGAGTCCCCTGCCTCAAACGGGAACTGCTGCCCATTCTGCTGCATGAGCGGCATGTAATCGACCTTGACGCACGTGTTGCTCGTCACGTAGTAGCCAGTGTCGAAGAAGCGTCCGCCGTCCGGGTTCTCGACATAAGGATCCTCGTCGATTGTTTCGACTGCGCCGCCGGCAATCAGGCCGTCACCGGAGTAGAAGTTGCCGTCGCCGTCCTTGAAGCCTGCCACGCCGCCCTTGACCGCCGGCGTGAGCGTCAGCACGGGCGAGCCGTTTTCATAGAACTTCACACCATAGATGCGGGCTTTTGCGCGCTGCTTGTTGTGACCGTAGGCATCAGTCGCGAACCCGAAGAGCAGCACCGGCCAGTTGGCCTGAGCCGTGTTTAGCGTCCAGCTTTCATGGAAATCGGACTCCGCCTCGACCGTCCCGTCGTGCGAGGAGAGCGAGAGATGCCGTCCTGGACCGTCAAGCACCGCCGTGTGCCGCGCGAGATCGAGCGGAATCGCCGGAGAGAGCAGGTCGTCCGCCGTAGCGTCGTGGTTCCCGTCGCGCATCTCAAGTACGAATTTGGTGGTGCTGTTGCACCAGAGGATCGTGGAAATCCCGGCGTTCGCGCCGTAGCCGCCAAGTACGCCGGCGCCGGAGACGATGGCGGCGAGCGCGTAGTCGATTTCAATCTTCGTGCTCGGCTTGACGAAATAGTAGGTGTTGACGACGGAGTAGAACGAGCCGTCAGACTCTACAAACGCATCGCCGTCCCTCGACGCACCGGAAAGCTCGGTCGAGGCATTCTCGCTCGCCGTGAGGCCATTGCACGTGTAGAACCTGCCCGTCACGAGATCCTCGAAGCCCGCTGTGCCGCCGATGTTGCGCGGCGAGAGGTCGCGGATAAGCGTTCCGCCGGACCAGATTCTACAGCCATAGACCTTGGTTTTGCAAAGGTTGGCGAAGGAGGTGCCCGCATCGTTGGCAGTATTGCCGAGAAGAGCAAGCGGCCGTGTTGCACACTTGGTGACGTCCGTGCAGGTGTCGCTCCAGTTTGTCGTCACGCCCGTCATTAGGGCGCGCACCGCTGCAACATTGTCGATGATTACGGTATGGCGCCTGAAGTCTGCCGTGACGCCCGTTGACTTCGCGTCCCAACCATCGCCTGTCGCGACGGCAATGATCTTGCTGCCGTTGACATATACTGACATGCGCGGGGTTGCGGAGGTAGTATCCTCGCCAAACAAACGCTGCTGGTAATGATTTGAGCCATCAGGCGTCGGGTCTGTGACGTCTGTAAGTTCATAGTCGATCTCGACCTTGAGCTTGGGCGAGGCGCTGATGCCAAGGTTGATCGCGCTCGTGCCGTCGGATTCGATGTAGGGATCGTCTTCCACCTCAACAAGATTGCCGCTGCCCGTCAACGCACCGCCAGAAGCACGCGTATCGTAGAGGAACGTGCCCGTCACGGTATCGACAAGTCCCGTTATGCTGCCCCTGAAGGCCGGCGCGTAGTCATGGACGAGGACATCGTCCTCATAGACCTTGAAACCGTAGAGTTTCATCTTTACCAGACCGTTTGCCGCTGCTCCCTTTGCGTTGGAACTCTGCCCGAAGATTGACATCGGGAACGTGGCGGTTCCGTTGTGCGCAGCCGTCAAGTCGCAAGACGCAACTTGAGCTCCGTTCTGATAGAGATATCCCTTGTTGCCTGGGCCGTCGTAGATGATTGTGTTGCGCTCAAGGTTGTTCGCGGCCAGAAACGCACCGCTGAAGGTGGCATTGCCGTAGCCGATCTTGAAATTGTTGGCCGTGTCGCCGAAATAGACGACTGCCATGTTCCCGCAACCTGTTCCGTTCTGCCCCCAAAGACGCCCCTGCGACGTTATCTCCGTCATCTGGAAGTCGATTTCGATCTTCGTCTTGGCGTTGATGTAGTAGCCGGTGTTGATGGATTGCGTTCCATCCGACTGAATATACGCCTCGTCAGCGAAAAGTTCGGCCGCGCTCAGCAACGCAGCAGCCACAATCAGCTTCTTCATTTGCATTTTCCTTGCTTTGATTTAAGATAACATTACACAAGTGATACAATGTTTCATGCATGCATTATACCATAAATCCACCGTGCGTTGCCGAGAAAAGATGATTTTGTCATAATCTTGCCGCTTTGCAACCAAAGGGAGGTATCATATCATGGCGCTGATGCACGGTCAGGTTCTTCAATGCCTAGAAAGGCTGAAGAGCCATACGCTCCAAGGGGTGAGCACGGCCGGACGTTCGGATTCGGACCAGTCGCGACTTTCATCCGTCACGCGCACTGACTTGACTCGACGCCCGCCGAAATCAGATATGAAAGGCACCGCCATGTCGGTCGGATTCACCACCATCATCGCGGCTTCGCCGCCTTTGCCTGTTGCGGCCAGCGCCACAACATCCTTGCTTGAGCACGCCGTACGCACCTCCGTGCCGAGGGCATAAAGATCCCCGAACGCCCTGAACGCATAATACGCCTTTCGCGGAGCCCACGCAGCAGGGTCGAAGAGCGGACTGTACAAGCCGGAGCTGCAACGCGCGTCGTAGATCGTCGCGAGATCGACAACAGACCCCTGAAGGCGCACGATCGTATAGGCAAGAAGCGCGGCCTGCCGCGCAGTTCCGTTGCCGTGCGACGAAAGCCACTCGGTAAGGTGAAGCGGAACGTCCTTTAGCCCGGCCTTGTCCAGTTCGCGCCGAGCATGGTTTGCCTGCTTTTCAATCTTCCACCACGGTCCGTAGCAGTGGAACGAGAAGAAGTCCGGCGGACATCTGTTTTTCTGCACGTAATCGAGAAACTCGTTGAAGCAGCGCATGTGATGAGCGGTGCGTTCGGGCTTCCACTTCGAGCAGAGCGCTTCGAAACCGCAACTGCCGTACGCTCCGAACTTCAAGTGCGGAAATTTCTTTTTCAAGTGTTTCAGGGCCGTTCCATAAAGGTCGAGATACTGTCCGAACGTGCCTCGCCACATGCTGTTCTGCTCCGGCGGCTCCTCGCCGTCCGGCTCGTTCCATATCTCCCAATTGTCGATTTTCCACTTGAAGCCGCCAGCCCAGCCTTCGGTGTAATGGCGCACGACCCCTTCGCAGATCTTCGCCCACTTGAGGTTGTCTTTTGGCGGATATATCTTGCGCGCTCCAAGTTCGTTGGCATAGTTCTCGATTGACACTCCAAGGCGGAAGTACGGCGCGATGCCGTTCGTGACGACGGCCTTGAGCAGGTCGTCAGTGAATGCGAAAAAGTAGGAATCGGGGTTCGCAGGGTCGGCATCGAAGTCTTTGAAGACATTTGGAATGTCAACGTACAGACCTTGTCCTGTCACGGCGCCGCCGACATCGTGAAGGCGCGAATACGGGACATGCGCTTCCTTCAGATACGGGATTAGCTTGTAGTTCCTTCCGATGAAAGGTGGCTGACCCACGCCGTTCACAGGCTTGACCTTGCCTTTGGTCCGCGAGAAATCAACTGAAACGGCAACGCGGGGGATTCGGCGCGAGAACGTGTTCCATCCGTCGGAGCCGTCTGCGCCGGCCCGAACGAGCGCATGGAGCGGCACTTCGGGGATCCACGACTCGCCCGGCGCGATTACGAGCCGTCCGCCATGCGCGGGACGGTTTGGGGAGAAACGCACGTCAGGATGCCAGCCTCCGCTCCTGTCCTTCCAGAAGTCCATCCCCTCCGTAAAAGGCGAATCTGTAAGCACGCCTAGATAGCGGCCGGAGCCGCGCTCCAGCCACGCACAAGCACAATGTGCCATCTCCATCTGCGACGGAGTCGGCCTTTTGACCGATTCAATCACGTTTGTGAACGGTGAGTACGGCAAAAACAACACCTCGTTAACGGCAATAGGTTTGCTTCCTGTGTTGATTACGCGTTTCACTTCGGCGATGAAGTTGCGGCTTCCCGGTCCGATTCCGATTTCAAGTTCAAGCATGGCAACGCCCGTATCGCACATGAGCGAGAGCATGCCGCGCCCGGCCGATTCGTGCCATTCCACGCTGCCGATTTTCTTTATCCCATACGAGGATATGTTGTATCCGCTGCGGTCTTTCGGATTGAACGCGCCCTGCGTCTGGAGCATTGCGGAAAACTTTCCGTAATTCTTGCCGTCCATGGCGATCCTCTCGATCGGAAATTTTCCGCCAACACGTCCCGATATTTCAAGTCCGGCGATGTTCTTCACGCGGTACGCGCCATTCGAGAAGGAAAATGACGGTGGCCGCGCAGCGGAGTTAGTCACGGGATCGTACAAAACGGCAAGGATGTCGCGTGCGGACGCGTTGAATCGCGCACCTCCCGGCATGGACACTCCGCGCATCCTTGACTTCTGCACTTCCGCAAGAGCCGACGTCAGTTCACGGTGCTCCGTTCCGTCTTCACGCACCAGCCCGTAATTCGTGTCTTCTGGGAATCCGTAGCTGATGCCCTTCGCCGGCATGTCTACCCACATGAAGTAGTCATATCCGACAATGCACGGCAGCGACAGCACCGTCCGCGCATAAAGCGCGGACGCCCAGGCACGCTCGATCTGCGTGTCGAAGCGCTGTCCGGCACCGTACCTGCACGGAAGCCCTGCGTCGAACGCCGGAAAGCTCCATTCGGTCAGCATCACAGGACGGTCCGCAAGCGCACTGACCCTTGACAGCGCTTCACCTATCGGGAGATAACGGTCACGATACCACAGGAGCACCTCGCCCTTCTCCAGCTCTGCCCGCGCATACGCATTCAACGTCACGATATCGCAATGCCGTCCGGCCGCCTGCCATACTGCATCGGGAACGATTGCTCCAGCGAAGCGGCAACCCAGCACGAGATGGTTTGGATCGTGCCTGCGGATCGCCGCCACTGTCGCGGAAAAGTATTTCTCCGCCACGATGCCAACGAATTCCTGCTTGACCGAGATTGGAATGTCATCGCCGACTTTAAGGCCATGCGTTGACAGGAAAGCGTCAACCGCCTTTCGCGCCGTGTTGTCCTGCGGCTTGGAGCACGCCGCGTCGAACAGTCCCCAAGGACGCGTCGCGCCGCGGTTGCGGCCTTCCCATGCGAGTTCGTTGTCAATGAAGTAGCCGAGCACCTCCGGGTCGTCGCGGTTGGCGGAACAAGCCTTCGCCGCCGCGCGGTCGCATTGTTCCGCGAAATCGCGACCGAACACGTTCGGAAATGCGGTGCCTGGCGTGTGAAGGTTTCTTGCGAGATAATGCTCGTGATCGTTCTCGTTGCCCGAGGTTGCCGAATCTCCCAATGCGAGAAACACCGTGCGCCCCAGCCCGGAACCCTTGAAGTCGGCGTTGTCGCATCCGGCTCCGAGCGCGTTGAAACCCCAGATGCGAAGCCTCTCGACCGTATTGCTGGCCCATGCGGCACGTGTTACGAACTTGCGTATGTTTGCCTCGCGGTAGCGCATGCGGTTGCCGTCCGCCTCGCAACGGAAACCGTTGAACTTCACATGGTCCACGCCGAGCCAGACGGTCGGCCGCCCTGCGGGATCTGTCAGCCGCCACCCGCCGTCGGCATCGCGAGCGACGCGGTAGAAGCCTGCGTCAAGACTCCCCGCCACGAGCGTCAACGCGACGGCAAATGACAAATGGCCGATTGCAGCATTCATTCATGTCTCTATTGAGGTTTTTATGTTTCCGCCAGAAACCGTAATACGCGGCGTCAGTGAACCGTCAAGAAGCACGAGGTCGGCAACCTGCCCCGGCGCGATCTCGCCGCGATCCATTATGCCTAGCGAGCGAAGCTGGTTGTATCCAGCCGCCTTGACCGCCTCGTGGAGCGGCCAGCCTGCGACACGCACGAAGCGACGGAAGCAGTCGGGGAAGAGCGCAACTGACCCTGCGACATTAGAGACTACTGCCTTCGGATCGTACGGCACGTCCGCCAGCGTCGCCCTGCCTCGCTCCACCTTGACGCGCAAGCCGCCGAGCGAGTACATGCCGTCCGGCTCGCCGGCAGCGCACATCGCGTCCGTAATGATCATGACGCGACCAGGCCCCTTCGCCCTTGAGATGAGACGTATCATGGGGTCGGAGAGGTGCACGCCGTCCGTGATTATCTCGACGTACACGTCATCTGCAAGCAGCCCGCCAGTCACCATCGTGGGGCGAAGGTGATGGATCGGCATCATAGCGTTGCAGAAGTGCGTAAGGTGCGTCATTCCTGCCGCGCGCGCCGTCTCGAACGCATCGTAGTCGGCAGTGGAATGTCCGCCAGACGTCACGATCCCCGCCGCCGTCAGTTCGCGTATGCATTCCTCGGCACCGTCCAACTCCGGTGCAAGCGAGACCTTCTTCACGGGCGAAACTGAATCAAGGCGTTTCACGAACGCCGCATCAGGCTTGCGGAGATACGCCGGGTTCTGGGCGCCTGCCATATCAGCGTTGAAGAAAGGCCCTTCCAGGTGGACGCCAAGGCAACTTGAGCCTTCTGCACGCTTCTTGTAGCGCTCGGCGCAGCTACAGAGTTCCGCAAGCTCCTCCTCGGGACGCGTCAGCCCTGTCGCGAGAAAACCGGTCACGCCGTCTTTCAGCTTTCCACGGCCGATCGTGTCGAATGCGTCGTCCGTGGCATCGCAGAAGTCGGCGCCGCCTCGGCCGTGCGAATGTATGTCCACGAACCCTGGAAGAAGCGTCAGCCCATCCGCCTCGACAAGCCCGTCGCCTTCCTTCTTTGCGACGTCAGCGCCTACGGCGGCGATTCGACCCGCCTCTACGCGCACCGGCGTCACGCCTAGATCCCTTCCCGGCGTCACGACCCGCGCGCCCGTTATGACAAAGCTTCCTTTAATCGCTTTCATCAAAGGTATGATAGCAAATCGACCCCGTCACGTAAAGCGCAAGTGTCAAAGGGGCGCCCTGCACGGCGCATAAAGACGGAAAGAGACGGCCCGAAAGCCGTCTCTTGTCCGCAATGTCTCAATGACACGCCGTTACTTCGCGATCACGCGCGCCATCTCGAGCACCTTGTTCGAGTAGCCCCACTCGTTGTCATACCACGAGCAGACCTTCACGAACGTCGGGTCGAGCTGGATGCCGGCCTTGACGTCGAAGATCGACGTGCGGGCGTCGCCGCGGAAGTCGGTGGAGACGACGGCCTCGTCGGTGTAGCCGAGGATGCCCTTGAGCTCGCCCTCGGACGCCTTCTTCATCGCCGCGCAGATTTCCTCGTAAGTGGCGGGTTTCTCGAGCTCGACCGTGAGGTCGACGAACGAGACGTCGCTCGTCGGAACGCGCACGGACATGCCCGTGAGCTTGCCGTTGAGCTGCGGAAGAACCTTGCCGACGGCCTTTGCCGCACCGGTCGAGGACGGAATCATGTTCTCGAGGATGCCGCGGCCGCCGCGCCAGTCCTTCTTGGACGGGCCGTCGACGGTCTTCTGCGTCGCGGTGGCGGCATGAATCGTCGTCATGAGGCCGCGCTTGATGCCGAAGGCGTCGTTGAGGACCTTCGAGATCGGCGCGAGGCAGTTCGTGGTGCAGCTGGCGTTGGAGATGATGTCCTGCCCGGCGTAGGTCTTGTCGTTCACGCCATAGACGAACATAGGGGTCGCGTCCTTCGAAGGCGCACTCATGATGACCTTCTTGGCACCGGCGGCGATGTGTGCGCGAGCCTTCTCGTCGGTAAGGAAGAGACCAGTGGACTCGACGACGACCTCCGCACCGACCTCGTTCCACTTGAGGGCCGCAGGATCCTTCTCTGCGGTGAGGCGGATCGCCTTGCCGTCAACCGTCATCGTCGTGCCGTCGACCTTGATGTCATGGTCGAACTTGCCGTGAACCGAGTCGTACTTGAGCATGTACGCCAGGTAGTCAGGATCGAGAAGATCGTTGATGCCGACGATCTCGATGTCGTTAGCGAAGTTCTCGACCGCCGCGCGGAAGACCATGCGACCGATGCGGCCGAACCCGTTGATGCCAACCTTGATTGCCATTTGCTTTTTACCTTTCCTTTGTTGAAAAAAGTGCGCATATTATACTCTTTCGCCTCCACCCCTGTCAAGGGGGTGCGCACATGTCAGGACAGGAACTCCGCCTCGCACGAGGCGACTGCGGAGACGATGTCCTCGGCTGTCTCGGCAACGTCCAGCAACGGCATCAGTCCGGTCCCGTGCGCAAGCACGGCAAGGCGGGCGAGAATGCGAAGATGCTGCGCGTGGTCGGTGGAGCAGATCAGGAAGAAGTGACGGGTGCCTTCGCCGTTCGACGCGCCGAAGAAGATAGGCCGCACGGTGCGTCCGTAGGCGATGAAGCTTTCCTCGAAGAGATACGGGTCGTGGAACCTTGGATGCAGAAGCGCAACGCCTTCCCCGATGGCGGTGGAGGCGGCTTCCTCGCGCGCCAGCAACTCCCGGAAGAGAGCGTCGGAATCGTAGACATGGCCGCCGCGTTCGGCCAGGTCGGTCATGTCGCGCAGAATGCCGGCCTTGGCTTTCGCTCCGACGGACAGGTCGATGGTTGCCGTGCCGAAGAGCGATGCGACCGACCAGTCTGCCTGCGAATCGCGGCGGGCCTCGTCCATCATCGACCTGTGCTTGGTGCGAAGGTCGCGCTCGCCCGCCGCCAACAGCGCGCGCTGCGCCCACTCGTCCAAAGTCCGGTGCTCGAAACACCAGTCGTCGCCGCGCCGGAATGCTTCCACCTCGCCGCGCTGCGCACAGTGCCGCAGCTCGTTCTCTGACAGGTGTATGTGCGCCGCGGCCTGCCGAAGCGTAAGCATCTCGCGGCTCACCGTCCACGCCCCTTTCGCATCGCGCGCACGAGCTCGCTGACAACCAGCGCATCGCCGCTCGCCGTTCCAGTCACCACCCTTTCGCGCAACATCAGGAAGCGCCAGCGCGCCATTCGAGCTTCCTGGAGCGACCAGTTCCGCAGGAAACCCTTGGCCTTGCTGACCGCATACGGGGCCATTCCTGAAGTACGTCCGCCAGCCACGTCTACGAGCTGACGGAAGAAGCGCTCGATCACGCCGCTCATGAACACTGCGAAGCCAGTCCCCAGCTCGAAGCGCCGGATCGCCGCGAGCGCGGCGCCAATGTCGCGCCGGCCTATGGCGTCAGTCACGTCCCACACCTCCGGCTCGACGCCGACGCCGGGGCTAGCGATAACCGCCACGTCTGCGGCGGTTACGACCGACGACTCTCCTCCGAGATAGTCGCGCATCTTCCCGAGCTCGCTCATCTGAGAGCGAGCGTCGCCGCCGACTGTCGCCACGAATCGCTCAGCCGCGCCCGGCTCGAACTTGAGCCCCATCCCGCCGGCGAAGTCGATGGCGCGCACGACTGCGGCGCGGGCAGCCTCGCGCGGACTGTCCTCGGAGAAGACCACAAGCTCGACCGCAGACGCAAGGCGTTTCGCGAAGACGGACGTCTTCAGCAGGTGCGGGCCTGACAGTATGAAGTGCTGGTTCTCAGGCAGCGTCGCAGCGGCCAGCCTTACGGCGAACTTCTCGAGCGCAGAGCGCACCTCATCGGCGACAGCCTTCTTCCCGCCGGGAAGGAAGTGCACGTTCTTCCACCAGGTCACCTTCTTCGGATCGAGGAAAGGCGGCGTCTCGAACGAGGCGTCTGCCGCACGGAGATCGGTCAGCTGCAGCTCGGCGTTCGTAGCGTTCAGGGAGTCCACAACCTCCAGGCCGACACCGTCGCCCACTATGCGCTTGGCCGCCTCGTTCACGAGGTAGTCATCCGCGCCGATTATGACGTGAACATTCAACGAACCCCACCCCCACGACAACCATACCGATGGAAATCGCCTGACTTATGCTGAACGGACCTATCGCCGCCCTCGGATCCCCGCGCAGGTACTCCATGCCAAAGCGGATTGCCGCGTATCCGATCAAGTAAGCGCCTGTCACGAGACCCGGACGGTCGCGTGCACCCCGTCGCCACAGGGCCATCAGCGCCGCGAACAGGGCCATCAGCGCCGCCGACTCGAAAAGCTGCGTCGGCAACACGCTCACCGCCCGGCAGCCATGCTCGTACCAGCTAGGGCTTCCAGCCGGGAAAGTGACGGCGCACCAGGCCGTAGAGTCACGCCCGTAGCAGCACCCGTAGAAGAAGCATCCGATGCGCCCGAACGCATGGCCGAGCGGCAGGACCGCCGACAGCAGGTCCGCCAGCCTAAGCGGATGTTCTTTCCGGACTAGGCACCAGACGAAGAAGATCACAAAAGCAAGCACGAACCCGCCGTAGAACATGAGACCGCCCTGGTCGACGCGGACGATCGCCGCCGGATTGGACGCGAATTCGGCCTTCCAGTGCTCGATGACGTAGGCTGTCCGGCTGCCGATGACGCCGCCGATCATCAGCGCCATGAGCAGGTTGGAGAGATCCTTGCGCCCGCTCAGCTTCTCAATGAGCCACCAGCAGACCAGGAACCCAGTCGCCATCAGGACGCCATACGTCCTGACATGCAGGAAGCCGATGTCTATGAGGTCCGGGTACATAGCGAGACAATCCATCTGCCGCCGGACCAGGCAAAGGCCCAGACGGCCGAGTAGGCGGAGCAGACGCGACCGACGATGAAGCCGCCGACGGAGGCGAACGTAACAGGTGTCGCCGAAGCCAGCCAAACGAGGACTATCATGACGTTCACAAGGAAGATGAAGGTCCAGGAGAAGATTCGGCCGTACAGCTTGACGTCCGGCTGGCGCTGGCCGAGCGTCTCAAGCGTGAAGAGCACGTGGAACGCCCAAGTGAAGCCGATAAGGAACATCCAAAGCGGAAGGCAAGGCAGGGGACGCAGGAATGCGAACGTAACCAGGGCGCAGACGATTACGACAAACGTGTAGAACGGAAAGAAGTACGGTGCGAGCGTGATCAGGATGTTGGACTTCGTCAGGCGCACGCTGCCGCCGCCCTCGCCGACACGAAGGTCGCTCGGACGCGCGCCGAACAGGAGCCCCCAGAGCGCATGCGTCAACTCGTGGCCAAGCACATAGGCCTTGACAGGGTGGCTGAGAGCCATCCATGCGAGAGCGAACGCGGCTATGCCGCCAAGGAGGGACAGCGCCTCAGGACTCATGCCCTCCGCGCCGGCGGACGCGACAATGGCGTCAAACAGGGCGCGCATGAAACCCCAGCACGCCGGCAACAGCGCGATTCCGGTCAGGAGCCTCAGGAAGTTCGCCATCCTACCCGCCGTCAGTCCTTTTCGAAGATGAACACCAGTTCGCCGGGAAAGACCCGGTGGTTCGTGCGAGCTATCTTCTCGACGAAATCGGCGTCCGTCTTGAATCGGCGCTGGTTGTCGACGAGCTGCTCTATCTCGCGCTTGCGACGGTCGATCCGCTCCTGAAGCTCAGCGTTCTGCCGCTTCAGCGATTCGCTGCGGCGGTAGTCAGGATACATCATCATGACGCCGCCGACCGCGATCAACGCAAGCACGAAATACGTCAGATACCCGACGACTTTGTCTTTCAGGCTTTCGTTCATGTTGAAGATTATACCAAAAATCGCGAGGGATGTGGACGACTCAGCCTTCAGGAGCCGGAACGGCATTGAATGCGTTGAATGCGTTCATAGCCCTTTCCGGGCCGTCGCGGAGCACGGTCCCGACGGCGTCTGCGGCCTTCTCGATCACGACGTCGATCACCTTGCGCGTCTCGGGGTCGAACTTGCCGAGCACATGCCCTACGACGTTGCCGCGGTCCTTGCCGACGCCGATCTTCACGCGCACGAAGGCTCCTGTCCCGAGTCTCTCGATTATGTTCCTTATGCCGTTGTGTCCGCCGCAGCTTCCGCCCGTGCGGACACGGAGTCGTCCGACAGGAAGGTCAATGTCATCCTGCACCACGACGAGATCGGCCGGAGTGGCGTTGTTATACCTAACGACAGGAGCGACGGACTCGCCGGAGAGGTTCATGAACGTCTGCGGCTTAACGAGCAAGACCTGCTGCCCTTCGATGACACACTTCGCCATGAAGCACCGGAAGGCACGCTTCGCCTCCCACGTCGCGCCAGCCGCGGATGCGATGCGGTCAACCGCCTCAAAACCGACGGAGTGCGGAGTGTCCGCATACTGCGGGCCCGGATTCCCCAATCCTACCACAACCTTCATGCAGCGCCCCGTGTCCGGACCGTCAGTTGAACAGGAACTCCACGACGTCGCCGTCACGCATCTCGTAGTCCCTGCCTTCGGGACGAAGCGCACCGTGTTCGCGCGCGCCAGCCTCGCCGCCATACTTCACGTAATCGTCGAAAGCGACGACCTGCGCCCGTATGAACCCCTTCTCGAAGTCAGTGTGAATTACGCCCGCGCACTTCGGCGCCTTCCAGCCGCGGTGGAAGGTCCAGGCCCGAACCTCCTTTGGCCCGGCAGTCAGGAAGCTCGCCAGACCCAGCGTCTCGTACGCCAGCTTGATGGTCCGATCCAGCGACGACTCCTCCAGTCCGTAGCTCTGCAGGAATTCCTTGGCTTCGTCGTCGGAGAGCCCGGCAAGGTCGGCCTCCATCTGCGCGCAGACGACGACCGTCTCGCAACTCTGCCGGGCCGCATATTCCCGCAGCGCCGCGACATGCGGATTCGAATCGCCAGTCACGTCGTCGTCGGCCACGTTGGCGCAGTATATCACCTTCTTGTCGGTGAGGAAATTAAGCTCCTTCAGCACGTTTAGGATCGGATCACCCTCAGAACGCGGGAAGCTTCGCACCGGGGAGCCTTCGCCAAGGTGCTTGAGCAATGCCTCGCAAGCCTCAGCCTCGGGACGCAGCTGCGGCTTGGCCTGCGCCTCCTTGCGGATCTTGTCGAACCGCTTCTGAAGCTGCTCCATGTCAGCAAGAATCAGTTCAGTCTCAATCACCTCCGCATCGCCCACGGGATCTATCGGGGCTGACTTGCCGCCGCCCTCCTGCACATGGATGATGTCGTCGTTCTCGAAGCACCTTACGACATGCAGCACGGCGTCGCATTCGCGTATGTTGGCGAGGAACTTGTTGCCGAGACCTTCTCCCTTTGACGCGCCCTTCACAAGCCCGGCGATGTCGGTGAACGCCACGGTCGCACGGATGACCTGCTCGGGCTTGGCGATCTTGGCAAGCTCGTCCAACCGTGCGTCGGAAACCTCGACCACGGCGGTGTTCGGCTCGATTGTGCAGAACGGATAGTTCTCGGCGGCCGCCTGCTGCCGTTTCGTGAGCGCATTGAAGAGCGTGGACTTCCCGACGTTAGGCAAGCCTACTATGCCGACTGACAGACTCATTGCTGTTTCTCCTTCCAAGCCCTGACGGGCACGAACAACTCAGGATGGCTGCTCCTCGCCGCAACCCGCTCGGCGAAGTCGGCGTCTCGCGCATTCTGAAGCGCAACGTACCAGCCGCAGAACGCGCCATCCTTTCGGCTTCCGGCTGCAGCCAGGCGCGACATCGCGGACTTCAGTTCGCCTTCTGAAACTTCCCCTCCGCGCCAGTACGACTCCTCTATCACGAACGCCTTGAACAGCCGTGGCGAAAGCTCGTGCACGCGCTCGGGACGAGTTCGGTTGAAGTCGCCTACGAGACGCTCTATCGGAGCGTCAAGACTCGCAAAGCGACCGTCCTCGTAGCCGCAAAGCGCCAACGGCTCCTTCCACGGGTCGCGCAACGCTTCGCCACGCCAGGGGCTGCGCGCGTGCATCTCGCGGAACAGCCTCTCCACCGCCAGTACGTCCGCCATCTCGTCGTCACGGACGAACCGGATGTCTATGAAAAGCCTGCCGTAGACAGTGAACGAATACACGCGACGCCCCACCGACAGGCGGTAGCGTACCGATGCCAGGGACGGCCGCGACTCGCGCAAGCCCATCAGGCCGAGATAGCGCTCCCATTTCGCGCGCCGACCGTTCTGCGCGGAAACGAGCCGGCCGGCCTTCTCAAGCACGGCCTCCTCGCCGACGGCAACCTGCTCCGAGAATTCACCCGAAGCGCCTAACGCAGTCAGCACCTTCAGCGCGGCAAGAAGCACTGCGCAGAAAATCATTTCGCAGACCTCCCGCGGCTGACGATTGAAATCGGCACGAATGACTTCGGCTCGTACGCGCGGCGGACGATGCGTTCGGCGTAGACGTTGCGATAAAGCCGCCCGTCCTGCACCTTGTCACTGCGTCCGTTGTAGCGTTCCAAGGCCGTATACCAGTCGTCAAAGCGACCCTCGGGGCGGTTGGCCGCAGGCTGGCCGGACACGCCGAAGCCCTTTCTGGCAAGATACATGACCGCCGCCCGGACGTTCTGCTCGCTGGTGCCTTCGTTGCGGCGCTCCGGCTTTCTGAGGCCAAGCTGCTCCTTGTACGGATTCCAGTCGCCGGGCACATTGACCTGCTGAGGATCGACCTTCCAGGCCGCCAGGCTCTTGCTGTCGCATCCCCCAGTCTCCTCTATCATGTGCGACTTCACCAGCTCCGGCGACAGGTCGTGGATCAGCTTCGCCTGCTCCGGCGTGGACGCGGCCCATTCGCCGCGCCGAGCGTTGAAGTCGGCCACCATGCGCAGTATGAGATCGTCGTACTGCTGGTAGCGGGCGTCTTCGTATCCGCGGAAGACCGGTAGTTTCGGCGTCTTCACTGCAACGGGCTTGACGACAGCCGCGGCAGGCGACTTCTTCTCCGGAGCCGTTGCACGGGCCTTCGCCGACGCATCCGAAAAGTGCTTGCGGTAAAACCGGTTCACGGCCTCGATCGCCCCCATCTCGTCGGGACGCACGAAACGGTCGTCGTACCACAGCTCGCCGTCCGCGTCGAAGTAGAACCTGTTTCCAAGGATCTCCAGCACTTCAACCGCATCTGAAAGAGACATCTGCGAATCCTCTCGGCCCATCTCTCGCTGAAACTCATCGTAGGCGCGGCTCCGCTCGCCGGCAGCAAGAAAGACATCAAGGGCAGGAGCAAAGACCTCGACGGCCTCCTGCAACATCCCCACGTCAAGGGCAAGGGCGAGTAGAAGACCGATCATTTCGTCCTTATCGACGGCGCGGGCGGCCGGTTGTAGACGCGAGAGTTGGGCGGAACGGAATCCTTAAGCCAAACGTTGCCGCCAATTTCTGAATCGTGCCCGATGACGGTGCCGCCGCCGAGAATGGTCGCACCGGCATAGATCACCACGTTGTCCTCTACGTTTGGATGTCGCTTGACGCCCTTGACGAGTGCGCCAGTGACCGGATCCTTGTCGAACGAGAGAGCGCCCAGCGTGACGCCCTGGTAGAGCTTCACGTTCCTGCCTATCACCGTCGTCTCGCCGATGACGACGCCAGTGCCGTGGTCGATGAAAAACCTCTCGCCTATCGTCGCGCCGGGATGTATGTCGATGCCGGTCTTCGAATGCGCCAGCTCGGACATCACTCGCGGAATGATCGGAACTTTCATTCGGTAGAGCTCGTGCGCCAGCCGGTGAACAGTCACCGCGTAGAGGCCTGGATAAGCCATCACCACCTCCATGCGGCTAGTCGCCGCCGGATCGCCCTCGTATGCCGCAATGACGTCGGACTCCACCAGCCGCTTCACCTCCGGCAACGCGGCAACGAAAGCGGCGGAAATCCGCCTGGCGTCCTCTTCCGTCATGAGCAGCGCGATTTCGCGCTCCAGGTCGGCCGCCAGGTCGGCAACGGCAGAAGCGGCGCCAAGCTCGCCGTATACGCACGGATGCAGTACGGCAAGCCCGCGCCGAACGATCCGCTCGACTCTCTGGGGCAATGTCATGTCACGGCATATTATACCATATCAGGCGCGCTCGAACGTGAACTTCTCCCACGGAATGCTAACAGGCTTCTTTTCCGTGAGAATCTCGTCCGTATGCATGAGCAGCGGGAAGTCTGCGGCGTCGAGTTTGCCTGCCGAGCATAGAACCTTGACCGCGCGCGCCACGCGCACGGCGACAACAAGCGACTCGAGCGTAACGCCCTTCAGCTCGGCCTTCGCCTCGTCGATGCTCATGCCGCGTCCGAGCAGGATGCCGACAAGCCTCGTCCTGCCGCCGTATACCGTGACGTACAGGTCGCCCGCGCCCACGCACAGGTTCTCGAGCGTGCCCGCGCCCTGAAGGTCGAGGAGCTTCTTCATCTCCTTGACCGCCTGGCCGAACACCGCCGCCTGCGAGTTGAAGTGCAGTTCGGAATCGATGCCGAACGCCCTCTGGTTGAGACCGATCGTGAGCGCTATGCCAAGTGCGTAGCCGTTCTTGAGCGCGACCGCGCTCTCAATGCCGGTAACGTCGGTGGAAAGCGAGATGTGGTAGTAGTCCGTGGCCATCGCCGTCTTCAGCATCCGCAGCGTCTCAATGTCCTTGCCGCAGAAAGCGACTTCAGTCTGGTCGTGCGCCACCAGTTCGTAGCTCGTGCAAGGGCCGCCGATCGCGCAGATCGTGCGCGAAATCCCCTTCTCGGCAAGACGCGACTCCCACACCGCCGGATACGTAAGCAACTTCCCGTCAGGAGTGTCCATCAGGCCCTTCGTAACGGAAAGAACCGGCATCGCAGGCGGCAGCTTGGGCAACACCTCCTCGCCGAACCAGTCAACGCCGAAGCTAGACACGCCGCCAATCACGAAGTCCGCACCCTTGACGGCGTCTGTCATTTCCTCTATCTGGTAGAACTCGCAACCTTCCGGGAACGGCGGGATGCCGTTCGGGAAATGCTTCGCGAACTTCGGATGCCGATTCGTCTTGCGGCATTCGTCGATGATCTCGCGGTCGAGGGGCGTGCCCACGAGCCGCACTGTATTTCCGTTTTCACGGGCGGGGAACGCCAGTGCGCTGCCCATCATGCCCGAACCGATTATTGCTATCGTTGCCATTTTATTCGTCTTTTCCCTGTTCTTGTTTTCTTCTCTTGTTTATGAGTTCATTTGACGCGCGTGCGCAGAATCTCCACCGCCTTGTACAGTGCTTCCGGATAATCCGTGCCGAACGAGTCGAAGCCCATCTCCCACAACGCCAGATACGTCTCAGGACGGTTCGCCTCCTCCTGCCAGACGCACACCGACGCCTCGACGCCTGCTTCGTGCAGCCGCTCGACGCACTTCTTCATCGTCTCCGGTTTCGGGCAGAACGTCGGTTTCCCGTCCGCATCGTACCGCAACTGGCAGTGCAGCTGCACGTTGTCGATGTCCTTGAAGTTCTCAGCCGCCGCCTTTTCGAAGAGCGCCATCATGTACGCCTCGCACTTCGCAAGTTCATCCGGTTTGCTGAAGTCGATGCGGCCCCAGTTCCCGAGGTTCATCCAGTGAAGGGTCTGGCCCTTGGGCAGCACCGCCTTGTAGCGCTTGATGAGGTCGTATTCCCTCGTAATGAACCAGCACTGCCTCTCCAGTCCGTGCGCCCTGACCAACTCAGCCACCTTCTCCGGCGGTACATCCTTCCAGTCGATGTGAATCTTGCGGACAGGATTCTCCTCCATGGCGGTGAATATCGTCTTCCAGAGCGGTGCGCGGCAGGTGGCATACTGTGCGCCACGATAGCTGCCAACGTCCTCCTCGCGCAAATCCGTCCAAAGCCATTCGCTGATCCTCTTCTTCTTGAGGAAGTTGTCGTGGAACGCCACGATCTTGCCGTCTTTCGTGTAGCGGATGTCGCTTTCGGGCGTGTAGCCCTTCGCCCACGTGTAGAGCAGCGCCTCCATCGTGTTGTCGGGACGTCCCTTGCCGTCGCCACGGTGTATCAGCGAATGCTTCAGCGTCTCAAGCGCCTCCGGCGTAACGGGACGCTCGCCAAAGGCCGTCACTGACGCAGCAGCGGCAACAATCATCAACATGGCTTTTTTCATTTGTGTTTTCTCCTTTGCTAAACTCATTTCAAGCGAACTCGAACGTAATCCGCCGCCCGTCCCAGTCTCTCACGAACGCATCCCACGATGCAGGACGCTCGGCTGTAGGGCGCCTGATCGGGAAATAGTGGTCGCGGGCATGGCAGTGCAGCACGGCGCGTTCCGAAGTGGTACGGATTAGTCCCCAGCCAATATCGTGGTCCAATCCCAGCGACGGAAAGCCCATCATGCGCACCTCTCGTGCCGTATCGGCATAGCCGTTGAAGAGGTAGTTAGTCATCCAATGGTGATGGTGTCCGTGCAGATAGCCGACGACCTTCGGACTCTTCGCGCATAGCCGCCCGATCTTCAGCGTGTCCGCCATGTGGTGCGAACAGACGAACGTCGGCTTCGTGAGCGCCGGAAGCGTCGCTTCCAACCACTTCTTCTGCGCATCGCCCAACTCAAACCCCTCAACTGCCTTGTAGCTGCCGCGCTTCGTCGGTTCCTTGAGCGAATCAAGCAGTATGAAATCCGCATGGGGCGTCTCCACGACCGAGACGAACCGTCCTGGCACCTTGGTCGTCTTGTCATAACCGGGAAAAAACTTCAGGAACTCGGCGCGGATGTCGTGGTTGCCCATGGCAAGCGTCAACTTGATGCCGGCATCCGTCAACGGCTTCAGCACCTCGGCAGCAATCTCGTAATCCCCGGGCTCGCCAAACGCCAGCGATATGTCACCCAACCCGATGACGTTTGCAGGCGGGTTCGGAAGTGAAAGGATCTCCCGCACAAGTCTTTTCGACATGTCCGGTTGCCACGGATACTCCCGTCCCGTGCGATATTGCTGTTTTGCCCACGGCAATCCTGTATGGATGTCGCTGATCACACCAATTGCATACGGATCTAGTTTCCCTATCGTGCCCATACCTGTTGAAGCGCACCCCTCCAGCGTACCAGCCGCCGCCACAAGTCCTCCCAGAAAGGCTCTTCGTGATGTCTTCATACTATCCAATCCCCTTTCTATTCTGCCGCTTTGAATTGCGGAGTTGTCCATCCTCTTTTGCCAGTCGCGCGCCATCCGGCGAGCTGTCGTTCGGCATGGTACATCTTGACAAGCTCCTCGAAGTATTTCCGAGCCGATTCCGGCGCTCCATTGCAGGTCGCAAGAATCTCTCTGTCTATCATCGCCCGCAGGTAGACAAGCCGCCAACGCCATGAGCTACGCAGCGTCGGCAGAATCGCCTTCTCCATCCGCTCGACAATGCGGCATGCCTCGGCTGCTCGGCTGCGGTATTCCGCCAGTTCGGGACTGTCGTGCTCAACGCCTTTGAAGGATGGGCGCGTATGGTCGCCGGGGAACTTGTGGTTGGTTTCGAAAATGTCGCACAGCTTCACGAAGTCTTCCGGATTGGTTCCTGGCAAGTAATAGGCGGCATAAGAGCGCAAAAGGTCGCCAGTGTCGGCCTTCGGATTGATGTAGAGGCCATTGACGACTTCTTTGTTGATGTCCTCGTAAAGTCCCTCAGAATAACTCATGAACCCGTCGGCTATGCGCTCCACCTGCCGAAACAACCGCGTGAATCGCTTGGGCAGCGCCGTCGCGCCATAACCGCCCCACGGCGAACGCCCCCACATGCTGATTTCCGGGAACGTCATGATTGGGATCCCCTTCGGCGTCGGGTGCTCTAGCGGATATTTCGGGAAGTCGGTGTGCGAGTCTGCAAGAATGTAATCAACGCCATCATGTGTCTCAAGCCATTTGTACAGCCCTTCCCAGTCGTCATCGTGGAACACCCATGTGCTGATGATGGTCTTGGCCGTGGGAAACGCGGCGTTGTTCATGGCGCGGAACCGCTCAATGAGCCGCAGGAATCCGTTGCCGCCCCAAGGCTTGCACCCGTCGCATTCGCACCCGCCCTCGTCGAACGGCCAGTAGCAGAAGTAGTCGGTCGAACTTCCGGCGAGCTTTTCTATCTGCTCTTTCCTGAGGCGGCAAAGAAGCTCCATCCCTTTCGGCTTCGAGATGCACACGTTGAAGCCGAGATTGCCGCGCTTCGGATCGGAATTCGGAACGCCGCGCAGCTCTTCTGGCGAATCCTCCGGCGCCTGGTTGCATCCGCCGCCGGAGCAGAAGCCACAGTCGAGCGCATGGACCCTGTCGACCACCGCAAGGGACGCCTTCTCGAAGTTGCCGTTCCTGCCGGGCGTGGGCAGTTCGCACTGGACCTTGAACGCGTTGTGCCCCGACAGGGCGAGGTCGTCAATGTAGGCTGTCAGTTCGTTCGGCGCGGCGAGGTGGTACCAGTTGAGGAAGTGGCGCGCCATGTAGCACATGCGCAGCGACTTCTTCGGCTCGAAGCGGTATTCGCCATCCGCAAGCGAGAAGGTTTTCTCGCCGTATCGCGCCGTCCGCAGAAGCAGTCCCGCGCCGAACACAAGGCCGCGGAACCGTCCGGCGCAAATTGCCGCCCGTCCGTCTTTCACGGTGACGGTTGCGTTCTCGCCCTTGACCGCGTCATCAAGCACAAAGCGCACCGCAAGTTGTTTCGCGGCGTCAGATGGCGCTGTCCGTGCCTCGACCCGATTCTTGAGCATATCGGCTACAAACCGCTTTTCGGATGGCAGCGCGGACACATCGCACGACAGCATCGAATATTCGGCGGCGGAAGCGGCGAATGCCGCCATCCCCGCGACTAGCGAAATCATCCATGTCTTCATCGTCATCACTTTACGCAAGCGCCTTTGCAAAGAGATCTATGCCCTCAAGATTCGTCTTGTTGGACGCATCCGTGCAATCAGCCCATGGCGCCATCATGAATCCCTTGAGGTGCTCGGCAGATATGTTCTCGCGGCAGAACTTCACGAGATCGGCGATGCTGTTGTTCACGGCAGGTCCATTCGCTTTGTACGTCTTTGACTTCCAGTTGGAACCACATGGCACCTGGTCGAACCCTGCCTTGTCCAGCGTCTTGCACAACGTGAGTATCTTGTGCGCACGATGCCCGGGCTCAATCATCCCCAGATCGAAGCCCTTCAGCATTGAGTCGTAGTACCAGTTGCTCTGGAGAACGCTTCTGGGGCACTTCGCCACGAAATCCGCGTGGTCCCAGCCATAGTCGCTCCACATCCACGGGCGCATCCCCGCGTCTTCAACCGTCTTCACGAAGAAGAGGAAATCATGCCACCACAGCTCGTCCACACGCACGCACTGGAAACCATGCTGGAAATTGACCTTCTCCTCGTCGTAGCCGATGTGCAGCAAGCGCGGATGGTCGAACATCTCCGCCGCATCCTTGATGACGTCGCGGCAAACCTGATAGTACTTCCTGGTCGTAACCATGCGCGAATACTCGCCAAGCCACGAATCATGTCCCGTTGAGAAGTTGAGCTTCGGTATCGGCTCAAGGCCAAGCGACTTCAGCCGCCGCACCTCGCCGCGCACCCAGTCCGGCGAACGCGATCCCGGCAGCGCCAATTCTGGATGACTTGGATATACCGGGAACTCGCCGAGGTCGATGATGACCATGTTCATCTTCTTGGCAACCATGTCATCCACCAGCAGGTTCCACGCCTTGTCGCTGAAGTTCACCTTGTCGTTGCAGATGCGGCCATGGGCGAGCGGCCCCTTTATGTCCGGCGGCAGCGACTCGCCCCACATGTTGAGCCCCCAGTGAAGCAGCACGGAGCGGATTTCATCCGGCTTCCTCGCAAACGCAGGCGCAGCGGCAAACGCCGCCGCTCCGGCAAGGAACGCCCTCCTTGTCATGTCCATGTTGCCGTCAAATGTCTTTGTCATCGTGCTTTCTCCTTGTTAGTGAACCATTAGGATGAATCCGATCTGAGCCGTCAGGTATCCGTTGTTGAGGATTCGCAGCGGACGGTTCTTGTTCTTCCGCGCATCATACCAGAATATCTTCCCCTTCTGGTCGTCGTTCAAGCCGCCGTCTGTCGTTCCGATGCGAAGCGCACCCTCGGCAAAGTTCTTCACAACCAGAACGCCGTCGCCTGCCCACGCCTCGCCGCTGGAATCAAGAAACGACAGTTTCGCGCCGTTGCCCAGTTGAATCGCACCGCCCCGCTCACCAAGTTTCAGCACGGACTGAATCGCATTCACCGTGTTGTTCGAGACGGCGAACGTGCCGCCGTGCAGCGTGATGGCACCGCCCGTCCAGCCGTTGCTGATGCCGAGCATAAGCGTACCACAGCTCACCTGAAGGCCATTCCTCAGGTCAAAGACGCCCATCAGAAGAGCAGTGCCGATGCCGGTCTTGTTGATTCCCGACAAGGGTAGATCGTTGTACCGCTTGACCGACTGTCGGAAGATGAAGTCCGGCTGATCATTGCCCGTAACGTCCGCAACGTCCAACGTCATCACCCGCAATATTGATGCTCCCAAAACCTGAATCGGAGCTTCGCAGG
>JAFWKK010000015.1 GCA_017514235.1 Kiritimatiellia bacterium | reverse complement strand
GCACCCGGCGGCAAGGGCGGCGACGGCATTGTCTACGTTCGCATCTCGATGTCGATGAACGGCTCACTCGAGAAGCCGACGGATCCGGCCCCCGTCACCTACGACGGCAACGCTCACACCTCAATGGTGTCGACGGCCTTCTTCGACGTTACGGGCGACAACGTCGGCACGGATGCCGGCGACTACACGGCCACGGCGACGCTGAAGTCTGGCTGCACGTGGCTTGACGGGTCTGTCGGCGTTGCCACGGTCACCATGAGGATCGAGCCTGTGGCCGTCACGCTTTCGTCCCTGACGCAGGAGGGGTGGACCTACAACGACACTGCGCCGGACCCGGTCTGCGTGTTCTCGCCCTCGACCGTTTCGCTCGTCTACGAGTACGCCGAGTCCGAGGACGCGACAGAATGGTCGGTTACGCGGCCCACCGAAGCCGGCAGCTACTGGCTGCGCGTGAGGACTGAGGACGAGAGGAACTACAAAGCCACGCCGCGTAACCTGAAAGCAGCTTTCACGATTTCGCCGGTGACCGTGACGTTCTCCGACCTGCGTATCCGCGACTGGCTCTACGGCACGCCTGAGGAGAAGACGCCGAACCCGAAGTGCACCGTTTCCCCGTCGTGGGTGACACCCGTATACGAATACGCCGATTCCGAGGACGCGACTGAATGGTTCTTCGAGAAGCCAACGGTTGCGGGTGTGCATTACTTGCGCGTACGTGCGCCTGACGAGCGCAACTACCTCTATGAGGCGCAGAAGGTGGCGTTCAAGATAGTGAAGGGTCTTGGCGCGATTTTCACGGATTACGTTGAGATAGTCGTAGATTCCCGGACTGCAGGCGACCCCGCCGAGCTGACAAACTTCCCCTACAAGGTCACGCTTGACGAGAGGAGGACTGACATCGGGGCGAATCCGGTCGGGTCGCTGGTGGGATTCCTTTACGAGCGTGCGGGGCTTATGGGCGACGACCTGGCGTTCACCGACGACGACGGCAACGTTCTCCCCTTCTATGTCAAGTTGTGGGACATGAAGGGAGAGTCGACGGTTTACGTGAAGCTGCCGCTCGTCGGCTCGGAACCGCAGAAGCTGCGCATGTACTGGCATCTCCGCCCGGGCCAGGCCGCCCCGGAACACTATCCCGAGACAATCTGGTCGGACTGGACGGAGGAGGACGCCGCAGCCGCCGGGCAGCCGCCGTCGGAGTTCGGGCTGGTCAACAAGGACGGTGTCTGGGTCAACTACTTCACCCGTGAGCCTGCCATGGACAAGCAGAACTGGGCGGTGGGCGAGACGCCCGGCCATGTCACCGTGCTGGCGGAACTGGCCGAGGGCGATGTCGCGGTTGCGGTGATCGACGCTTCCGAGACGGTGCTGTCTACGGATCCGGCGGTCTTGCCGACGGCTCCCGGCACCTACCGCATCGTCTTCAAGCCGGACGCGCCGGACGGAGAATACGAGCCGGTCGTCCGCAACCTGGACTTCAGCATCTACGGCACGCTGCCGTTCGACGACCTTTCCGGCGGGCTTGGCGGCGCCGACGCTCTCACGCTGAACGGGCGCGTGATGCTCGCGAACGACGACGCGGCGGACGGCCATGCGGTCGTCGGCCAAGCCTACTGGCGGACGCGCGAGGTCGAGACCTCGCGCGGCGTCACAAACCTCTACAACCTTTACTGGACGCATGAAGACACCGAAAAACCGGTCAGGAATCCGGACGCCCTCAACTTCCTTGCCGGCGGCAGGCATCGCCTCAACTTCATCGGGGAGGACGGTTCCACCAACGTGCTTTGGCGTCTGGACGACGTGATTGTCGGAAACGGCCGTCCCAACGCCACGGCGCTGCCAGTCTACCAAGCCGTGCTGCCTTGCTCGTCGACCTCGCTCGGCAACTCTTCGTACGCGAACAGGAACCTGCAGGGCTACGAGACGGAGTCGGGGAACCTCATACTGCGCAACCTTGTGGACGCGACCGTCTATTCGCCGTGCTACACGAACGGCATCGGGACGATCTACTTCGACGCGCTGAACTCCTATACCGTCTCAGGCGACGGTAGCACCGCCACCAACTACCAGATCGTGGTCGAGATCGCGACGAACACCGTAAGCGGCCTTCCCCCGACCGACGAGAACGCCATGGACGGCGGCGGTGGTTTGGGCAATATTACGGCGTGGACGCCGTGCGCGATGCTGCCGCTTAAGCGGGACGGCGGCAGTTTCGAGGCGCAGGCGAAGACCAACGAGCTTTCGCTCGGGATAAAGACCGGCCAGTCCAATGCGAACTTCTACCGCGTATGCGTGCCGCTGGACTTCACCGGGCCGGTGCGCTTCAGGATCCGCCGCACCGGCAGATACGACTACTTCGGCGAAGACCAGGCCGGCGGCCTTATCCTGCTCGACAACATCATCGTGTCCTATCCGGCGTGCAAGGCGTCGATGGCCCCGTACGGCAAATACGACAGGTCGCGCGGCGGCAAGCTGGTGCTCGGGCAGGAGGGGGCGATGGCGAACGTGCCGTTCCCGTCCGTCACGAGCGCGAACAACCTTCTTGCCCGCGGGCGGCTTGATGCGTACGTGAGCCCGGCTACGGACGTCAGCGCGGAGACTTTCGTGCAGCGCGCGATATTCCATTACCGCTGGCGCTATCTCGGGCAGGTGTTCGATCCGGCGGGCGGCAGTCTCTGGAAGAACGTCGCGCTAAGCCCGTTCGACGGGTTCAGGGCGTCCGAGCCGCTGGACATACCGGCCGAGCCGGGCGACGTGGAGTTCTGGTACGAGCTGAAGACGATGATGCCGTTCTACGACTACTACGACTATTCGGGGTCCGGCTTCAAGCTCGGCGGCCTCTATACCGAGGAGACTACGACCGTCACAAACCGCATGGACACGAACGGCTACAAGCTGCCTAGCGAAGGCTCCGACTGGTTCGTGCGCCTGCGCGAGGGAGAGAGCGACTACGAGACGGTTCGCGTAGTGCTTGCCGGCGTGCCTAGCGCATACAGCGCCAACCAGGAGATGGAGCTAGTGTCCGACCATTCGTGGCGGGGCCTGGTGAAGGTTCCGTCCAACACCGTCAGCGGTGCGGTGTCGTTCCTCTTCCGGAGGGAGAACCGGCAGGATGCCGGCGCAACGACCTTTGCGATGAACCAGGACACGCTGTTCCCGACTGCGGACGTGGATAAGTTCCCGTGGCGCGGAGAGGCCAAGAAGTCCGGGGAAATGCACAAGTACGAGGCTGACGGCGCGTCGACCTACCTCGAGTTCACATACAATGACGCGAGCGACACCTTTTCCATAGGCCATGCGTCATACCAGAACTTCAACGCCTGGCACGACGCGAACGTCGCGGGCACGGAAAAATTCGTCGGCACGTTCGCCGAGAAGAGCGGCGTGACGACGGCTACGATGGTCCAGACCAACGCAGACATGCTCTCCTGGAGCCCGCTTGTGACGGAAAAGGGCGAATGGAACGAGCCGTTCCATCTCCCGAACTACCTTGACCCCGGCTATCCCAAGGGCGTGCTCTTCGGCACGCACAAGATGCCCGGGCCGTGGAACGGCGCAAACGGCATGTTCGTCGACGCGAGTCTGACGACGTCGAACCTGGTGCAGCAGATGGAGAACTCCGGCATAGCCTGGCAGATGCAGGGTGAGGAGTCCGGCGACATCGCATACACGCAGAGCGAAGGGCCGTCGGGCCTAGACACGCTCTCCTTCAAGGCGCGTCTCGGGCAGTCCATCTCCTTCGACGATTTCTCCGTCTGGTACGGCGACGGCTCGTCGTCGACCAACGAGTACACGATCGTCGTGCCTGCGCTCCTGTCCAGCGCCGAGAAGGCGAAGGACTACGCGCCGGGGGCCTCGATGAGCATCGTCTCCTACTACCTGCCGAAGGTGGGCTGCTACGAGCTCAGGGCCGAGCGCAACTTCTCCGACGGAATCCAGATATCCCTCTACAAGTGGTCGGTGAAGAAGTACAAGATCTCCAGCGAGCTGCTCACGACGCACTTCTTCAAGGACGCGAAGTTCTCGCACGACGAGGGCGTGAAGAAGCCGACCCTTTACGCGATGGTGCTGTCGGTAGGCGTGGACAGCGGCAACACCGTCATAATCGGCGGCCTGACGACCGCCTCGGCGTTGCCGAGCGCCTCGTATTCGGGCGTGAACTACAATCTCGTCTGCTATCAGGACACGGAAAATCCGCTAACGAAGGGCGGCTACGGCGTACTGCCGGCGAACTGCAACGGCGTGTTCCTCCAGCCCAGGCAGTATTCGAGCCGGCTCACCAAGTCGGCCATAGCGGAAGGCGCGGCGTACAAGGACTTCTACGCGGCGAGGCGGGTTACGCTTGTCGGCAACTACGACAACTCGGCCCCCTACTACCCGTGCCGCACCCGTCTGGTGAACGCATGGGCCTACACGCCCGGCCGCACCGAGATGTTCGAGGAGTCGACGTCGGAGTACAACTACGAGATGCTTCCGCGCGCGCTCGGCATACGCGCGCCGGCCAACCTCGACCAGACGGTCGACGTGTACCTGAAGTCGAGAAGCGGATCCTCGTCGTGGGAGCTGCTCGACCGGGTCAACGTGTCCAGCTACGCCTTCACGCAGCATTCGATTGCGGTGCGCACCAACATGGACTGCCACGTGATGCTGAAGGCAGGCGAAGCCCCCGTGGACGTTACGGTATGGGATATCAAGCAGACCGCGTGGAACGGCGAAGACATACGCAGCATCGCCAGCAGCGCGCGCACCTTCGCCTACACGCAGGCGCGGGTGATCGAGGAGGTTCAGGGGGCGGTGACCAACCATGTCACCATGCTTCAGCCGGCGCGAGCGGTCGCATCGAAGGCTTTGTCGATACGCTCGCTGCTCCTTAACGGCCTCGGCATGATCGGCTTCTCGTACAAGGACGTGCGGCCCGGGTGCGAGGTGTGGGTGCAGGCTGCAACAAACGATGTCGCTGCAAACATGTCCGGTTCGGTGAACAACTACAACTTCTCCACCAATTCCGTGGAGCTCGGCGAGGCCGAAACCGTGGGCTCGTGGATCACGCTCAGGAGATATTCTTACGAGGAGCTCGCGTCCGCGAAGGCGCAGACGTACTACTGCGGCTGGCACGCGCACGAGAACGACCCGCTCGAGGGCATGTTCCGCATCGTCATCGCCCCGTCAGTCGTCGAGGCGGCTCAGGCAAGGGCCAAGACGGATCCCGAATGGGGCTCGATCACGATCACCGACGTGCTGGTGCACGACGAGCCTCCCATAGACGAGACGAGCTGGCTCGGATGGAACCTGCGCACGCTCGGCGACGACGCCGATACCGAGCGCCGCATGTACCTGCCTGACTCGATGGTGGTCAAGACCGAGTCGGAGACGGCTTACGGCATGTCGGCCGGGCTCAACAACTCCACTACCGCCGACATCAACGGCGACCCGTCGGAATACGACAAGATCAACCCGACGATCCAGTCGCCGACGTTCGGCACGTACACGACTTCGGAGGGCAAGCAACGGAAGGCGACGATCGGGCTCGTGCGCCTAAGGGCGCGCCTTTACGAGACCAACACCGCCTCGCACGCCGTCGGCAAGCTGTCGCTCTATGGCGTGAAGGACGGGGCCAGCGAGAACTGGGGGACGGCGCTCACGAACTTCACCGTCGACTCCTTCGTGTACCGCACGTTCGAGTACAGGGCGTCTTCGCTCGACGACTTCGCCGCCATACGGCTGGTCGTGGACGGGGTCACCAACACACCGCCGGTGGCCGGGGTGCAGAGGGTGCTGCTCGACGAGGTGGTCGTATCCGAACGCGCCAAGGCGGCAGTCGGCTTCGAGTACGCGCGGCCGTTCCGCACCGGCCTTGCCGTCGACAAGCTGATCACCAACATACTCGACAAGGACCAGCAGCCGCTGATCGACGAGTCGTGGGGCGTTCAGGCGAAGCTGAAGTTCGACAGGTACGACTCCGAGATCGACACCAACAAGGGCTTCCGCGTGTACTTCCGCTATTTCGTCGGGGATTCGCCCTGGGGCTGCTCGAGGTGGGAGAACGAAAGCGGAGCGAGCGAATGGGCGGAGCTGCAGCAGGTCGGCGAGCCGGGCGACTACGTCTTCCGCTCCACTGTCGCCGACAAGAAGACGATCGTGCCTTCTCAGTCGACCGCCAACACTGTCGTGCAGTACACGCTCCGCGTGGACTATTACCTCGCCGGCGTCGACGAGCCGCAGCCGCAGGAGATCGAGCCTGGAACTGACGAGGCGGAAGGCGACGGATGGACGAATCCGCTGTGGTACGAGCCGGTGGACTACAACAAGGACCAGTTCCACGGCAACGGCGAGCTGGAGTACTTCTCGCCCTACACGATACTCGACGCCGTTTCGCCCGGCCGCGTCTGGATAAACGAGGTCAACTACTGCGACGGTCCGAAGGGCCTTACAGGCAACGTCAAGTGCGTGACGAACCAGTTTGTCGAGCTGGCCGTGCCATGGGGCGTGGACCTCAAGGGATGGAAGGTCGTCCTGACCGACATGAACCACAGGTCGCTGACGCTGGCCGAGCTGGGCAAGAACGGCGTTCCGGCGTCCAAGAAGTCGACTGACGGGAAACGCAGCGGCGACTACGACTTCCTCGTGCTCCAGAGTCCCGATACGCGCGACGCGGGCGGAATAAAGGATTACATGACCGGCGCACCGGTGGCGGACGGCACATGGGTCGCGGACACGCTGCCGACAACGTTCAAGGCCGGCCAGCTCCAGTACGACGAGCCGTACCAGTTCGAGCTCTTCCGCCCGAGCGGAATCCTGGAGCACCAGTTTGTTGTCGCCGGCACGAACGAGTGGTGCCAGCCTCCCTACTACGAGATGTTCGGCTACACGTACGACGGCACGAACCTCGTGAAGGAGCTGAACGACCTGGACGCGGCGGCAGGGCGCTCCTACGCCAGGCGCTTCTACGCCGGCGAGGACCGTGCGCGCAAGGAGAACGGCGTCACGTGGTCGTCGTTTGGCGTCGCGGGCGAAGCGCACGGGGAGGACGGCGGCTGGTCGTCCGAGATGAGGTTCACCCCGGGCCGCCTCAACGAAGGGCAGGAGGAGCTCACTGGCTGGTATCTCAAGCCGTACGGCGCGAGCATCTGGGTCTATGCGCAGTCGCTGGGCAGGCATGTCGTGCAGGCGATAGGCGACGACACCGCGCAGGACACGTTCGTGATCGTCAACTCCGGCGAATCCACGAACGTCACCTACACGATCGATCCGTGGTACTCGATAGGCGCGCTGACGGTGAACGGGGTGACGAACGATGCGGTGACAGGCGTGACCGGCTCGTACACGCTTAACCTCAACAACATCACCGAGACGACCGTCGTGGTCGTGTCCGAGGGCATCGACCCGATGCTGCTTGACGCCGGGCTCGACCCTGCCGACGCCTATACGCCGGCGGTCCTGAACTGGCTCGGCAGGCGCCATGCCGACGGGGAGCTTGCGAATCCCGAGGGCCCGATATCGCTCGGCCACCACAAGGGGCTGGACGAAGCCGATCCCGTCTACGAGATGCCGCTGAAGATGATGTACTGGCTGGATCTCGACCCCACCGAGCCCGGCTGGTGGCTTCGCCACGGGTTCACGGGCATACAGGGAGAGGAGATCCGGCGCAAGCGCAAGTGGAACGACGGTTACACCGAGCACCTGACGAACCGCCAGGTGACGGTGAAGATGTACCTGTCGAACGACGTCTCCCGCGTCATCTCCAGGCCGATGCGGCTGCAGGGCCTCGGCAACGAGCAGTCCGACCTCTACACCGGAAACTGGACAAGCGAGACTTTCAAGGTGCAGCTCATGCTGAACAACGGCCTCCCCCACAACGCCGGCTTCCTGCCGTTCCGCTGGTTCACGTTCGGGCCTGGCAGCTTCTCGGACGACTTCGAGGCGAAGATCGAGATACTCGATCCGTTCTCGCGGTCGTCGGCCGGCTATTCATACGGCTGGTACAAGAATCCGTGCAATTCGATCTTGTACCAGTTCACGTTGGACGATTCGCTGGAGACCTGGGCGCAGATCAACCTGCTCAAGGCCGATTCGACGTATGACGGGCCTCCGTTCGAGGATGACGACTGATGGAAAAGATTGCAATGGCATGCATGGCTGAGAAGGGCGAGATGACACGGGCGGCGCGTTGGACGCGGGCGTCCGTGCCTTGCGCTCTCCTTTGCGCCTTCTTCTGCTGCGGCTGCCCGAAGAAGAAGGAGCCACCGCCGCCCGACCCGTCTTCGCCCGAAAGCTACATGAACGACGAGAAGTTCCGCGGCCGCCTTGCGGCGGAGCGCAAGGCGCATGTCGCGCTCGTCCGCGACCGCAACGCCATCGCGGAGCGGATGAAGGCGATGATCGAGGCGAAGAAGGCCGAGCTCAAGACCGACGACCTCAAGGCCGTGCAGGCGGCGCTGGAGAAGGATCCGGCGTGGAACGACCTTTACAGCCAGTGTACTAACGCGAACGCGAAGGTCGAGGCGCACTCTCGGGAGCGCCTGGGAATCGTACGCGATCGCATCGCCCCGAAACAGCAAAAGAAAGCACCGGTTTCCAAATGAGGAGCAATACAATGAAGACAAAGAAAATGCTCGTAACCGCAGGTCTCGCCGTCGCGGCGTTCGCTGCGCAGTTCGCGGCGTTCGCCGCGCCAGGTGACGGCGACACCGTGGACATACGCGTCGTGGATACCGATGCCATGGGGTTCGGCACCCGAAACAGCCTTGCGCCGGAAGACTATCGCTGTTCGGCGTCGAACCCGCTCGTTGCGGGCGACGACCTGTACGTCCGCGTCAGGATGCTTGTGTCTAACTGGCAAGAGGTAATGGGTTCGCACGGCGCTTACGAGCCGAAGACCTGGTATTTCGCGCCGGGCCTCATCGGCGGCAGCTCGCTCGATCTCTCCCTCTACAAGCCGCGGCTTGGACTGTGGATAGGCGAGCATCTCGCCGAGGCGGAGTACACCTCCACCGGGCCTAAGGCATGGCAGAAGAGCGGAATGCTCGAAACCGACGACGCGGGCAACCCCAACACGGACTGGAAGTACTATACCGACTTCTACTTCGTCTACAAGGTGAAGCCGGGCGACCTGGGCCTGCCGGTGAAGCTGAGCAACTCGACCGGCACCGGCCCCGCTTCTACCGGCGACAGCAACACCGGCTATTATCTCCGCTATTGCAGTTCCGACGGGTTGGACCACTGGGTGCTGCGGAACTCCGACGGCGACGTGGCGAAGTTCCGCATGTACGCCGACGACGCGGGGTCCATACCCACCGACTGGCCGACCAGCAGCTATACCGACGACGGGCCGCAGATTCCCGGCGACCTCTCCGTCGAGGGCGCGTTCGTGAAGACGATAGACTTCGACAAGGTTAACGCGGCGGGCGATCCGTATTCCGAGGGCGACGTGTGGCGCGACATCTATCCCGGCATGAGCGCAGCTCCGGGCACGACGCCGACGCTTCTCATCGGCGGCGGCCCGATCGCGGAGGCGATGTCGGTCTACATCTGGTCCTCCGACGAGACCGTGATGGTGCCTGTCGCCAGCGGCGCCAACACGATTTCGACCGTCGACGGCAAGAAGGTGCTGAAGGTGCAGGTGCCGGTGGGCGCCGAGAGCGTGACTTTCGCGATGAAAGGCGCCGACGGCGCCGCTGTCGGCGCGACCGCCACCGTCTACCTGAGCCCGGAGCAGACCGCAGTCTACAAGCCGACCGGCGAACTGCTGGACGTGACGGTGTCGCGCACGGTCCAGGTGATCACCGCCCCGGAGCCGACGGTCTCGATCGTTCTCGGCGGCGACTTGGCCACCGACTCCGTCACGGCCGACGCCGACTACGTGACGGCCAAGAAGCAGCTCGTGATAAAGATGGTGCCCGCATGCGACTACCCGGTGACCGTCAGGCTCGACGCCAGCGTCAGCGGCGACGACACGCTTACCTCGCTGAACGCCATCTACGACGCGAACATAATCCGCATCGCCGACCAGGACTACGGCGGCGACCCGCTCGACCAGAAGACGTTCGAGGTGGAGATTCCCGCGAACAGGTCCGTCGTGTACAAGAACATCTATGTTCTCGGCGGAACGTCAAGGACCGGCACGAAGGGCATCACCTTCTCGACCGAGAAGATTTCCGGACCGGACAACGTCACCACCAAGGGTTCCTGCACGCTGAAGGTGAACCGTTCCACCCCGACGATCGTAGCCAGCGACCCGGCGTTCTCCACCGAGGAGTCGCCCAGCACGATCAGCGTCGAATCCGGCAAGTCGCAGACGTTCACCCTTGAGATTGCGGACTCGTACCGCGACCTCAACGAGCCGGCGACCGGCTATGCCGACCTCGGCAGCCTGGTCGGCTACACGTTCAAGTGGGCGTGCGACGGCGAGGACGTCGACGACGACACGAACATCACGATGGACGACGACGGCCTTTTCGTGGGCAGCGCGAAGTTCTGGAACATCACCGCAGGCAAGGAGCTTACGCTCTGCGTGGTGAGTCCCGACGGAAGGGTTTCCGCGAAGGTCAAGTACAACCTTGTCGTCAGCGACGCGAAGAAGACCACGATCGCGCTCACGGATACGACGAAGCTCGTCTTCGCCGAAAACGAGGGGTCGACCTGGGTCAACCTCGGCCTTTCGCAGCCCTACAAGGGCAAAGGCTACATTTTCATCGGTGCGGACGATCCCGCCGACCTGTTGTGCGTTACGAGCGCGGCGATGACCGCCGGCGCCCAGATTTCGCAGGGACAGAGTGAAGCCGACGCGCCGCGCCAGATCCACTTCCTCGATGGCGACAGGGACGTAACGCTCAAGGCGTTCCTCTGCACCGCCAACGACCCGACCACGAAGGTTCCGAGCTACGTTGAAGGTACGCTCAGCTTCACGATCACCAACGTGCCGCCGCAGTTCAAGTCGTGCACGGCGGCCGGGCAGTATCTCACTTCGGAAAAGTACGGGCAGAGGATAGATCCGGTGTCGCGCGGCGTCGCAAAGACGTTCTCCGTCGACGTCAAGGACGTCGCGGCCGACCTTAACGCGACCGGCGACAAGGCTATGTCCATCAAGTGGGAGATCGACGGCCAGACGTACTACACCTCTGGCAACCCCTCGACGCAGTCCGTGCAGCACACGTTCGCGAACTCGAAGCAGGCGGCGCAGGTGATCATATCCGCGAAGGACAAGGACATGCTGGACTATGAGACCATCTTCATGTTCTACGTGCCGGTGTCGGAGAAGCCGGGCGTGTCCATCTCTACCAGCGCCGAGGGCGGAATCTTCAACGAGAACGACGCGAAGAAGAACAGCGCGAAGATCACGGTGAAGCTTTCCGAATCGGCGAACGCCGAGATCACGGTTCGCTTCACCGTCTCCCAGGCGGCCGACGGCGGCTATCTCAAGCTCAGCACGTTCCCCGGCTCCGTGGACGAGGTGAGCACCGGCGTCTACGATCTCACGTTCCCCAGCACTGTTACGACCAAGGTGCTCGACGTAATTGACATGGACGGCACCGACGACACCATGGCCGGCCTCTACCTGAGCGCGGAGGTGACGACCGAGACGGTGAACGACGACGGCGTGAAGTGGTGCGACTTCTACACCAAGGCGGAGCCTACGTCAGTGCGGGTGCAGAACATCGCGCCGGAGATACTCCGCCCGACGGAGGCGGAAGAGGCCTACACCAACATGAACGCCAGCGCGAACACGCCGTATGACATACGTTACGCCTGCACCGACGTGACGGCGGATCTCGCGGCGGGAGTCACCGTCGAAATATCGATCGACGGCGCGCCCGTCCATAGCGAAAAGCTCTACGACTCCACCTCCCACATGTATTCGGCCGAGTTCGAAGGCGAGGGCGCGCACACCGTGGAGTTCACCTTCACCGACAAGGACGGCGATTCGTCGCGCCGTTCGGTCAACTACTATGTGAGTCCGTCCAAGAACCTGCAGCTGCGCGCACACGGCCCGGCAGGATCGGTCGGCACGTCCGGCGGCTATTCCCAGCACTATGGCCTTGCCGCTGGCCTTGGCGCAGGTCGCGTCTTCGCAGGCGCCACCGGTCCGCAGAAGGTGCAGGGCTTCGACCATTCGTACTCGTTCCGCATCAATGCGGCTTCGGCCCTCGCCTACGGCTACGGCTACAAGGCCGACGGAAACGACGATGACGGCAGCCTGGGGCCCGACCCCTCCAGGGACAGGGGCATCGACAAGAACGGCAACTGGTCGAGCGGCTCGGCGATCAGCGAGTACTACAACTACACGACTCAGCACAAGTGGGGCAAGCTTGGCTTTGACAGCTTCCTTTACGTCTGGGCCTGCAACAACACGGAAAATACGTCCACGACCGGCGGCGACTCCATGACCACCGCATCGCTCATATTCAACATAGGCGAGAGCGGCACGGTGATCATTCCGTTGCCCGAATATGACCAGCAGGGCCAGTCGCAGGGCGGCCAAACGGCAAGTTCGGCCATTCCGGTGCAGTACTGGGAGGGTGTCTTCTCGCGCGAGTTCCTGAAGGCGGACAACTGCGGCGACATCAACCTTGACGGCATCCCTGATGCGGCCGTCTACCGCTACGGAATGGGCATTTTCGACTTGACGACGCACTCTCTCATCGAGTCCGGCGGCGGCGGGGCGACGGAAGGCGACCTTACGGACCTTCGTGGATTCAACGGGGATCTTGACAAGGACGGCGCCGAATCGCCCGATTTCCTGCCTTCCAGCGACCTGGCGGTCTACGGTTCGCTCATTCCGGGCCTTGCAGGCACGTGGAGCAGTGATTTCGGCGCGAGGCTTGAGATCCGCGGCTACCATGACGGCCTCAATGACGCCCTCGCACAGCTCGGCTTCGACATCGAGTCCGACCGTGTCTACGCCGAGGAGGTCGACGGCGAGTGGCAGTGGACGACCAACTGCACGATCAGCAAGACGGAGTGGTACGCCTGGACGGAGTATGCCGCCGCCCACGGTCTGGACTGGAAGAATCCAGATGCTTGGGCGGAATGGTCGCCGGAGCGCCCGACCAGCCCGATCTATTGCGACACCGACAGGGACGGCTTCGACGACGGCTACGAGTACTACTTCTGGTACAAGGCGCATGTCGGCTGGCTTGAGACGGACGCCAAGGGCAACAATGTCGTCCATAAGCGCCTTACCGGCCGCAGGTACGATGCGAAGAACCCGGGCGACGGCGTGCTCATCGCTTCCGAGGTGATCGAGCGCCTTATGGATCCGCTTGTGGCTACGGATCAGGAAAGCGCGAAAACGCGCGATACCGATAACGACGGCCTGCCGGACCTTCTCGAGTTCGAGATCGGCACGAACCCGTTCGACTTCGATACCGACGGCGACGGCCTGCCCGACGGCTGGGAGCTGATGATAGCCGGGCTGAATCCGCTGCTGGAGAGGAGTGCGGCCGACGCGGTTCTTGATCAGGCCCGTAACTACGACGGCGACGCGATGGCCATGACCTCGTACAAGCTCGAGGCTGCCTGGGAGACTCCGGCCAACCTGCACCCCGAGCATGTCCGGTACACGACGTTCGCGGTGATCGCCGACGACGGCGACACCGACGGAGTGCAGTGGTATGCCACTAAGGCTGCGGTCGCCTTTGAGACAAACACCGTGACTTGCTGGACGTTCACGCTCGCCGACGGCACGGAGTGTGCGGCGACCGAGGCGCCGGTGCTTACGGACGACGGGCGTCTTGCCAAGCCGCTGGACCGTAGCGGCACATACACCTCCGTGACCGAGACGACGGTGGAAATAGACGACAGCGACCCGGAGAACCCGATTACGAACGTGACGACGTTCGTAATGCGCGGCTGGCCGATCCGCCTGGAAGCCGGCACGCCGGTTGTCGCGGACAGCGTCAGCGCGGACGTGGAGGTGTCGGTGCTGGCGGTGACCGAAGAGATTGCCGCAACCGATGCGTACGCCGCCTGGGTCTACGGCAAGGGCACGAACGACACGGCGCGTGGGGAGGTCGCCGCCACGGCCGCCGACTACGGCTGCCTTGCGCTCGGCCGTCGGCTTGCAGTGCCGGCAGGCGCCGAGATCTGCGCCGTACCGAGCGACGAACGCGACGTAGCGCTTTTGCACTACCTCGTATACCAGCAGTTCGGCTTCGATCCCCGCACGGCGTGGCGTTCTAAGAGCCCGCTCGCCGACCGTTGGGGCTCAACGGCCAACGGCGAAGGCGTGGAGGGTGTCTACATCGTTAGGCGCGGCGGCTACTGCACCTATCCCGCCCGCACCCGCGAATATGCGGCGTACGACGAGTTCCTCGTCTACTCGTTCTTCCTCAACAACGGCTGCGACATGTCGGGCTACACCTATGTGATGGCCGACAAGGCTCCGTACCTTGCGAAGGTCTGGGGTGCGCTCACTACAAATCCGCAGGGGCCGAACGAGCCTGGCAACATCACCCTCAACCAGGGAGTGAACGGCGACTCGGACGCCGCGGCGGAATACTACTTCGGCCGTAACAGCGACAACGGCGCCGATACCGACGGCGACGGCGTGCCGGACGGCTGGGAACTCTACGTAATGTCCGGTCCGAGGGACAAGGGAGCCTTCGTCTTCGCGCCGCCGTACGCCGGCTTCGCGACGGGGCTCAACCCGAACGCCATGATGGCCGAGAGCTATCTTTCGCCGTTTGTCGGCTCTGCGAAGTCGAACTATACTAACAACCAGATATACCTCGGCGGATCCGAGAACGACGACAAGCTCAACGAGTATCAGGAGTTCGAGTCGACCGACGCAATGAACCACTATGCCGGGGTGTATTCGAACGTTACCACCACGGTCGCACACACGGGCGACTGGAAGTGGTTCAACAAGTTCTTCCCATCCGATCCGTGGAGCGTCGATACCGACGGCGACGGGCTCTCCGACTCCGACGAAGGCAAGCACTTCATCTACGGCACGCCGGCGGACGACGGCAAGCTCCGTTCGATTCCAGGCGGCGGCCTTAACCCGTGCTCGGTCGATACCGACTGCGACGGCCTGCCCGACGAGTGGGAAAAGCAGTTCAAGGGCAAGACTCCGTTCCCTGGTTCGCTCGCCCCGTTGCTTGCCGAGCGTGGCAACAAGGCCAAGGACGCCAGCGGCAATGAGATAGGCAACTACCTGCAGGGCCTTGTGGACGGCATGGACGGCACGGTCAAGGACGCCTTTAGCTATCCCATAGAGGCTGATTTCAAGGGTGAAACTTCCACCAACGTCACCATGTTTACGATCGCCGACGGAGTCACCCAGGTTGTCAACCGCGACTACGACCATGACGGGCTCGAGAACTGGCAGGAATACCTGACGGGCACGATGCGCTGCTGGCGCTACGATGACCCGCTCTCGCCGTGGACGGCGATCCCGACCGAGTTCTACTGGACCTACAACGAGACCGACGACAAGTGGGAGTGGGATCCGAAGTATGCCGACGTCGGCATGACTAGCGACGAGTTCTGGTACGCGACGCTCGTCGACAAGGCGAGCCCCTACTACAACCCGCGTCTCGTGACTGACTCCACGTCTGGATCGCAGTACTTCTCGCGCCTGACGAACGTCTGGGACGCCGCCTATCTTGACAGTGGCCTGGGCGAGGCCGGCGGTGCCTACTACTGGTTCCGCAAGCGCATCGGCGACGCGCTTATCAAGGATATCTGGACGCCTCTCATGATATCGACGGATCTGTTGCTGCAGGGAGGCTGGATGCAGGAACCCCAGAAGTACGCCTCTTGCTCGCCGCTCGACGCAGACTCCGATCGTGACGGCATGGACGACTACTACGAGCTCTTCCACGGCATGAACCCGCTCCTCGGCAAGAGCGGCGTGAGGGCCGGCGGGTCGCAGACCGACGACGAAGGTCCGTTCGACATCGTTCACGACTCCTGGACGACCAGCAGCGCTCGCAATGCGCTGGAGGCGTGGGGAACCGGCGACCAGATGAACTACTGGCAGAAGAACCCGTGGAAGACGCCTCGCGGCAACGGCTACGACTTCGAGGTCTTCCCGTGGCTGAACGGCGTTGCAGACGCTGATCCAGACGGCGACAGCATACCGAACCAGACAGAGTCCATGCTGCCCGAAATGAACGTCGGTGCGCTCCATACCGACCCGACGCCGCTCTGGATGACCGACACTACCTACACAAACTCGCTGGTCCGCCGCTTCTTCCGCCTGCCGGCGCGCTTCGGCGAAGTCGAGCTTGACGGCGATACGTTCACATACGGCGAGGGCGAGGACGAGACGGTCTACTCGTTCAAGGACTTCGACACTTGGGTTCCGCCGATTCCTCTCCTGAAGCCGGCGCGCTTCGCCGCCTTCAAGCCCGACGCCTGGGAGCTGCTGGCAAAGGACAAGCCCGGCTGGATGTTCTCGTTTGAGGAGAACGAGGGCTTCGATTCCGACCACGACGGCATCGGCGACTATGAGGAGAAGGAAGGCAAGTTCAACGGCGCGTCCGATCCGCAGTACGCCGATTCGCCGCGCCGCCGCCAGGCGATGTACTTCCAGGGCCCGGAGCGTCCTTCCGCCCTGCAGACCATGCCCGAGATACCGGAGTTCTATCCGACGCTGTCGGGTTACCCCGACGATCCGTCGTTCCTCCAGTATACGGTAGAGTGCTGGGTGCGGCCGACGTCGCTTGCCGACGCAGTGATCGTCGAGCGCGCCGTCTGGTCGTCCGTCGAGAACCCGGCCGACGACGAGTACATGCGCAAGAACTTCCAGATCGCCATCAAGGACGGCAAATGGTACACCAAGTTCGATCCGGTCGGTACGGCGTCGGGCGGTCCGATAGAGGCAGTCTCGAAGACGCTTGCCGCCGAGGAGTGGACGCACCTTGCGGCTACATACGATGGCGAGACGCTCGTGTTCTACGTGAACGGCGTCGCCGAGCGCAGGGTTAGCTCCGGCCTGCCTCCGTGCTATGGCTCGGAAGCCCTGGCCGTGACTGCGTTCCAGAAGTACTGGTTCGACATCGAATACAACCTGACGGCGGTCATCGTCGGCGCGTCCGCCAAGACGCAGGCCGAGGGCGCTCCTGACGGCGGAGCCCTTGACCTTACGCGCGGCCTAGGCTGGGACCGTTACAGCAAGTTCTTCACCGGCTGGGTCGACGAGGTGCGCATCTGGGACGGCGCACGCACGGGGGCGGAGATTAAGGATGCCATGAGGACCCGAATGACCGCCGAACTGGCGGCGGACAACCGCTCGGCGTTTTATGAGACGTGGGCGGACGGCAAGCGCCGTTACGATAAAGTTTCCGCGAACGATTATGTGCCGGCCGAGCTCCGTTACCACTGGTCGTTCGACTCGATCTTTGGCGCCGACAACGAGAATGCCGCCGCGACCGCGCCGCACAATTTTGGCGGAGCGCGTGCACTTATGTCGCGGCCCGAAGGCTACGAGATACAGTGGTGGAAGACGGTCCTTGAAGGCGACGGTACGAATCCCGGCTACTCGGGCACCGTCTACGCCGACACCGACTGGATCTGCTGGATACCGAACACGGTCACCCATCTGCCGCGCTTCGACGGCACCACGCTCGATTCCGTGTACTGGAGCGCGAACTACAAGGGCTACACCGACGGAACCTATGGTTTTGCGCGCAACGCCGAGCCGGTCTCGCGCTGGACTCAGCTGACGCGTGCCAACGTAGCGGACAGGCTTCAATACCGTACGACTGGTTCCCGCCATTGGTTTGTCAATGTGAATTCGGGGTCTTCTGGAAATAAGCATTTCATTAATCTCTTCAGCTTCACCGGCCGTCATCTAAACCAGAGCGGTGATGACCTTGTCGCGCTCGGCGGTGCTTTCGCCAAGTACTGCGACGACGGAGTGGACATGTGGGACGAGCAGGGCCCCTCGACCAACTGGGAGATTACCGGCAGCGATGCCGACGGAGACGGCCTGCCCGACTGGTGGGAGCAGTATGCCGACGAGAATTACCGCCCTGCCGGAATGGATCCTTCCGAGGAAATCACCTGGGCGACGATACTCGACTGGAACGGCCTTATGATCACCGCCGGCGAGGCGTATTTGCGCGACCTTGCGCGCGGCGCCTACATGAACGGGTCCGGCGAAATCGTGGCGGGCATTACCAAGTACGAACAGGTTGCCGACGAGGACCACAACGGCATCCCCGACTGGTGGGCCAATTTCTACGGCATCAGCGGCGAGTCGGGTCTTGACGACCACGATCACGACGGCTTGCCCAACTACGTGGAATATCTGCTTTCCGAGGTGTTCGCATTCGACGAGCATGTTTTTGACCCGACTGACCCATGCTCGGTCGACCAGTATACGCCCGACTACTTCTACCGCGTCGGCTCGCTGTATGTGGGCGAAATCTTCACGGACCATGACCTTGTTGATGACGTCTGGGAGGATGCACACGGCACGCTTGTCAATGGCGTAACGCCGTATGCGTCTCGCTTGTCCTATGATGCTGCGGCTGATGTCGATGAGGATGGCTGGTCAAACCGCAGCGAGAACCGGTCTGCCTATTGGTTCGGTTACAGATTTGCCGACATCATCGACACATGGCTTAACAGCGGCTTGGACAGTAATTTTAGGAGCTATCCGATGCCGACATTGGCAATCAGGCCGATTTACAACGGCGGCTTCTGGCGTGTAAATGGCAAAACCTTCATAGTCCGTGCAAGAAGAACCGGCTCCGCATATCACGATGTACAGTTTACTGCCGTTGGCAACGAGAGCGAGAACGAGGGCGGCAATAAGCCGGAGGTATCGCGGGTGGTTGGGATCACGCATAACGGACCGAGAGTCATTCACGGGCATCTGCATCCCGGACACATCCTACCAGACGATGGCGTCACATTCGAGATGGGCGCAATCAATGGTGAAGTTCTCTACACTTGGCATTGTACATATTGCGGTCGAGCGGCATCGACTACTTCCTACGAGGAGTATAGTGTCCATAAACAGGATCATGGCAAAGCGGAGACAAACGATGTTCAGATCACAAAGGGCGTAGTACTAGACGGTAGGGTCCCTCCACCCGCGCAAACGGTTGCGAAGTCGAGATGCGACTCCGACAGCCGTACTGGTAAAATCGTCAGCGAAGGTTGTTCCGGGTTAAAGATTCCGGAAGGAATCGAGATTGGATCTATCAACTTCCTTACGGGCGAATATGAAATGGATCTCGGAAAACTAGCGGAAAGAGGTGCTGACGTCTATGGCAAATACGTGAGGGCTCAGTGTTTCTACCGCATAGGGAAAGAGTGGCCGCAGACCTTCTACTTCAGCGATCCCGAACAATACCCGGGACGTCTAAAGGAAGGACCGAATACCATCGAAGCGTTTTTTGATGTCGATGGCAATGGTGAGTACGACCCTGGAGTAGATCCGTATGGCGTTGTCCAAAACGTGGATATTTCTTGGGCTGGCACGCCGACTGTCGAAATCGAGCTGACCGACGAATCGCCGATCACGCCTCGCTTCGACATATGGGCGACTGGTGCCGCGCTTTACAGCACGACAAACGTCACGGCCTCCGGCGAGAACGATGCGATTTCCGCCTCTGAGCCGATGCGTGTCAGGGTTGTCCGCTGGAAGGTCGACGGCTTCCCGTCCTACCGCTATCCGTTCGAGCCACGCGTCGTGTTCGACCGCATGATGGATCCGCGCAAAACGACGACTCTCACAGAAGCCTACTTCCTCGATGAGAACACGCACGACATCGACTGGGAATACTTCTCCAGCGAAATTGCGAATAGCGGAGTCGCCGCCTACTACCCGGTCACAGAAGCCGAATACCTTGTGGTCCTTGGCGACGGTCCCGTGTCCTGGCTCAATGCCGATGACACGAATACGTTTGTCTTCGCCTCAACCAAGGTAATCAAGCGCAAGTTCGACGAGAACCGCGTGCTGCCGACGCCGGTCGCGGCTGTCAGCGTCTCGCCGGTCTCTTCGGCGGCGGGCATTGTCAGCTCGGCAAACCCGACGTTCACGTGGAAGATCGACAGCGATACGTACACGGCTTTCCGCATCATCGTGACGAACGGCACCGAGACGGTCTACGACTCGGGCATCCGCCGTGCGCCGGTACGTGACGAGAACGGCGTCTACCGCTGGACTGCGCCGCTCTATGCCGACGACATGACGCCGTCGGGCAAGGTGTTCGCAAACAAGTCGACCTACGGCTGGCGCGTCTCGATGTACAACGCCAAGTTCCGCAGCAACGCCTACTCGACCGAGCCTGCAACGTTCTACCTGAACGTACAGACGAACGGCTATCTCTACGGCACGGCCAATGTTGCGGTGCGCTACTTCGGCCCCAAGGAGAGCTTCGACGCTAGGGCGGTGCGGGTGCAGGCGTTCACGTCGCCCGACTTCACGGGCATTCCGGTCGCAGCAGGCTACGTGAAGGGCAAGAGTGCCACGCTTGATGCGGTTGGGGCGAAGCCTCAGGCAAATTGCTCGATCATCGGCTTGCCGCTGAGCGCGCCGGGCGCGACAACCACTGGCGAAGCACACGGCACGTACTACTTGCGCGCGTTCATCGACTCCGACAAGGACGGCGTCTGCGATGACTGGGAAAGCTCCGGCTACCTCTGCGTCCGCGATGGCTCAGCATTGAACAATATCCTTGCAGGCGACGGCAGCGTCTCGACGGAGAATATTCTCAATCCAACGCCAATCAAAATTGGGCCGGATGTCGGGTACGGCGACCTTGCGGTCATCTACATCGAGGATGCCGATACCGACGAAGACGGCCTGCCGGATTCCTGGGAATATGCGAAGTATGGCGACCTGTCCAAGAAGGGCATAGAGCTCATTAGCGAGACGCCGGCGGCCGAGATGCTCGTCAACAAGCGGCTCACGGGGGCGCTTGAACTGCGCGCGAACGCACGCATTCCGACGGCCGGCCTGTCCTCCACCCTGCGCAGCAGCCTTAGCAACGCCGGTACGCTTGCGCTCGCCATGGGCGCTTCACCGCAGGACGACGAATCCTTCACTGCGGCAATCTCCGGAGCGGTCAGCCCGAAGCTTGCCGAGGACGGCGTCTCCATCACGTCGCTGGAGTTCGTGGACGGCAAGGTCAGCATAACCGTGTCGGCCGAGACGAAGCCCGCCGAACATTCGGCTGCGGCCAGCGCCCTTGTCGACAGCGAGGCCCTGAAGGGCGACATACCGGCAGTTGCGACGGTTTACTGGACGCAGTCGCTCGTAAATCCGCAGTGGACGCCTGTCAAGAGCCAGAATATCGTCGTGGGTTCCGGCGAGGACACGATCGACATCGGCAACGCCGTGCCGGAAGGCGTGAGCGGATTCTTCAGAGTCGAGGTCATGGAGAAATGACATGAGCGGCATGAGTGACGTGAACGACGAGAAACCCTCGTCCCTCGCGTCACCCATGCCCCGGAAGTCAAAGAAGTAAAAATGAAAAAATCAGTCAAAAAGGTTCTCGTAGTCAATTCGGGCAGTTCGTCCTTGAAGTACCAGCTCTTCGACATGGCGACCGAGACCCGGCTCGCCAAGGGCCTTGTAGAGCGCATCGGCTGCGGCGGCCCCGCCACCCACGCCGAAGCGCTCAATCAGGTCGTGGCAGAGCTGGGCGACGCCGCGAAGGGCATCGATGCCATCGGCCACCGCATACTGCACGGCGGCGAGGTGTTCCGCGATTCCGCGCTCATGACGAAGGCTAACATGGCGAAGGCGAAGAAGCTCGTCAAGTTCGGCCCCCTGCACATGCCGGCGAACCTCGGCGGCATCGAGGCGTGCGAGCGTGCGTTCAGGGGCGTTCCCAACGTGGGCGTATTCGACACGGCGTTTCACATCGCGACGATGCCGGACTGCGCCGGAATGTACGCCATCGACCCGAAGTATTACAGGAAGATGGGCATTCGCAAGTACGGCTTTCACGGAACCTCGCACAAGTTCGTCACGCAGGCGGCGGCGAAGTTCCTGAAGAAGCCCCTTTCGAAGGTGAATCTCGTAACGTGCCACCTTGGCAACGGGTCGTCGCTCGCGGCGATCAGGCAGGGCGGCGTCGTTGACACGTCGATGGGCCTTACGCCGCTCGCCGGCATGGTGATGGGCACCAGGTGCGGCGACATCGACGCGGCGGCCGTGCTCGCCATCATGGAGGCGGAGGGGAAGACGCCTGCGGAGATGGACGTCATCCTCAACAAGAAGTCCGGGCTTCTTGCGCTCGCAGGCTCCAGCGACTGCCGCGACATCTGCGCGAAGGCCGCCAAGGGCGACAGGGCGGCCGAGCTGGCCCTTGAGATGCTCGCCTACCGCGTGGCGCTCTACATCGGCGCGTACAACACGATAGTCGGCGGTGCCGACGCCATCGTAATGACGGGCGGCATCGGGGAGAACTCTAGCGAGGTGCGCGAGAGGATCGTCGGGCGTCTCGGTGCGCTGGGCGTCAAGCTCGACAAGGCGGCCAACAAGGTGCGCGGCGAGCTGAAGGCCATCTCCGCCAAGGGCTCGAAGATTCCCGTCGTGGTGATTCCGACCAACGAGGAGCTGATGATAGCCCGCGACACCGTAAGGATCTTGGGAAAATGAAGGGAAAAGGACATTCGAGACGCGGAAGGCACGAGAGACATGAGACCGCTCGTCTCTCACGCCCTTCAGGCCTCCCTTGTCCTTATAAGTAAGATACGATAATGAACGCAATAGCAAAGATAATCGAACGCGCTTCTAAGCTGAACGGAACGGTCGTCCTGCCTGAGGGCCAGGACCCTCGCGTGATAACGGCCGCCTGCGCCTGCATCGACCGCAAGATCGCGACGCCCGTCGTGCTGGGCACGGCGGCGGAGATCGCCGCCGCAGAGGAGAAGGCGGGTCTCAAGCTCGCCGATCGCGGCATCAGGGTGATCGACTACACGGCTGGCGACCCCGAGCTTGAGAAGGCGTACCTTGAGGCGTGGAACGCCAAGGAGTCGAAGAAGCCGGCCGAGAAGCAGAAGCTCATCGACCTTGCCGGCGCAGAGAAGACTCTTCGCACGAAGCGCATCTACTTCGGCGGAATGATGGTGAAGCTCGGCCGCGTGGACGGGCTTGTCGCGGGTTCCATCGCCTCGACGGGCGACATGCTCCGCGCGGCATTCCACACGCTCGGCACGCAGAAGGGCGTGAAGACGGCTTCGAGCTGCTTCATCATCGACCTGAAGGCGCCGACCGAGTCCGGCGACGGCGTGCTTGCGTTCGGCGACTGCGGCGTCATTCCCAACCCGACGGCGGAGCAGCTTGTGGACATCGGGCTTGCCACGGCGCAGAGCTACCGCGACCTGACGGGCAACGAGCCGCGCGTGGCGTATCTTTCGTTCTCCACGAAGGGGTCCGCCGCCGGCGACCTCGTCGAGAAGGTGCAGAAAGCCGTGGAGCTGGCGCGCCCGAAGTTCGCCGAGGCCGGCATCAAGATGGACGGCGAGATGCAGTTCGACGCGGCGATCGTGCCGGCGGTCGGACGGCAGAAGAACCCGAACGGCGAGATTCAGGGCAACGCCAACGTGTTCGTCTTCCCCGATCTCCAGGCGGGCAACATCGCCTACAAGGTCGCGCAGCGCCTCGGCGGAGCCGATGCGATCGGCCCGAACCTCCAGGGGCTTGCCAAGGCGATGAACGACCTTTCGCGCGGCTGCTCGGCCGACGACATAGTCGCCACGGTGTGCGTGACGCTGCTGCAGGCGCAGACGAAGCGATAAGAGACCGATGCGGAGAGGCATGGGAGACATGAGAAAAGGCACGAGAAAAGGCATGAGAGGCGCGAAAGGCACGAGGCCTCGCGTTTCTCGCGCCTCGCTCGTCTCCCGTGCCCTCTCCCGTGCCCGCGAGGTCTTTGACATTGAGATCGAAGGTCTCAAGCGTACCCGTGCGTCGCTCGGGCCGTCGTTCGAGGCGGCTGTCGGTGCGATCCTTGCGGCTGTGCGTTCGGGCGGCATGGTCGTCGTCACCGGAGTCGGCAAGAGCCTGCACGTGGCCGAAAAGATGTCCGGCATACTTTCTTCGACCGGAACGCGCTCCTTCGTGCTCAATCCGGTTCAGGCCATGCACGGCGACCTTGGCAGCGTATCGAGGGGCGACATCCTGATCGCGCTCTCGTTCAGCGGGGAGTCCGAAGAGATACTCAGGCTGATTCCCGCCGTGCGCCGTCACGGGCTCAAGGTGATTTCGATGACCGGCAGCGGGAAGTCCGCCCTGGCGACTCTTTCCGACGTGCACGTCGAAATTCCGTGCGGCAGCGAAGCGTGCCCGTTCGGGATGGCGCCGACGAACTCGACGACGGCGACGATGGCGATGGGCGATGCGCTGGCGATGGCGCTGCTGGACGCGCAGAAGTTCAACGTGTCCGACTATGCCCTGAACCACCCGGCCGGCGCGATAGGCAAGGCGCTTCTGCTGTCCGTCGGGGACGTGATGCGCACCGGCGAGCGCCTTGCGAAGGTCGGCTCGTCGGCGACGGTCATGGAGGCTCTCATGGCGATGACGGCGGCGCAGAGCGGCTCCGCCGTGGTCGTCGGCAGCGCAGGCAAGCTTCTCGGCATCTTTACGGACGGCGACTTCAGGCGCCTGGTCAGCGCGGGCAGGGGGGCCGGCGATTCGAGCCTGCTTCTCTCCGCGCCGGTCTCGCTCCACATGACGGAGAAGCCGTTCTTCGTGCGGGCCGACAGGCCGGCGGCGGACATCGTCAAGGTCTTCGAGAGGCGCCGGATCGACGACCTGCCCGTCTGTGACGAGAAGGGGCGCGTGGTAGGCCTCGTAGACATACAGGACCTGCCCAAGATGAAGGTGATTTGACAGACTGACCATATAACACGAAAGGAAACAAAGCAATGAACACAAAGAAGATCATCGTCGTCATGACAGTCGCCCTTGCGGCGTCGGCCGCGTTCGCCGCCTCCAAGAAGGGGGTGCGGGCCATGGCAGGGAACGAGGACGGTCCCGTGACGTCCGGCAAGGAGGCGAAGATTCTCGTCGACCAGATGCCGAAGACCGGCCAGCAGTGCTGCCTTACGGCGCCTTCGATCCAGGGCGCGTCGATGGTCGGCCAGTGCTACACGAAGCCGCGCAAGTGGATTGTCATCGAGACCAAGTACACGACTTACGCGAAGTTCCTCGACCAGCTCACCTTCAACTGGCACGTCATGCTCGAGACGAAGAGCGCGAAGGAGAACAAGGGCAACAAGATGGGCCTGGCGCCCTACAGCTACTTCAACACGACCGTCACCTACTTCAACATTCCGCAGGGCTCCCACGCGGCATGCGTCTGCCTGCCGCCGTCGTACCTCGAGCTTTACGGCGAGCCGAAGGCGATAGGCTTCACGATCTCGAACCAGAACGGCGACATACTCGGCGGCGGAACCGTGAGCGAGGTGAAGGGCATCAAGTCCGACACGCAGTTCTGGGAGGACCAGAACATCATGAACGCGAGCGGTCCGGACGGCAAGCCGATGGTCGAGCGCCGTCAGGGGCTTGTCGACCGCTCCAAGACGATCTGGGCGCTTGTGAACCCGAACGACTACGAGGCTACGATGCAGTAAGGCCATGGCAAAGAAAATCCAGACTCTCAACATCGGCGCGGCCACTGTCGAGCTGGCCGAGTACGAGGCCGGCGCGAAGGGCGCGCTGACCCTCGTGAACTACGGGACGGCGGCGCTGGCCGCCCCGGTCGACGTCGGAAACGCCGACACGGTCCTTACGTCGGCGCTTCTCGAGATCGTCCGCGAGAAGGGCATCAGGCCCGGCAAGGTCGCGCTGTCGATCTCGGGGCAGATGGTGTTCCCGCGGTTCGCGGCGATACCTGCGGCCGGGGGCGACGAGAAGTTCGAGCAGATGATCCGCTACGAGATCGAGCAGAACATTCCGTTCCCGATCGACGAGATGGTATGCGACCGGCAGGTGCTCGGCGACGCCGAGAACGGCGACAAGCAGGTGATGATCGTCGCCGCGAAGATCGACCAGGTCGAGGCCATCACCTCGGCGGTCGCTTCGGTCGGCTTCTCGCCCGAGGTCGTCGACGCGGCGCCGATCGCGCTCACCAACGCGCTCCGCTTCTGCCGCGACGACGGCGGGTGCGTCGTGCTGCTTGACGTCGGCGCGAAGACGACGTCGCTGGTGATAGTCGAGGGCGACAAGATCTACAACCGCTCGATCCCCGTCGCCGGCAACACGCTGACGAAGGAGGTCGCCGCCGCGCTCGGCTGCTCCCACGAGGAGGCCGAGCAGCTCAAGCTCGAGAAGGGCTACGTCTCCATGGGCGGCGTCACCGAAGACGAGGACGAGACCGCCGACAGGGTGTCCAAGGTCTGCCGCGCCGTGCTGACGCGCCTTCACGCCGAGATATCCCGCTCCATCAACTTCTACCGTTCGCAGCAGGGCGGCTCCATGCCGTCGAAGCTCTACCTGGCCGGCGGCTCGTCGCTTCTGCCGCAGCTGGACGTGTTCTTCTCGGAGTCGCTGCAGCTCGAGGTCGAGTACTTCAACCCGTTCGAGCGCATCGGGGTTGGCCCGAAGGTCGATGCGGACGCGCTCGGCTACGACGCCGTGCGGATCGCCGTCACGGCCGGCCTTGCCCTGCACAGGTCCGGCGCGGCCCGCTTCTCCGTGAACCTGCTGCCGCCGTCGATCGTTGAGGCGCGCGCCGAGCGCGCGAAGATACCGTTCGTGGTCGCGGCCGGCGTGGCCGTCGTCGCGGCGCTCGTGCTGGTGATGCTCGCGATCGGTCGCGACACCACGGTGATAGAGGCCGAGCGCGACGCCGTGCAGGCCCGGGTCGAGACGCTGTCGAAGTTCGACAAGCAGGTGAAGGCCGCCGAGGAGGCCCTTGCGTCGGCGACCGCCGACGCCGACGCCATGCGCGACCTTCTCGCCGCGCGCGTCGCCGCGGTCAGCCGCTTCAACGCCGTGCGCTCTTCGCTGCATCCCGGCATGTGGGTGCAGAAGTGCGCCGCCGACAGGATCGAGATCCGCTACTGGAAGGACCGCATCAAGGACACGCCCGGAGGCAAGACCCCGGCCGAGATTGTGGCGAAGACCCTCAAGGGCAAGTCCGTGATCGTCCCGGATTCTGTGAAGATCTCCGACATGAGCGAGATCGGCAAGGACGCGCAAGTCGTTCAATTCACGGTGGAGCTGAAATTCAAATGAACAAGAACCGAGTGATATTGGCCGCCGCAGGCGGCGTCATCGCCCTCGCCGTGCTGGTCATGGCGTTCCTAACCTGGCGCGCCTACGCCGCCAAGGTCGCCGCACAGGAGGGCGACGACGAGGAAGGCACGGACGGACTGGAGACCGTGGTGTCAAGGGCGCAGTCCCTGTCGGGCAAGCCGATATATCCCTGCGCGGAGAGCGTGAAGGCGCTGAAGGCCGACGCCGAGGCGCTGTCCGCCTGGCAGGCGGAGGCCCTGAAGTACGCTTCGCGCGGCGACCGCCCGATCGAGAAGACCACGCCGCCCGCGTTCAAGGCGTTCATCGTGTCGGACGCGAAGCGCATAGCGTCGCTCCGCGGCTCGGTGAACGGCGCACTCGTCAAGCCCGACTTCGCCTTCGGCCCGTTCAAGGACTACGTCATCGAGGGCAAGATGCCGCCCGAGGAGAGCCTTGCCGAGATCCAGCGCCGCTGGGACGACGTGGCGACCGTAGCCGAGACGCTTGCGGCGTGCGGAGTGAACGAGCTTTCCGACGTCGCGTTCCGTGACGACGCCGCAGCCAAGGAGGCCGCCGAGAAGGAGAAGAAGGACCGTCGCGGCGGCCGCGCCGGCAAGAAGCCTGCGGCGAAGGAGCCGGCGATCCGCCCTGCCGCGTACGGCTATACGTTCTCGTTCCTCGCCCGGCCGCCCGCGCTCGTGAAGGTCGTGAACGCCCTGACCACGTGCGAGCGCTTCATCGTGATCGACGGCATTACGTTCGACCGCTCGCGCGACGTCATAAAAGACGCGCTCGGCGGCGACGAGAAGAAGGGCGAGTCGCAGCCTGCGGCCGGCGGCCGCAGGCGTCGGCGCGGCGGTGCGCCTGACGCTGCGATGGCGCTCGCGCTTGCCGCCTCCAGCCAGGAGGACGGCGCCAAGGGCGGCATCGTGACCGACCCGCTCGGCGACGCGCCGTTCGCCGTCACGCTGTCCGTCACCGTCTACGACTTCAGGTCGATGGAGGCCGGCGCCGAGGCGAAGGCCGAAGAGAAGACTGACGAGAAAGGAAAGGAAGCAGCCAGATGATTTCGCGCTTCGAGAACAAGAACTTCTTCGCGGCCCACTATGACTGGATAGCCGCCGGAGTCGGGCTGATTGCGCTCGCAGGCGGCGCGCTGCTCTTCGCGCTTTCGCTCGGGGCGGACCCTGACGCCGCCGCCGCCGAGGAGGTGGCGCGCGTCGACAGCCTGAAGCCGAAGGAGACCGGCGTAAAGCCGGTGGACATGGAAGCCTACCAGCAGGCTTTCGAGACCTTCCGCTCGCCGACGACGGTGAGGGAGGTCGGAGAGCGCGACGCAAGCTTCCTCGCCAGCGAGAAGCGCGTCTTGTGCGCCAAGTGCAAGAAGGCGATCTCGGGCGACGTCAAGGCGGTGCCGGCCTGCCCCTACTGCGGCGAAAAGCAGCAGGAGGAGCAGGTGGTCGTGGTGGATGCCGACGGCGACGGCCTTCCGGACGATTGGGAGAAGAAGCACGGCCTCAACCCGAACGACGCGTCTGACGCAAGCGCCGACGCCGACGGTGACGGCTTCACGAACCTCGAGGAGTACCAGAAGAAGACCGACCCGAAGGACGGCAAGGATCACCCGGACTACCTCGACTCGCTCTCCGTCGTGCTGCCGCTCAAGGAGACGAAGATGCCTTTCTATTTCAGCGACGCCATCAAGACGCCCGAGGGATGGAAGTGCACGTTCATCGATCCGGTGAAGGTCAACGACTACGGCCGGCGCGGACTGCGCATGACCGCACTCGTCGGCAAGGAGATCGTCAGCGCCGACGGGAAGGTGAAGCCCGGCTTCGACCTCAAGTCGTACACGCCGAAGACCGAAAAGCGCAGCATGAACATCAAGGGCATGGAGGGCATGAAGAAGGATGTCGACGTGTCCGAAGCCGTGGTCGTGCGCAAGAGCGACGGCAAGACCATAAAGCTTATGGTGTTGCAGGGCAAGAAGTACAAGCTGGAGCCGGTGGACGTGCAGGCGACGCTCGCCTACGACCGCGGAACGGTTAAGAACTTCGACGTCGTGCCGGGTTCGGAGATCGACCTGAACGGATCCAAGTACCGCATCGCCGACATCAAGGCGATCGGAAAAGGAGCCAAGGTGACGGTCGAAGATGTGAAGTCCGGAAAAAAACGTGTGCTCGAAGCACTTGCGCCTGACGGGAAATAATAGTATACTGTCACAAAATAACAGAGGAATAGGTGATCGATATGACGAACATCAGGAATTGGGTCGCCCTGAACGCGACGGCGGTGCTTGTCGCCGCTTCACTTTCTGCATTCGCGCAGGATGATCTTGACGATCTTCTGAAGGATCTCGAGGGCGGCTCTGCGAAGCCGGCCGCGAAGGCCGAAGCGAAACCCGAGGCAGCCGCCCCGGAAGCTCCGGCTGCTCCGGAAGCGCCGGCAGTCGCAGCTGAGGAGAAGCCTGCCGAGGCCGCGCCCGAAGCAGCGCCAGCCGCGGAAGCCAAGCCCGAGGCGGAAGCTCCGGCAGCTCCGGAAGCTCAGGCGGAGGCCGCGAAGCCTGAGGCGGAAGACGCTGCGGCTCCCGCCGACAGCAAGAAGGTCGACGAGGTGATGAATCTCCTTGACGAGCTTGCTGCCGAGAGCGACGGCAAGGCCGCCGCAAAGCCCGTCGCCGCAACGGAAGCTCCGGCAGAGGCAACCGAGGAGAAGCCGGCTGAGGCCCCCGTTGCAGCCGCTCCTGAAACTCCGGCCGCTCCGGAAACTCCGGTTGAAGCCGAGAAGCCTGCCGAGGCTCCTGTCGCGGCAGCTCCGGAAACTCCGGCAGCTCCGGCAGCCCCGGTTGAAGCCGAGAAGCCTGCCGAGAAGCCTGCCGAGGCCCCTGTCGCAGCCGCTCCGGAGACTCCGGCAGCCCCGGTTGAAGCCGTGAAGCCTGCCCCCGCTCCGGTTCCGGTCGCCAAGGCTCCTGTCAATCCTGACGCCGAGCTTATCGAGAACATTCGCACTACCGAGCGTCTGCGCCGCCGGACTCTCGACATTCAGGCAAAGCAGGAGATCAACGATGCGCGCGAGGCGATGGAAGATGGCGAGTACTCCGAAGCGGTCCGCCACTACGGGCTGGCGCTCAAGCTCCTCAACGACCGTCCGTCTTCCAAGAAGCTCCGCCGCGAGTGTGACCAGGGAATTGCCGAGGGCCTCTACCGCGCCGCGCTTCAGGAGAACGACCTTGGCCGTCGCGAGCGTGCCGTAAAGCTGATGGAGAAGGCCATCGACATGAGGCACCCCAAGGCGCGCCGCATGCTCGACAAGTGGCAGGCCGAAGAGGCTCCGTCCGTCAAGGCCGTCGACGTCTCCGCGAACCGTCACCGCATCAGCGACGACGACTTCAAGAAGGATCGCGAGCAGATTCGCAGGCACCTGCGCCGCAGCCGCCAGTACCTTGCGGTGCGCGAATTGAGCAAGGCGCTCGAGGAGTGCGAGGTCGTCCTTAAGGCCGATCCCTATAACCAGGACGCGATACGCATCCGCCGCGCGATCCAGAACAAGCGCCAGACGATCCGCGAGCAGGAGCGCGAGGCCGGCCGCGCCGGCATGATCGCCGACGTCGACGAGGCGTGGAGGCCCGTCTACGCGGTTAACGCGGCGCGCCTGAGCGAGTCCGCCGCCGACACGGTGAAGCAGCAGACCGGCGACGATCCCGAGCGGACGATGGAGCAGGACATCGAGCGCCGCATGAAGGAGATGCGCCTTCCGACGATTTCCTTCAAGCCGCCGGCGACGATCATCGACGCGGTGGAGTTCTTCCGCGGCGCGTCCAAGGACTACGACCGCCCCGACATCCCGATGGAGAAGCGCGGCTTCAACTTCGTGCTCCGCACGCCGCAGGGCGCCATCAAGACGCAGCAGGCTGATTCGGAGTCCGACGACTTCTCGTCCTCCGGCGACGAAAACTCCGATGCCCCGGCAAACGGGCTTGAGCCGATCCAGACGATCACCGCCAGCGACATCACCTTCTACGAGGCGTTGAAGCTCGTCTGCGACTCGGTGAACTACAAGTTCATAATCCGCGGGCCCGTCGTCATGGTCATGCCGAAGGACATGTCGACCGCCGAGCTTCTCTCCCGCAAGTACGACGTCCTTGACGCGTTCCTGGAGCGCATGACGAGCGCGTCGTCCGACGTGAAGGAGATGAAGTCGCAGGGCTTCGGCGGAGGCGGCAAGAAGTCGAACGACGACGACAGCGAGAACCAGGAGCGCGACTGGAAGGCGTTCTTCGAGCAGATGGGCGTGAAGTGGCCCGAGGGCTCGTCGATCATGTACATCAAGACGCTCGGCAAGCTCTACGTCCGCAACACGCGCGAAAATCTCGCCGAGTTCGAGAAGGTGCTGCAGGAGATGGGTTCGCAGCCGAAGCTCATCGAGATCGAGACGCGCTTCGTGGAAGTCTCCCAGGAAGACCTGAACTCCCTCGGCTTCGAGTGGATCCTCAACAGCGACTATTCGCTTAACATCGGCCAGCGGCTTGGCAAGGCCCTCGGCGTGACGGGCAGCGAGTGGGGCACGGAGAGCGGCTCGCGCACCTGGTCGAACACGCTCGGCGGGAAGTGGGGCAGCGAGAACTCGAGCGACCGGTCGTCGACGGGACTCTTCACGTCCGACAGGCTGAGCGAGAACGGCGGCTCGGCGAGCACGCTGTCGTCCGACCGCACGCTCGTCAACAACAAGACGATCGACACATCCTCCTTCAGCAGGACGGGTTCCGGAAACTACTCCGACACCCACACGCGCTCTGTTCCGTTCCGCTCCGTCGGCGGCAACCTCATTCGCAACGTTGGCGGCGACCGCAACCTCGGCATCAACGCCTTCGGCGGGACGGACGCGACGTACGGCAACGGCAACCGCTACCTCTCGACGGTCGGCAACCACATTTCGGGCGAGTCGGCGTCGAACAACGACCAGTTCATGCGGGTGAACGCGTTCCTCGGACAGGCCGACCTCTCGCTGATCCTCCACATGCTTTCGCAGCGGAGCGACACCGACCTCCTCTCGGCGCCGAAGGTCGTCACGAAGTCGGGCGAGAACGCGGTCATCAAGGTCGTGACCGAATACATCTATCCGCAGGACTACGACGTGCAGCTGCAGTCGAGCTCGTCCTCTTCGGGGAGCGGCAGCGGCTCGGGCGGCGGCCAGTCGGCGATTCTCGCGGTCGTCGAGCCGCAGAACTTCACGATGCGCGAGGTGGGCGTGATCCTCGACGTGACGCCGACCTACTCCGAGGCGAACGGCGGCACGATCGACCTCGAGCTGAAGCCGGCCGTCGTCGACGAGCCGATCTGGCGCAACTACGGCATGCGCATTCCGTTCACGGGCAACACGTCGAGTGGCACGATGGCCGACATCGGCAACATCTTCACCGGCATGGCGACGGCGCTTGCGCAGATCGGCGCGAGCCTCACGCCGGAGGAGACGACG
>JAFWKK010000014.1 GCA_017514235.1 Kiritimatiellia bacterium | reverse complement strand
TTCGGCCTACCGTTGGCTCGCCGGATTGACGAGCACTGACGGCGTGAGCGTGACGATCGGACGACTGGAGTCTGGCGGTCGGCTGCCCGCGCGAGAAGCAGGGCGCATGGCGTTCCGACGCCCGTTTCACCGCGCTCCGCAACATCGAGAACGTCGCCTCTAAGCCGAACTACGACGAGATGTCCGCGAAGTACGGCAAAGACCTCATCGGCGCATGGGACGGCAAGTGGCTCTTCCGCTACGGCGACCCGCCGGGAATGTTCATAAGCGTCAAGTAACACAAACAAGGAGGCGTTTACATGGACTGGGCGTACATGCTCAAGCTTGGCACCAACATGTGGTGCGATGTTGTCCCGCCGAAGTGGGCGCATTACACAGCCGATGAGCTGCATTACAAGGGAGCCGCCGACCATCTGCACCGATCTTATGCGCGACGTGGCGGAGCTGTTCGACCACCCATGGTGCGACACAAAATGCTCATGGCGGCAGTTGCCGCGTGTATGATGGTAGGTGCTGCGGCAAAGGATCGAATTGTTGTCGTGCCGGCGCACCCTGATGACCTGATACCTTGTTTCGGCACGTGTCTGCTGTCGAACGACATCTTCGAGTGGCATGTAATCGAATTCACGCATGGCGAACGCGGGATGGGGGCGGTGGCTTTCAAGGACGGGTCGTGCAAGAAGATTCGCATGGAGGAGGAGGGTTCCGTCTGCAAAGCGCTTGGCGCGCAACTGCACTGGCTCGATGAGGTCGATGGCGAAGCGTACGCCTGCCGCGAGACGTGTGAGCGACTTGCGGCGCTCTTGAAGGAACTAAAGCCCCGTGCCGTGTTCGCGCATTGGCCGGTTGACATACACGGCGATCATGCGATGGCCGGCGTGGCCGTGCAGAAGGCGCTGTTCCTCGCAGGACTTTCGCCGGAGCTGTATTTCATCGAGCAGGAGTATCAGGCCAAGCGGTTTGTTCCCGACCAGTTCGTTGACATTACCGACGTCATGGATCGGAAGTGCGAACTCATCCGCATGTACAAGTGTCAGTATCGGGATGGTGGAATCGAACGGAGGAAATGTGTGATAGCAAAGGCCAATGGCATGCATTCGATGCTGCTGTCCGGCGGGAGCGCGGAAGGGTTCATGTCGTTCGTGCAGCCGCTTCAGGGGCAGGGCAAGACAATCTTCCAGGAGCTTCCGCCGCCCAAGGGACGAGGCGGCCTGCGCTTCCAGGGGGCAAAACCGTAACTTGTGAACAATTTCCCAGTAGGGATGACAAGATTGACGTTGTAGATGCGATTCTTGGAGTTTCCCCAATTTTTCGGGCATGAAAACGTGCGTGCCCCTGTAAACAATGGGTGAAGTGGCAATTTTCATTTTGCGTTAAGTGAAAATTCGGCTGCGGGAACGCAGAGGCGTTTCCGTGCAGGGGGCGAAAATGTCAGCATTTCCGTCCGTAGTCATCCTGTGTTCAGCCCGAAGAACTTGAAGAGCGACGCCTCGTCCCTCGCCTCTGCTGCCGCGGGGTCGAATCCGCGCCACCTGCGGCCTCTTTTCAGGATGTCGCTTGCGCCGTCGGCGATGGCGTAGAAGTGGAACTCCGGAACGCCGTGTATCCTGAACGACATGCGGGCGATGCTTCTGGCGATGACGTCGTGCTTTTCCGAGTTCCCGATCCACGTCATGCTGAAGTACATGGTCGCGAGGACGATCGCCGCCATCGACTTGATCTTGGCGTACTTGAAAAGTCGCATGTCCTCGAGCCTGTAGGACTGCTTGACGTGGCGGATCGTGTCCTCGACCCTCCAGCGGGTGATGTAGCCCTCCACGACCTGCCAGAGCGCCTCGCGCGACGTGCTCTTCGCGAGCGTCGTCAGCAACATCATCGGCTGCCTGCCGAATCCCCTGACGACGACCATGTGCAGCAGCCTGTGCGGGATGTCCGGGAGCCGCACCGGCACGACCCCGAACTCTATCGTCACGCGCTTTTCCTCCCCGTGATGGTCGAACGTCACGACTTCCCTGTAGCGCATCCGGCACTCCCAGGCGAGCTCTCCGCACATGACGTTGCGCTTCCAGCTCCGCACGTGCCGCTCCTTGAGGCGGACGATGAAGTCCAGGCCCTTCCCGAGGAAATGGCGGTAGAACTCGATGTTGTCGCCGCCGCGGTCGTACACGAATATGCCCCGCCTGTTCGTATGCCTCGTGATTTCGTCAACGATGGCCTTGACCTCTTCGTTCTCGCTGACGAATCCTGGCGAGTCCGCCGACCACAGCCTGAAGTGCAGCGGGATCGGCCTGCGCCCTCCGCTTTCGCAGGCCACGGCCATGCAGCCCCAGAAGCCGAGGTTGTCGCCAACGTCGCCCTTGCTGCCGTCCCAGACCTTGGCAAGGTACTCGATCTTCTTCGCGTAGGGCTTCTGCACGTCGGACGGGTCCAGGATGACGAGCGTGCCCCTACGGACCTTCTTGGCGCCCTCGGCGGCGATGACGCCGTGCAGCCCCGCCTCAAGCCCGCTCGACGAGAGCATCCGGCTGAGCCTGTCCTCGACCTTTTTCGGGGAGGCCTTCTCCCTGAGCGCGCGGACTACGGACGAGAGCTTCACGTCCTTCTCCGCCATGATTCCGTAGACCATGTCGCCTATGAAGCGGGCGACCGGCTTGTGGAAACGGGGAGAAATCCTCCCCAAAAAAGATTCAAGCTGCTTGAGCAGCTTCGCCGCAATTGTGGTATCATACATGGCGTCGCCTTTCCCGTTTGGTGTTTAGCACTTCGCATTATACCGAAGATCGAACTCGAAAGGCGACGCTCTTTTCCTGAAACCGGCTCAAAACCGCGCGGGCAGACGCAACGCCTCGCCAGCCGAGAAAAAATTGGGGAACCTCCAAGGCTTGGCCTGTTTGCGTCCTCTCGCCGTAATTTGGTAGAATAGGGCACCATGAAAGGGCACGTAGAAGTGTTCGAGGCGCTGAGGCGCGAGATACTCGCCGGAAAGTACGACGCCGAGAGGCGGTTGCCGAGCGAGACGGTGCTTGCACGGCGTTTCGGCGTGTCGCGTCCGACGATCAGCCGCGTCACTCTAGACTTGAAGAGGGAAGGTCTCATCGCCACTCGCAAAGGTGCACCGTCGACAATCACGCGCTATGCGCTAAATGCGACCGGTGCGCTTGGTTTTGTCGTGCCGGGCGTGGGCTACGCCGAGATATTCAATCCGCTAAAGGCTCGCCTTGAAAAGCTTGCGGAACATGCGGGATGGGATCTCGTAAGCGGCGAAATCAAGGGTTCCGATCCGGAAGTCAGGGCTCGCGAGGTGAGGCGGCTCGCGTACCAGTTTTCAAAGGAGCATGTCGCAGGCGTGTTCTTTCAGCCTCTTGAGTTCCTGAAGGATGCGCCGAGCGCGAGCGAAGAGGCTGTGCGCTACTTTGACGACGCGGGGATCGCGGCTGTCCTTCTCGACTACGACATCGCGCCGCCGCCGAAGCGTTCGCGCTACGACGTCGTCGGCATCGACAACATGGCGGCTGGGCTTGCCGTCGGACGGCATCTGCTCGGCACTGGAGCGAAGCGGATATGTTTTCTCCATCGCCCGAACGCAGCGCCCACGGTGACGAACCGCATGCGTGGCGTCGCTTCCGCAGTCATCGAGGGCGGCGGGGACTGGTCGCTGGGGCGCAATGTCCTTTTTGCCGAGCCCGGCAACCGACGCGCCGTGTCGAAGTTCCTTGCGAACGGGCTTCCAGACGCCTTCGTCGCGGGAAACGACATTGCTGCTGCGGCACTGCGGGAAACGCTTGCGAAAATCGGCAAAGGAGCGGAGAATATCCGTCTCGTCGGGTTCGATGACGTGGAGGTCGCGGCAAGACTCAACATTACGTCAGTACGCCAGCCGCTGGACGCGATTGCAGACACCGCTCTCCAGACCCTTGCCTCGCGTATAAAGACACCGGCTCTCCCTCCACGCACGATTCTCCTCGACGCCGAGCTTATCGTCCGTTAGCGCGACGTCCCCCTGGGCGTATGCTCAAATTACGCCTATGGGTATAAGGACCAACACGAAATTGCGTGGTTTTGGTGTGATGTGCCGCGATAAGACAGATAGCGACAGACACGAACGACTTTCCGTGCGCTTCGCATAGATCGCCGCCCAGCGGATGCGCCGCATGGAAATCCTCGCCTAATCTGCAAAAAGCAAAATAGGCGAGTTGACAAAGTTCGCGGTGATTGGATATAAGAAATCGATGGGGGACAGACTCAGGGGTGGGGTCTGAAATGGTGATGGTTTCGATGCTTTTGGCAAGATAATGGCCGAAGCGTATCCTATTGGCCTGTGTTTACATGTGAGCACGACGGGGGGATTCTTGGTATAATTGCGCCATGAACATGATTCTACTTTTGGCGGCGGTGCTTTCGCTTGACGGCGAATGGCGGCTTGACTATTTCCCTCAGCCGGACGACGGCGCGGTGCGCAATGTTGCCGCAGTGCCGGCGGATGCGAAGTCGGTCAAGGCAACTGTGCCCGGCAACTGCGAACTTGACCTCGTGAACGCGGGCATCCTGCCGCCGCCGGAAATCGGTCTCAACGTGATGAAGCTCCGTCCTTACGAGGGATGCCAATGGCTGTATTCAAAGACGTTCGACAAGCCAGTGGTCGCGGAAGGCCAGAGGGCGGTGCTAGTATTCGAGGGCATTGACACGCTTGCGGACGTATTCCTCAACGGAGCGAAAATCGGCGAGACGGACAACATGCTCATCGCACACTCCTTCAATGTGACGAAGCACTTGAAGGACGGCGAAAACACGGTGCAGGTTCTGATTCGCAGCGTGATGTGCGAGGCGCAGCACAAAACCATCGGCGAACTTGGTTGGTCGATGGGCGATTCGCTCGCCGACGCCGAACCGTTCCGCAAGGCTGGCCACATGGGCGGCTGGGACATTTTCCCTCGTGCGTTCGTGAGTGGCTTGTGGCGCGGCGTTCGCCTTGAAGTACAGAATCCGGTGCGCATCGACCAGACCGCATGGATTGTGAAGTCACTTGATGTAGCCGGGAAGCGGGCTGACGTTCTGGTGACGTGCCGCGTACAGGCGCCGTTCCGCCGTCTCGGAAATGCGACAATCCGTTACGCCGTGTCTCGCGGCGGCAAGGTGGTTGCGGAGAGGACGCGGCGACTGGACACATACCACAACATCGCACAGTTCGGCGTGTCTGGCATCGAGCTTTGGTGGCCGAAAGGCATGGGTGAACACGCCTTGTACGACGCGACCATAGAGATCGTGGACGACGGGGGCGAACTCCTTGCGCGGCATTCGGAAAAGATAGGATTCCGCACGATCAAATTGGAGCGCGACGATGTTTACGGGGCGGACAGACCGGGGCAATTCCTCTTCCGCGTCAACGGCGAGCCATGCTATGTGCGCGGGTCGAACTGGGTGCCGCTTGACGCCTTCCACGGGCGCGACGGACAGTTCATGCAGTCAACACTTGAGATGTTCGACGATTTGAATTGCAACATGATTCGCGTCTGGGGCGGCGGAGTGTACGAGCCGGATGACTTCTTCGACTTCTGCGACGCGCACGGCATAATGGTCTGGCAGGACTTCATGACGGGATGTTCAGTCTTCCCGCAGTCGGACGATTACGCAAAGGCGACGGAGAAAGAGGTTTTGGCGGTCGTCTTGAAGTACCGCAACCGAGCCTCGCTTGCGCTCTGGAGCGGCAACAACGAGAACGACGAGGCATTCCGCTGGAAGCTTGGCGGACTCGCCAGTGACCCGAACCGCGATCGCAACAGTCGCACAACGATTGCGAACGTACTTTTCGAGTTTGACGTAACACGTCCGTATCTGCCGTCCAGTCCGTACCGTCCGCCAAACGTGGCGAGCGGGATCGCAAAGCCTTCCGAGGATCATTTGTGGGGGGCGCGCGCCTACTACAAGACACCGTACTATACGAATTCGCCGTGTTGGTTTGCAAGCGAGATGGGCTACCACGGAATGCCGAACCTCGAACTTCTGGAACGGATGATGACGAAGGGCTGTGTGTATCCGTGGAAGGGCACACCGGCAAAGTTTGAGACGGATCACACGAAACTTGAATGGAACGACGAATGGCAACTCAAGGCTTCAAACCCGCTCCTCCGGCGTGACAGCGGCCTTATGCGTCGCAACGATCTGATGACGAACCAGATACGCATCATGTTCGGCGGCGTGGATACTGATCTTGACACGTTCATAGCGCAGTCTCAGACCGTGCAGGCCGAGGCGATGAAAACCTTCTGCGAGATGTTCCGCGCCCGCAAGTTCACGCGCTTCAACGGGCTTATCTGGTGGAACGTACGCGACGGATGGCCGCAGCTGTCGGATGCGGTGGTCGATTACTACGGCGGAAAGAAACAGGCGTATTATGCTCTCAAGACAGCGCAGCGGAACCAGATTGTCTGCGTTGTGGACGACCACACGGCATGGGCGGTCAACGACGCACTTCATTCCGTCAAGGGCAATGCGAAGTTCTCTGATGCCGCAACTGGACAAGTGCTGCTGGACGCAGGTGACTTTGAGATTCCGGCGAACGGGAAGCTTGCGCTCGGCAAAGTTCCGTTTTCGGGGCAGGGCGTTGTTTTAATAGATGCGGTTCTTGATGGCAAGCCGTTCAAAAACCACTTTCTCTATGGCGAACCGCCGTTCGACTGGTCACAAGTGCGTGAATGGACTCATCAGTCACGTATATGGCAAGAGATGGCCGTTGGAGACCCCGCCGCACCCCTGATCCGTAGTCCAGCCCGTACGAAAATTGACCGTATTCGGTGCCAATACGCCGAACGAAACTGCGCCAACACCCGTTTTACAAGACTTTCGCGGGGCCTGTGAGGTTTCCTCTGTTGCCTACTTGCGGTTTCCTCTATCGCCTACTTGCGATTTCCTCTGTTACCTACTTGCGGTTTTCCGGGCAGAGACAGAAGGGATTGGGTTCGCGACTATCTGAACGACTGCCTTGTCCGCGCTCTATCTCTTTGACAGGATCCCGGCGTGGGGCAAGAGCGACTATGACAAGATTGGCAAACGTTCCAAATACATTGTGACAGACATGTCGCTTGCGGCGAATTCGTTAGGGTGGGATGAAGAAGAAGTTCTTTTCGACGAGAGCATAAACGGCAAACTCGCCGAATCATGGGCCTACCACGAAATCAGCGCACAGGCAGACCTCGCGGGGGACTATGAAATATTCGGGGAGCCGTGTTTTACCATGCCAAGATTATGCAGTCTGATGGCAAGATTGTGTATTTGCGTAGGAGTGGAAGTGTGGTATCATGTACGTACGTGCCAGATGCGCAGAAGGCGGTTATGTCTCTCCCGACTCTCAGTGAACGCATTGAGTTTCTTCGCAAGGGCTGGCGCGAGGCGGCGCAGCGCGAGAGAATCGGGCGGGTTTTATGGAGTGACGATGTTGAGTGACGGAAAAAGAGCGCGGAAGTCGTCGGCGTTTCGTGTTATCAGGCCGTCGTTGGCCTGTGCGAGAGCGCCGATCATGACATCTGCGACTGGACGTCGCGCGGCCTTGCCGGATCGCCTGCGTTGGACGTGTCTGTTCCATGCGGAAACGGCGATGGAGAGGTCTTCGTCGCTTACTCCGGGCGGCAGGTCTATTCCTATCTCAAATAGGAAGTTTCGCTCGCGAGCTTCGTCTCCGAGGAAAGCCGGAGCGAGCTCGACGTATGTCAGGGGTGATATTATAAGTCCGTTATCTGCATGGCGGTCAATCGCCTCGGCGGATACGATGCCAAACGCGGGATCGCGTTCTAGCACGTCGAGGATGACACAGGTGTCCACTACCATGCTCACGGCTGTTCTCCCTCGCGAAGTTCTTTCATCCACTCTGCAGTGGTACGCGGCTTCCGAAAAGTCGATGCATATCCAAGCATTGCCTTGGCGCCTTTACGCTGCGGCTTTTGCACAATCGTTATTATGCAGGTGTAAGGATCCTGCCCTTTGTTCCAAAGCAGGTTCGTCCCCGGAGTCATTTGCATATGCTCGCGGATTTGGGCGGGTATTGAAACCTGTCCACGTTCTGTCACTCGTGTCACCAATGTTTTCATGTCGCATATAATACATCATGTGGTTTGTCATGTCAAGGGAGGGGTAATGGTGGAAGAAAAACCAGAAAGGATAAGAATGAGAATTCTCTGCGGAACAATTCTCGCGGCGGTGGTTGCGTCCGTCGCGCTTGGCGATTCGCTCGGCAATATCGGCGACGTGCGGCTCAAGGGATATCTTGGCGAGCGGCTTGATGCGATGATCGAACGGCACGTGATTGGTACGGACGTCGACTACATAACTGCGTCGTTTCTGGAGAAGACGGAGCGGAAAGGCTGGTGGCAGACTGAGTTCTGGGGCAAATACATGCATTCCGCGATGCCGTATCTCGCCTATACGGGTGCGGCGCGTTTGCGCGACTCCGTGGAGCGCACAGACGGAAGTGAAGCTGAACGGCAAGGTGTTCGACGACGTCAAGGCAGGGGAGTGCTTCACGGTTCTGCACGACTGGAAACTTGGCGACATCATGGAAATTAAGTTTGACATGCCCGCCGTGGCTCACACGCTTGCCCATCATGTCGCTTTCACGAGAGGCTCCGTTCTGCTCGCTCGCGACAGTCGCTTTGTCGACGGAGATATAACGCTTCGGCGGGCAATGCCTGGCGTCTGGACAATTACTACCGCACTTGGTTCCCTGTGGAATTCCAGCCGACTGATTGACATGGCCTTTGTGAATCTGTCTTTTCGCCGTTTGTGTATGTTGGCGGGTTTTGGCGCCGCGTTTCTCGTAGGCAACATGTTCCTCGCCGTGCGCGGCGCATCCGTTATTCCGTCGTGCATCTCGGATGCATCCGTTCTCGGTTTCTGTCCGAGTGGTATCTGTGCATAAAAGTCCCGGTGCATCCAACGAAAAAGTTGTAGTGACAAGTGCTCGTTTGGCGTGTGATTTATTGTATAATTACGTGCGTGGTGTGCATATGGGCGAAACGAAGCACAGAACCTTGACCGATGCGCTGAAGGCGGAGATACTTTCGAACAAGTATGCCGCCAGCCGTGCAATTCCAAGCGAGACGCAGCTCTCCCGCAAGTTCAGGGTCTCTCGCACCACGGTCCGCAAGGCGCTAGACGCACTCCACCACGAAGGGTGGATACGCAGCGTTCGGGGGCGTGGTACGTTCGTCACGCGGCAGGGTGCCGCGCGGAAGATCGGCCTCGTCGTGCCTGGCGTATCGTATTCGGAGTTCTTTCCACCGATTGTCGACGAGATATCGCGTTTAACCAGGGATAGCGGCTACACGCTTCTTCTGGGCAACGCGGTGGACAGACGTCCCGAAGCCCGTGCGCGGCAGACGATTTCGTTCGTGCGCGACTTTGCGGCCGAGGGCGTTGCGGGAGTTGTCTATCAGCCGATAGAGATGATTGCCGATGCCGAGAAAGCCAACCGGGCGGCGCTGTCCGTTCTTGACGCTGCGGAGATACCCGTGGTCATCATAGACAGCGATTTCACGAAATCGCCGCACCGAAGCGGTTACGATGTTGTCGGCATCGACAACGTGGCGGCCGGAATGTCGGCAGCGGGGCATCTTATGTCGCTTGGCGTGACGAAGATACACTTCCAGTCGCGCCCGCTCTGCTCTGCTAGTGTCAATGACCGGCGCAGCGGTGTAATAGCGGCGATGTCGTCTTCCGGTGCGTTGGCGCGGACCTTCCGTGACTTCAAGGCCGAGCCGGACGACATCGCGGCGCTCAAGGCCCATCTCAAGCGCTGGCGCCCGGAGGCGTTTGTCTGTGGAAACGACACTGCCGCCGTCAAGCTGAAGATATCGCTTGAAAAGCTTGGCTTTCGCGTTCCTGACGACATCCGACTAGTCGGCTTCGACGACGTAAAGTACGCGAAGATAGTGACGCCCCAGCTGACGACCGTGCATCAGCCGTGCGAGAAGATCGCCGAGGTGTCGTTTCGCCGGCTTCTGTCGCGAATAGCCGACCCTTCGCTGCCGCCGTGCACAATCACCCTGCCTGCCGACCTCGTCGTCCGCGTATCATCGGGGCAGCCAATGTCCCGACGAAAAAAGTTGTAGTGACAAGTGAGAATTTGCCGTTTGGTTTTAGATATAATTTCTCCCGTAACGTGCAAAATGACTTTAAACCACCTAATAAGGAGAAAGACAATGGCCCGGGTAGCTGACAAATGCATGGCATGCATGGTTGCCATGGTAACGGGAGTGGCGGTCGCGGACCTGCCGAGCCTCGATTCGTCTCGGTTCGACTACAAGTACGACATGATCGTCTTGCCGTCCGCACAGAACCTTGACAACGACGGAGCGGTAGACTTCACCCTCAGCGATGCGTCGAAGTTCTCGCTCGGTACGGGAGTCAACTATGGTTCGATGCAGATCGACACATCCGACGGCGGCAAGTACCTCTTGAGCGGCGCCGACGCTGGTTCTGCCGGCGGCGCGTGGCGCAACTACGGCGTTTCGAAATCAACTGGTTACACGGTCGAGACGCGGCTCAAGATTACGTCCACTGCTGGAGCTCAGGCCGGCGTCATTGTCATCAATGCGTCTGTGGACGATACCACCAATGCATGGCTAAAGTTCTGGGGAGGCAGCATCTGGTGGGGCGAAACGCAAATCCACAATGTTGACACCACTACCTACCACACCTACCGCATTGTACGGGAAGCCGGAAGCAATCTCCACTCCGTCTATGTGGACGGCGCACTCGTCGCGTCAAATCTCGGAAACGGATTCAGTTATTCCACCCCGCTGAAGCGTCTGCTCATCGGCTCTCCGGGTGGAACCTACAAGGGCAAGGCGCAGGTGATGTATGTCCGCTTCCACAAGGGCGGCTACGCACCGCCTGTTCCAGGCGACAAGAAAGCCAGGAAGTGGTCCGGCGAATTTCCGCTCCTGTATGAGATGAATGCCGGTGACGTGCGTTTCGTGGGTAAACCGGCCGGCGGAACAGATTGGACGGGAAGCGTTGACGACGCCGCGACAGTCACGCAGAACGGCATGCTTTCCGTGTCGCTTCCACAGGGGAAGATGGCGTATTGGAGGGCGAACGACTCTGTCTGGAGTGACAGAATCGGCGCGGACACGGCCTATACCTTGGAGTTCAAGATCAAAATCACTGACAAATGGAATCTCTCGAGCGTGGGGGATCGCGTCGCCCAGATCTGGTGCGGGAATCCGCGTGCGGCGGCGATATTCTACATTGGAACGAACAGCGTTACCTGGGAGCCGAACGGCGCGGGCACCTACACGACGATTGTCACTGGCGACAATACGGACGCCATGCACACGTTCCGCGTGACCTACGATGGCGCGACCAGACACGGGTGTACGTTGTGGCGCGATGATGTGGTAATCGGGGAGTATCTTGTGGACAGCACCGCATACAACTCCGCCATTGGCAACAACCCCAACTTCCTGCGTTTTGGCGTCACTAGCACGTCGTCGCTTGGCGGCTCGTTTGACGTTGACTATGTTCGCTGGACTACGGACGGCGCATGGGACTACCGCGACCAGCCCAAGGGCATGGTGATATCAATCAGGTAAGGGCAAGATGAGAGTGCTGGTTTCATCCGCCGCGCTTGCGGCGGCTGCGCTCGTGGCGCCGGCGGCGGACTGTGCGTTTCTGCCGTCCGGGCGCGTGGCGCTCGGAGCAAACTACTGGGCGAGCCACGCCGCCACGGAGATGTGGCGCAAATGGGACGCTGGCGTCGTCGACGGGGACCTCCGTGTTCTTGCCGAGAATGGCTTGCGCATCCTGCGCGTGTTCCCGAACTGGGCGGATTTCCAGCCCATCCACGCCTGTTTCCTGAGCGGCGACGACTTCGACAAGGTGTACGAGACGCGGCTGTTCGACGCGGAAGAGCCGCTCCCGGACACGCCTTGCGGACGCGCGGGCGTGGACGAGCGCATGGTAGAGCGTTTCGAGGAGTTCTGTGACCTTGCCGAGAAGCACGGCATCAGACTCATTGTCCCGCTCCTTACTGGCCAGATGACGTTCCGGAACTACATTCCCCCCGCACTCGCCAACCGCAACCCGTTCAGCGACCCGTATGCGCTCATGTGGGAGGGTCGATACCTCGAATGCATGGTTTCGCGTCTCAAGGCGAAGAAGGCGATTGTCGCATGGGAGAGCGGAAACGAGGCGCGAATCCTCGGCAAGAGCGAGAACGCGTTCCAGTCCGAGGCATGGCTCAGGTACGTCCACCAGGCCATCCGTTGCGCCGATCCGTCGCGTCCCGTGATCGGCGTGGACGGCCTGAACATTTCGCGAGAGGAGAAGTGGCCGAGCGCGATGAACGCCGCGCTGTCGGACTATGTGACGACGCATCCCTACGGATTCTGGGGCAATGCCTACAACGACGATTTCCTCTCGGTGCGGTCTCTCACGTTCGCCGCCGCCCAGACGTATGCGCTGGAGCAGATCGCGGGCAAGCCGGCGTTCGTCGAGGAGCATGGTTCGCGCCGGCAGGAGCAGACGAACCGGCGCGGCGTGGCGGAGTACATGCGCGGGATGCTGTGGAACGCCTGGGCGCTTGACTGCAGGGCAATGCTATGGTGGTGCGCCTACGACCAGACGGGCATGACCATCGCGCCCTACAACTGGCGTCAGCCCTGCGTGGAACTCGGCATCTTCCGCCGCGACCGTACGCCTTATCCTGCCGCTGACGTTGTGCGGAAGTTCGCCGCGCTGCAGGACGCCCTCCCGTTCGCCGCGCTGCCGAAGGCGAAGACTGACGCCGTGGTGCTCACGACCGACTCGGACGTCGTGTATTCGTCTTATATCCTCGCCCGGCAGGCGGGCATCATGCCGCGCTTTGCCAGTCCCGAGGAGAAGCTGCCCGAGGCGGACTGCTACTTTCTTCCGGATGCGCTTGGCCGCGCCTATCTCACGATTGAACGCTGGGAGGAGCTGAAGGCCAAGGTTCGCGCAGGTGCAACGCTCTACCTCTCGTGGAATGACACGTTCCTTGATTCGATGGAAGAGGTGGGTGGCATCGAAGTCGTCCATCGCCAGCAGACGGGTGGCTCGGATGTCTGCGATTTCGGCGACTTCAGCCTGACGTTTGATTATTCCGTCAGGCGCCGCTTCAACGCGCTCGCCGCCGAGACGCTGGCGAAGAATCAGAATGGCGATGGCGTGTTCTTCCGCAATCGCTACGGGAAGGGCACGGTCTATGTGTTCGCGTACAACTTCGAGAAGACGTGCTACGCCGCTTCCGGCAAATACGAAGGTGATGCATGGAAGGTGTGGGCGAAGGTGCTTCCCGTAGAGAGGATTGCAAAGGCCGGCGACAAGAACGTGTTCGTCTCGGAGCATTGTTTCGGCGAAGGACGTTGCGGCCTGCTTGTCGTGAACAACAGCGGACGCCCATATGCGGGTGCGCCAGTGCTGAAGGACGGCTGGCGCGTGAACAAAGCCCTGACGGACGAGCCTGCTCTGGCAAAGTGGGGGGACGGGAAGCTGACGCTTGCGCCATGCTCCGGCGTTCTGCTCATGGTTGAGAAGGCGTCGCGATGATCGAAAGGCTTTTGCCGAACCGCGTAAGGCGCACGTATCTCGGAGGCGGACGGATCGACGGGTTTACAGGTGTCATTGCCGATTGCAGTGACGGCGTTCCGCGTCCGGAAGACTGGCTTGCCTCCACCGTCACGGCGTTCAACGGAACGGAGGAGATTGAGGGCGAAGGTCTGGGGCGGATGGAAGACGGGCGGCTCGTCAGGGATGTCATCGGCGATCTGCCGTTTCTTGTGAAGCTCCTAGACTCTGACGAGCAGCTTGTCATTCAGGTACACCCGACGGTGCCGTGCGCGAAGCGGCTCTTCGGCTCGCCCGTCGGCAAGACGGAGTGCTGGTATTTCCTGCCGGGTACCGCGCCGGACGCCTGCGTATATCTCGGCTTCAAGCCTGGCGTTACACGCGAAAAGTGGCGCACGGCATTCGAGACGCAGCGAGGGCTTCTCGACATGCTTCACCGCATTCCCGTTGCGCCGGGAGACTTCGTGTTTGTCGATGGCGGCGTTCCCCATGCAATAGGCGGCGGATGCTTCATGGTCGAACTTCAGGAACCAAGCGACCTCATGGTCGTCGCGGAGCGCATCACGCCGTCCGGTCGCCGCATCCCGGACGCGAAGATGCACGGGGGTGTCGGCTGGGGTAGGATGTTCGACGTGTACGAATACGAGGCGTTGGAATATGAAGAAGTTTGCAGGAGACATGTGAGAAGGGCCTTTGGCCGCAAAGGCATCAAAGAAGAAGATGTTCGTGAGACTTCCTGCCTCTGCGGGCCGGAGTTCACAGGCAAGTTTTCGATGTGGCGAATTGAAGGGAAAGGACGCCTTGGTCTGCCGCGCCCGGCTTGCGTCATCGTGACGGACGGCGCGGGCGCGGTGAACGGCCTTGTAGCAAAGAAGGGCGACAGGCTCCTCGTCGCAAGAGAGAAAAACATTGAAACCGATGGCAGCGCCTCGCTTGTTGTCTGTGCATAAAAGTCTCGGTGCGCCCGTATTCCTGTGTTCCTTTGTTCCTTTCCTATTGACGCGAGAGGCGGGGTGTGGTACCATACATATAAATTTTTGAGTGTTTTGAGTGTGTTCTTGAAACGCTCAGGGACAGCAGTGGAAAGAGAGGCATGACAAGTGAAGACTACACGTAGGGATTTCATCGGAACGGCGGCTCTCGCGGCCGGCGGCGTGCTTGCAGGCCACGCGGCAGGCGTCGGCGCAGAGCGCTTCTACCGCGGCGCGCTTCTGCACCTCGGCGCGAACATGTGGGACGATTTTCCCGCGAATCCGGATGACCTCGCGAGGAGCCCGGAAGAGGAGAAGACCCGCCCCAATCCGCTCAAGCCTTCTGGCAGTCGCACCAGGTACTGCAACTACCTCCGCTGCCGCGACGACCTCTGGCGCAAGTCCATTGATCGCATGGCCGAGAAAGGCATGAACCTCGTGTTCATCGACCTTGGCGAGGGCATCTTCTACCCCAGCCATCCGGAGCTCGCGGTGACCGGCACCTGGAGCGTGGAGAAGACTCGCGCCGAGCTCGCCCGCATCCGCGCGCTCGGCATCGAGCCCATTCCGAAGCTGAACTTCTCGACCTGCCACGACTCATGGCTCAAGGAGTACCACCGCATGGTCTCGTCGCAGACGTACTACAAGGTCGTTGCGGATGTGATCGCGGATGTCTGCGAGATATTCGACAAGCCGGCACTCTTCCACATCGGCTTCGACGAAGAGGTTCCGGTGGCGGGCAAGGGGCTCTTCTACGCCGTCTACCGGCAGGGCGATCTCTGGTGGCACGACCTCCTGTACACCGTGCGCCAGGTCGAGCGCAACGGGGCCCGCGCGGTCATGTGGTCCGACAAGATCTGCGACGGGCGCGAGGCATTCCTCTCGCGCATGCCGAAGGACGTGCTGCTTTCGCCGTGGTACTATGGCGTTGACTTCAGCGAGAAGCGCCTTGCATGGGACGCGTCCTTCGAGAAGAAGAGCGGCACCTGGGACGTTCAGCGCAACCTCTCGGCCTCGTTCGTCGCCCTCAACGACGCCGGCTACGACCTTCTGCCGTGCACGTCCAACTGGTCGCGCGACGATGCGTCCGAGGCGCTCGTCTCGTTCTGCAAGACACGCCTCGACCCGAAGAGGCTCAAGGGCATCTACACCGCGCCGTGGAAGTTCACGATACCGGACGAGCCGAAGAAGAAGAACATCACCAAGACGCTTGAGGGCATAGACCTCTTCGCGGCGGCGATGGACAAGCACTATGGAACCAACTCGTAATTCACTGCAAACAAGGAGGAAACACATGTTCGTAAAAGTCAATGAAATCGTCAGAGGCGGCAAACGCCTGGCTCTCCTGCTCGGTGCGTTCGCGGTGAACGTCTGCCCGGCTGAGACGATCGTAGGTACGCCGGATGCGTACCTCGAATACGTCGAGGCGAACGGCACACAGTACATCAACACCGGCGTTCTGCCGTCCATCGGCCTCAAGGCGCGCATCGACCTGAAATGGACGCGGACGACGACTTCAACCGGCGGCTTCTACGACTGGTCGTTCCTTGACGTCAGGGGGAGCGGCGAAGACCGGTTCTACCTGCTCCATCTGAACCAGTACAACAATCAATATCCTGCGGTCACATACGGTTATGGAACGTTCCACAAAACAACCATGCAGGCATCCTCCGATCGCCATGAGATCCTCAGCGACTTCTCGGACGCCAGCGCAATCCAGATCTACCAGAACGGTGTGCCGACCATCAGTGCCAGCGATCAGCTGGCCTTGGCGAACACCTCTTTCACGATGCCTAATCTTCCGCTCTACCTGTTTGCCGGTAACTACAACGGGACTGCATCATGGTATTCGAGCGCAAGTCTCTATGAACTCAAGATGTTCATGAAGAATGCCGAGACGGGTAAGTTCGACCTCATCCGCCACTATCTGCCGTGCAAGAAGAACGGACGCGCCGCGCTCTACGACAAGGTGGAAGGCAAGATATACTTCTCGGACAGAAGCGGCTACGATCTCTTGGCGGGGCCGGAACTGCCGCGCCCGGTCGAGATGGTCGAGTGGGTGCAGTCGAACGGCAAAGATCCTCAATACCACTGGCTCGACACGCAGGTCTACGCGAAGAGCGGACTCCGGAGCGAAGTCGATTTCATACACAAGGACGACAATCAGATTTCCGGGAATACCGCCATTGACCGCTGCGTTCTCGGCGCGCGCAAAACAAACTCGGGGTCGGAGGCGGACTCGCGGTTCTATATGGCCTATTTCTACCAAGGCGTGTTTTGCTACGGTTATAGGACTCTCTACTACAAGGGAGGAAGCAACGTCGTGGAAGTGCCGGCGACAAACGGCAATCGCTATTTCGTGGAGAGCGACCTCTCCGTCGGCAACCAGTCCGTGAAGGTCAACGGGACGGAAATCCACAAGGACGGCGTTGCGCATGATGACACTTACTTTGCCACGGGAAACACGCTCACGCTCTTTGCCATGCACGAGGCGGCGATAGACCACAAGGTTTATTCGTCTGTGCGCCTCTTCTCCGCAAAGATTTGGGACGGCGACGAACTGTTGCGCGACTTCGCGCCGTGCGTTGACAGCAATGGCAAGGCCGGTCTGTACGACAGCGTGTCCGAACGGGTCTTCCATCTGGGGGAGAACAGAGTCAGAGAGTTCGACCTGACGAACAACGTGGGCGTCGTCACGAATTGGCTCACGGAAACCGCTGGCGCGCTTCCAGATTCCAAGATCGGGTACATTGAATCGAACGGCACGAACGACTACTTCAACCTTGATGTCATCGGCAAGGACGGCGTGGAGATGGAAGCCGTGATGGAGTGGGTGACCGTTCCGACCGACGGCGCGTTCGTCGGGGTGAGGACTGACAAGACGGGCGACAAGATGCGCTTCTTCCCGTATCACCACTGGAATAACGGCGGCAGCGGCCACCGCATCGGGTACAACGGGGAGTTGCCCGGCGGCAGCGGCATCGCAACGGCAGGCACGAAGTACAGGATCAAGTCGCATCTCGATGCAGGCGCCCAGTGGTGCTCGGTGGAGACTTCCCAAAACGGCAGCTGGTCTGCGCCTGTCAGGGTTGACAAGGCATACGATGGTCCGGTTGATACCGGGCTGCCGCTGTACCTGTTCGCGGTCAACTATGATGGAGAGCCGAAATTCCATGGCCAGGCGCGCGTGTACAAGCTGAAGTTCTGGGAGAAGCAGCAGAACGGGGAGTATGCGCTGACGCGCGACTTCGTGCCGTGCAAGAAGGACGGCAAGGCGATGCTGTTCGACAAGGTGAGCGGACGCTTCTTCCGCAACAGGGGCCGCTATCTCGTGACCGGCGGCGGCTATGAGCGGCCGTGGGGCGGCTTCGGCACGAGACTGTTCGTCAGGTAATTGCGGAGGATGAGGATTGTTCGCATTGCCGCCGCGCTTGCCGTGTGCGCCATGTCCATGGCCGTTACGGCTGACGTCGTGACCGTTGATGTCGCCCCCGGTGAATGCTGGTGGGGCGCGGCGAACTTCTTCGGAACGAACATGCCGTTCACGGCCAAGACCGACCTCAAGATAGACCTCAGGCGCAGAAACTATTCCAACCAGTGCGCGTCGCTGCTCGTCTCCGACCAGGGGCGCGTCATCTGGGCGGATGCGCAGTCGGAGATCGCAATCAAGGGCGGCAAAATCACGATGGACGCCGACTCCCCCGTGTCCGTGACGGCAGCTGACGAAAAGACGCTTGCCGGCGCGTACCGCCATGCCATGCGCCGCTGGTTCCCGCCGTCCGGACGCGCCCCCGACCTGCGCTTCTTCACCTCCCCGCAGCTCAACACGTGGATCGAGTTGACCTACCACCAGAACCAGAAGGACATCCTGGCGTACGCCAAGTCTATGGTCGTGCACGGCATCGAGCCGGGCGTCCTCATGATCGACGACACATGGCAGACGGGATACGGCGACTGGCGCTTTGACGCGATGCGGTTCCCCGACCCGAAGGCGATGATCGGCGAACTCCACGCAATGGGCTTCAAGGTGATGCTGTGGATGTGCCCCTACGTCGGCATGGACACGCCTGCGTTCCGCCGCATCGCGTGGGGACAGAATCCGGATGACGTTCGCGGGTATGCGGCCAAGGGCGGATTCCTGCGTGAGCACAATCCTGCCGCGCCGGGCGAAGGTGAATACAACGTCAAGGACAAGCCGAAGGCATGCGGCTGGTGGAACGGATATTCCGCCTTCCTCGATTTCTCGCATCCGAACGCAAACGCCTGGTTCACGGAGACGCTGGACGGACTCGTCCGCGACTTCGGCGTGGACGGGTTCAAGCTCGACGGCGCGGATCTCGGCGCATACGACCTCAGTGATCGCAAAGCCTACGACCCGAAGGCGACGAACGGTTTCCTCAACAACGGCTATTGCGCCTATGCGCTCAAGTATCCGTTCTGCGAAGTCCGCAACACATGGCGCATGCAGCAGATGCCCGTCGTGGTGCGACTCCATGACAAAATGCACGAATGGGGCGCACTTGCGCGCATCGTGGCGGACATGATCGGCGCGGGGCTGATCGGCCAACCGTTCATCTGTCCCGACATGGTGGGCGGCGGCGACTGGGTGGCGTTCATCCCAGGCTCTCCCTTCGAGCAGGAGCTGTTCATCCGTTCGGCGCAGATACACGCGCTCTCGCCGATGATGCAGATTTCCGCCTCGCCGTGGCGCGTCCTCGATGCCGAACACCAGGCGATCTTCACGGACATCCTGTCGCTCCGGCGGAAGTTCGCGCCGAAGATCTCCGCCCTTGCCGAAAAGGCGGGCAGGGACGGCGAGCCGATTCTGCGCAATCTCGAATACAACTATCCGGGCATGGGCTATGCGGGCGTGATAGACGAGTTCATGCTTGGCGACGACATTCTTGTCGCGCCTGTGATGAAGAAGGGTGCAATGGAGCGGAAGGTTGTCGTGCCGCCCGGACGTTGGCTTGCGGATGACGGGGCCGAAGTCGTCGGACCGTGCGAGGTGACAGTTTCCGCACCGCTTGCGCGGCTCCCGCATTTTATCCTGATGCGAGAGGCGAAGGAGGACTCATTGTCGCAAGTGTTTGATGTGCCGGGCTGCGAGAAGGGGAAGCTGTGCGCGATGTCCGACGAGGCGTTGTCTCGGCTGGACGGTCTGTACGCGCGGCGCATTGCGGCAATCCGCGCAACGCCGAACATGGACGTGCCGATGAGTGCGCCGCGCCGCTACCTTTCGTCGCGCGGCGATGACGCGGCGGACGGACTCACGCCCGCGACTGCGTGGCGGACGACGGAACGGCTGAACGCGGAAAAGCTTGCGCCGGGCGCGTTCGTTCTCTTTGAGCGCGGTGGCGTGTACCGGGGATGCGTCAAAGCCTGCGCGGGCGTCACCTATACCGCCTATGGCGTGGGCGAGAAGCCGCGCGTCTATGCATCGCCATGGGACGGCGCAGACCCGGCGAAATGGGAGAGGACGGACGCGCCGGACATCTGGAGATGCCGGGTCGGTACGGAGGACGTCGGCACAATCGTCTTTGACGGCGGACGCACCAATGCCGTGAAGATCGTTCCCGTCTGCAACGAGGACGGCACGTTCACACAGCAGTATGGCGGGCGCTCGTTCGGCAACGGATACAGGAACCTCGCGGAAGACCTGCATTTCTGGCACGACTACTCCGCGAAGACTAAGTTCCAGCCGCATGCGAAGGGGACTGGGTTCCTCTATCTGCGCTCGCACGAGAACCCCGGCAGACGGTTCAAGTCCGTCGAGTTCTGCGTCCGGCGGCACGGCTTTGCCGTTGGGCGTTGCGATGACGTCACGATCGACAACATCTGCGTGATGTATGTCGGTGCGCATGGCGTCGGGGCGGGAACGGTCAAGAACCTCAAGGTGATGAACTGCGAGTTTGGCTGGATCGGGGGTTCGATCCAGTCGGAGGGAATCTTCGGGCGGAACTGGCCCACGCGCTTCGGCAATGGCGTAGAGATATACGGCGGCTGCGACGGGTTCACGGTGGAGAACTGCTACGTCCACGACATATACGACGCGGGGCTTACGCAGCAGTTCGACATGCACAGCTGGAAGGGCGGCGCACCGGTCGTCCAGAGGAATGTCATGTATTCGCAGAACGTCATCGAGCGGTGCAACTATTCGATCGAGTACTTCCTGCATGGGATAAAGGACTCGGCGGCGAACCCGAGCCGCATCGAGGGATTCGTCATCGACGGCAATCTGATGCGCGACGCGGCGGAGGGGTTCTGCAGCCAGCGCCCGGACCAGAACGGAGGGGCGCACATCAAGTGCTGGCGCTACAGCGGACGGCTGTTCAACAACCGTGCGTCCGGCTATGTCATACGGAACAACGTCATGGCCGGGAGCCGCGACATGCTGGTCGAGATTTCGTCGTCGATCATGAACCCGGACGGCTCGGACTCCATGCCGGAGATGGAGGGGAACGTCTTCGTCGGCCGCAACGGACAGCGCTTCGGCGTTCTCAACCAGGGCGCGGCCGTCGAGCTCAAGTACGACGCCGACGGCGTGTCGCGCCTTGCGCATCGCTACGGGAACAACACCTTCGTCAAACTACAATAACTATATCTTCCCCTTTCCGTTCGGCGGTGGTTGTGGTATAATTTGCGGTAAGGTTGGAATAGGGGAGCAAAAAATCATGAAAAGGCTACTGTTCTTTATAGTCGTCGTGGCGGCGATGGCGTTTGGTGTGGATGCGGCGGTTTCGTCGCGCTCGTATGTTCAGCATGGTCTTGCCGCGCAGTATATGACGGCATAAACAACGTCGCGCACGATGCCGCGCACAACTCAAGCGCGAAGATCTGGAAAGATCTCACCGGCAACGGCAACGACGGCACCTGCGAGGCGTCATCCAAATTCTCGTGGGTCGGCGGCAACGGCTGGTCTGTAAGCGGCGACTGCAAGCCCGTAACAGTCCCTGCGCCGGGGCTTGCCGCGACGATGGGCACATGCGCGTTCACGGTCCAGTTCGCCTGTACGCCGACGATGAACAACAAGCGCGAGGCGTTCTTCAGCCAATACAACTATACAAGTGCTTATGGCGGTTTCGGTCTTGAACACAACAACGGCGGCGATTTCACAGGCAGGCTTCGGTACTACAAGTTCAATTCACGGACGGGACTCGCTGGTCTCGATTATCTGACGAGTGCCACAATCGCGGCGGGAACTTTCACTTCCGCATCTGTCGCGGTGTCGCCGACAGTGCAGAAGTGCTATTTGAACGGTGCGCTCTCCGACACGCGCAACGGATCGGTGTCGATGATTTCCCGCTCCTGCCCCAGCGTCATTGGCGGCGAACCGCAGGTTACGGGCTCCCGGCCGGGCAGCGCCTTCACCGACGGCTACGGCATTACATTCCAAGGCAAGTACAACGCTTTCCGTCTTTATGACCGTCCGCTTTCCGAAGACGAGGCGAAGGTGAACGCGGCGGTTGACGCAATCTGCTTCAACGGTGCGAATCCAGCCGACTTTACTCTTGCCGGCGGCTGGTCGTTCGATGGCGAGGGGGACCTTTGCGTGGATGTGACGGCCACTGCTTCGGGGAACGGCACGGTCTCGGTGAACGGCGGTGCCGCTTCTGTGACGGTCAAGCAATATGCGAATCCTGTCGCGCTCTCGGCGGCTCCTGCTTCCGGTTCCGTTTTCTGCCGTTGGGAAGGCGACACGCACGCCATCGTCTCCGGCTCGGCCATTACGCCGGAGATTGAAGTCTCCGCCACCGATCCTGTTTCACTTGTCGCGGTCTTCAAGGTGCCGGCAGGGCTCAACGCCTATTCCTACATCCGCAAGGGTCTTGTCGCAAACTTCGACGGCATCGACAACGCCGGAACGGGCACTCACGATTCCTCCGCCGCGACATGGGTTGACCTCACCGGCAACGGCAACGACGCCACCAAGGGTTCCAACGCCTCATGGAACGGCACGGACGGATGGACGAGCAGCGCGGACGGCAAACCGATGATCGTGCCAGCAGGCAACGGATCGGCCACGACGATTGCCGGGACGACCGCGACCAAGGTCTTCACGGCGCAGTTTGCTGTAAAGCCTTCGCGAAACAACGCGCGCCAATGCTTTTTCGGACAGTGGGCCGAACATGGCATAAGCATTGAGCACAATGGCGGTAACTCCACCATGGACGGGCATTTGCGTGCCTACTACCAATATGTTAAGACAGGCAATGACGGCGATGATCTGTTCACGCAGATTCTCGTAACCTCTGGCGAATGGGCGTCGATGTCTTTTCTCAACGATGCGGCGAAGCAGTCCGTCTGGAAAAACGGCCAAACGTCGCAGACCATCGTGAAAGCCCTCACCGGCACGCTCACGAACATCTGTCCCAGTGTGATTGGTGGCGACAATGCACGTACGACCATGGGCTTCCGCGGCACATACAACGCATTCCGCCTTTACAATCGCGTTCTTTCCGAAGATGAAGTAAAGGTGAATGCGGCAATCGACGACCGCCGTTTCAACGGCGGCGCGAAGGGGTTGGCGCTTCCGTCCGGCTGGTCGTTTGCGGGCGACGCGCTTATGGTGGACGTTTCCGTTGCGGCGGAAGAGGGCGGCAAGGTCTCGTATCGCGGCGGCGCGGCGGTTTCGTCCATTGCCGATACCGTAAACCACGACGGATCAAAGGTCCTCACGTTCGCCGCCGTTCCTGACGCCGGATACGTCTTTGAACGCTGGAGCGGCACCACAGACCTCATCTATGGCGGCTCGACCATCACCAGTGAAATCACCGTCGATCCCGACCGCCCCGTAACGCTTGTGGCGAAGTTCCGCCGCCGCGGCGACGCGATGGACGGCAAGGCCTTCGATCTTTCCTTTACGGGCGACGTGGCTGCCGACGGCATGACCTTCTCCGATACCGTTGCCGAAGAGAAGCAGGGATACGTTTCCGCAGACATCGCGCTGCCGGTTCTGCCGACAGTCACCAATGCCAACGTATCATGCCTCTATCTGCCGCAGCCGTTGAGTGCCGACAAGAGTGGCACGTACTGGCAGATGGCGGTAAGCGACAAGCCCGCCGTCACGGGCGACGTTGCGACCGTGTTCGTGCGTTTCCGCTGGGACGGGCCGGTTATTGCAAATGCCGTCAACTATCCGGCAGTGTTCCACAATGGATACAACGGCTGGACGTCCATCGGGCAAGGTTTCATGATTCGCCTCTACAGCAAGGCGAATTCGACCGAAGCCTACTTGTCATTGCTCATGGGAGGATGTGACTTAGGGGGCGAGAAAGCTGTAATTGAGGACATTTCCGGCTCGGGATTCATCACACCCGGCGAGTGGGTGGACGTTTTCGCTTCAGTCTATCCAAGCCCGACCGATCCAACGCTCTCCAATGCCGACATCTAGTATTGCCGTGCGCCTGCCTGGGTTTCAAATGGCGGCTATTTTTCCGCCTCGACCATCGGGCATCGCCACTTTGGCGACGCGGCCGCGATCCCGCACATGAATTCCACAACCACGCTTCTTCGGACTGGCTGCGAATCGGCTCCTTCCGCCTCGGCTGTCATGACTGGCGCAAATGCGACCAAGGTGTTCCGTGGCTCGATTGCCGGCGCCAAGGGATGGAACCGTCTCTTGTCCGAAGCCGAGATGTGGACCGTGATGGCTGGATTCGACGGGGTGCAGTCGTTCGGCGGAAAAGGCAGCACGTTCAATACGGGGACGCTTACGACACAGGAAGGGCGCAACGGGACGGCAACGGCGTTCATCGGCGATACGGCCACCGGGCATTTCTGGCGGGCGCTGCACAAAAGCTATCCGCCGCTTAAGCTCATTTGGAATGCGCCGAAGGACGAACCCGCACAGTCTGTCGTTTACAGAACAGCCATAGCCAATTTCAACAGGACGGCAACCAAGCAGCCCATTCACCTTGAAGTCAACGGAACAACCGTATGGTCTTCGGATGGCGTAGCCATTGGCGACACGATATGCGTTGAGATAGATGCCGTCTACACGCGGCCAGGACTCAATGAACTGAAGTGGGTTTATGACACTGATGTTCCCGGCAACTGGGTAACGTTTGAATATCACAAGCTGCGGATGGGTGTGCCAGGCATGGTCATCAGCGTCAAATAGCCTGACGGGTGTCAGTTAAACTTTGTGATACATGGATTGCGCAGTAGCGCAGACGTGTTTCCGCCGCCTCTTTTCCTGAACGCTGACGCATCCGACTTCGCGGCGCTCTTGAAGGTATTGGGAGGGAAACAATGAAAAGCAGAAACAAGATCAGGATTGCCGCGTGTGCGGCGCTGATGGGATTGGCCGCTTCGGCGAACCCGATATTCGAGGGCTGGTACGCCGACCCGCAGATAAGGCGCTACGGCGACACGTACTGGGTGTTCCCGACGACTTCGGCGCGGTTCGCGAACCAGACGTCCTTCGATGCGTTTTCGTCCAAGGACATGAAGGCGTGGACGAAGCATCCGCGGATCTTGACGACGAACGAGGTGTCATGGGCGAAAGGCGCGATGTGGGCGCCGGATGCGCACGAGGTCGGCGGCAGATACTATCTCTTCTTCAGCGCGAACGACTCCTATCCCGTCGGCGGCAAGCGCGAGGACGGAGAGCCGCAGAAGGAGGCGAAGCTGTCGGGCTACGGCGGCATAGGCGTCGCTGTGGCGGAAAGGCCGGAAGGGCCGTACCGCGACCTCATCGGCAAGCCGCTCGTGGATCGCTTCTGGAACCGCGCCCAGCCCATCGACCAGTATGTGTTCGGGTACAAGGGCGGATGGTACATGGTGTACGGCGGCTGGGGACGCTGCAACCTCGTGAAGCTGGCGAAGAACTTCAAGTCGCTTGTTCCCTTCGAGGACGGAGCGATGTGGCGAGACTTCACGCCAAAGGACTACGTCGAGGGCTCGGTCATGTTCGAGCGCATGGGCAGGTGGTATTTCATGTATTCAAGCGGCAGCTGGACGAAGGACAGCTACTGCGTGAACTACAGTGTCGGCAGCACCCCGTTCGGGCCGTTCGAGTTCAAGGGGCGGGTTCTCGCCTCGCAGAAGCCCCTTGCCACGGGCGCAGGACATCATTCCGTGATCTGCGCGCCCGGAACCGACGACTGGTACATCTGCTACCATCGCCGTCCGATCCCCAGCGAGGGACGCGACCACCGCGTCGTCTGCATCAACCGCATGGAGTTTGATGCGGACGACGGCATAAAGCCCGTCGTCATGACGGCTAATCCGGCAAGCCGGTAGCGAAGATTCCCCAGCGAGGGTGGGGAAAATAGCGCCGATTCTGCATGGCGCGAGTGACTGCTCCCGTGGATTCAACAAGCTCAGATCTAAGTGTATAGGATTGAGCGTATAAGATGCTGTCGAATGATGTAGCGAAGAAGATTGGAGCCGACGGCGGAACGGCTGCTGTGACGAGAGGAGTTCCATCGCAATAAGCGCGGGCGACGGCAACTGCCGCGCCCCGCGTTCTTCTCTCCGTCCGCCCCCGCCACCACAGCGGGGGCTTTTTGTCGAGCAGAGAGAAGTGACACCAGGAGCAAATAACTATATAGACTACATGTTGAGCTTTCGTTAGGCACCTGTATTTGGTATAATGTTCGGCATGGGAAAGGATGGGGCGAGAACATGAATAAACTCACAGTTGCAGCCGCGGCTTTGCCGCGCTTGCGGCGGAGGCGGCAGACTTCCAGATTGGCGTCTATTGCCTAAAGCCGTATGCGCGCACGGAACAGCATGTCAAGGATATCCGAGACTGCCATGTGGATTTCGTCTATGGCATCGAATACACTGACTGCAAGACGCTTGATCTGTTTGAGAAATACGGACTAAAGGCCATTGTCGAAGGCGTATATCGGAGCTGGTGGGGTGGCATAAAGGGTCTCAACGGGAAACTGTCGGAGACCGTTCCGCCGCATGTGGTGGAGAAGGGTGCTGCCGCGATGAAGACTGCGGGTGCGGACGTGCACCCTGCCGTCTCAATGGTTACGATTGGCGATGAGCCTTCGGCGCTTGACTTTCCGTATTACAATGACTTTGTCGCACGGCTCAATAGGCTTCTGCCGCGCCAGACCCCACACATGAACCTGCATCCATGCTATCCGCCCGTCGAGGCGGACTTCGGCTACATCGGCTCGGCGAACTATTACGAGTACATCGACAAGTACATGGAGAACGTGCCGCTTGACTATCTGTCATACGACCATTACCTCTATTCCACGCTTCCCCGTCAGGAGAGCATGGGGCCGTTCCTGAGGAACTTCAAGATCGTCGCCGATGCCTGCCGCCGCACGGGTCGTCGGTTCTGGTTCGTTCCGCAGGTCAACACGAAGGACGTGAGGGTGGAGATTACCGAGCAGAAGCTCCGGTACCAGGCAAACATGGCGATGGCGTTCGGTGCCGAAACGCTTGTCTGGGCGTGCTGGACGGAGGGATGGTGGGAGATGAACGTGCTGGATACGAACGGCGTCAAGACCGTCCAGTACGACCGCCTCAAGCGCGTGAACGCGGAGGTCAAGGGCATTGCGCCGCGCTTCATGGAGTTCAGAAACGTGGATACGCGGCTAGTCGGCTTCGAGAGGCATCCAGACTGGCTCAAGGGATCTGATTCCACAAGCGTCGCCGCGCTTGACGGCGGCTTCTTCCGTCAGCTTAAGGCGGAAGACGGTGATGCGCTTGTGGTCGGTATCATGACGGACCGGCGCGGCGTTCCATCGCGCAAAGCGCTTTATGTCGTGGCCGCCGAGGATCCATGGGACGAGTCCCCGAAGGTGAGGACTGTCTCGTTCGAATGCGTCGGGAAAGTCTCGGCATTCGCAGCGAACGGCCCTGTGCCGCTTAGACGGACGGCTGACGGGAATCGCTACGCATTCGACCTGAAGTCGAATGGCTCGGTTCTGGTTGTCTTTGAAATGTAGGCTCGATGAAAACGAAAGCGGTATTGCTTGCTGCCGCGTTGCCGGTTGTGGCGGTAGCTGGGGATTTCCGGCCGGAGACGTGGTTCCATGTCATCGGTGGCAATGTGTCGAAGGCGGGGCTGACGGCAGACCTGGAGGCGCTCAGGAATGCGGGATTCGGCGGCGTCCAGTTCTTCCACGGCCAGTACGGAAAGGCTGAGGCGTGGGATGGCGTCGCCGAACAGATTCCGTGCTTGAGCGCGAAGTGGGACGATCTCGTGACGCATGCCGCAGACGAGTGCATCCGGCTCGGCATGACGTTCAAGATGCAGAACTGTCCAGGCTGGTCGATGAGCGGCGGACCTTGGATCGCGCCGTCGAACGCGATGCGGAAACTGGCGTATGCGAGGCGCGACGTCGCTGACGTCGTGCCGGAGATTCCCGTTCCGCCGGGGTTCCGCGATGTGGACAGCGATTGGCATGACGTTTGTTACGTTGCGTTTCCGACGCCGTTGGGGAGCGCGGCGGATGAGGACGTTTGCATTCCCGCGGCTGTCGAGACGAACGGCAACGTGCGCATCGTCCATTTCGCGGAGCCGGTGACGATTCGTACGCTTGAACTGCCTTCGCCGAGCCATCTTAACCATGATTGGTGCTACAATCCAGATACGCGCGTTCTTTTCGAGGCGGAGACCGCGAACGGATGGCAGACCGTTTGTGACGTCCGCTATCCGCAGGGGTGCTGGCAGGACCTCGTTCCGTTTTCACTTGCGTGCAGCGAGGCGACGGCGAAGACGTGGCGGCTCTCGCTCGTGTCGCCGCATGAGATTGCGGTGCCGTTCCTGTGGTTCCATTCAGGGGCGCGCCTTGACAACTGGGAGGGACTGTCGGGGCATGTCCTGCGCGGACAGCTCAAGCGCCCGTATCCCAGACAGCCCGCCGCTGCGTACATACCGCATGGCGCGGTGCGCGTGGTGAAGCCAGGAGATGCGCTGGCTGACGGGAGGTGGACCGTTCTGCGCATCGGGCACGTCAACATGAAGAAGGTCAACGCCCCTGCGCCGAAGGAGGCTACGGGATGGGAGTGCGACAAGCTCGATCCGCACGGCATAGAAGCGAACTTCGCCGGATACATCGGGCGGCTTGCGGACGGGCCGCTCGGGGGCGGCAAGCTGAAGGGCATGATTGTCGACAGCTGGGAATGCGAGCGCCAGACGTGGACGTGGCGCATGGAGGAATGGTTTCGCGAGGCGAACGGCTACGACGTGAAGGAGATTCTTCCCTCGGTTTTCGGCTGGGTGATCGGTTCTCCTGCCGAAACGGAAAAGAAGCTTATCGACTGGAGGCGGACGGTTTCAGACCTCGTAACGAAGAACTACTACGGGCGTATGGCGGAACTGGCCCATGCGAAGGGGTTGACCGTGGCGTACGAGACGGCACTTGGCGACGTGGTGCCGGGCGACATCCTCGAATACTGGAAGTTCTGCGATACGCCGATGTGCGAGTTCTGGCAGCCTTACACCCCGGATGTCGGTTTTGTCGGCCACCCAAACTTCAAGCCGGTCAGACCCTGCGTCTCGGCGGCGCACCTATACGGCAAGCGGCGCGTGGACTGTGAGGCGTTCACCAGCATGAACCTGACGTGGGACGAGAACTTCCGCGCTCTCAAGGAACAGGCGGTGCGCCACTTCGCTCGCGGCGTCACGCATCTCGTCTTTCACACCTGCACGCACAATCCGCAGACCGACGGACGAGTGCCAGGCACGAGCTTTGGCACGTTCATCGGCACGCCGTTCATTCGCGGGCAGACGTGGTGGCCGTTCCTGCGTTACTTTACCGAGTGGACGGAGAAATGCTGCGCGTTCCTCGAGCGCGGACTGCCTGTTGTCGATGCGCTTCGCTACCTCGGCGACGAACTCGACCACAAGCCGGACGAGCTGGAGCATTTCCCGGAAGGATTCAAGAACGACTATCTCAACGCCGACGTGCTCTTCAACCGCCTCGACGTGAAGAACGGGCGCTTTGTGCTGCCCGACGGCATGTCCTACTCGGTTGTCTGGGTGCCAGATTCGGTGATGATCCTGCCGAAGACCCGCGCGCGGCTTGATGCGCTTGCCGCCAAGGGCGGTCGCGTGGTCTATGGCTCGGCGGGCGCCTCTGTGGCTGGGCTGAAGCCGCAGGTCGTTTCGGACTCTTCGCTGCTCTGGTACCGCCGCGCTGATGGCGATTCGGACTGCTTCTTTGTCGCTGCGGACGAGAAGGGGTTCACAGGCAAGGCGACGTTCCTCACACAGCATGGCGAACGGGTTCGCCAGTTCAGCCTTTCGCCGTTTGAGACGCTGCTGCTGGAGTTCGGCAAGGATGATGGCATGGATAATGACAATGGCCATATGTGCCAGCAAGCGGAAAACGCAGCCACGATCCTGTTGACGAATTGGAAACTCTCTTTCCCAAAGGGCTGGGGTGCGCCGGAAATTATCGCCATCGACAGGCTTGTGCCGTGGAAAGACCTGCCCGGCGTCTCGGAGGAGGGGCGTTCGTTTTCCGGAACGGCAACATATACGACGATGGTTAGCCTGGAGGCAAAGCCGGAAGGCGCGCTGCAACTTGACCTTGGCGATGTTCGCGATTTTGCCCGCGTATTTGTGAACGGACGTGATGTTGCGGCGCTTTGGGCGGAGCCATACAGATGCGACATCGCGCCGTTTGCATTGAAAGGCGAGAACGAGATCAAGGTCGAAGTTACGTCCACTTGGTTCAATCGTCTTGCCTATGACTTCAATCAGCCTTCCGAAAAGCGCAAGACATGGACGGTTTGGCAGGTGGGCGAAAGAACGCCGCCGTGCCTGAACCCAAAGGCGGGCCTAAGGCTCTCCGGGCTTCTTGGACCGGTCAACTTGCGCCGGTAAGCCGATTGTCAAACCCGCTTCGCGGCGGTTTGCAAATGCATGCGGAGGCAGTTTAGAATTTCAACAGGCTCCTGCGCAGCGCGATGGCAACGGCTTCTGCTCGATTTGACGCGTCGAGCTTCGCCATGATGTTTGCGACATGTTCCCTTACGGTGAATTCGTTGATGCCGAACACTTCTGCGATTTCGGCGTTTGAGTAGCCGCGAGACAATGAGTTCAGTATCTCGAGCTGTCGAGGAGTCAGCTCCGGGGTCGGCGGGTTTTCCTCGATGAGGCGTTTGATTTCATCGGATACGGCACGTCCGCCTGCGGCGACTGTACGTATCGAGGAGATTATCTCGGATTCGTCCGATGTTTTCATCAGCGCCCCGACCGCTCCGGCTTCAAGCGCTTTCGTCACGTCATCTGCAGTCCCGAACGTCGTCAGCAGCAGTATCCGCGTCTCGGGAAGCTCGGTAAGGATCTCGGCGGTCGCTTCGCTGCCGCTTTTCTCCGGCATGATGAGATCCATGATGACGACCTGCGGCTTGAGTTGCCTTGCCATTTCCACGGCTTCGGCGCCGCTCGCCGCCTCGCCTGCTATCTGGAAGTCCTTCTCGATCTGGAGTATGGAGCGAAGTCCGCGCCGCACGACGGCGTGGTCATCGGCAATCAGGATGCGAATCGGCTGTTTCATGCTTTTATGGCGACGGTTACATGTGTGCCTTTGCCGGGCGTTGATTCGATCTTCATCTCGCCTTGGAAGCGCGCCACGCGCTCGCGGATGCCTTGAAGACCGAAATGGCATTCGTTAATGCCTGGCGCCTGCTCCACGGCGAAACCGCAGCCGTCGTCCGTGACCGAGAACATGAGCACTCCGGCATCGGCCGACCCCGCTACCTTGACTTTGCGTGCGCCGCCGTGACGGACGGCGTTAGACGCGAGTTCGCGGACGATCCGTATGATGGCGTGGGCAGAGGCGTCTGTGATGAGTTCTCGCGGCACGTTGAAGCGCACGGCCAATTCCGCATCCCCGATCACCGGCGTGACGGAAAGGCGGATGGCCGCATCCATGTCTCGCTGCCCGAGGGCGTTGCCGCGCAGGTCGAAGAGACAGTTCTTGAGTTCCGTCCTGCACGAGCTGAGGGTCTTTGCCGCGGTGTCGAGGTGCCTGTGCGCGCTTGAAAGGTCGGAGCCGATGAGCTTGTTGGCGGCGTTTATCTCAAGCGCTACGCCTGTGAGGTTCTGCGCGATCGTGTCGTGCAGCTCCACGGCGAGGCTCGTTCGCTCGCCCACGCGCAGGTCGGATGCGACATGCGCGACCCTTTCCTCGAACAGTTCGCGTCCGCGCCGTTCCGCAATCGCCTTGAGCGACCTGTTCCACGCAAGTGTGGCGAGCATCATTGCCAGCAGCAGCCCGATCACAGTCAGGGAACGTCCGGCAGTCCACCACGAAGGACGTGCCAGCACGCGAAGGTCGTCCGGCGAATTCACGACAACAAAAGCTCCCTTCACTTTCGGAAAGACGGAGTTCGGCCGCCAATTGTCCGCTACCATCACCCATACGCCGCGCACTTCAACGGTGCTTCCTATGGCGAGTCCCGAAAAGGCGTCCTGGCAGGAACTGAAGTCGATCGGCAGGAGGTTCCCCTCGCATTCCAGTATCAGCCGCCTGTCGCTTTCGCTCTGCGGAAGGCCGCGGACTATCCCGGTGACGACGACTGTGCGTCCATGAAGGGCTGCCTGTACCTGTTGGGGCGTTGCGCCGTCTGTGCGGACATATCCTTCAGGAAGACGTACCGAAGGCAGCTGCGGAATCGGGTCGCCTTGCGTCGGACGCCACCTGACGTTGCTGAGGTTTACGGCGTAGAGATCTGTTTCTGGGAACCCCACCGCCTCTATCCGGCGGCCGGCTTCAGGAACTGGAGGGGATGAGGTGTCTATGCGGACAATGCTTCCGTCGTCGGTCCTGACTAGCGCCTGGTCATCATGCCACGACGCCAGCACGGTTCCGGTGATGCGCCGGCGTTCAAGGGGCGGCAGTTCGTTTGGCATGAGAGACTTCACGTCCGCAATCTCCGGGGCGTTGAAGATGTCGGCTCCGTGGGTTTTGACAGTCCGCAGGGAATCGGCTCCGACCAGCGCGAGAAACCGCCCGATGTGCTGCCGCGTTCCCCCGTATTTCCCCAACACCCAAATGCCTGTAGCCTCCACTGTGTCGCCGATTATGCCGTCGCGATCCGTCTTGACGCATCTGTTTGTGGGGGTTGCCATGTATATGGACTTTTTGCCGTCCTTCAGGCTGAAATACAGGAACCGGTTGTCGATGTCGTCAGGGAATGAATCGCGTATCTCGCCGCGCACGGTGACGAACTGCCCGTCATGCTGTCCTGAAAGGAGTTCTTCGACCGTCATCTTCATGGGCGGCTCCGGCTTTTTGTGCGCAAGGCGTGTCATTTCAAGGCAGTATGCGTAGATGCAGATGCCATTGCCGTCCAGAACGACGCGTCCGGTTGCACGGACAAGATCTCCTGCGCAAATGGTGGCGTTTGTCGGGGTGAGGCGGTTCAGCAGCGTTGCCGAGCCGGAATCGTCCTTGATGTAGATGCTGTCGTGTTCTTCGCAACCGATCTTTTCTGGATAGACGACCCATGCTTTTATGTCGAACGGAACGCCCGGTGACACGGCATCCCTCATGCTGATTGACCTTATGCCGTCTGTGCTGCGGATTGTTCCCGTTGCACGGATGTTGCGGGCGGCCAAGGCGGCAAAGAGGGACAACAAGGTGATGGCATGACGTACCTTCATTGGAGTTCATTATAGCATATCTTGAATCGACGCACCCACCCTACATTCGTAGGGTGTGAAAGGTGACGGCGATTTTATACAATATGCGCCAGGAAAATGAACAAGGTGGCGTACAAGTTGGCGATGGCCGTTGCGTTTGCGTCTGCGAGCGCGTGGACGGCGGAGTTGCCGGAATCGGAGGTGGCCTGTGTCTGGGGCGGGCGCAGGGAGCATTTGGCCGTCGTGAATCCGGTAGCTGGAAACGAACAGGGGAGCGTGCTTTCGCTGCGCGGCGAATGGGAGTTTGCTTCGCAGAACATGGCTGTGCCTTGGCGCAACGGCATATGGCATGATTTTTACAAAGAAGCGGTTTGGCCCGGGGTGCGCGCGATATCCGTGCCGGGATGCTGGGAAGCGCAGGGCGTGGGCGAACCGGGGATGTCCGAATGCTGGGATGCGGCATGGGACAACAGCAAGAAGCCGATTCGCCACAAGCACCGTGGTGACGGCTGGTATCGCAAGTCCGTCGGCATTCCTGCCGATTGGGCGGGCAAGCGCATTTGGTTGAAAGTTGGCGGCGTGAAGTCTTGCGGATGGTTCTGGGTGAACGGGAAGCAGGTCGCGCTCGTGGACAACTACTGCGGCACATGCAAATACGAGATATCCGATCTTGTTTCGCCTGGCTCGAACGCCATGATTGTCGCGCAGGTGAACAATGTGTGCCCGTCGCGCAAGGGCTTGATGAGCAATGTGCACAAATGGGGCGGCATATACCGCGACGTGGAGATTGAGGCTACGCCTCAGACGTTCATAGACGATGCCTGGGTGCGCGGCGACTTTGACGAGAAGACCGCCGAGGTTCATGCGACGATAGGAGGGCTGACCTCCGTGTCGGCCTTGGACGGGGCGGCGCCCGCCTCTCCCGTTCGGATTCGCTTTACGGTTGACGGAACCGTTGTGGAACAAACTCTCAAACCTTCGAACCCTCAGACTCTCAAGCTTTCCCTCCCCGCCTTTCGCGCATGGTCTCCTGAACATCCTAATCTCTATACCGGTGTCGTGGAGCTGGTCGAGAACGACAAGGTCATCCATGCGAGGCGCGAACGGTTCGGCGTGAGGAAGCTTGAGGTGAGAGGAAAGGAGTTTTATTTCAACGGCAAGCCGTTCTTTGTGCGCGGGTTCGGAGACGATGCGGTCTACCCGCTGACAGGGCTTTCGCCTGCGGCCCGCGACTTCCATCGTGGGCATCTCGCAAAAGCGCGGGAAGCAGGCTTCAATTTCGTGCGTCTGCATACCCACTGCGAACTGCCGGAGTATTTCGAGGCCGCGGATGAACTTGGGATTCTGATCCAGGCCGAGCTGCCGTACTACAGCGATGCGCCGACCGAGAACTTTGCGTTCGATCCCAAGCGCGACGTTACTGAACTTTGGCTCAACTACCGCCGCCATCCGTCGTTCGCAGTCTATTCGATGGGAAATGAAGGATCGTTCGGAACGGCGCTGGATCGGCAGATGCATGCCTACGTCAAGGCGATGGATCCCGACAGGCTCAAGATCAACCAGGACTGCCATGAAGCGTGGATCAATCCGCCCGAGGCGGCGGATTACCTCGGAGGGCCGATAAACGTATGGGAGCGCGGGAGCTTGAACCCCGACCGTCCGTTCGTGACGCACGAATACCTGAATCTCTGCGTCAAGTCCGATTCGCGCGACGAGTTCGGATACACCGGCGCGTGGATGCCGCCCGTGACGCGCAAGGCTCGCGCCGATTGGCTCGCGAAGTTTGGCCTCGGCATGGAATGGGGCGACCGGCTCCAGGACGCACAGCACGCGCTTCAGCGGCATTGCCAGAAGAGCGGGGTGGAGTCGGCGCGGTGCGACCCGTACTGCGACGGCTATTGTTTCTGGACTATAGCCGATGTGGCAGTGGAGCAGAGCGGCACCTACACGGCACAAGGGCTGTTCAATCCTTTCTGGGAACCGATGCGCGGCGGATTCGCGGCGGCGGAGTTTGCGTTGTTCAACGGCCCGTCGTGCATCCTTCTCGACGTGCCGGACGACCGGCGGGTGTTTACGTCTGGCGAGACGCTGGATGCGAACGTCCTGTTCGCCCATTACGGCGACGCGGCGCTGAGGGACGCAGCGCTTGAATGGAGCTTGAGCATCGGGAATGTCACCGGTTCATGCAAGGTGGGCGACATTGCCATCGGGCCTGTACGCAAGATCGCTTCGGAGAAGATAGTCTTCCCGTCCGTAGAAAAGCCCGTCAAGGTTACGCTCTCTGCGTCAGTCGGCGGCGTCTCGAACGAATGGGACTTCTGGGTGTTTCCGCGCCGCGAACGGAGAGACGGGCGCGGAATCGCCGTTTCGCCGTCGCTCAAAGATGCCATGTCGAAGCTGTACTGCGGTTTTGAGGTGTTCAACGCGGGAAGGACACGCATGTTGCGACCGAATGCGGGAGGGTCGCAGTCCGCTGCGGCTGAAAAAGATTCGCAGGACAGCGTCCCACCCGTCGTGGTCGTGGAATCTGATTCGCCAGAGGCGGAAGATGCGCTTTCGCAAGGATGCCGCGTCGTGGCTATCGGCTAGGCCGAGGGAGTTCCCAATGTGAAACTCGGCTGGTGGAGGATGGGCAGTCAGGTCGGCACGGCGCTTTTGAAGCATCCGGTTTTTGGCGATTTGCCTCATGAAGGATTTCTTTCGCCGCTCCTTTTCCGCATCATCGGGAACGGAAAGCCATTGGCCGGTTCCGGCATCGCCGAGAAGGATCTCTTCATGGTTGGCGAGGGCAGGGAGGAATGCTTCGCCTATCTTGCCCAGCGCAATGTCGGAGATGGTGTCGCGGTGGAGAGCTTCGGCCTTGATCTTCTTTCCGGCAAGCCGGAGGGTGCGGCCATTCTTGATGGGATGATCGACTTCGCGAGGAGGCTTAAATGAAGCTCGTCAGCATGTCGAAAACAAGAAACCAATAAGGAGTAATGACATGAGAAAGATCATTGGATTGCTTCGGAGTCATGTGGGCCTTGCGGCGATAATTGCGGCGGCGACGATGCCGCTTCGGCTGTTTTCCGCCACGATCGCGTGGGAAGAAGCGCAGAACATCGGCGCAGATACCGATGTTTCGACAGAGGGCGAACTTCTGTACGCCTACAACGAGAACAATGCCGATGCGGAGATCAACGGCGTTATGTTCAAGGGACTCTCCTCCTCCGGTCAGCTGTATGTGAGTTCTCAGGAGCCTGACGTCCAGTTGGCGACTTTAGAACAACTGCGTGTCAATACTTTCCTTGGTAATTTCGTGGTCACATCCACGTTCTCGGACGCATATAGAAATCTTCTGGCCGGAGCAGCTTGGCATCGCGGTGGAAATGCCACGGCGACGGCAACGCTGCTCGGTCTGCAGCCCGGCGAAGAATATCTGGTGCAGATTTGGATCAACGACAACCGTTCAACGGTGTCGAGCTATAACATGGTCCTTGATGGAACCTGTACGGTTGGTGCCCATCCGGACGGTGCAAGTTACGGCCAATATGCCATAGGCCGTTTCAGGGCGGATTCCGTACAGCAGGCGATTTCGATCTACAGCGCAACGCAGCCCATGATCAATGCGATTCAGGTGCGGAAACTCCCTTCGATAGCATGGGGTGAACCGCAGACGATAGGAGACGGTTCGGAAGTCGTCAATGTCGGCACAACTTTGTACGCATATCATGTCAACGGCAGTCAGGACGACCTCAATGTGAACGGGGTCACATTCAAGAACCTAAGCATATCGGGCGACGACGTGCTCGTGGCGCGGCAAGATGGAACGACGACCAGTGTTGAGAAGTCCTCGTCAGGCGCTTCTATGATTGCGAGGTCGGAATATCCGGCGGGGACGCCAGGGGAATATAAGAATCTTGTCTATTCGATCTTGTTCGTCAGGGGGTATGGGGCATCGTGGCTTGACGTTACGTTGACGAAGCTCGTTCCTGGCAGAAAGTACCTTGTCCAGATGTGGTATGTTGATGCGCGCTACGAAGACGCCGTATGCGCGGTGTACCAGAAAGTGGATGGAGTGCGTTCGCTGGACGCTTACGACGGCGCCAACGGATACAGGGGACAGACCGTGACAGGCGTGTTCGTCGCAGGCTCCACGAACAAGACCATTCGCATACGCGGCTACAACAGGGACGGATCGTCGAAAAACAATCCGGCGTTCAATGCGCTGCAGGTTCGCGACATCACGGACATGGAAGTGGAGTCGTTGGTGGCCGAGAATACTACGGTCGGGCTTGCGGACGAGACGTCTGTGCGAAACGATGGGCAGACGGTCTATGCCTATACTCCGGCGAATTCGGACCAGACCGTTAACGGAGTGACCTTCGCTTGGCAAACATCCTATACGTCGTGGGGTTCCGGGAACGTGGAACTTGCAGGTTTCACGAAGCGCAACGCAACGGCATTCCTTCCAGGTGCGACGACGTCTTTCGAAAAGTTGCTTGCTGCCGGTATTTACGCCAACGGCGGGCAGTTGATAATGGAAAAGTCTTTGACGTTCAACGGACTTGAACCGTTCAAGCCTTATCTAATCCAGGTCTTCGTCAATGATTCTCGTGTTGGTGCTGGTACCGAAGACCGTCTCGTAAAGTATGGCAACCAGGCGGATTTCGTCCGCTACACAAACAGCGCTGTGCTCGCTTTCCTCCCGAGTTCTTCTTCCCATGTCATGAAGATGCAGTACACGGCGAACAGCGCACAAAACGTATCGCCTCAGGTGAATGCCGTGCAGGTGCGTCGCCTGAATCGTCTGCCTGCACCTCCCGGCACAGACCTGCTGGTATGGTCTGGCGGTTCGTCCGGCACATGGACGACTGGTGCTTCCGGCTGGGCGTCGTCCGGAACGGTGCCGGAAAACCCCTGGTCGGCCGAGAAGGGGGTCGGTAGGGATGCCCTCGTAGATGCCGACGGAGAAACTACGCTGACCGTGGGCAACGGAGTCACGGTGCGCAATCTGGTGTCCACGGGCGCCTTGACATTGAACGGCATGCCCGTTATGACGGGCGAGATCATGGGCGGCAACGTGACCGTTGCGTCGGCCTGGCCGGAAACTGCGCTTTCCAAGACAAAGGGCGGACGTCTTACGCTTGCCGGTGGCCGCAGCGCGTTGCGTCAGGTCGTGGTGAGCGACGGCGTGTTGTCGCTGGCGGCGAACCAGCAGTGTTCGACGATCCGCCGCTGCATAATCGGCTTCCCCGGCGCGATCGAACTTTCCGAAGGCGTCGTACAGCCTGTTGAAACCATTGAAGGCAACGGCAGCGTTGAAGGCTCGGGAACGTTCGTGGTGGACTGTGCCGACGCAAAGGCTGTCGGTGGCGTCTGGAAGGACGTGGCGACGATGCGCAAGACCGGGGCGGGGGCATTGACGGTGGAGGCGGTCTCGTCCGGCACCCCTGTCCTGGATGTCCGGAGCGGCGTGGCGACGTTGACGTCCGAGTCGGAATTTCCGTGGACGCTGGACATCGCCGCTGGCGCGACGGTCGATTTGGATGGCAAGGCGCATCCGGTCTCCGGGATCTATGGCACAGGAACGATTCGCAACGGCACCATCGCCGGCACTGCGACGAATGCCGGGCCGGTCACGGTCGAGTCTTCCGTAAGCTTTGCCGCAGGCTTTACGCTTGTTCGCGAGGGCGGAGAACCGATGACGATTGACCGTGAGACATTTGATCTTTCGTCGATCTCGGCCATCGGGTTCCCAGATCCCGAGGCGTTCGTTCTGGGTGGGGAGCTTGTTCTCAAGACGACAGGTTCTTTCACGGGGACGATCCCCAGGCTTGCGAACGGGCTTAAGGGGTACAAGCTTGAAATCGCGTCGTTGGACGGTGGCGGTCAAGCTCTCTTGCTTTGGCAGAAGGGAACGATGATATTGATTCGCTGATGCGATATCTTTAGACCTGACAAGAGAAAGCCAGTCATCGCGGCGAAGGCCGGATGGTGAATTTTCGTGCCCTGCTTGAAGCTGCATGGCAGATAGTGTATAATTCGGTTCGTATTTTTACCAACTGACTGCCAACTTCTGAACGAGATAGGAAAACAGAGATGAAAAGACTACTGGCTATGACATGCGCGGCGACGGCGATGGTCGCATCCGCTACGGAACTTCCGTGGACTGGCGGCGACGCGACGCTGGCGGGCGGCAAGGTGACGATTCTCTGTGATGGTAGCGGCAACGTGACGAACGTCACCGTCAAGCCGACAGGCGGCGAGGAACTGCGCATCACAGGCAACGCAATGACCTTTGCGACAGGGGCGACAATCGAGTTCGCCGCGCCGTCGGACGGCGCGGTCGCGAACGGCAGTCTTGTCTTCGCCAACGACGTTACGGCGGAAGGCGATCTCAACATGACGCGCACGGACGAAGCATTTCTTTCATGGACTGGCGCTAACACCATCTTGAAAGGGACTTCAAACTATGATGTCAATGCGCTTCCCGGGAAAGCCGGTGTTATCGACAACTACATGTTCTATTCTGCGTTTGCCGATCCGCCATCAGGTGCGCCCGTCTCCTTCCCTCGCGGCACCTATCAGTTGACAGACGTGGCACCAGTCAACGGCGCTTATGCGATGAATCTCTGGAAAAACGGATACACATGGTCGCTTCGTATGCAGACGGCGAAAGCCGGCAATGTAGACGTCCATCTCCGGTTGGCAACGATTGTTCGCCAGCCTTTTGGCGTTTACGAGCCGAAGACAGACGTGTGGGACACGTATTTCTACTATCCGAACGGTTTGCTGGACGATGCATGGTGGTGGTTCATAAACGAGAAGAGCGGTAATACGCGTCACATCAAGGGTGGAGTGTATAAAGGACAGGCAGGCAACGGCAGCACTGGCTACAGCGGCATAAAGCACGTTGTGTGGCGGCATAAGAACGCTTCGGTTGCGACGGTTGGCTTTGCCGGTGATGCGACAATGAACGGCACGGTGGATGTTGCGCTTGGCGTGAAGATGTCCGTTCTGCCAAAGGCGAACAGCACGTTTGCCGCGCCGGTGTTCAGCGGCGGGGGCGACGTAGAGTATCAGCGCAACGCGACGCTGGCGAAGGCGAACTACCTTGAATACTCATCGTACCTCACCGTCACGAGCGGCGCGGTTGTCACGGTAAGGGCAAACAATTCGGTTCCCACGAATGGCATAGTAAATGTGTATGCGAACAGCACCTTGTCGATAAATACAACTGCCAGCGATCTGTGTGGTGGCTATCCTGAACTGTGCATCCATCAGGATGGCAAGATGTTCATAGAAAAGACATCTACCCAACATACATTCAATGGCGGCAAACAATGTGTCGTCGTGGACGGCGGCATTCTCTGGGTTGGGCATGACAGTGCGTATGCTGCTGGCGGAACCTGGAAGGATTCAAAGACATACCTGCCGCTCGTGACGCTATTGAACGGTGCGCAAATCAAGGGTCCATACGCAAATGTTGGCAACAACCAGCTCATGCAGTGGATGGTGGTCGGCGAAAGCCAAACGCCTGCAACAGTCGATGCCATCGGTGCGCTTGGATGGACAAGCCAAGTTCTCAAGTTCTCTGTTGCCGACGTTACGGGCGACGAGGCGGCGGATTTCATTGTGGGCGGGGAAATCCCGGCGTTTGAATCGGGCTCCCATGCCAATTACCGCTACTACACCACGCAGAAGGATGGTGATGGAACCATGCGCATCAACGGACAATGGGCAATGCGCGGCACGGTAACTGTCAATGGCGGCGGCATTGTGTTTGGCGACAACGGTGGTCCGTTCCCGATTGGTGCTGACACTCAGGTGCGCACGAGCGTTTCCGGAAAGAGGGAGTTTGTTCTTAAGAACGGCGCGAAGTTCGGCAAGACGGCTGGTGCGTTGGAACTGGATGCGCTTACGGTGACAGACGGCGCCGTTCTTGAGTTGGGCGCGAACGCAACGATGACGTTTGCAGATTCGAGTGCAAAGACATGGTCTGGAACGTTGCTTGTCAAGGGCTTCCGCGAAGGTGCCGTGAGATTCGGCACTTCGGCGGCGGCGCTCACCGATGCGCAGGTGAAGATGATTCGCGCAGAGAAGCCAAACGGCAAGACGATACGGCTCGGCATTACGTCTGCTGGCTATCTCGTGCCGCGTGGCATGGCGGTTCTGATTCGGTAGGAGTAGGAGAAAGGGTTCGGCGATGAGGAATGGTTTCATGGCGGCGACCGCATGCCTTTGGGCGGTGGTCGCCATTGCGTCGTGGGAGCCGGGAGAGCCAGTTGCGGCTTAATGGGGTGGGCCTGGCTATTGGACGAACGAGGAGAAGCTGGATGACCGCTGGCTTCAGCAGCTGAAGGATGGCGGCTTCAACACAGTGTGGGCGCGAACGCCCGAAGAGCTGGACAATGCCGCCAAGTACGGGATGCGCGCAATCTACATGCTCGACCCCAAGACCGTTTGGTTCAAGGTCGATCTTGACGATGCGGCACAGGCATCGGCATTGGCTGAGCGCATTGACCGCGTGAAGAACCATCCTGCGCTTTATGTCTATCAGCATTGGGACGAGCCTTCGGCGGAGAGATTCGCCGAACTGACACATGTAAAGGAATGGATTCGCCGACGCGACCCGAACCATGCTACGTGGATCAACCTTCTGCCTTGCTATGCCACAAACAAGCAACTTGGCGTGGAGGGCGACAGAACCCGTGCCTAATGGGAATATGCGAAACGCTATGGGGAGGCGTATGGTCCTGAATTCCTGACCTACGACCATTATCAGTTCAAGACGAGCGGGGATGCGGGAAGCTATTTTCTTAACATGGGCATTATCCGCCAGTGTGCGGCGGCAATGGGGATTCCGTTCTGGAACGGCGTACAGGCTTGCTCATGGACCCCCGGCAAGCTTGCTTCTCCATCGTCTCCGCGCATCCCTGGGCCTGACGAAATGCGCTACCTTGTCTATACGACGGCGGCGTATGGTGCACACGGCATATACTACTATGTGTACTGCCGCAAGGGGCACGTTGGTTCCATCGTGGCGTTGGACGGCACGCCGGATGCAAAGTACGAGGCATTGAAGACACTCAATCGCGAGTTCGTAGCCATAGCAAAGATACTTTATGGACTTCGCTTCAAGGGCGCATATTTTCAGGGGCTTCACCCGACTGGCACGACGCCGTACTGCGAACAGGCGTTGTTGGAGATTGCGCCTGAAACACCATATGCTGAAGTTCAGCCATTGCAGGAGTTGACCGACACGACGCTCGTTACGCGCTTTGATGCGCCCGGCAAGCCGACACATCTGATGGTGGTGAACTGCGACTACCGCAAAGACCGCACACTCCACATCAAGGCACCAACCGCCGCCGAACGTTTTGATGCGCTTGCTGGTACATGGTCGCCAGTCGGCGCGGAGTTCGACCTTTTGATCGTTCGCGGTGGCGGTGCGCTCCTTCGCCTAACGAAGTAACGCTTGGGGCACTGCGCTGACGCTGAATTGGACTAGGGCAAAAGCAAAGATGAGCATGCATACCTATACTTATTCCGTGAAACCTGTCTATACAGTCTTCAACGAGAAGGTCGTAGGCGAGGCGGCGACCGCTCAAGTGGAATTTCTGCCGCTTGGCATGATAATCTCCATCCGTTGATATGCGCAGTCAGGATTGTTGCGCGGCGGTGCTGTTATGCGGACTGGCCTTTGCCGGGACGTTCTTGGCTGATGCGGGGCCGGGCAGTGCGCGGAGCGAGGCGGCGGCGTATGACGTTGCCGCCTATGTGTGGCCGGCATACCAGCCTGAGCCGCGCTGGGCAGAGCTTGGCATCTTCAACGAGGGGATCGGCGAATGGCAGAACGTCAAGGAAGCCGTGCCGAAGTGGGAAGGGCACCGCCAGCCGCTCATGCCGCTCTGGGGCTATGAGAACGATGCCGATCCTAAGGTGGTGGAGCGCAAGATCGACGCTGCGGTGTCGCATGGCGTAAACGTGTTTATCTACGACTGGTACTGGTACGGCGGCCGTCCGTTCCTCGAAGATGCACTGAACAAGGGATTTCTCGGCGCATCCAACAACGGCAAGATGAAGTTCTACATCATGTGGGCCAACCATGACGTAAACAGCTATTGGAACAACAAGGTGGGGACAAAGGACGGCAAGTACAAGGTCATATGGCCAGCGAATGTCACCGACGACGATTGACGACAGATTGCGGATCACTGGATTACACAGTACTTCAAGCGAACGAATTACTATAAGATCGACGGTAAGCCTGTGCTTCCCATTTATGATGTAAAGTCGTTCATTGGGTGGGAAGGGCTGGACAAGGCGAAGGAGCGCGTAGCCAGTCTTCGCGAACGTGTGAAGGCGGCGGGATTTACCGGTCTTCATCTCCAGATAATCTGTGGCAGCAGTGATTTGCTCATGCGCAAGGATTTGACGGCGCTAGGCATTGACTCTGCCACATGCTACTGCTGGATTGACGGCACCCACAAGCGTCTCGGCGACAGGTCGCAGCCGGAGCTGACGTATTCTGAATGGGGTGAGCTGGCGCTCAAAGTACATGACGCCTGCCGCGACGCCGCAAAGTCGTCCGGTATGGTGTACTTCCCGAATGTGTCCATTGGCTGGGACAACAACGCGCGATATCCGGCCCATGAGTCTAAACGCGTCATCCGCAACTCCAATCCTGCCGACTTCGAGCGTTATTCACGCCGCATCAAGGCATGGGCGGATGTTAACATCGCTTCGCCACTCCCAAAACTCATCACGATCAACTCTTGGAACGAGTGGACCGAGGGTTCGTACCTTGAGCCTGATTCGCAATTCGGCTTCGGTTACCTTGAAGCAATCCACAAGGTGTTCGGATCGGCTGGAACGAAACGCTAAAAGTGGTGCAAGGAACGTGCGCGGCATGGATGGCCCATTTGGGTGCCCGTCCTCCTCCCCCCCCCTACATTCGTAGGGTTGGATAGAGAATGCCTTTTTACTATAATATGCGCCAACAAACGGGCAAGAAAGGAAGTATTCATGGCAACAGGAAAAGCACTTGATGGGAAGCCAAGCTCAATACTTGCCGTGTTGGTGGCTTTCATGTGCGCATGTGCCGGATACGGCAGCATCAACGTCAAGGATTTTGGGGCTGTCGGCGATGGTGTCCATGACGACACACTGGCTCTGCAGAAGGCGGCGGACGCCGTTTACCCGGACGGGAAGCACCTTGCGGATCGCGATTTCGCTCCGCTGCGCAAACGGTTCATCTCCGCATCGCTGTATGGTCCAGCGCGCGAGGTCTTTTTCCCGAAAGGAATCTATCGAATTACTGGGCCGGTCGTGTTCACCCATCCGCAGACCCTGCGGGGCGAGGACGGGGCAATAATCCGCAACGAATCCGACGGACAGGACTCGTTCTTCATGCAGTACATGCAGTACACGAGGGTGGAGAACCTTGTCTTCGAGGGCGGCCGCACGCAGCTCCGCATCTGGACGATTGACGGCACCGGTCCGATGATAGTCCAGAAGTGCACATTCAGACGGGCAACCCAACTGAGCTTTTCCTACCGCACCTACGCATGGAAGGACAAGCCGGTGCATGGCGAGATGGATCACAACGAGTCGGACTGCTCGCCCTGCATCGTCACGCGCCGCAGCGACGGTCGCTGCGATGTCACGCCGCGCGATCCGTCCCTGATGAAGGGTAACTACTCTTCGGCGTTGCTGCTGATCGAACGGTGCCGGTTCGAGGACAACGCTAAGGCGCTCGACATCGTCTCTGACGGGCAGATCGTGCGGGACTGCACGGTCAAGGTTCCGCGCTGGGCGTCTGGTCCGGCAGTGGAGGTGAAGTCGAAGACGCTTCTTCAGCGTGTCAAGTTCGATGTTGCGCGCAACCCCGACTTGGAGCAATACGCCATCAAGACGCGCCACCTCATTACGACGATCCAGGATTGCGAAGTGAAGTCCGACGGCGACCTGACGGCGATTCTGGCGGCTGGGCAGGGGTGCATGAGCACGATCGGCACGCGTCTTGCGATACGCAACCTTCGTCTGGACACTGGACTTGCGCCGGCCATCCGCATCCCGAAGTGGACGCTTCCCAACATTCTCTCCGTGCGTGGCGTCGAGGCCGTGAAGCGGCTTCCCAAGGCCAAGCCCTTGTTTGAGTTCGAAGAGGAACCGATCGAGAGCGAGATTCCGGCTTGGCTTGCGCGGGCCGAGGAGCGATCCAGATACTTGCCGCCTAAAATGGCGTTCGAGCGAACGTACGGCGTTACCGTGTCGGGAGTCGATCCTGCAGTGTTCGACACGCGGATGCCGAAGCTGCTCCAACGCGTCTTTAGGACGCCGCCAGCGGACGCCTACGAACCTGACACGGAGCACTTTGGGCAGATTGAGCCGTCGGAGTGGGGAAAGGCCTATGCCGACGCATCCATTGGTTCGGACTCTGCGCATATGCTGCTCCATGCGGACGATCAAAAGCTGCACCTGCTCTTTGCCCGTGCTATGGACGGGTCGTCCGGCGCTTCCTGCACGGTCTGCCTGCCGCCGCGTTGGCTGACGGTGAGAACGCCGATCCGGTTGCGCGGAAAGGTTCGCGTGACCGTGGATGGAATCGCCGTCCTGACGGGGAGGACGGACGCAGAGCCGATGTTTACGGTCGAAGAGGGCGCCGACGTCGTATTTGAGAACATTCTTTTCCGAGGCGGGCGACATGTCCTCCAGGCTGATGTTCCGACCGGACGTGCGCGTTTCTTCTTCTGTGGCTTCTTTGACCAAGCCGAGTCCTCCGTGCATTCGGTCGTGAAGGGAAAAAGCTCAATGCGCATCGAGATGAGCGGCTGCAACGCCCATGCCCACGACATCTACCGAGGCAACGCCGATCCGATGCTTCTGGACGGCTCGCAGTTCAATCCGGGCGTCAACCATCGCAAGGGCGAGGAGAAGTCGTCGTATTGTCCGATGACGAATCTCGCCGGCGGGAGGCTTGAATTCCATTCGGTTCTTGCATCGCCTATGTTTTTCGAATTCGTATGGCCATTCTCAAAGATAAACGAGAAGCCGACGCCGGAGCAGGTCGGCGATTTCCGCTGGGTTGACAACTACGGGACGTTCCGCGCCTACGACATGCGCTTCGGCGGCGAATGGGACGGCCTTACAGCCGTCTACCAGTACGGCAAGGATGCAACGACGTACATCGAAGGCGGCTTCTCGGTGCAGCTTTGCCAGCGGCTTCGCGCCGGCAGGGCAACTGTCTGCACCGACACGCCCGAGTCGCAGGTGCGGCTGGCGGAGGTGGACGGATTTGACTTCCTAAGCGAGCATCCGTTTCGCAGAAGGCTTCCGAATGGCAGCGAGCTTCCGCTTAAGGCCTTTCTCTGCTATCCGAATGTGCCGCAGCAGTAATGCAATGCGAAGCAAATAAACGCATTGCATCATGACCGCGAAAGCGATTGTGCGCGGAGAATGGTTCTCAACTGCGGAGCGTTCGCCATGAAGAATGTCGTTGCCACAACAGGATCATGCGCAATGTGAGAAAAGTATTATGAGCAAGGCGATTGCTGAGAATCCCGGCTGTTGCGACGAGATATGGTTTTCGACCGGAACCGGGGTGCCGTCGCTTGACTGGCACCGCGCTCGCGCCGAGGTTCTTGCCGTGGCTGTCAAGGACGCCAAGGCCGCAGGAATCGTCCCGTCGCTTCAGTTCCAGGCCACGATGCTGAACCTCCTTAAGTGCGCCGTTATGGTATAATAGCGTATCATGAAACTTCTGCTTGGCATTGACTACGGAACCGGCGGGTGCAAGGTCACGGCGATTGGCGCGGATGGCTCGTTCGCGGGCGAAGCGTCGACTGAGTTCCCAACCTACCACGATCACCCCGGATGGAGCGAACAGGATCCGCAGGACTGGTGGAGCGCACTCGCCGCATCGCTTAAGAAGCTTGCGGCAGGCGGCGTCGACCTGAAGTCCGTCGTCGCCTGTGCCCTGGACGGCTCCACGCACAATGCCGTGCTGCTTGACGCCGGCTGGAAGCCGGTCCGCCGCACGATCATGTGGACGGACCAGCGCGCGACTGCGGAATGCGAGGCGCTGAAGGCCGGCTGGGGCGAAAGGATATTCTCAACGTGCTTCCAGATGCCCGCGCCTACATGGACTCTTCCGCAGATGATGTGGCTCAAGGCTAACGAGCCGGAAGCGCTTGCGAAGACGGAGCACGTGCTGTTCGTCAAGGATTATGTGCGCTACCTGCTTACGGGCAAGGCGGCGACAGACCGCATCGAAGCCCAGGGCACTCTTTTCTTCGACATGGCGAAGGGCGACTGGTGCGACGATCTTGTCGTGCTGGCCGGGCTCTCCCGCGAGAAGCTTCCGCGCTTTGTCGAACCGACGGATGTCGTAGGCTGCGTGACCGCAGGAGCGGCCGCCGCGACAGGGCTTCCCGAGGGCCTTCCGGTGGTGTGCGGGTCGAGCGACAGCGCGGTCGAGGACTATGGCGCGGGCGCGGTGGAGCCTGGAGACCTGATCATCAAGCTTGCGACGGCCGGCAACGTCAACTCCATGACGGCGGCGGCGCATCCGCATCCGAAGACCCTAACCTACTCGCACATCGTGCCGGGAATGTGGTATTCCGTTTCCGCGACGAACGCCGCCGCGCTATGCATGAGGTGGCTTAGGGATTCGTTTTACGGCGACTGCAGCGTGGAGCGGCTGGAAGCGTCCGGCGGCGCCTATTCGCTCATAGACAGCGAGGCGTCGTCTTCGGGCGTCGGTGCGAACGGAGTGTTCTTCCATCCTTACTTGCAGGGCGAGAGGTGCCCGTACTGGGATCCGAATCTTCGCGCGTCTTTCACAGGCGTCTCGATCTCGACGACTCGCGGCGACTTCGCCCGTGCGCTGATGGAAGGCGTGGCGTTCTCGCTTCGCGACTGCTACCGCACGCTGGAGGAGATGAAGCTTCCCGTGAAGCGCATATTCCTCATCGGCGGCGGAGCCCGTTCGCGGCTTTGGAGCGATATCGTAGCGAACGTGTTCGACTGCACGGTCGCTGTTCCGGAGCCTGGCGACGCGAGCTTCGGCGCCGCGCTTCTGGCCGGCGTCGGCGCGGGGCTTTTCCCCGACGTGAAGTCTGCGGTGACGAGGTGCCTCAAGATTTCGCGGAGAATCGAGCCGGATCCGTCCGTTGCCGCGAAGTACGGCCGTCTCTTCGCATGCTACCGTCGCGTCCATGACGCGCTTGCGCCGGTGTATCGTCCGCGCCTTGATCCGTAAGTTGGGGCTCTTGCGTGTTTTCGGCGATTATGATATAATACACATTCAGTTTCAAGAAGGAGAATCATGAAGAGCGACATCCATCCGAAGTATGAAGACGCCACCATCACCTGCGCGTGCGGCAACGTCATGAAGACGCGTTCCACTCGCAAGGAGATGACGGTCAACACTTGCTCGGCCTGCCATCCTTATTTCACCGGTGCGAAGACCATGGTCGACACCGAGGGGCGGGTCGACTCGTTCCGCAAGCGCTACGCGAAGTTCGCGAAGAAGTGATCTGGCTTGGTTGACGTCGGCCAGATCGAGCAAGCGCTGGGTCGCCTGAAGTCCGTCGAGGCGGAGTTGGGCGACCCGTCTGTTTTCAACGACCGGGCGCGCTACCGCGCGGTGCTGGCTGATTATTCGGCGCTAAAGCGCCTGGACTACGCCTACGTGGCATACCAGCTTGGCGAGGCGACTGAGCGCGACCTGGCCGCCGCGCTCCTGCCGCCGGACCCGGTGGAGGGGCGTAACGCCGTGATGGAGATTCGCGCCGGCACCGGCGGGGAGGAGGCGGCTCTCTTCGCGGGGGATCTCTTCCGCATGTATTCTCGCTATTGCGAGTCGAAGGGCTGGAAGGTGTCGGTCATGCACTCCAACGCCACTTCGCTTGACGGCTTCAAGGAAATCGTGTTCACCGTTGCCGGGGAAGGGGCTTACGGCGCGTTTAGGTTCGAGTCGGGCGGCCACCGCGTGCAGCGCGTTCCGGCGACGGAGGCGCAGGGCCGCATTCACACGTCGGCGGCGACCGTCGTCGTGTTTCCCGAGGCCGACGAGAGCGATGACATTGAGATTCCCGAGAAGGACATCCGCATCGACCTGTTCTGCGCCGGCGGAGCTGGCGGGCAGCACGTTAACAAGACTGAAAGCGCGGTTCGCATGACGCACCTGCCCACGGGGCTTGTTGCCGTCTGCCAGGACGAGCGCAGCCAGATCCGCAACCGCGAGAAGTGCTTCGCGACGCTTAAGGCGCGCATACTGGGCCTGCGGCGCCGCGAGGAGGAGGCCAAGGCCGGGGCCGACCGCATGACGCTGCGCGGCAGCGGCGACAGGTCGGAGAAGATACGCACCTACAACTTTCCGCAAAACAGGCTCACCGACCACCGCATAGGGCTTACGCTTCATTCTTTGGACACGATAATCGAGGGTGACATGCAGACGCTGCTCGACGCTCTTCGCGACCACGACATCGATGACCGTGTTAGCCGCGCGCTTGCCGCGAAGGAGGCGTGACGCAGGTGCTCGCGGCAATCAGCCATCACGAGGTCTGGGATATCTTCACCTCGCGCGTGTTCTGGTGCGGCCTTGGCGGCTGGATTGTCGCCTCCGTCATCAAGATGGCAATCGCCGCCTGGAAGACCCATGAGTTCGACTTCACGTACTTGGTGGCAACGGGCGGCATGCCGTCCAGCCATTCCGCTACGGTTTCCGGCCTTGCGTTCGGCATAGGCTACGCTAATGGGTTCGGGTCCGCCGAATGCGTGCTGGCGATGGCGTTCGCGGTGATCACGATGTTCGACGCCGCGACGGTGCGTCGCGCGGCCGGCGAGCATGCAAGGGTCCTCAACGCGATAGTCCGCGACATCAAGGAACTGAAGTTCGATCCGCAGAGGCGCTTCCGCGAGCTGCTAGGCCACACCCGCAAGGAGGTGTTCTGGGGAATGCTGGTGGGAATCGCATGGGCGACGCTGGTCTGCATCGCGTTCGATTGACCGGGACGGGGCGAATTTTGGTATACTACACAGACATATGAGCGAATCAGACACTTCCAGGCATTTTCTCAGGCAGTGGATCGAGAAGGACGTTGCCGACGGCAAGACCGGCGGCAAGGTCGTGACGCGCTTCCCGCCAGAGCCCAACGGCTACATTCACATCGGGCACGCGAAGGCCGTGTGCGTCGACTTTGGCATGGCGAAGCTCTTCGGCGGCGAATGCCATCTTCGCCTCGACGACACGAACCCGACGAAGGAGTCCGACGAGTACGCCGAGAACATCAAGCGCGACATCAACTGGCTCGGCTTCCAGTGGTCCGGCGAAGGCGATTCCGGCGAGCCCGGCTTCTACAATGCGTCTAACATGTTCGACAAGATGTACGCCATTGCGGAAGAGCTTGTCCGCCGCGGCCAGGCCTACTGCTGCAACCTTACGCAGGAGGAGTGGAAGGCGTACCGCGGCGTGCCGGAGAAGCCGGGGAAGCCCAGCCCGTCCCGCGACACCGACCCCGAGCGCAACTTGCGCATCTTCCGCGAGATGCGCGACGGCAAGTACGCCGACGGCGAGTGGTGCCTTCGCGCCAAGATCGACATGGCTTCGCCGAACATTCATTTCCGTGATCCTGTGATCTACAGGATCCGCCATGTCGCCCACTACCACCTTGGCGACAAGTGGTGCGTGTATCCGATGTATGACTTCGCGCACCCGATCGAGGACGCGCTGGAAGGCGTGACGCATTCGATGTGCACGCTGGAGTTCGAGGTGCACCGCCCGCTCTACGACTGGGTCGTCGACCGAATGGACGAGCAGGGGCTCCTGCCAGTCAGGAACGGCGTCAAGATACGCACGCAGCAGCGCGAGTTCGCACGCCTCAACCTCACGTATACGGTCATGTCGAAGCGTCTCCTGCTGCAGATGGTGCAGGAGGGCGTGGTCTCCGGGTGGAACGATCCGCGCATGCCGACGGTGTGCGGAATGCGCCGGCGTGGCTATACGCCCGGGGCGATACGCGAGTTCTGCGACCGCATAGGCGTGTCGAAGGTGGAGTCGGAGAGCGACCCCGCGCTTCTCGAGTGGTGCGTCCGCGAGGAGCTGAACCGCACGGCTGCGCGGCGCATGGCGGTTCTGGACCCTGTTAAGGTCGTCGTCGACAACTGGGCGGGAGGCGCGCGTGACGTGGAGCTGCCGAACAATCCGCTCGACGAGTCGGCAGGTACGCGGCGCATGCCGTTCGGAGGCACGGTCTGGATCGACCGCTCCGACTTCATGGAGGTTCCCGAGAAGAAGTTCTTCCGTATGGCACCCGGCCAGGAGGTCCGCCTGCGTGGTGCGTGCATATTCCGTTGCACTGGCTGCGTGAAAGACGGTTCCGGCAAGGTCGTCGAGATACACGGCACCTGGGACGAGCAGTCGTGGGGCGGCAACGCGGCGGACGGGCGCAAGGTGAAGGGAACCATCCACTGGGTTGACTGCGCGACGGGCGTCAAGGCCGAGGTCCGCCTTTACGATCGGCTCTTTACGGAGAAGGATCCTATGAAGGACGGTCCTGACAACTTCCTGAAGTATCTGAATCCGGATTCGCTGAAAGTCGTCTCTGCCTACGTCGAGCCGGCGCTGGGCGAGGCGAAGGGGCTTGACCGCTTCCAGTTCGAACGCACCGGATACTTCGTCGCCGACGAGTTCGACTCGAAGCCGGGCGCCCCGGTCTTCAACCGCACGTGTTCGCTGAAGGACGGCTACAAGCCGGCGTGAGGGCGCCCCATGAAGTTGCTTCTCGCAGTCGCCGCGTTCATGCTCTGCGCGCTCCCCGTTGAGCAGATGGTGTCGTCCATGCTGCCTCAGGAGAAGCTGGACAGGGCGGCGGGGTTCTTCGGTCCCGTGACGAAGAAGTACATGCCGGTCTTCGAGAGCTTCGGCGCCGAGTACGAGGCGGCGCCTGAAAAGCTGCCGGTTATTGCGAAGTACCTTCCGCAGGCCGAGATGGCGCTGGCGGATGCTCGCAAGATGCGGGTGCCGCCGCGCTACGAGGCCGAGAAGGCCCAGTACATCCGGCTGTTCGAGATGATTCTGTCCTCTGCCAGGCTTTCCGTTCGCCTGGCCGGACTCAAGGTCGGCGCAGGCAAACGTTAGTGTCTGCGCATTAGGTCTGTTCGGCGGCGAGGGCGGCCTCGGCCTTAGCGTTGTCGTCGAACCTGAATACCAGGATGGCCTTCTCCCCGTGTCCGAGCGAGTAGGCGTAGGAGTATTCGATGTCGACGCCGGCGCGGTCGAGCTTCGCGGTGAGGTCCGCCATGCCACCCGGCCTGTCCGGCACGGTTACGGCGACGACCTCGGTTTCGCGCACGGCGTAGCCGGCTTTCGCGAGCGCGTCAGCGCCCTTGACGTGGTCGTCGGCAATCATGCGGACGATGCCGAACTCCGGCGCGTTGGCGAGCGACAGCGTGACGATGTTCACGTCAGCCTCGGCAAGCGTCTTCATTATGCCGGCAAGCTGGCCGGGCTTGTTCTCCAGGAACACTGACAGTTGCTTGATGGTCATGGTTCTGCTCCTTTCACTTGCGGCGGTTGTCGATGACGCGCTTTATCTTTCCCTCTGAACGCGGCAGCGAGCCGGGCGCCACGAGCGTGATCTTCGGAGAGAGGCCGACTACGGACTTCACGGCGTCGAGGACGCGGCGCCGCAGTCCCTCGAGGGCGCGTATGTCGTCGGAGAACGCCTCGGCGGTAACTTCGACCTTTATTTCGAAGCGGTCCATAGTATCTGTGGAGGACAAGTCTATCATGTAGTGCGGAGCAACCTCCGGCACCTTCATGAGACACGCCTCTATTTGGCTTGGGAACACGTTCACGCCGTGGATTATCAGCATGTCGTCGGAGCGGGCGTGGATGCGGTCCATGACGCGCATGGTGCGTCCACAGGGGCATTCGCCGGTCTGGAGGCGCGAGATGTCGCGCGTGCGGTAGCGGACCATCGGGGTGCCTAAGCGGTCGAGCGTCGTGAATACCAGCTCGCCCTGCTCGCCGTCCGGCAGCACCTCCAGCGTGTCGGGGTCGATGATTTCTGGATAGAAATGGTCTTCCCAGATGTGGAGGCCGTGGCAGTGCTGGCAGTTGCCGGCGACACCCGGACCGGCGATCTCGGTCAGCCCGTAGATGTCGTGTGCGGTGATTCCCGAGATCTGCTCGATTCTCTCGCGGATCTCGTCCGTCCACGGCTCGGCTCCGAAGACGCCGTGCTTGAGCTTTGTGTCGCGGCGAAAGTCGATGCCCATCTTCTCGGCGACCGTTGCGAGATGCAGGAAGTAGCTCGGGGTGCAGCAGATGACGGTTACGCCGAGGTCCTGCATCAGCATGATCTGCTTTTCGGTGTTGCCTGCTCCAGTTGGTAGGACTGCGCAGCCGAGGCGTTCCGCGCCGTAGTGGGCGCCCAGCCCGCCGGTGAACAGCCCGTAGCCGTACGAGACCTGCACCACGTCGTCCTGCGTTATGCCGTACATCGCGAGACACCGCGCCGCGCCTTCCGACCAGATGTCAAGGTCGCCCTGCGTGCTGGGAATGCAGATCGGCTTGCCGGTAGTGCCGGAGGAGCAGTGGAAGCGTACGATGTCGTGCATCGGTGCGGCGGTGAGCCCTAGCGGATACTCGTCGCGAAGGTCCGTCTTCTTCATGAATGGGAACTTGGCGAGGTCGGCAAGCGTCACGAGGTCGCGCGGCTTTACGCCTTTCTCGTCGCAACGCTGCCGGAAGAGGGCAACGTGTTCGTATTCGTAAGGTATGAGCTTCTGCAGCTTCGCAAGCTGCATTTTGCGCAGTTCGGGCACCGGCGTGAAGTCCGGTTTTGATATGGGGTTCATATTTGTCCTTCCGGATTGATTTGCCGGTATTATACCAAAATATTATTCGTTGGTGCGGACGGCTTTTTTGGTTTGAATTTGGAAATGGTAATGTCTCGTGGGCCTCCTGCCGCGAAGGCGGTTCAAGAGCTTCTTAAAGACTTCTCGAAGGAGGCTTGCGAGAAGTTCCTGGCCGACCTGCCGGACCTGCTGCCCGCCGATCCCGTTACGGCCACCGTCCTCGCCGACGCCATGGCCGAGGCGATGGCGGAGGAAGTTGAAAAGTTGAGGGGAACGGGGAATGGGGAATCGTCCCCATCGTCCCCGAAGTCCCCAAAGTCCCCGGGCGGCGAAATTACCCAGGAGCAAGCCGAAGAACTCTACGAGGAGATGATGTCGAAATGAGCGAGCACTGCCCACAGGACGGCGGGTTCATCGGCGATGCAGGCTGCACCCACCCCAACCACAAGCACAGCGAGCTGGTGAAGAGAATCATGTCAGGCGAGCCGAAGATGATCAGCGCTGCCGACGCCACGGCTGCGCTCACCGAGGGGTTCTACGTCAAGAACCCGGAGGGCAAGCAGGTTGGCTTTGGAAAGAAGCTGCTTGTGCATCTCGATACGCATCTTGAAGGCGACGCGGACGCACGCAAGACCCGGCTGATGTTTGCCGTCAACACAGTGACCAGCCCTGCCAAGGTGGAGAAAGACCACAAGGGGTTCGAAGGCAGGACGCTCTACTCAAAGGCATTTGAGAACTTCGGGATGATTGCCATATCCGAAGAGGGAAGCGACACGATCGAACACGTATTCACAATCGTTCCGAACAGGAAGGGGAAGAGATGAAGAAGGTTAGAAGACATTGCCGGCTGTCTTCGCCAGGCTGCGGGCTACTGGCGCATCGGACCGTTTCGCCCCTAGCTGCCGTGAATTATACCACAACCGACTTCGGAAAGGCAACAGCGAAATGAAAACGACAGCAATCTTCGCGGCGTGCCGCGAGTTCAGGAACGACCCGGCGACGAACGCCACCTGGTTCCAGACGTTCCCGCCGTACGGGCGCTATCCCGTGGGCGGCACCGTCGAAGGTGCCGCCAAGGACGCCGAGTTCGTCTTCGACGAGGCAACTGCAAAGGCCGTGATCGAGTCCTTCAAGGCCGCTGCACGCGATCCGCAATGGCCGGGAATCCTCGTCGACGAAGAGCACTACTCCCTCGACCGCTCGAAGTCGAGCGCCGCGATGGCCTGGGCCAAGGACATCCGCCAGGAACCGGACGGATCCATCTGGACGCGCTGGGAGTTTACGCCGAAGGGCCGCGAGCTGTGGGAGTCGAAGACGCTCCTCAACCGCTCGCCGGCGTTCGCCTGCGAGAAGGACGGCAGGTACTACCGCCCCGTGCGGCTCATGTCGATCGGCATGACGAACACCCCGCACTTCAAGGAGCTTTCCAATCTAGCCGCTGCGCGTGCAGCGGAGGTCAAGAACAAAAAAGGAGAAATCCACATGAAGAAACTGATGGCAGAGCTCGGCCTTGCCGAGGACGCGTCGGAAGACGCGGCCGTGGCGGCCTGCAAGGCGCTGAAGGACAAGGCCTCCGCAGCCGAGCAGTCTGCGGCGGACGCCCGTACGTCGCCCTTGGCCTTGCGGGTCTGGGCGTCGAAGTTTATGTCAACCTTGTTGCTGTCCGCCATCGCCTGGCGGCGGCATCACTGAACGGGCGTGTTCAACGTAATGTAGATGAAGAATGCCAAGAGAGGCAGAAATGCGATCATGACTGCAATCTCGATCACGTCGCAAATCTTGCCTACGATCCTGTCGATCGACTCTCTGGTGAGTTCATTCATCTCCCCGCGTAGTATACCGCCTACTCCTTTCCGCTGTCAAGTGGATCGCCAAGCGTCGTCTGGACCTCCAGACGGACCGCGTACGAAATCGTCCTCTCGTCGAGCATCGCGCTCGTCAGTTCCTTCACGACCATGACGCCGACGCCGTCCACGGGCAGCATGTTCAGCTCCCACGCCGCGATCTCCGCCGCGTCCTGCGCCTGCATGGGGGCTGTTGGGGACAGTCCCCCGCTGGTGGTGGTGGTGGGGGGGGGGGGACGATGCGTCGTGGCGGGTAGGGGTGCTAATCGTCGGGAAATAATTCTCTTCCTTAAATGTGGTATTATGCTCACGTTCCGCGGGGACAGTCCCCGCCGGGACGCGACAACCACAAGCGAAAGGAGAGATTCGAATGGCAAGGACAATGAGGATCAAGTTCCCGGACCGCGACGCGCTGCACCACGTGACCTCGCGGATATCGGGCCGCCAGATGCTGCTCGCTGGCGCGGGAGTGAAGGACGACATGCTGGACGCCCTCGAGCGTGCGGCGGAGTTCAGCGGGGTGAACGTGGGTGCGTTCGCCGTCATGGACAACCACTTCCACGTGGTCGTCCAGGTCCCCTGTCACGAGGGGACTGTCCCCGAGTCGGAGGTGCTGCGTCGCTATGCGGTACTCATGGGTGGCAGGGCGTCCCTGCGGCTGGAGGCGCGCCTCTGCGGCCTACGCGAGCGTGGCCACGCGGCCGCCGCTGAGGCAGAGCTCGGCAGGCTGCGGGCGCGAATGCACGACCTCAGCCAGTTCGTGAAGACGTTCAAGGAGGAGTTCGGGCGTCTCTTCCGCAGTCGCAGGCCCTTTCCAGGGACTCTGTGGGAGGGCAGGTTCAGGAGCACGCTCGTTGGCGGGGTGGAGTACCTCAGGAGGTGCGCGGCGTACGTGGAGATGAACCCTGTGAGGGCGGGGCTCGCCGTGCGCACGTCCGACTACGCGTGGAACACCGTCGGAGCGGCGAGGCGTGGGAACGCGTTCGCGGTTCGCTGCCGGGAGTGGCTGCTCTCAATCCTTGGCGTCATAACCGGGGACAGTCCCCTGGAGGAGGGGCGGCTGATGAGGCGGATAGCGCAGGTTTCGTGCGGTAAGATACTCGGGAGCGCGGCGTTCGTGGCGGAGATGCTCGGGAGGTTCTCGGACAAGGTGAGGTCGCGGAGCGCCCGAGCGAGGACTGTGGAGGGGATCGGGTATGCGTCCCACGGTTGGAAGCTGGCGGCGCGACTGGAGGCGGCGTGAACGGGACCGGAACCACGAATTACGACCCGTAGGAACTGCAAGGGAAACTAGCAGTTGCTCCTGGACTTCACGCCCCGAAGGTTGACGGTGCGGCGTCCTTTGAGTCTCTCATGTTAGGCGCGGATTATGATATAATACGCAAACTATGAGGGAAAGATTCTTCACCAAACTTGATTGGGCGGCTTTCTGGACCGCCACACTCATCACTTTTGTCGTATATTTCCTCACGCTCGGCCCATCCGTCGGACTTGAGGACTCCGGTGAGCTTGCGACGGCGGCGGCGAACCTCGGGGTGCCGCACCCGCCGGGCTATCCGTTCTGGACGTTCTGCTGCTGGATGTTCTGTAAGGCGTTCTCGTGGGTGACATACATGGGCCACCCGACGCCGGCTTGGGCCGTAAGCCTCTGCTCGGCTACGTTCGGCGCGTTCGCAGCCGGCTGCACGGCTATGCTGATCTGCCGCAGTGCAAACGACTTCGTCGCCGGCGAAGGGGAGGAAGGCTCCGGCATGTCCGCGAGCAGCCCCTGGCTCTGCTTCGGCGGCGGTGTAGGCGGGGCGCTTACGTTCGCGTTCTCGCCGGTGGAGTGGTCGCAGGCGACGATCGTCGAGATATACTCGCTCAACGCGCTTTTCCTGATGTGGGTGTTCCTGCTCTCCTACCGCTGGATGCGCAAGCCGTCCGACAAGATGCTGTTCATGACAGCGTTCGTGTTCGGCCTCGGCCTCACGAACTATCAGGTGCTGCTTTTCGCCATCGTGCCGCTTGCGATCCTTATCGCGATGCGTGACATCGGGCTGTTCCGCGACGTGTTCATATACCTCATGCCGGTCGGGATGACGTGGCAGGTGCTGAAGATCGGCAGCCTCATGCGGGCTGACCGTTTCATGCACGCCGACGTCATAAACAAGCACGAGGCGATAGTGGGCCAGGCGGTCACGACGCCGTCGACGACGGTCCTTGTCATCGCCGTCGTCGCGCTAGTCTGCTCCATCGCTGCGGCAGCGGTGCTGAAGCGCCGGGGCGATGCTGAACGCGCCCGGAAGGCCGTGCTGTACGGCGGCGGGAGCGCGGCGGCGCTGATGCTGCTCTCATCTTTCGTCTTCGTCTCCAAGAACACGTGGAGCGGAATCACGGCGCCGGTCGCGCCGCTCATAGAGCCTACGCGCTACGCGCTGATCGCCGCGTGCGTGGCGGGCTCTGTCGTCGCGGCGACCCTCGCGGCGCTTCGCGACGACGAGCGTCTCCTTGCCCCGAAGTCGCTGAAGCTCATCGGCATCGCCGCGGCGTTCGCACTGGCGGCCGTCGTTTTCGCGGCGGCTGTTCCGTCGGCCGGCGACGGTGGTTACGCCGGCGAGAAGTTCCCGTGGGGCAAGTCGACGTTCATGTTCTGGATGATGGTGGCGGTCCTGTTCGCGCTGACAGCCTTCACGCGCAAGGGCCTGTGCTTCGCAATACCGGTTGCGGGACTGCATTTGGCGGTCTTCACGCTCCTGGCGCACGGCGCGATGAACGGCCTCACGCATCCGCAGAGCTGGTGGTTCGGCTGGCCTATAGCCTGGAACTTCGTTTTGCTGGCGTTGGCGTGGGTGACGCTCCCCAACGGGCGCAGCGTCGCCGGCGCGGCGTTCTTTGCCCAGCTTGGCATCTCGTTCTACGTCTACATGCCGATCGTCAGCGACCTCAGGAACCCGCCGATGAACTGGGGGTATCCGCGCACCTGGGACGGCTTCAAGCACGCGATCATGCGCGGACAGTACGAGGCGATCGGCGTGCCGAGCTTCCCGTCCGTCGGCGCGTTCCTTGACTTCATGGGCACGCAGATGAAGCACTATTTCGGCGACGTCATGGTGCAGTTCACCGACCTCCTCGTGCCGCTCGCGCTGGTTCCGTTCGTGGCGGCGAAGTGGGTCGTCGGCAAGGCGCAGTGCAAGGCGTTCTGGCAGTGGATGAGCGCGGCGCTTGCGTGCTTCCTGATGATGTCGGGCCTGCTCATACTGCTCGCGAACGTGAAGGGCGACGTGCAGGACGGCTTCATCCAGAAGGTAAAGTTCATATCGTCCCACGCGATGATCGCGCTCTGGATCGGATACGGGCTAGTGTTCGCGGCGGTGCTGGCGCTTCGGCGCTGCCGCGCCAGGGCGACGAAGCGTGTGGCGCTTGCGCTGGCGGCAGCCATGATCGTCGTCTGCGCCGCGTATCCTATCGTCCAGAACTACACAGACGACCGTCTCGTCTTCGAGCTTGGCGGAAGCGAGCAGAACGGGCACACGTTCGGCTGGCAGTTCGGCGCATACCAGCTGGAAGACGCCAAGGCGATACGCGAGCAGCTCGTAGCCGATGAGGAGCCCCTGCCCGACCCCGACTGGCCGGAGCCGATGGAACCGTTCTCCATATTCTTCGGCGGAACCGATCCGGGCAGGTTCGTGCCTACTTACATGATCTATTCGGCGCTGTTTCGTCCCGACGTGTACCTCATCACGCAGAACGCGCTCGCCGACGACACGTACATGAAGGTGGAGCGCGACCTCTACGGCGATGAGATATGGATACCATCGAGCGAGGACTCGGCGGAGGCGTTCAACATCTACGTGGACGAGGTGCAGCGCGGCGTGCGGCCGGCGAACGGCGACCTGAAGATAGAGAACGGGCGCGTTCAGGTGACGGGTGCGCTCGGCGTGATGGAGATCAACGGCATTCTCACGAAGATGATGCACGACCATGACCGCCTGCGCCATTCGTTCTACGTCGAGGAGAGCTACGTCATACAGTGGATGTACCCGTACCTGTCGCCCCACGGCCTGATCATGAAGCTCAATGCGGATCGGACTCCCTACGACGCGCAGCGTGCCGCCAAGGACATGGACTTCTGGGACTGGTACTTCCGTCGGCTCCTCGACGACCCGATGTACCGCCGCGACTTCGCCGGGCAGAAGTCGTTCTCGAAGCTCCGCGCGGCGATCGCCGGCCTCTACCAGCGCCAGGGCCGCTACCGCGAGGCCGGGCAGGCGTTCCGCGAGGCTTGTTTGCTTTATCCGGCGTCTCCCGAGGCGACCTTCCGTTACGCACAGGAATGCCTGCTGCCGTTCCGCAGGTGGGATGCGGCCCTTGACCTGATGGCCTATACCGACCGCATCGACCCGCGCAACAAGCGCACCGAGAACCTCAAGGGCTACATCGCCCGCGTCCGCGCTCTCACGTCCGAGATGGAGCGGATCGAGGCAAAGCGCCGCGAGACCGGCGGCAAGCTTGACGATGCGGACGCCTTCTCCCTAGTGCACTGCTACGCCGAGATGGGCCGCGTGCGTGAGGCCGCGCAGATACTGCACGGCCTCGCCGACAGACTGTCCGACGCGCAGTCGCTGCGATACGCATCGACGCTTTTCATGGAGGCGAAGCTCGATGCGGACGCCGAGAAGACGCTCAACCGCTATCTCGGCATGAAGCCGACCGAAGACGCCTTCGCATGGGCCGATCTCGCCAAGCTGCAACACCGCGCGGGACGCAAGCAGGCCGCGCAGCAGAGCTTCATTCAAGGTTACAACATCGACGCGCAGGGCTTGTTCCAGAAGCTGCAGAAAGACCAGGAGCTCTACGAGATCGCTGCGCCGCTGTTCAGGCGCAAGTAGCTGACGACGGCACATATGCTTTGTGAAATGCAACGCTGAGATGGCAAGGAATCCGACCAGAGAAACCGTCGTCGTGGCTTTGCCGTTCGCCTATCAGGACGGAAGGGACAAGTACGACGGCATAATGCGCTACCTGCGCGAAACCGGCTTGGACTGGGACCTGCGCCTTGTGCGAGACGTCAGGTGCGCCGCGTCCTTCAGGCGGGCTCTCGACGGGTGCGTTTCCGGCGTGATGTTCGGCGACATCGGATTCAGGGACGGCTCGTGCGATTCGGACGCCTTGCGGCAGGAGTGCCTGTCGCTGTGCGTCGGCACAGGCGTGCCTCTCGTGGGAATGGATTGGCCTTTTGACGAGGTGCGCAGGCGCAAGCCTGCGAGATGTTCGTTCCTGAACATTGACTCGGAGAAGATAGGCGAGATGGCTGCGGAGGTCATTCTTGCAAACGGCGAGTACGTGTCGTACGGGTTTGTCGGCTTGCACCCTGAGCTCGCCTGGTCACGCCTTCGAGGCGCCGCCTTTGCGCGGACTGTCAGGAGGGCGGGAAGGCGTCCGGTGCGCCTCTTCCGAGGCGAGCCGCAGGCTGACGGCGACGACCTGCCCATGTGGCTGAAGGCCCTGCCGAAGCCCGCCGCCGTCTTTGCGGCCAACGACTGTGCGGCTGACATCGTGCTGAAGGTGTGCGCCAGGAGCCGACTGCGCGTCCCCGATGAGCTTTCGGTCCTGGGGGTGGACGACGACCCGGTGTTCTGCGTCCACACGCGTCCGACGCTTTCCAGCATACGTCCCGACTTTTCGGGGATGGGATATGCCGCCGCGCAGGAGATGGATGCGCTCATCTCAGGGCGCAGCCGCGGTGTGCGTCGGATCGTCTCCGGAGAGCCGACGGTAACGCACCGTCTCTCCACTGCGCCGAGCTCCTCGGCGGGAATGCTCGTGCGCCGGGCGGACGCGATAATATCCGCCCGCGCGCACGGCAGCCTGAATTCCGACACCATAGCCGACGAGCTTAAGATATCCAGGCGGCTTCTTGACTTGCGTTACAGGCAGATTACCGGAATGTCGGTTCGGAAGGCGATAGTAGAGTTCCGCATAAGGCGGGCCAGGCGGTTGCTGGCGTACAGCGGACATTCCATCGGCACGATATGCAAGTTGTGCGGCTACCGCACGGAGTCTTATCTGGGGAGGATCTTTTCCAAGAGCGAGGGAATCTCCATGAGCGAATACAGAAGGAGACATGCGAAAGATGAAAATGAACGGGCTTGAAGGGTTTCTGGAGAAGATCAGGTCTGGCAAGATGCCGCTCGGCATTGCGGTCACCTTCACCGACAGCGCGGTGACGGAGCTTGCGTGCGCGGCGGGCTTCGACTTCATGTGGATCGACGGCGAGCACGGCGAGTTCGGCCGCGAGAACGCCATGCAGCACCTGATGGCGGTGAACGGCACCGGCGTGGCGAGCCTGTACCGCGTGCCGGCTTGCGACCATACCGAGATCAAGCGGGTTATCGATTTCGCGCCGGCGGGCATCATTGTGCCGATGGTGATGGACGAGAACGACGCCGCCCGCGCCGTCTCGTACTGCCGCTATCCTACATGCGGCGGAACGAGGGGGTTCGGTCCGCGGCGAGGGCTTAACTACGGGGCGGGCGACTTCGGCAAGTACATGGAGGCTTCCGCCCACGACCCGCTAGTCATCATCCAGCTGGAGCACATCGCGGCGGCGCGGCGGCTTGACAAGATCCTTGAGGTTCCCGGAATAGATTCCATCATCGTCGGTCCGTACGACTTCACGCTGTCGATGGGCAAGCCGGGACAGTGGGACGACCCGGAAGTGTCGGCGACGTTCGACGAATGCTGCCGCAAGGTGTGCGATAAGGGCATATTGCTCGGCTGCTACACAGAAGCCAACTTCGACGTGTGGAAGCGGCGCGGCGTTCAGTACATGGCGATCCGCAACGACACGAGCGCGATGTTCGAGGGCTGCAAGCTCCAGATGGCGCGCGCCCGAGAAGCGATTGGAGGCTGAATGAGGGCGAAGGTCGGTCCAGAATGCGTCATGCGGACGCTTGAGGCGAACCGTGCGGCTTACGAGGCGATCCGCGCCGGGCTGCGCACCGGCATGACGGAGCGCGACGCCTTTGCGCTCGTCGCGGCGGCGGTCGACCGCACGTGCGGAGACGAGCCGCACGATTTCATCGGCGATTTCGTCGGCGGCGAGCGCACTGGCTCGATAGAAGGGCCTCCCACCGACTATGTTTTCAAGGCGGGCGACCTGTTCATTCTCGATCTCTCCGTGAGGAGAGGCGAGGTGTGGAGCGACACGTGCCGCACGTTCTTCCTGGGCGAGCCGACGCCGCGTCAGCGCGAAGCTTATGCCGCAGTGCTCGCCTGCCAAGACGAGGGGGTGCGGACCGTGCGCGCCGGCGTCGTGGCGTCGTCGGTGCGTCCGCCGATGATTGAAGTGCTGGCAGTTCGCGGATTCAGCGGACTTATGCCGCACCACGGCGGGCATCTCGTCGGGCCGGAGCCATACATGAAGCCTGCGTTTGAGGAGGGGTGCGACGACGTCGTGGAAGCGGGTGACGTCTGCACGCTTGAGCCGGGCGTCTATGTGCCTGGCGAGTGGGGGATGCGCGTGGAGAACGACTATCTTGTCATGGAAGACGGCGTGAAGAATCTATTCGACTATCCGAGGGACATCGGGCATTTCATCATAGGAGGCTGAAGATGAAGGCATGGGTATGGAAAGGGGCGAACAGGATAGAGCTTGAAACCGGCTATCCCGATCCTGTGGCAAGGCCAGGCTGGGTGGTGCTGAAGGTGCGTTCGGCCGGCGTATGCTCTACGGACGTTGCGATCATCTCAGGAAAATTTGACGCAGGAAGTCCGCCGGCCGTGCTTGGGCACGAGATATGCGGCGAGGTCGTCGAAGTCGGCGCGGACGTGACGGCGACGGAGATCGGCGAACGGGTCGTCGTGGAAACCTCCGTCGCATGCGGATTCTGTCCGAAGTGCCGTTCAGGCAACAAGCACCTTTGCAAGGATGCCGGAGAGATCGGCTTTCCTCCGTTCGACGGCGGCTATGCCGAGTACGTTGCCGTGCCGCAGGGCTGCGTAAGGCACATGCCCGAGTCGATGACCGACGATCAGGGTGCGATCCTCGAGGCGTCGATCTGTCCGTTCGGGCGCATATACCGCGAAGGGCTGAAGGTCGGTTCGTCCGTTCTCGTTCAGGGAGCAGGTGTCGCCGGGCTGGCGTTCATACAGTCCGTGCGGCTTCAGGGCGCACGCAAGGTGATCGTGGCGGCGCGCAATCCGCATAGGCTTGAGCAGGCGAAGAGGTTCGGGGCGGACGTAGCGGTGAACGTGAGGGAAGAGGATCTTGTCGCGCGCGTGCTGGAAGAGACCGGCGGCGAGGGCGTCGACCTTTCGATAGACGCTGCCGGCGCGGCCTCGACGCTGGACATGGCTGTAAGGGCGTGCGCGAAGGGCGGCAAGGTTATGCTTTACGGGATTCCGCCGGATGACGTGCCGGTGCCGTTCCCGGTGAAGGACATGATCTTCCGGCAGATAACGGTAGGCGGCGGAACCAACAACGAGCTTGCGTGGGTTCCGCTCATGGATCTTGTTGCCGCAGGCAGGTTCAACATCGCCGACATGGTGACGCACAGCTTCGAGTTCTCCGAGCTGCCGGCTGCGGTAGATCTCGTCGGGCGGCATCCAGACGACCTGATAAAGGCAGTCTTGCACTTGAACGTCTGAACTTGAACGTCTAAAATAAGGAGGAAAAATGAAAATCGTAAAGGTAGAGGCGATACCCGTAAGGCAGAAGGGTGAAATCAAGGAAATCAACGACAGCGCGCAGGACGGCATCATCGTGCGCGTCACGACCGACGAGGGGATCGTCGGCTACGGCGAGGTTGACTCCGCACCGTGGGTCATAAAGTCCATCATCGAGTCGCCGGTTTCGCACCGCACGTGCCAGGGCCTTGCGAATGTCGTCGTCGGACGGGACCCGTTCGACTACAAGAAGATCTGGGACGACATGTACCTGCACTGCAACTTCTACGGCAACCACGGCGCGGCGATTCAGGCGATGAGCGGCATCGACATCGCCATCTGGGACATTCTCGGCAAGGCGCTCGGCAAGCCGATCTGGCAGCTTCTGGGCGGCAAGTACCGCGACAAGGTGCGCTGCTACGCATCCGTTCTCATGCCTTACACCGAGGCGGAGGCGAAGGAAGAGGCGCTCAAGTGGAAGGAGAAGGGCTACACCGCGATCAAGCTCGGCTGGGGAGGCTTCGAGCAGGATCTCGCGACCGAGGTGAAGCTCGTCAAGGCCGCACGCGAGGCGGTAGGCGACGACATCGACCTCATCTTCGACATCGGCTACATTCCTTCGGACAAGGTGACTATCGACGTCGCTTCCCGCATTCAGCTCGTCAAGGCGATTGAGAAATACAACCCCTATGCCGTTGAAGAGGCGCTCTGGCCGCACGACTACCTCGGCTACAAGCGCCTGCAGGAATCGACCTCCGTACGGATCGTCTGCGGCGAGAACGAGACGACGCGCTTTGGCTTCAAGCAGCTCATCGACTACTGCAAGCTTGGGTTCGTCCAGCCGGACATCACGCGCTGCGGCGGCATCACGGAGGCGTCGCGCATCGCGTCCTACGCCGAGGTCAACGCCATCAACGTTGTGCCGCATTGCTGGAGTTCCGGAATCGTCGAGGCTGCGTCGCTCCAGATCATCGCCTCCATACCGAACGCGGAACTGCTCGAATACTGCGAGCAGGATACGCCCATCCGCCACGACCTGGTTCCGGACGACATTCCCGCCGTCAACGGCTACGCTGACGTTCCTGCCAAGCCCGGCCTTGGCATCGAGGTTTCTGACGAGGCGATCGAATACTACCGCTGCGACAGCTACTGAGCGCGGAAAAAGGGAGAGGCTGGCTGACGATGAAGGGCAACAGGCTGACTATCGCCGTTATGTTCGGCATGGTGTTCATGGTAGGGTTCGTCACCATGTTCACGGGACCGCTTGCGGCGGTCGTTAAGGCGCAGTTCGGGGCGTCGAACGCGCTTTCTCAGTTCGGCTCGTCGGCGAACTTCCTCGCCTACCTTTTCATGGGCCTGCCCTGCGGCATGGTGCTGAAGCGCAGGGGCTACAGGTTCACGTCGCTTGCGGCGGTCTCGGTCGGAATCGCCGGCGTCGGCCTGCAGATGCTCGCAGGCTTCGCAGCCTCGTTCGCGGTCTACGTCGTCGGCGCGTTCGTGGCGGGCCTCTCGATGTGCATGCTGAACGTCGTCGCGAACCCGATGATGAACACGCTCGGCGGCGGAGGGATGGGCGGCAACCGGCTCGTGCAGTACGGCTGCACGTTCAACTCTGTCGGCGGAATGTCTTCGCCGCTCATCCTCGGCTTCCTGATCGGCAACGAGGTCTCCAAGGCGAACGTCCTCAACGCCCTGCCGGTGCAGATCGCCGCGCTCGCGTTCTTCGTGTTCGGATTCATCGTAATACTGAAGGCCGACATACCCGAGCCGCACCTTGAGCCTGACGCGCCGTCGCCCTGGCGGGACGTGATTTCGGCTTTCAAGTTCCGTCATTTCGCGCTCGGCGCGCTTGCGATGCTGCTCTTCGAGCCGGTCGAGTGCGGCATCTGCAACATGGTGAACCTGTACCTGACGGCGGAAGGGACGCCGGCCTACGCCGGGGCGGTGGTGGGCGGCGCCATGGTCTCGGCCTACTGTGCGCTCATGATGGTCGGGCGCTTCGGTGCGGGGCTTCTCGGCAACCGCGTCTCGCCGCAGGCGATGGTGGGCGCGGCGGCGGCGGTGGCGATTGCGCTTCTCTCCGCGGCGGCTCTCGTGCCGTTCATGAAGGTTCCCGTGCCGTTCGTTGCCGTTGCGCTGCCGCTATCGTCGCTGCTGATGGTCGCGTGCGGCCTGTGCATCTCGGTGATGTTCGGAGGCATCTTCAACCTTGCTACAGACGGTCTTGGGCGGCTCGTGCCCGTCGCCTCCGGCATCACGATGTCGCTTGTCTCGGGCGGGGCGCTCCTCGCCGTCATCGGCGTCGTGACGGACCGCTTCGGCATCCTTTCGAGCTGCTGGGTGTTCGCCGGGTTCCTCGCGTACATACTGTTCTTCGCCGTCTGCGGCTCGCGCAAGGCCATGTGACGGGGACGCGCGCGATTCCGCCGCCCGAACCGTTTTCACGCCGTCCCGCCCGAGGCTAAATGGAGGTGAACTTCCCGTCCTTGCGTTCAAAGAACTCTATCCTGATGCGCGGGAGATTGCTCTGCCGAAGACCCGGCAGCGACTAGAATCGCAAGGATATGGCTTTGCCTGCTGATTGGCATCGACATCAAGGGCACTACACGATTTCTATGAATTTCCGTTTGGCGCATTCCTAATTTGTGAAGGGCATTTTCTATAGGCGGCGGTGAAGGAGCGAGTGAAGTATTGAACGGAGGCGAAGCCCGACAGTTCGGCAACTTCGGCGAATGGAAGTGCAGAGGTGCTTACAAGACGATGTGCCTCCCTCAGTCGCGAATCGGCTATTTCCTTTGACACTGTCGTGTTGAGGACTTTGCGAAACGCATCGTTCACCACCGTGTGGGAGCGTCCTATGTGCCTATAGACATCCGCTGCCGACAGCCGCTTGCGTACGTTGGCGCGAATGAACACAAGCGCATCCGAGAGCCATGGCGGGTCGAGCGGAAAGATTGCCGTTGACTTGCGCTCAATCAGTCTCGTTGGTTTGACATGGACAACATGCGGACAGTGTGGGCCATCCATTAGCGCAGCAAGCGTTTCGGCGGCCTTGAACCCTATCCCACATGCGTTAGGATCGATGCTTGAGATCGTTGGATCGGTGAAGTTGCACAGGATTTCGTCGTTGTCCACTCCAAGGACGGCGACCTCCGACGGCACGGAGACTCTGAGTTCGCGGCAGACCTTGATCAGTTGGTAGGCGCGCAGGTCGTGCGAGGCGAACACGGCAATCGGCTTGGGAAGCTTCCTGACCCATCTTGCGATGGCGCGTTCTTCTGAATCAGCGGAGTACTTCTCCTTCTTCATGACATTGTATTCGAAGTTTTGTATGGCAGAAGCTGGCGCCTTGTAGATGAAACATCCCATGCGATGCAGTCGCAAGCATTCAACGAACGCACGGCGTCTCATGTCCGAATATGCCATCCCCTCGTGTCCGAAAAAGCCGAACGTCGAAAAGTGGTGCAGGATGAAGTGCCTGACCGCAAGCTGGGAAATTCGAGTGGCGTCCTGGATCACCTTTACGAACGGTTGAGAGGTGCAGCCCTCGAATACATCCACCAACGGCTTCCCGGTCTGTGCGAATGTCTTTGCGATTCCATCGTTTATCACGCGCACGATTAATCCGTCTAATCCCTTGAGGCGCGATGAGTATGTGAGGTCATCCCAGTCGAGCATGGTGAGCGACCAGTCATCGCACGTCTGCGCATATTGGACGATTCCCGAACAGAGTTGTCGTCCGAACGCTCTTTGCCGTTCTATGAGAATGCCTATTTTTCGCATATCGACATACTATACCAAATTACGGTTAGGCTGTATAGAGAGTGACGGCAAATATTTCAAAGAAATTTGCAATCATTTCAATTGCGACGGAGTCAGTTTATGCGATATAATGTGTGGCGTACATGCGTGGAGAGTCGCTATCCCACGAATGACGACTAGGTCCATGGAACTTGCAGCGGATGTCGAATGAACGGAATTGACGCTACGATCATCATCGCCTATCTTCTCGCCATGATTGGCGTGGGGGTGTGGTTTATGCGCCGCAACAAGTCGGCGGATGATTATTTTCGGGGAGGTGGACGTTTGCCGTGGTGGGTGGTGAGCGTGTCGATTTACGCTACCATGTTTTCGTCGATTACGTTTCTTTCCATTCCGGCTTTGGTCTTTCACTCCGATTGTCGATATTTCGTGGCCGCGTTTCCGATTCTCTTTCTTGCACCTTTGGTGACGCGGTGCTATTTGCCGTTCTTTCGAAAGCTGAACTTGACCAGTGCCTATGAGTACCTTGAAGTGCGATTTAACCTTGGCTGTCGGCTTTTCGCGTCGGCTGCGTTTGTTCTTTTCATGATCGTGCGTGCGGCCATTGTCGTTTATTTGCCGGCGATTGCCATTTCCGCGGTGGTGGACATGGACGTCAACACGGCCATTGCTGCGGTGACGTTTGTTACAATCGTGTATTGCGCAATTGGAGGAGTTGAGGCTGTTGTGTGGAGCGACTTTATTCAGAGCGTGATTCTGATTCTTTCGACCGTGGCGATCTACCTGTTCCTTGTGCTCCGAACTGACGGCGGCGTCTCTGGATTCCTTTCCATGGGCATGTCGTCAGGCAAATTCAGGATCTTTGATTTTGACTGGGACTGGGCGCAGCCTGTTTTCTGGGTTGTGTTCCTTGGAGGTGCCCTTGAGACCCTTGCATCCTACACTTCAGATCAATGTGTTGTTCAGCGGTACATGACGACAAAGGACGAAGCTGGCGCGGCAAAGTCGATTTACCTCAACAGCGTCTTGTCTCTGGTCAATTGTTTTGTGTTCTTCACGCTGGGCGTCGCACTATGGACCTTCTACCAGTCGCACGCAGACAAGATTCCGACACTGGAGAAGCAGGATCAGATATTTCCATGGTTCATAGCCAACGAATTGCCAGTCGGCTTCTCCGGCATTGTCCTCGCGGCAGTTGCTGCGGCCACGATGAGTACCTTGTCCGCGAATCTCAATTCTGCTGCAACAGCCGTAACGACAGATTTCTACAAGAGGCTTTTCGGTGGACGTTGCCGTTGTGCCATGGTTCGCGAGGATGGAAAGATACTTTTCTGCGGAAAGGTTGTGACGATCATTGTCGGGTTGATGGGCGGTGTGTTCGCAATCGTTCTCGCCAATATGGACATCGGGTCAATCTATGATCAGTTCCTCAGGTTCCTCGGCGTCCTGACGGGTGGGCTTGCGAGTCTCTTTTTCATGGGTCGATTTATGCCGTTCGTGCGCGGGACTGGGGCGTTCTTCGGTCTTGTGGCGAATTATGTAGCCTGTTTTACCCTTGATTTCGCATCCATGCCGCACAAACCGCATCTTTTGCTCTTTGGAGTCTGCGGAATGGCGATCTGCATTGCTGTTGCATCGCTTGTGAGCATCGCACTAAAGGAGAATCAGCATGACCCTCGGTAACCTAGTTCACGTTTATGACAATCCCATTCCGCAGGTTCGGAGCCGACAGCCGTTTTTCCCGAATCTTTGCGAGCTGGACGACGGCACTCTTTTGTGCTGTTTCTATATGGGTGAAGCGATGGATGCAGTCGATGCGCGTTGCTATCTTGCGCAAAGCAAAGACGGAGGTGTGTCGTGGTCGGAATCGCGGCGTATGTTCACTAAAGACATTGGCGAGTCAGAATACTGCAAGTGTACGTCGCTTGGCGGCGGTCGTGTTCTTGCTCTCGGCTACGGCTCGGTCCGGATGGATCGTGACGCACTTCTGAGCAATCCGACTACGGGTGGATTGATTTCGCATCGTGTTTTTTATTCGTTTTCTGAGGACAACGCCAGGACTTGGTCGGACAAAGTTGCAATTCCAGATGCCTGGCATGCCCATGCCGAGGCATCCGCGCCGATCGTCCAGTTAAATGACGGTTCGTTGGCGGCTCCGATTACGGGGTTTCCGGATTGGGACGGACGGATGACGGCGCCGCTTTGCGGGCGCTGCCTCGTTTCGCGAGACTCAGGAAGGACGTGGAACGACGACGTCATATGCATGGACTTCGGCAACGGCGAGGTTAGCTGCTACGAGCAACGTTTCTGTGTGCTGGATTCCGGAACGATAGTTGACATCGGTTGGAACGAGAATCTCAAAACTGGTGCGCGCCTTCCAAATCACATTACCTATTCAGAGGACAATGGGCATACGTTCTCGAAGCCGATCAGCACGGGCGTCATGGGTCAGGCGGCATCGCTTTGCGCACTCGGCGGGGAGAAGTTCCTAGCAGTCATAGCACGGCGCCGTGACACGGACATGCCGGGAGTCTATGGTTATGTGTGCGATTTTAGAGACCGTTCGTGGAATGTCGTCCAGGAAGGTGTCATATGGAGCGTCGGCAATGGTCCTATCAGGCGCGACGAGAAGATGCCGGAGATATTTGGCTTCATAAAGTTTGGACAGCCATCGGTGACTCGTTTAAAAGATGGCAGGCTGATGTTCTGTTTCTGGTACAAGCGTGATGGACAGGCCTTCGTCGACGTTGGAGAGCTGTTCATGTGAAATGTTTCGTGGACAGGGAATGACGTGCGAATGGTGCAAGTAAACAACCAAGACCGAAAGGAAGTGAAGATGAAAATTCATTTGGCCGCCGCGTTAACGTTGCTTTGTGCATGTGCATGGGCTGTGGAATACACATGGAACGGCGGAACGTCTGGCGAGTGGACGATGGCGACGAACTGGCTGCCCAACTCAGGTTATCCAAATGCGGACGAGGATACAGCAACGTTCGCTGTCCGCGAACCTACGGCGGTTACGGTAGGTTCGGCAGTAGCTGTGAAGGGCATGGTGGTTTCAGGAACGGCGACGCTGACGTTGACCGGGGCGCAGATAACGCTTGGCGATGGTGGCATTGTCTCTACTTCGCGCAATGACATAGACGTTTCAAACGCGATTCGCATATTCGATCCGGCTACTCCGCTTGTCAATTGCGGGTCTCTGGACGCATCGGTGGACCGTACGATCGCCGGGCCCTTTCGGTTTAGAGGAGAAATCTCGGGTGCGGGCGGCATTGCGAAGTCGGGCAGGGGGGACATTCATCTCTATTGTGCGAACCATTTCGAAGGAGTGTTTTCTTCCCGTGCAGAAGTCGTGGATGGATTTCCATATCGTGGCGATGGATGGTTTGTCTCGAACACATCTTCCGCTTCGACCAGCCCGACTTATGGATCTAGCGATGTTCACATCTACGATTGTGGTGCTTTGGGGTGTCAGATGGCGGACCTTGGTGGTGATGGAAACTACGGCACCCAATTGTGGGTGAAGGCCCCAGGTACGATAGAGATACCGGTCTTCGTATCTAAGACATTCGCTATGTGCGGGCAATGGTTGGTCTACACGCGCGACATCATATTCACGGGGTTTACTGGTGCCGTCCGCTTTTCGGCCAATGTCTACAACGAAGCGGCCAACGACTGTTTCGAAATCCGCAGTGTCAGGGAAATGCCAATAGACGTCCATTTTGACGGGTATGTTTTTTCCAATTACGGCACAATCTATTTCTACACGATAGGATCGGGAGGGAACTTCCATCTCCACCGTCCGATGGCGGCTGGCGATTTGGACGTGGTTCCCGGCCTGACTTTTGGCTATCAGAACGATTATCTGGTGTCCGACTGTCAGGACGTAGGAATGCACTTCTACGGGCAGAACCCGACGGATGCGGCGAGGTTTCAGCTCAAACCCGGCATTAACGTTTTCTGCGAGGCCGAGAACGTTCTTCCGGCAAAGATAGACGAGCTGAAGTGGTGGAACGACGAGACGGGAGTCGTGCCGATGTTCATCGACCTGAAGGGCAATGATCAGTTGATAAGTCAGTTCAATGCAAGCAAATACACGGAGCCTGACGGTATCACGAGCTACGGGTTCACAAGCCCGGCGGATCAGCCGGCGCGAATCAGCTACGTCGGGCTGGGCATCCCGTCGTTTGGGTTCCACGGCATGTTCAAGGGTGCGGCAGGCCTCAAGTGGGATCCGCAGTCAGACAGCACCTTGACACTTACTCAGGCCATCTCTCCGACTGCGGGCGAAGTGGAGGTCAAGAGCGGCAAGGTGCTGCTGTCGGACGGCTATGGCTTTACGTCGCTTTCGTCAGTGAAGATTGCAGCGGATGCCGTATTGGAGATCGATGCGACAGCCAATGTTTATCAGAAGACCTATGCGATGGAGCTGACGTCCGGTGGAACGGGCGGACTAAGGCTCGGACGGAACGTGACGCTTACCGTTAACACGCTTTCGGTAGATGGCGGCTATCCTTTGCCTGTCGGGGTTTATACGAAGGATTCCGTAGCGCTTGCCGGCACGCTCTCAGGGGAGGGTGTCATTGAAGTCGGTAGGTTTGGACTGCCGTGTGGTTGGTCAGGCGCAGCTTCGGGGGATTGGAACGACCCGGGAAACTGGAGCATTGGCAGGGTTCCGGACGAGACGCATGATGTGACTATTGGTGCGGCTGCGGTGACGGTGAACGGCTCGGCGCCGAAGGTCCGAGAGTTGTTTCTTGACAGCGGCTCTACGTTGCTCTTCACCAATGGATTTTCGTCAATCGAGGCAGATGCCATTATAGTTGGAGCCGGCGCGACGGTGACGGTGTCGGGCTCGTGTGCGGAAGGGGAGTTGCCTTCACGCGTGTGGCTGAAGTGTGTAGATCTGATGGTCATGGCGGGGGGGGGGCTATCGACGTCAGCTGCCGCGGATGGCGGCCTGTCGACGGCACGTCAAATAGTGGTGACGGTTCTGGCCCAGGCCAGCCGGGATGGTGGTATGCCGGTGCGACGCATGGTGGCCGGGGCGCATTCTCGGAACTCAACTATACTGAGACCATAAAGTATCCGTATGGCGATGCACGACAGCCGACGACGGCAGGTTCGAGCGGGCAGAGCTGTGCTGGCGGTTTCGATGTCTCCGGTGGCGGCATCGTGCGTATCGAGGCGACAGGACGGGTGACGGTCAACGGCTCGATCCTCGCGAATGGTGGCTCCACGAGCGCCAACTGGTCGCACTACGAGACGGCTGGCGCAGGCGGCAGCATCTGGATTGACGCTGCGTCTGTCGGCGGACTGGGCGTTATCGCGGCCGAGGGCGGCAAGGGTGCATCACCAGAGTTGCCGCTGATTCGCTATTACAACCGCAAAGCCGGATTCGATCACTTTCCCGCTGGCGGCGGACGCATTGCCATATATACGGAGGCGGCTGCACAGGCGGCAAATCCGGCGGCCGGACTTTACGTCTCGGCTGCGGAAGGCACGTATCAGGGCCGAGGAACGGGGACAAGGTCTTATGGCTTTGCCGATTCGGACTGGAACTGTGTCGGCGCGGAACCGGGCACGGTTTACTTGTCCAACCCGACGCTTCTATATCAGCTTTTCGGGAGTGGTCTTTCAGGGCGTCTTGTGGGGGTGCCTTCGCTGACATTCGATAGTGACACGACCATGACGCATGGACATGTACGTTCGGACGAGGAAGGCTTTACGGTGACGGTGGACGGCAATCTTACGATAGATGGCGATGCGAGGCTCGACGTCGGTGGCGTCTGCATGACGAATCGTATGCTGACGGCCGAGGTTTGGGCAGGTCGCGTGCCAAACAAGATTTCAATCTGCGGCGACCTCGTGCTGCGGAATGGCGGTGCGCTTGAGATCAACGCTGCAGAGACAAACGCCGTGACGACGTGGGGCGGCGAAGTGGTAGTGTCTGGTTCGGTGTTTGTGCACGACGGCGGGCGTTTGATCGCGACGTGTGATCAAGAGAATCTCGGTGCGCCGCGTTTTTCCATTGGCGGTAACTTTACCGTAGAGGCGGGGGGTGTCGTTTCTGCTGATGGTCGTGGCGGACTTGGCGGCAGCTACCATGCCTCTACCAGTTTCAACGTCAATCACGAAAGTGGCTTTGGCCCGGACGCGGGACGCGGCATGGGCTCTGGCGGCTATGGCGGCATGGGCGGATGTGGCGGAGCCCCTGGGTGGGATGGGTTGGAAGAAGATCGAGGCAGGACATATGGCGATGAATGGCTTCCGGATATGTGCGGTTCTGGAGGCGGTGAACAGGTGGCGAAAAGCGGTGGTTCAGGCGGAGGGCTGATCTTCGTTGAAGCGGGTGGAGCCGTGACCGTGGATGGCGTGGTGACAGCCAATGGTTTTGGCTGCGGGTCCAGTGCCATTGCAGGCAGCGGCAATCTTTTCCGTCCGCACGCCGGCTCTGGCGGTGGTATTTATCTTTGTGGAGAGACTTTCGCTGGCACAGGAATGATTATGGCAAAAGGCGGCGATGCGGTGAACGAGCTGGACGTCGGTTCGCAGGCGCCTGGTGGTGGCGGCCGGATCGCGGTGCGCACAGGCTATGCGAAGCAGCTGGCGGGCAAAAGGGTAAAAGTACTGAAGGTGGGAGAGACTATTCCGGGCTTCGTCGGCGTGGCTACTGCTGGCGGCGGCTCGTTGTTCAAGCGTATCGACAGGTCAGAGGACGTGCTCTTTATCCCTGAAGGCTACCGTGCGCCGGGCGATGGCACGATACGTTATTCACAGATTGTTGATGCGCCTGGCTTTTCTGTCACTGTTCGATAGAAACGGGCAAGAATGTCCGAGAAGCAGATACGGCATGAATGCGGTAGCATAGATCGGAGAGGCATTTTGAGTATGAAGATAGCAGGGGCGCTGGCCTCCATTATGGCATCCGTAGCCTTGACTGGCACCTGTGTGACGGATTGGTCGATTGATAGGGATTGGTGTTTGTCGGTCTCCGTGGATGGACGGAGCCGGGCCTTTGTCGTCGCGCCGCCGCCGTGCATTGAGGTGGATAACGAGCGCTACGAAGGCCTGCCGGTTTTCGATCCTGGCAAGTACGAGTGTTTTCGCGGGAGGCAGTTCAAGGGTGTCTATGCACTCGGCTGTTCGGTCAAGTTCGCGCTCGTGCCCGAGTCTGTTCGCATTCGAGATGCAAAAGGCGTCACGCTGCTGCAGGGCGTGGATTATGAGATCGACGGAGCCTGGGGACTTGTCGGCAGGCTTGAGAACGGACACATTGATGCGTCAGATTCGGTGGTTGCCGACTACGCCTATCTCCAGCGGCGCATTGACTCGGTTGTCTTGGACGAAAGGGGAACGCTCGTCTATAGGATCGGTACGCCACATGTGGCGACACCGGTGCCACCTGAGACTGCGGCATGCGAACGGCGGATTCTTAATGTCTATGTCGATGCGCGGACGAAGAGGCTGACTGATGATAACGTTTTTCCAGTGCTTGAGGCGTCGTATCCCCGCCAGCAGACCATCGACCCTTACGGCAACACGGTGGCTTCTCGTTTGATTCCGAAGACGTTCTCAAAACTTAGGAATGGCGGAAAGGTGCGCATTCTCGCTTGGGGCGACAGTGTTACAGAGACGCTTGACTACTATCTGGCCGATAAGAGCAAGCGCTGGCAGGAAGTGTTCGTCAGCAGGCTGCGTCCGATGTTCCCCATGGCTGAAATCGAACTCGTGACTGCTGGCTGGGATGGGCATTATTCGAGTGATTTTCTCAAGGCGCCGCCGGATAGCCCGAAGAACTTCAGGCGGGCCGTGCTGGACGCGAAGCCGGATCTTGTGGTCAGCGAGTTCTTAAATGATTTCTCATGTTATCAAACGGCTGACAGCATGGAGCGGACATATGGCGATGCATATCTCGCCCAGTTTGAGAAAAAAGGCATAGAGTGGATCATTCTGACGCCGCACTATTCGCGGCTTGAGCAAATGAAGTTCATTTCGCAGAAGGGCTGTGACGACGACACTCGTCCGTATGTCTCCTGCCTTCGAGATTTTGCGCGGAAACACGACATTGCCCTTGCGGACGCATCGAAGCGGTGGGGGCGTCTTTGGCGACAGGGGATTCCATACATGACGCTGCTGTGCAACGACATTAACCATCCAGATCCACGTGGTCTCGCAATCTTTGCGGATGCGCTGATGGAAGACGTGTTCACGGCGCCGGCTGAAACGAGATGATGGTTTGGGGGTGAGGCGTTTCGACTGCTAGAATGAGTCGGTAATAAGAAACGAAAGGAGACAGGCGATAGAATGAAAATTAAGATAATGACGGCGATGGTTGCCATAGTGGCATGGTCGGATATGCGCGCTGGCCTCGTACGGGACACATTGGTGTTGAATCAAGACGATTCGTTTTTTCAGTATTCGTTCCCGCCTGAGAAAATGACCGCCGAGGGGGCAAAGGAATACTTTGACCTCGTGAACGTCGGGAAAAACACGCATTTCTTCATTTGCGCCAATGCGCGTTGTGCAATGTTTGACTCGAAGGTCTGGGATACATGTTATCGGGTAGATCCTGATTTGCCGACATCGACTAACATTGTTGCGACAAACACAAAGCTGCTTGCTGACAGAGGCGTCGATCGTGTGCAGATATGGATCGATCGCGCACGTGAAAGGGGCATATCCCCTTGGATCACCCAGCGCATGAATGACATCCATGACATCGGAGCGCGAGACACTTGTTCTACATGCTCATTCTGGCTGAAGCATCCTGAGTGCCGGCGCGTTCCGGGCTTTGACAAGCAGGGTTGCTATCCGTGGGAACCTGCAGCCTTGGATTACCAGCACAAGCTCGTCCGAGAACATGCTCTTTCCCTTGCCCGCGAAATGCTTGAGCGCTGGGACGTGGATGGCTTCGAGTGCGACTGGCAGCGCTTCCCCCATCACCTCTCTCCTGAAATAGAGAAGGCCGGGGACGGTGCGAAGTATCTGACTGAGTACATGCGTGAGATGCGCAAGATTATAGACGAGATTTCCAGGAAACGAGGCAAGAAGATACTTCTTGGTGTGCGTGTTTGTTCTCGCATGGCAGCGGCAAGGGGCCTTGGCACGGATGCTGTCGCTTGGGCGAATGAAGGTCTCGTCGATTGGGTGACGGCTGGAGCTTTCTTCACGACAAATGACTGGGGTCTTGAATGCGGGGAGTTTCGCATGGCGCTTGCGGCGGCCAATCCGAATGTGAAGTTTCTCGTCAGCTTCGACAAATCCGGTGTCATGCTGGATCCGGTTGATTGGAATTTGACGGAAGCCACGCGCGCTGAATGCGCAGGGTATTTCGAGCGTATGTATGCGGAGGGAGTCCGTGATTTCTATGTATTCAACTTCTTTCAATACTTTCATACGGTTCCGTGCATGAAGTTTGTGCAGGGCGATGGCATTCCTGACGAGGATGCTGTCAGGGCGGAGGCCCGGGCGTATCCGCTGACATTCTGTGATTCAGTGCCTGAGGGCATGTCGAACGGGGCCGCGGTCCCGGTTGTGCTGAAAGACCGCATGACGTTTAAGATCAAGATCGGCAAGGTCGGAGAGCCGAAAGAGACGTATGCAAACCTTGCCTTTGAAAGCCCAGTAGATTCTGCCGTTCTCGGCGCGGTTTCGATTAACGGGACAAGGGTGAGCATGTGGGAGGAGATTGATCCGACGAGTTGGTTGAGACGTCCGCATCATGTGCCAGGCTCAAGGTTTGCTTATCGTTTCAACTTCCCCGTGTCGGCGCTCAAGGATGGAGTCAATGAGCTTGCTATCGGCCCGGCACAGGATGTCTGCGTCCGCGCTGTCGAGCTGTTCATGGGAGCTAAGACGTTGAAACGCGAATTGACTGTGGCTCCGGACGGACTGTCGCCGAAGGCGGCGCTTGAGACGATTCGCGCGGCCAAGGCGAAAGGTGACGCATCGGCGTGGACGGTGCATGTCAAAAAAGGGACGTATGTGCTGAACGAAACGTTGGTCTTGACATCGGAGGATTCTGGCGCGCCGGAGGCGCCAGTCCGCTGGGTCGGCGAGAAAGGCGTAGTCTTCACCGGTGGAGGCAAAGTCGGGCCTTGGAAGAAGACCGACGACGGATCTTGGGAGGCGGACATCCCGAAGGGATCAGACGGCAAGCCAGTTCATTTCGAGCAGCTCTGGATGAACGGGAAGAGGGCGCAGCGCGCACGGATTCCAAACGAGGGTTTTCTGCGCTGCTCATGTGCGACCGAGACGCCGTTCAATGATGCGGCAGGCAAGATTCGCTATCGTCATGAAGCGACATTCACCAACAAAGCGGAAATGGCGGCGCTGGCTGAGATGACAACGGACGAAATGCCGTATGCGCAGCAGTTCGTAATCTGTCACTGGAGCGAGTCTCGTCGTGTTTTGCGGGGGGTTGACGCGGCGAAGTTGCGCACGTCGACGGAGTCCGAATGGAAGAGCCAGGGCTGGAACAAGTGGATTGACAAGACGCTTTTCTATTTTGAGAACGTGCGTGCGGGATTTGACTCCCCAGGCGAGTGGTTCTACGATGCGAAGGCGGGGAAGGTTCGCTACCTTCCGCTGCCCGGAGAGCAAGCGGACACGGCGAAGGCCATGACAAGCCTCGGCAAGCTGTCTCGGCTCATCGACTTTCGTGGCGAGCCGGAGAAGGGGCGTTTCGTCACGGACATCTCGTTTGAGGGAATAGGATTTGCATATTCCGATCCGACGGGTGGTGCGACAGGTCCTACGGAGTCGCGCCACTACCAGGCGGCCATGCAGTCAGATGGCTGCATCTCCCAGACAGGGACTCGCCACGTCGACTTCGTTCAGTGTTCTTTTCGCCGAACCGGCAACTATGGCATGCGGTTCTACGACGGCTGTCAATCGAACCGTGTCAACCGGTGCCTGTTCGAGGATCTTGGCGCGGGAGGCATCTGGATAGGGTCGTCAGCCGACAGAGGCATCCCGCCGCCTGGCGAGAAGTTGACGAGGCGGATCATAGAAAAAGTCGGTCCGATGTCCACGGCTTTCGTCTCGGTCGAGGATTGTGTCATACGGAACGGCGGCATGTTTAATCCCGAAGGCGTAGGCGTTGTGGTTGCTCATGCGAGCGACGTGACAATTGCGCATAACGAGATATGCAACTTCAACTATTCAGGAGTTGAGATCGGATGGACGTGGGGCTATGCCGGCAGTGTCACGCAGCGTGTCCGTGTAATGTTTAATCGCATTCACGACCTCGGCGGAGCAGGCATGAGCGATATGGGCGGTGTCTATTCAAACGGCACGGGATTCGGCACTCGAGTCACCGACAACGTCATATACAATGTGACGGCGTTTGACTACGGCGGTTGGGGCCTCTACACCGACGAGGGGTCTGAAGGGTTGCTCTTCGAGCGCAATCTCGTTTGGAACACCGATGATGGCGGGTTCCATCAGCATTACGGCACTGGAAATCTTGTGCGCAACAATATCTTCGCACTCAACCGACGCACCGGCGCCGTGCGCATGTCGCAAGTGCGCTACGGAGACATGCCGGGCGCCTTCGACTTTGTTAACAACATCGTCTATGTGAATGGCTCTCCGCTGGTCGGCGACTTGAAGTCTGCCGGCGAGTATGCCTTGCGCGGCGTGTGGGCCGGAAATCTCTGGTGGGACGCTGCTGGCAAGCCGGTGCTGGACGGCAAGGACTGGAACGGTTGGAGGACAGGCGGGCAGGAGGTCTGCGGGATGTACGCTGATCCGTTATTTGTCGACCCGGTCAGGCAGGATTTCCGTCTTAAGCCGAATTCTCCGGCATATGCGCTTGGTTTCAAACCCTTCGATTGGCTTGCGGCGGGGGTTCGCCCGACAAAGTGACGTGCATGGTCTTTACGGTAACGGGCTTGGCATGTGGAGTGGTGGCCGGTTATGACTCCAGCGCCGCTGTCGGCAGTCATACGTCGCAAAGCGGAGGGACGCAGCGCCGATGACGACGACGGCCGGGATGCGAATGAGACGATGTGCGGGGCGGGAGGGATCGGTGATGTTCGGCGGCATCTTCAACCTGACAACTGTTCGCCGGGTTCCTCGCGTACATACTGTTCTTCGCCGTCTGCGGCTCGCGCAAGGCAAGCTGAGGCGTTTCAATTTTGTCGCGGTTGCACGTTGAGGGACATTTTGGTATAATTTCACGAAATACTCTTGGAGAACGAAGGAGAATCAGAGACATGTCGATGATGAAGGGCTTTTCGAACGCATTCCGCATCCCGGATCTGCGCAAGAAGATATTCATTACGCTCGGCCTGGTGTTCGTAACCAGGCTCGTGTCGCAGATCCCGACGCCTGGCGTCGACTGGCGGGCGCTGCAAGGCGTGATTGAGGCGGCGAAGCAGACTTCCGGCGGGGGCGGCCTGCTCGACTGGTTCGACGTGTTCACCGGCGGTGCGCTGGGGCAGTGCGCCATCGGCTTCCTCTCGATCTGGCCCTACATCTCGGCGCAGATCGTGATACAGCTCCTGTCGTCCGTTATTCCGTCGCTCGAGAAGATGAAGAAGGAGGGCGAGAGCGGGCGTCAGCAGCTGGCTCAGATCACGCGCTACCTTACGATCTTCCTGTGCGTCGTCCAGTCATGGGGCATTGCGACGATGCTGAGCCATCCCGGTGCGTTCGGCGCCGCGTTTGCCGGCACGGAGATCGTTGTGAACCCGGGAATCGGCTTCCATCTGATGACCGTTATAGGCATGACGTCCGCCGCGCTCTTCGTGATGTGGATCGCCGACCAGATAACTACCTTCGGCATCGGCAACGGCGCTTCGCTCATCATTATGATCAACATTACCTCGCGCCTCCCGAACGCTCTGATCGCGGCATGGGAGCGTTACTTCGGCCTCGGCGGCGTGCAGGCCACGGCTCCGATAGCGGAACTGCCGATCATCGTGATATTCTTCCTGCTCGTCGTCATGGGAACGGTGATGCTCACGCAGGGCGTGCGCAAGGTGACGATCCACACCACGCGCCGGTCGGTAAGCGGCGGCAGCACCTACGGGATGCAGCAGACGTTCATGCCGCTCAGGGTCAACTACACGGGCGTCATGCCGATCATCTTCGCGCAGCCGCTCATACAGATTCCGAGCGCGGTGCTCATGAAGTTCACGGACCCGACGTCTCCCGGCCTGAGCGGAGCCCTTAACCGCTTCGCGCAGGACCTGTCGAACCCGACGCCGCTTCACCTCGTTGTCTATGCGGTCATGATCATGTTCTTCGCTTTCTTCTGGGTGGCGACGCAGTTCAACGCCGTCGACATCTCCGAGAACCTGAAGAAGGACGGCAGCTACGTTCCGGGAATCCGTCCCGGCCGCGCTACCGCCGAGTACCTCGACGACATGATGACGAAGATCACGCTCATCGGCGGCACGGGGCTGCTGATCGTCGCCCTGATACCGATGATTCTCATGGGCTGGATGTCGATTCCGTGGGTGATCGCCTCGTTCTTCGGCGGCACGTCGCTGCTCATTATCGTCGGCGTCGCGCTCGACACGCTGCGTATCATGGAATCTCACCTGCTGGTGCGCAAGTACGACGGCTTCCTGTCGCACGGGTCGCTGCGCGGGCGCAGCGGCGTCTGACGCCGCTGTCGGCGCGGGCAAGGGAGTCGGCACGGCGATGGTCGCGGCGGTCAGGCGGGTGCTGTCACACGAGTCTGGACCGTTCTGGCAGTTCGTGAAGTACGGCGTCATAGGCGTTCTTTCGACGCTGGTGCAGACCGCGGTGTTCTATGTCCTTGCGTCGACGTTCCTAGGGTGCCTTGCGCCGGACGACGTGGCCGTACGGCTGCTGGGGCTGCCTGCGGCGGAGGTCAGCGACGCGGTGCGTGCGTTTCGCTTTGCCGTCGCAACTGGAATAGGGTTCGTCGTGGCGAACGTCTTCTGCTGGCTGATGAACCGCGCGTTCGTGTTCCGTCCAGGCAAGTTCCGCTGGCACGTGGAGCTTGCGATGTTCTTCGGGACTGCGACCGTCGCGACGCTTGTCGCGCTCGGCCTTTCCTCGGCTCTGATACGCTGGTGCGGGCTTATGACTACGATTGCCGTGGCCATTGAGGTCGCGGTTTCGTTTCTCGTCAACTTTTTTGTCCGCAAGTTCTTCATTTTCAAGGGATGATATGGTATAATGTCCGACATGTCGAGATACTTTTTCTTTTTGCTGTCAGCAGCCGTAGCGGTCGTTGCCGCCAGGCCTGTTTCGGTCGCCGCCGAGGAGTCGGCACAGCCTGAGAAGGAGCTTCCCGTCCGTCTGGACACGCGCATCTTCCGCCTTGAGAATGCGTCGGCGGTCGAGGTGGCCGACAAGCTCAACGAGATGTGGAACGGCGAATTCGGCCACAAGTGGAAGGTGAGAAAGATGGCGGTCCCGTTCAACGAGGCGAACTCGCTGATGGTGACGGCGCCGGAACCCGTGCTGGACGCATGCGGTCGTGCGATCGCCGATCTTGACGTCGAAGCGAGCCAGGTCTACATAGAGGCGCGGTTCGTGGAGCTGGGGAACACGGCGTCGCACCGCGTCGGCATCGACTGGTCCATGCTGGGCGGCATGACCGGCACGGCGACGCTCGGCGGCGGGATACAGAGCTACAACGTCGGCAATGCCGTTCAGAACTATACGCGCACGGTCTCGTCCAAGACCGACGGCACGATGTCCTATTCGCTGGCCGGAAGTGACAGCGTGAGCGACAACAAGCGGGTGCTCGGGTCGGATGACGGAACGATCTCCTACTTCAATGGCACGCTGAACTTCTCCCAGATGGCGTTGACGCTCAAGGCGCTTGACGCAACGGAGGACGCGCGGACCTTCTCGAACCCGAAGATCATAGTGTCCTCCGGCAAGAAGGCCGTCGTCGACATGACGACGAAGTACCCGAACGTCAAGGTGGCCGCTAAGCGCACGGAAGCGAGCGGCTCTACGTCGCTCGACATCGCGTCGAACATGGAGGCGATTCCCGGCGAAGACAAGTTCATGTTTGCCAAGGAGGCGTTCTTCAGCTGGGGCATTTCTCTGGAGGTGACGCCGCGCATCAGCACGAACGGCCTCATCAACGTGTCGATAGTGCCGACGATATCCTCGCAGTCCGACTGGGTCGAGACGGGCACGAGCTCCGCCGAAGACTCCGGCACGATATCGTCGCGGTATCCGGTGATCGAGGTGCAGCGGCTCGTTACGGAGTTCAGCCTGGAGAGCGGGGCGACAGCCGTCATCGGCGGGCTGTCGGTCACCAAGGAGCGTCAGGTTGACAACGGCATACCGCTGCTGCGAGAGATTCCCTGGTTCGGGCCGCGGCTGTTCGGCTCGATGGAACGGGTCAAGGAGCAGAAGGAGATCATAGTTTTCGTGACGGTGGGCCTCGTCAATCCGCGCAATGCTGACAGCGACGTCGGGCTGCCCAAGAACGCGGTGCTCGGGCGTCAGTACATAAAACGCCAGAAGCTGGAGCCTGGCGACCGCGAGGAGAAGAACATGGAGGGATTCAACTCCCTCGACTTGAGACTGCTTGAGGAACAGGCGAAAGATCCGCTCAGGATCCATGCGCCGCAGAACTTCAGTTTCGGCGACTACATGCCGTTCCGAAAGGAAAAGGAAAAAAAGGAGACAGGAAATGACTAGACTCTCGCTGACAGTTTTGGCCGCATGCGCGGCAGGGGCGGCGTTCGCCGACAAGATAGTGCTTTCGTCCGGATCGGTCCTGACCGGTGAGACGGGGGAGATTAGCGGCGACGTAATGAAGTTCAAGTCCGACGACCTGGGCGACATCGAGATCAAGCTCGAGAAGATCAAGTCGATCGACAAGGCGAAGAACCACGTCGTGCAGTACTTGGACGGGACGAAGGCCGACTGTGTGCTGGACGTGCGCGACGGTGCGTTGTGGACGGGCGACGCCAAGCTCGACATGGCGAAGGTCAAAGCCGTGGACCCGGTGCTCGAGACTTGGCACGGCAGCATCAACATCGCCTACAACGCGGCCCGCGGCAACACCTACGAGAATTCGGCGGCCGTCATAGCTAACGCCGTGCGCCGGTGGGAGAAGGATCGCCTGACCGCTGACTTCGGCTACTACTATGCGGATTCGGGCAAGTCCAGCTCGAGCGCAGAGAAGACTAGCGACCGCTGGGAGGCCGAGCTCAAGCACGACCACTTCTGGTGGGAGAAGGTCTACCATTACGAGAACGGCCGCTTCGACCGCGACGAGATACAGGACCTTGACTGGCGCTACCGTCTCGGCGTGGGCTTGGGCTACCAGTGGCTGGAGAACCGTGTCTTCGAGTCGACCGGCAAGTGGAACTTCAACCAGGAGTTCGGCATAAACTGGATCAAGGAGCGTTATGCGGACGGCTCCGGCAAGGACGGCGGCTTCGCCGCGTTGCGCTACGCCCATCATTTCGGCTACAGCCCGAAGTTCTACGAGAACGTCGAGCTCTTCCACAACTTCGAGATACTGCCGGAAGTGGACGACTGGGAGAAGCTCTTCGTCAAGACGGACGCCGGTCTCTCCACGAAGATCATAATGGACTTCGACCTCCTGGCCAAGATCGAGTGGGACTACGACTCCAAGCCGAGCGCCGACCGCAAGAAGAGCGACCTCCGCTATATCGTCGGCCTTGGCTACAAGTGGTGATGCTGGCCTGAGCCGTGGCACGGGTCGCGATAGCCTATCCGCCCCTGGAGTGCGAGAAGGGCGTTGCCCTCCTCACGCAGAACCGCCAGTTCCAGTGGTTCTCGCGGCCCACCTACATCTTCCCGGTCGTGCCTGCCACGGCGGCGACGATGCTGAAGAAGGCCGGTCATGATGTGCTTTTCCTGGACGGCATTGCCGCCCAGCTGACGTCTGAGGAGTTCGACCGCCGTCTCGCCGATTTTCAGCCCGACTACGTGGTCGTCGAGACCAAGACGCCTGTCGTGAAGCGTCATTGGAAGTGGATCGCCGCACACGGCTACAAGGTCATTATGGTCGGCGACCACGTGACCGCACTGCCGCAGGAATCGATCGGGAAGCCGGGCGTCTGGGCGGTCATCCCTGGAGGCGACTGGGACTATGGCCTATGCGATTTCTTCGCCGGCGACTGCCATGGCGGCGTCTACCCGTTCGCGTTGCGCGACAGCCTGAAGGACGCTCCGTGGATCGACCGCGACCTGGTTCACTGGGAGCTGTACGCCAAGAAGAACGGCAACTTCAGGCGGACGCCGGGGACATACGTGATGTCCGGCCGCGACTGCTGGCACGGCAAGTGCACGTTCTGCAGCTGGACGACCCTCTACCCGAAGTACCGCACGCGCGACCCGATCGATGTCGTGGACGAGATAGAGATGCTTGTCACTAAGTACGGCGTTAAGGAAGTGATGGACGACTCGGGCACGTTCCCTGTCGGCGAATGGCTGACGACGTTCTGCGACGAGATGATTCGCCGCGGTCTTCCCAAAAAGGTCCGCATCGACTGCAACATGCGCTTCGGACGCCTCACGTTCGACGACTACAGGCTCATGCGCAGGGCGGGCTTCCAGTTCGTGCTGTTCGGCGTTGAGTCGGCCAACCAGGCCACGCTCGACCGCTTCTGCAAGGCATTGAAGGTGGAAGATGTCGTGCAGGGCTGCGAGTGGGCGCACAAGGCCGGCCTCGACGTGCACCTTACCTTCATGTTCGGCCATGCGTGGGAAGGGCCGAAGGAGATCGCCAATACCGTTGCGCTCGCCCGCCGCCTGCTCGCAAGTGGGTGGGCGTCCACGCTCCAGTGTACGCTTACGATACCGTATCCGGGCACGCCGCTCTTCCGAGAGTTGGAGGCTGCCGACGGGCTGGTGACTAAGGACTGGGACGAGTACGACATGCGCAGGGCGATCACGAAGACGCCGCTGGCTACCGAGGCCGAGATCAAGTGCGCCATCCAGCAGGTCTACCGGGGCTTCCTTCAGCCTGCCGCGCTCTGGCATCGCCTCACCTCCACGCGCACGCTTTTCGACTTCGGCTTCTACTATCGCGGCGTTCGCTCCCTGATCGGGCATCTGCTCGACTTCCGGAGCTGACGTGCCGGCTCGCCATTTATGGTATAATACTGGGTAATCATTTCAGTCTGTGACGGGTCGGCGGGTGCCGGGCCGTGTGACGGGCGAAAAAGTCTACAGGGAATGAAGATGAACAGAGAAGGGCACAGCCACGTCTTTACGTCGGAGTCCGTTTCGGAAGGGCATCCAGACAAGGTGGCGGACCAGATATCCGATGCAATCCTAGATGCCTGCCTGAAGGCGGACAGAAACGCACACGTCGCATGCGAGACAATGGTCGGGCCGGACGTAGTGGTAAACATGGGCGAGGTCACATGCCGCGGGTTCGAGAAGATCGACACCGCCGCCATCGCTCGCCGCGTGGCAAGGCGAATCGGCTACGACTGCTCCGGCGAAGGTTTCAGTTGGGACACGTTCAAGTACGTTTCGCACCTCCACGGACAGTCCCCCGACATTGCGCAGGGCGTGAACCGCAGCGAAAAGTCGAAGCAGGGCGCCGGCGACCAGGGCATGATGTTCGGCTACGCGACGAACGAGACGGAGTGTTTCATGCCCGCGCCGGTCGTATATTCGCACGGGTTGCTTAAGATGTTCGCGACGCTGCGCCACAACGGCAAACTGCCGTGGCTGCGTCCCGACGCAAAGAGCCAGCTGTCCGTCGTCTACGCGAACGGGCGCCCTGTCCGCATCGACACTGTCGTCGTCTCCCACCAGACCACGAAAGCAGGTGCGACCAAGAGGAACTACGCGACGCTGAAGAGGCTGGCCGCGGAATTCCTCTCCGGCACCGGGCTGCTTACCTCCCGCACCAGATTTTACATAAACCCCACCGGCAAGTTCGTAATCGGCGGGCCGTGCGGTGACTCGGGCCTCACCGGACGCAAGATCATCGTTGACACCTACGGAGGCATGGCCGCCCACGGCGGCGGCGCGTTCAGCGGCAAAGACCCGTCAAAGGTGGACCGCAGCGCGGCCTACTATGCGCGCTATGCGGCGAAGAACATCGTTGCCGCCGGCTACGCGGACCGCTGTCAGATACAGGTGGCCTACGCGATAGGCGTCGACACGCCGGTCAGTTTCTGCGTCAAGACGTTCGGCACGGCGAAAAACGGTGCCACCAACGAGCGGCTGGAGCAGATGCTTGCTTCCGGCAAGGTTTTCGACTTCCGTCCCTACGAGCTTATCCGCGACCTCCGCCTCCTTGCTCCGCGCGGCTGGTGCTACGAGGACACTGCGGCCTACGGGCATTTCGGTCGCGACGCATTCCCGTGGGAGCGGCTCGACAAGGTTGCGAAGCTGAAGAAGGCACTTGGGCGTTAACCTCTACGTCCACTTCCCGTTCTGCCGCCGGAAATGCGCCTACTGCGCGCTCCATTCGAGGCCCGGCGTTTCCGCCGCGGACAGGGCCGGCTACGTTGCCGCGCTTGTGCAGCGGGTTCGGCAGCTCGGCTCCCGCATTGACGGGCTCGCTACCGTCTACTTCGGGGGCGGCACACCCGCGCTCTGCGACCTTTCGCCGCTTCTGAACGAACTGGAGCCGAAGCTCCTGCCCGACGTCGAGTTCACCGTAGAACTGCATCCGCTTGACGTTTCGCCGGATCTCCTGTCGCGATTGCGCGACGGGGGCGCAAGCCGCATCTCGATGGGCGTGCAGTCGCTCGAGGACGATGTGCTGTCCGCGATGGGGCGCGGCTATTCCGCCGCCGCCGCAGAGCGGGCGTTCTGTCTTGTCCGTAAGACCTTCGACAACGCAGGAATCGACCTTATCGTCGGCTATCCCGGCGAACGTGACGACTGGGCGGCTCTGCTGTCGCGCCTTTCCGGATGGGGCTTGTCGCACTGCTCGGTGTACGCGTTGCAGAACGAGCGCGGGCTCAAGAACGTCGCCGACGACGATACGGTCCTCTCTCGTCTTGCCGCCGCCGCGTCGCGTTTGCGCGACCTTGGACTGGAGCGTTACGAGATATCGAATTACGCGGTGCCAGGACGCGAATGCCGCCACAACATGGCCGTCTGGCGCGGCGAGGACTACCTTGGACTCGGAGAAGGGGCCCATGGACGTCTCGGTCTTCTCAGGACCGTCGACTATCTCGGCCCGTCAGCCGAGACGGAGACCGTCACGCCGGAGGCTGACTGGACGGAGCGCAGGCTATTTCGGCTGCGCACGCGCGAAGGGCTGGACATATCGCTTCTTGGCGGCGAACTGCCGCAAGTCTGGGCGACGGCTCTTGCGAAGCGTGTGCAGGAGGGGTTGCTGGCGCAGGACGGCACCGTATATCGGCTGACGGAACGCGGTACCGAGGTCTGTGACTCCATGCTTGCGGATTTCGTCTGAAAGATGGTATAATGTAAAATAACACACTAGGGAGGGATGGCAGAGTGGTTGAATGCACCGGTCTTGAAAACCGGCGGGCCGCAAGGTCTCGGGGGTTCGAATCCCTCTCCCTCCGCCAATCGTCGTCGGCATTCGGTGTGGGGCTATGCTATAATATCCCACATGAAGCATATCGGTCGTTTATCATTGGTTGCCGTGTTTTGCATGGGTGCAGCGGCGGGGGGGCGCATCTCCTCGTGCGCTTCGGTGGCTTCGCCGAACGGCAGCCTGGAGCTTGCGTTTGAAACTGGTCCGGACGGAATGTTCTGGTCGCTGACGCGCAAAGGGAAGATACTTGTCGCGCAGTCACGGCTCGGCCTTTCCTTTGCGCTTTTCAAGGTGCGCGGACGCGAACTTGGCGAAATGAGAATCGTTGAGAGGAGGGCAAGGTCTTCCGATACGGTCTGGAAGAGCAAGATATACCGCCGTGGTACGGTGCGCGACCGATACAACGAGCTGGAGGTGATGCTGGAGGAGGTGGCGGAGCCGCATCGCCGCCTTGGCTACGTCTTTCGTGCGTATGATGAAGGTGCGGCATTTCGGTATGTAATTCCAGCGCAGGAGGGCGTTGAAGGTTTTGAGCTTTTGCGCGAACTTACGGAATGGCGTTTCCCGGGCAAGTGCAGAGGCTGGCTCACGTCATATGCGAGCGAGTTCAATTCAAACGAGCAGCCTTTTGTGCTGCGCGAGATCGGCGACGTTTCGTCCGACGAGTTCATCGGCATGCCTGCGACAGTCGAGGTGAACGGACAGCATGTCGCGCTCTGCGAAGCCGCGCTTGTGAACTGGGCTGGATTCTATTTCAAGACGCCTAAGGATGGTCAGCCGTCCGATGCGTCCGTCTTCGAAGCCCGCCTCACTCCGCTGCCTGCGAGCAACGCGTCGACGCCAGACACGGCCGTGATACGCGAGACGCCGGCAATGAGCCCGTGGCGTGTCGCGATCTGCGCGGACACGCAGCTTGACCTTCTGAACAAGAACGACATCATCGTCAATCTCAACCCGCCTCCGGAAGACGGCCTTGACTTCAGCTGGGTCAAGCCGGGTACGAGCAGTTGGGACTGGTGGGTCGAGTCGAACAATTCGCTTTCTACGGAACAGACGATGAAGCTTGTCGATTTCGCGGCGGAGATGGGCTGGCCCTACCATACGATAGACGGCGGCTGGTACGGCTTCGCGCGGCGCCCGAACCATGGGCCCAACGTGAGGCTTTCGCCGCGCAAGGGATTCGACCTGCCGAGAGTCGTCGAATATGCCCGCAAGAAGAACGTAGGCATCTGGGTGTGGATACATTGGCAGGAGATCGACGACGTGGGAATCGAGGAGACGTTCTCGCGTCTTGAAAAGTGGGGAGTGAAGGGCGTGAAGACAGACTTCCTCGACCGGCAGGACCAGTGGATCGTCTGCTGGTACGAGAAGGTCGCACGCACGGCGGCGAAACATCACGTGATGGTCAATTTTCATGGTGCGCACAGACCGACTGGAACCGAGCGCACATGGCCGAATGTACTGACGCGCGAAGGCATCATGGGCAACGAGATGTCGAAGTTCACCGGCAATATTACGCCTGAACACTGCCTTACGCTTCCGTTCACCCGTTTCCTGATCGGGCCTGGAGACTTCACGCCCGGAAGCTTTGCCAATGTGTCTGCGGCAGAGTTTGTCTCGCAAGGCAAACGTGGACATCGGTATGGCGACGAGAGCGACCGTCGGCAGATTTGGGCCGAAGAGATCGGAACCCGCGCCCATTCGATCGCGCAGTGCATCGCGTTCGACAGTTATCTTACGACACTGTGCGACTGGCCGGAGCGCTATCGCGGCGCGGACGGCATCGAAGCTTTACGCAGCCTCCCGACCGTCTGGAAGAGCACGACGCCTGTCGAGGGCAGGTGCGGGAAGTTCTATTCGGTTATCCGTGAAACGCACGACGGACGCTTCTATTTTGCCGGCTTGACTGTCAAGCAACGTCGTGCGGAACTGAAACTTGACTTCCTGCCGGAAGGTGAATGGAAGATGGACGTTTTTGCAGACGACTCGGAGCGTACGCCAGGCAACCACAAGGCTATACGTCTCGACGCGCAACGCGTCGCCAGGGGGCAGTCCTTGTCGTTCGATATGGTTGACGAGGGTGGCGCCGTCGCCATCTTCTCGCCAGTGCGACAGGGAGACAAGGCAAAATGTCCAAGCGTGCCAAGATGATGCGCTTTCGGGAAATTTGTCTGACAGTTGCACTTGCGCTCTATGCCTCTGTATCGTTTGCAGGGGCTATTCCTCTTGAGCGCGAGGCGTGGGAGTGCGTCAATCCGCTCGGCGGCGACTTCACGAACGGCACGTACGTGAGCATGCACAGCGCGGCGCAGGGTTTCGAGATCGCGAAGGGTGTGCCGGTTTCGTCCAATGCCGTGGTCGAGGCGGCGTTTACCCCGGGGCGAGCAGATGGAACTGGTTTCAAGACTGCTGGCGTGTCGCTCTATGAAACGAACGGACGCTTCTGGCATCTCGCCCTCGTGGAGTCTCCCGCCAAGTACCGCTACTTTGAGCTTTCGGAAATGCGTGACGGGCGGTGGCTTGCGCACAAAGACCTCAAGGTTGAAATCAACGAAAAGCATGGCCAATGGAAGACGGGCGAGAAGTACCGTCTGCGCCTGGAGATGGATGGCAAAGGCGTGGAGGGGACTGTGTGCGGCGAAGACGGCAGGCTCGTCTTCCGTTGCCGCTTCGCGCTGAAGCCCGGCGCTGTTGGATGCGGACGCCCCGCCATCAAGTGTCATTCCCTAGCGGGCGTGTTTTTGTGGGTGCGGGTGGAGCATGGCGCGGCGGTCGCGACGGAGCGCGACCATCCCGCAGTGATTGCGGTCGCGACGGAACGCGATCCTCCAACAGCCTTCTACCGCACGATACGCGATGGCGAAGGTCGCTGGTGGTTTGTCGATCCGGACGGCAAGCGCTTCTTTCTGAACGGCATAGGCATGGTGAACCACGCAGGGCATCACAGCGCGGCGCTTGGCTACGCTCCGTACGCGAGGGCGGTGCAGAGAAAGTATCCGACTCTGGAGGACTGGGCAACGAACACGCTTGCGCGCCTCAAGTCGTGGGGCTTCAACATGCTTTCTTCGTCGGCCAGCGAACTCTTGAGGCGCGGTATGCCCCATGCGGACGTGCTGGCGATGGGGCAGAGCTTCAGCGAATGCGGCGACGAGTTCGACATACTGCCAGGTGACGGCGGACCGTGCGCCGGCTTCCCTAACGTGTTCCATCCGAAGTGGGAGGCGTACTGCCGCTTCGTCGCCCGCAAGTGCGCGGCGAACAGGAATGACCGCTGGGTGCTTGGCTGGTACATAGACAACGAGCTTGCGTGGTGGGGCGACAGGCGGAAGTTCCGCGCGTCGCCGTCGCGCGGACTCTTCGACGCCTGCGCGCGCAAGTCACAGGGGCGGCATACGGCGAGAAGGGCGCTTGACGCCTTTCTTAAGGAACGTGGCCTTTCCTCGCCGGAGGCGACTGCGGAGGATGCCACGCGCGAGTTCATACGCCTTGTGGCCCGTCGTTATTTCGAGACGGCTGCGCGCGCCATCCGCGAGGCCGATCCGAACCATCTGGTTCTCGGTTGTCGTTTCGCCGGGTTGCCGACGAGCGATCCAGTCGTGTGGGAGGAGTGCGGACGGTTCTGCGATGTCGTATCCGTCAACACATACCCGCTCGTCGATCTCGACCGTGGCATCGCGCTGAACGGATTGGACAAGAAGGCGCGTCCGATCGCCGATGAAATCGCAGAACGTGCAGCACTTGCCGGCAAGCCGCTGATAGTGACGGAATGGTCGTTTGTTGCGCTAGACTCGGGGCTTCCCTGCCTGCATGGCGCGGGACAGCGCTTCTTCACGCAAAAGGAACGCGCTGAGGCGACGTCCATACTGTCTCGCACGCTCTATGCGCTGCCGGGATGCGCGGGCTACGTCTACTTCATGTGGAGCGACCTGCCGAAGGTCGGCAAGCACGGCGAGAGGTCCGAGAACTGCAACTATGGCCTTGTTGACGCGAATGACGATCCGTGGCCCGAGCAGGTCGCAGCGCTTTCCGAAGTGCAGAACAACCCAGCGAAGTGGCGCTGCTCACCGCTGCCGCCGGACAGGCCGGTCGTGAAGCCAACGGCAAGTGCGGTCGCAAGGGCTGCGGTTTGCCGGAATGCGCAGTGCCGGTTCAAACGCGGCGAAGACGGCGCGTTCGAACTTTCCAATGGTCTTGTCAGCCTTGCTGGGCGAATGGGTGGCGAGAACGTCTCTGTGGATGGCACGGGAATGTTCTCGCCGTCCATCCGAGAATACGCGCGCGGCAGCATGTGGTGGAGCAGTGCGCCGGAGGTGGTGGATGTGCGTGGCGGCGTGAAGGACGGACTTGGCGTCATGGAGGTCACCTTCCGGGGCAAGACGGCGACTGGCGCGTTCGAAATGGTTGAGAAATTCTATCTGCCGGAAGGAAGTCCGTTCTTTTTGGTGGAGGTGTGCAGGATTGTTAACAGAGGCGAGCGTGCGCTTCCCGTCGATATGGCGTTCTTTCGCCTGGTGCCGCGTGACCGCGATGGCGTTAAGGTCGCAAAAGGCGATGATGCGCTTGAGCCGCCGAAGGAGGATCAGCCCACGCCCATTCCGCCGCAGCTGTGGCGTCCGTGGCGGGCAGCGGCGTGGGAATTGCCTGACGGAACATGCCTTGGCCTTGTCACGCCGCACCGAACGGGCGTGGACATAACCTTCTGGAAGGACAAGAACCTTCATCCTGACGCGTGTGTGCGTCTTTCGCGAACTGAGATTGCGCCCAGCGGGTCGTTTGAGGTGCCGGACCATCCGTTTGTGGCGGGAGCGTGCTGTCCGTCCGGAGCGGACGCTTGGCACAGGGTCTGTGCAGCATTTAGGGAATGCGTAAGGTGACAACCAACAGGAACGACATGAAGAAACTTACGGGTGTATGCGCTGCCGACTTGCCTTCGAACCACTTGCCACATTGATGCATTTATATTTATAGGGGCATGAAGTCCAACGATACAGTAGAGGAAATACGCAAAGACCGAAAATCTGGTGCGGCAAGGCTTGTTGCGGAATACAGGGATCGACTGTATGACGTGGCGTGCAGCGTATGCGGTGATTCGGTCGAGGCGGAAGACCTGGTGTTCCGAACGTTCGAGCAAGTCATTGCGAAAATTGGCGAATATCGTGAGGAAGAGGCGTTTTTTGCGTGGATGTGCACGATTCTTCGCAACTACTATCGCATGTCGATTCGCGGCAAGGTGATCAGGAATACTGTTCCTTCCGGCGGTTTGGATGAATTGGTTGGAATCTCTGGTGAAGTAGGCGACGAGTCTGTTGCCAAGGCGCTAGACGGAAACATTCTGCGCAAGGCAGTAGATGACCTGCCCCCGAAGTTGCGCGAGACCGTAGTCCTCCACTATTTTATGGATCAGCCGGTGCGCACGGTCGCCAAGATGCTGTCTGTTTCAGACGGAACCGTCAAGTCGCGCCTTTACTACGCGCGCATGGTTCTGGGGGCCAGGCTCTGTGCCGTTGCGAAGAGTCCTATGGTGGCATTGGTCTTTGCAGTTCTTTTTGTCGTTGCCGCAGTCTCGGCTGTCTCGCTGGCGGTTTTCGCACCTCCGCAGGTTGCGGAGGTGGATGAGCCGGTGTTCCTCGACGACGCTCCGCTAGAGGAAGACGACGAGGTGCAGGAGTCCTGGGGAGGTGTGCCTATGGTCCCGGTCAATTCCGCAGTCGCCGTGAAGGCGGGCAAGTCTTCCGGGGTGTCCGGGCCGAGGCGTTCGGCAAGGGCGGCGGTCATACCTGCGTTTCGGTCGGATGGAAAGGACTCGTGGAGGGTTCCGGTTCCTTTGTTCAATTCGGTCCCGAACAGTGTAAAGGTCATAATATCCCGTTAGCTGCAGATTCCTATGTGCCAGGAGATAGCCAGAACATTGCAGATGATTGCGACGATGGCCGCGGCGGTTGCGGAGGCCGCGGTCCTTCCGCAGCTGACGCAAGTTCGCGTCGCTCAGGATGCCGTGACGCAGTGCGTCACGGTGGACTACGCCCTGGACGCCCCTGCAATCGTGACGCTCGACGTGCTGACGAACGGCATCTCGATTGGCGCGGCGAACGTCACATTCGCCTATGGCGACGTAAACCGTCTCGTAGGCGGCGGGGCGCACAGGCTGTTCTGGCATGCTGCGAAGAGCTGGCCGGGCTTTAGGTTCTCCGACGACACCGTTTCGGTGGAAGTGTCGGCGTGGGCGCCAGACCTGCCGCCTGACTACATGGTCGTTGACCTTGTCGTGAACAAGGGCGAGCGCACCTGGTACGTCGCGGCGGAGCAGTTGCCTGACGGCGGCCTTCAGAACGACAAGTACAAGACCGACTACCTCGTGATGCGCCGCATCCCAGCCGAGGGCAGGACCTTCCGCATGGGGTCTCCGGGCGACGAGCCGGGCCGCAGGCAGAACGAGACGCTCCACTACGTGACGCTCACCAACGACTTCTACATGTCCGTCTTCGAGCTTACGCAGGGGCAGTACAGGAACGTGATCGGGTCGTTGGAAGCCTGCAACAACAGGTATGCCTACGCTGCGACACATCCGATTGACTGGATAGTGTACCGCCGCTTCAGGGGCGAAAAGAAAGCGTGGCCACGTGACGGCCATGACGTTGATCCGGCATCGGATGTCGGCGTGTTTCGCTCGGTCTTGAACATTCCGTCGCTTGACCTGCCGACGGAGGCGGAGTGGGAGTTCGCCTGCCGCGCAGGCACGCTGTCGGCCAGGTACGACGGCACGGACTTTCCTGCGTCGGCGGCCGGCATCGCATGGCTGGGCGAAGGCAACAAGACCCAGCCCCATGCCGTTGGCTTGCTGAAGCCTAACGGATACGGCCTTTACGACATGTACGGCAACGTGGACGAGTATTGTCTCGACTACTTCGCCGAGGAGTCGGTTCATGCCATGGTCGGTTCGACGATAGTCGCGCCTCAAGGGCCTGCAGACGGCACGGAGCGCGTGATCCGCGGCACGGGTTCGTGGTGGTCCGCTGACGGCAGTCATGCGCGCTCTGCGTTCCGCCAGTCGTACACGGCGACGGGGCCGTGGATGTGCGTAGGGTATCGGCTGGTGTGTCGGCCTTAGGGGAAGGTATATGGACAGAAAAATGTCTTCAATCGGTTCCAGCCTGGAAAGGCGCGGATTCTTGAAAGGAGCGGGAGCGTGTGCCGTTCTCGGCGCTCCCGGCATCTTTTCGAAAAAGAAGGAGAAGGCGGAGCTGACGCTTGGCGTCATATCCGACACGCACATCGGCACGCTGGCGTCAGCGGTGACTCTTGAACGGACTCTCGCGTTCTTCCGCGACCGCAAGGTGGATGCCGTCATGATTTGCGGCGACCTGGCGGACTGGGGGCTTCTGAGCGGGCTCAAGTACGTCGCCGAGACGTGGGAGAAGGTGTTTCCGCACGGAAAGGGCTCCGGCGGCAGACCGGTTCAGAAGCTTTTCTGCACTGGCAATCATGACTACGAGGGCTGGTGGTACGGCGACATGACCGCCGAGATGCATGCCCTTGGCTACGACGAGGATGAGGCGCTCGTTAAGCTCGGCATGAAGAAATGCTGGGAGGAAGTGTTTCAAGAGGAGTTTGACGCCATACGCAAGCGGACCGTGAACGGCTTCGACTTCATCAGCGCGGAATGGACCGGCTATGACAATGCGCCGGGTTATGACAAGACAGCCGACTGGTTCAAGGCGCATGGCGGCGAGATCGATCCTTCCAAGCCGTTCTTCTTTTATCTCCACCAGCCGCCGGCGGGGACGACTTCCGGCAGCTGGGAGACGAAACTCGCGCGGATGCAGACCGATTCGCTTTCACCCTACCCGAACGCCGTGGCGTTCTCGGGCCACACGCACTGGACGCTGAACGATGAGCGCTCCATCTGGCAGGGGGCGTTCACTGCAGTCTCGGTTCCTTCGCTTTCCTGCACAGGCGTGATGGGCGGTTATGAAAACGGCTCGGATGTTCGCAACGGAAAGACGACGCGTGCGATGCCCATGATTCCAGCCCGCTTCCGCATGGAAGAACCGCAGGGTCTCGTGGTGACGGTCTACGGCGACCGAATGGAGATGGAGCGTTACGACTTCAAGAAGTTCGTCCACACGGCACCGACATGGAACGTTCCGCTGCCGCTTGCTGATTCCGCCCGCCCATATGCGTTTTCCGCGCATTCGGCTCGGATTCCGGTGCCGGAGTTTCCTTCTAGGGCGCGGCTCTCGCTTTTCACGCGCAACACTGAGACGCGCGGAGGCAAGTGGCAGATCGTGATGGTGGCGGGCTTCCCGTCGGCCACGGGAGTCCCCGAAGCGCGTGCGTTCGACTACGAGCTTCGCGCTGTGCTGGCGGACGGCTCGGTGGCGACGTGCAAGCGATTCCTCTCGCCGGCATTTCACAAGCTGCAGGAGGACGAGCCGGACCGTCTGACTTTTTGGCTGAACGTCCTCGACCTGCCGCAGGACGTGGAGTACCACATCGAAGTCTACCCCCGCAACTGTTTTGGCGTGTGCGGCAGGCCGCTCGTATCGGCGCCGCGTCGCGGCAAGCCGGGCGGTGTCCACGCCCGCGGCTGGCCGAAAAAGGCGTGATTTGTAAACTGCAAAGTGAAAGGAAACATGAACGCATGAAAACGAAACTAGTATCCGCTGCTGCGATTACGCTTCTGGCAGCGGTTCCGCTCGTGGCAGCTAACGTGAACGGCTTCGAGAACTTCGTGCTGTCTCGGAACGACTACAAGTCGAACCCGTCAAGCACCATCGCCAGTTTCTCGTCCCGGACGCGCCTGACGATCTCGCCTGCGCTGGTTCATTTCAATTCGTACAAGCCGTCAGGTGCCATCATCACAATCCGCTGACAGAAAAGGGAGTGCCGCAATGAGAAAACAACTAGCTTGCATCGCCGCCGCCTGTGCGCTGACGGCGCTTGCCGATCCGAACGACCCGCAGATTGCGCTTGTCGGAAGCAATCAGGGCTTTGACCGCGTCGTGACTGTCCGATACACTCTGGACGAACCGGCCGTCGTCACGTTCGACGTGAAGACCAACGGTGTCTCGATTGGCGCGGAGAACCTCAAGCTTGCATACGGTGACGTGCACCGCGTTGTAGAGCCAACTGGCGAGAACGAAGTCCGCACGCTTTTCTGGCCTGCCCATGAGGCGTGGCCGGATCACCGGTTTGGCGAAAACGTCGTGTCCGTAGAGGTGACGGCGTGGGCTACCAACTCGCCGCCGGACTACATGGTCATAAAGCTTGTCGGCGATGACAAGGGCGCGCGCACGTTCTACACCGCGCCTGAGCAGTTGCCGGGCGTCGGCGGAGTCACGAACGACATGTACAAGACCGATTATCTCGTGATGCGCCGCATCCCCGCCGCCGGCAAGACCTTCCGCATGGGCTCGCCCTCGACGGAGCCGGGGCGGAGGGCAAATGAGATTCTTCACTATGTCTCTCTGACGAACGACTTCTACATGAGTGTTTTCAATCTGACGCAAGGCCAATACTCCAATGTCATAGGAAGTTCGCCAACCGTCAACGGATACATCTCCAACTATCAGTATTCGCCGTTCCATCCAGTAAACGGTGTGTTCTACAACACATTTAGAGGCACGGGAAAGGTATGGCCAGCCGATGGTCATCAAGTTGCAACCAGTTCGCCTCTGGGACAGTTCCGCAACAGTTTGAATCTTCCTACGCTTGACCTTCCTACAGAAGCGGAATGGGAATTTGCTTGCCGTGCCGGAACGACGTCAGGGCGATATGATGGTTTGGAGTATGACAATTCTGGATATGATCGCAAGGCATATCTTCTGGCATGGTTGGCGGAAGGCAGGGGGCAGTCGCCGCATGCGGTCGGATTGCTCCTGCCAAACGGATTCGGACTGTATGACATGTATGGAGATGTATGCGAATTCTGTCTTGACAGATTTGCTGCCGATGACTCGTACGCAACAGCTGGCGAATGGCAGATTGCGCCGAAAGGCCCTGCTTCTGGCAATCCTGTGGTAAAAGGGATAAGTACGTGGTGGTCTTCTGCAGGCAATGGAGTTCGCTCCGCCTACCGTGATGAGTTGGGCAGCATGTGGAATATGGCAGGCTATCGTCTGGTGTTTACCTTCTAAGTAAAGGAGATTTTACAATGAACAGCAGAAATTTTACGAGTCTTTTTGTTGCTCTTGCGGCAATGGTCGTGTTCGCCGACCCGAACGCACCGCAGGCGTCGCTTGTGTCGGTAACGCAAGCGCAAGCCATGCGTGAGGTGATTGCCACCTACACGCTTGACGAACCTGCCATCATCACGTTCGACGTGAAGACCAATGGCGTGTCCATAGGCGGGGCAAATTTGGGTGAGGCATGTGGTGATGTATATCGCGTTGTCCAGCCGACTGCACAGGGAGAAGTCCGCACAATCTGCTGGGCGGCCGAAAGAGCTTGCAAAGGAAAGCAGTTCGCGGATAGCTCTGTGACGTTTGAGGTGGTGGCGTGGGCGACCAATGCACCGCCGGACTACATGGCAATTTCATTGACGGAGAAAACCGGCTATCCTGTTGGCGCGCGTTTCTATTACACTGCACCTGAGCAGTTGCCAGGTGGCGGCGTCACGGCAAGGCAGTACAAGACCGACTATCTTGTGATGCGCCTTATTCCAGCAAAGGATGCCATCTTTCCGATGGGGCTTAGGTACAATACAGGTAACCTTGTATTCTACCACCGTGTAAAGTTGACGAACGACTTCTATATGGCTGTTTACGAACTCACACAAGGCCAGTGGAACAAGGTTACTGGCAATACACCTTCGCTCAGCGGATCGTTGAGTTGGTTTCCCTCTTTATACGGCGATGATGCAGCCGCCGCCTACCGAGACAATGAAACGGTGCCGATTCCGCAGACGCGCTATACGGAGTTCAGGGGTAAGACCAAGACATGGCAGGTTAATGGACATGATGTTGATGCAAATTGCCACATCGACAAGTTCCGTACTGTGCTTGGTATTGGCACTTTTGATCTTCCGACAGAGGCGGAATGGGAGTTTGCATGCCGCGCTGGAACAGCGACCGAGCGGTATGATGGATCGTCTGGCGGAACTATTCCCGTTGGCATTGCGTGGATAAACGAAACTGGATGTCGTCCTGCAAGCGGTATCATGATCCCTCAGGAGGTCGGGCTTCTCGCGCCAAATGCATTTGGCCTTTATGATACGCTTGGCAATGTACCGGAGATGTGTCTCGACTACTATAACGTGGGCGATGCATATGCTACGCGCAATGATGCGATCGACGGCCCGTATGTAGAGTCTCCGCCTGGTCCTGCTACGGACAATAACGGGAATGCCGGTGTCGATTCGGCGCGTCATGTGAAGCGTGGCGGCGGCGTAGGGAACGGAAAATGGGCAACTGTTGCGTATGACAGAGCCTATCAAGGCGCGAGCGACAACTATCCGCATTTCGGCTACCGTCTCGTCTGCCTGCCGTAATGGCACCATTTTTCAAGCGTTTAACCGTTGCGGCGGCTTTGGCCTTAAGCGTGGGGGCGGCGGCGGCTTCCGTGCCGGTAGCTGTGACGCCATGCGCGGGGTATAACTCATGGCCGATGATTCAGGCTCTCGGCGACAGGCTGGTCTGCGCTTACAGCCGAGGCTCCGGACACACGATAGGCGAGGGTTGCCGCGGCGTGTTCGCAAAGGTCTCGTGCGACGGGGGGAAGACATGGTCAACGGAGACGTGCGTCGTGAACGACCCTGACGTTGGCGAAGTGACGATCGGCAAGGGACTGGACGACAAGGGCGCGATGCTTCTCTGGGTGCGCAACTGGGGCAAGACAAGGCGGCACGACCTTTACCGCACGGAGGACGGCGTTTCGTTCGAGCGGATTTCGTCGCCTGCCCTCGATCCGATGCCGATCCAGATTACAGATGTGCTTCACGTGCCCGGCGTCGGGCTGATGTCGTTCTGGTTCGCCGGCGACTACAAGAAGGGCGACGGCAATTCGTGGGGCACGCTGACGAGCGCGGACGGTGGCCGCACATGGACTCAGAGGACGGTCGAGAGCGGCCTTTCCAAGATGGAATGGCCGACGGAGCAGTCGGCTGCGTATCTCGGGGACGGACGCATTCTCGCAATTGCGCGAACCGAGCGCGGAGGGCGGTGCCAGTTCCAGCTGACTTCGTCAGACTATGGAAAGACGTGGGTCCGCCGGAACACCAACATCACCGATGTGCTTGAATCCACGCCGAGCCTGATCTTCACTCCGGATACGGGACTTGTCGCCAACTACTACTATCAGCGCGGCGCACGGAAGCTGAAACGCCGTGTCGCCAGGGCGGATGTGGTTTTTCAGGATCCGGAATCGTGGCCGACGCCGGAAACCTTGACGGAAGGCGAGGAGGCGCGCGATTACGACGCTGGCAACGTCAATGCCACGGTCGCCGGCGCCGTGCATCATCTCGCGTTCTACACTGGCAGCACAAGCAACACCGAGGTCAGGGTCATGTCCGTTGCGCGATAGCGCATGGTCCGGCCGTGCGCTTGATTCCACGACCGTGGGTATGATATAATATACGTCAATTTCACAACGCCCCGTGGTGGGGCAACAAGGAGCAGAAAAGCAATGGCAAAGACGCCGAAGTTCGCGAACGAGAAGGTGTTCGCGTGGGTTGACAGGTGGAACAAGGTCTGCACGCCCGACAGGATCGTGGTCGTGAAGGGCACGAAGAAGGAGCATCTTGCGATATGCGAGATGATGGTAAAGAACGGCCAGTTCATCAAGCTGAACCCGAAGAAGCGTCCCGATTGCTACCTCGCCCGCTCGCACGAGAGCGATGTCGCGCGCGTCGAGGGCCGCACCTTCATCTGCTCGAAGAAAGAGATCGACGCGGGTCCTACGAACCACTGGATGGATCCCGACCAGATGAAGAAGCTCATGCTCAAGAGCTACAAGGGCTGCATGAAGGGCCGCACGATGTACGTGATCCCCTATGCGATGGGCCCGATCGGCAACCCGATCACGCAGTACGGCATCGAGATCACCGACTCGCCCTACGTGGTAGTGAACATGAACATCATGACCCGCACCGGCGACGCCGTTCTCAAGCACCTCGGCAAGGACGGCGAGTTCATCCCCTGCATTCATTCCGTCGGAGCGCCGCTCAAGAAGGGCCAGAAGGACGTCGCGTGGCCGTGCGCCAAGAGGATCGAGGACAAGTTCATCACGCAGTTCCCCGAGGAACGCCAGATCTGGTCGTTTGGCTCGGGCTACGGCGGCAACGCCCTCCTCGGCAAGAAGTGCTTCGCCCTGCGCATCGCCTCCAAGCTTGCGAAGGACCAGGGCTGGATGGCCGAGCACATGCTCATACTCACGCTCACCTCGCCCGAGAGGAGGCAGTACCACCTGACTGCCGCGTTCCCGAGCGCCTGCGGCAAGACGAACCTCGCCATGATGCTTCCGAAGCTCAAGGGCTGGAAGCTCCAGACGATAGGCGACGACATCGCCTGGCTCAAGCCGGGCGACGACGGGCGCCTCTACGCCATCAACCCGGAGAACGGCTTCTTCGGCGTCGCTCCTGGAACTTCGATGGACTCTAACCCGAATGCGCTCAAGAGCTGCAGGAAGGGCACCATCTTCACGAACGTCGTGCTCACTCCCGACGGCGACATCTGGTGGGAGGACATGGGCGTCAAGGCGCCGAAGGAAGGCGTCGACTGGAAGGGGAATCCTTGCTACGTCTGCGTTGACGACCCTTACCGCATGGGCCCGAAGCCTGGCATGACGAAGAAGGAGGTCAAGGAGCTTAAGTATGTCGCGGCGCACAAGAACAGCCGCTTCACGGCTCCCGCCGAGAACTGCCCCGTGCTCGACAAGTCCGGCTTCAACGGGCTCTGGAACAGGAAGCCGACGGGCGTGCCGATCGATGCGATTCTCTTCGGCGGCCGCCGTCCCTCCACGATTCCGCTTGTCAACGAGGCCAAGAGCTGGACTCACGGCGTGTTCATGGGTTCGGCCGCAGGTTCCGAAGTCACTGCTGCCGTCATCTCCGACCAGATCGGCCAGGTCCGCCGCGACCCGATGGCGATGCTGCCTTTCTTCGGGTACAACGTGGCGGACTACTTCCAGCACTGGCTGGAGATGGAGCGCACGAGCGCGGATGCGAAGAAGCTGCCGAAGATATATTTCGTCAACTGGTTCCGCAAGGGCGACGACGGCCGGTTCCTCTGGCCCGGCTTCGGCGACAACAGCCGTGTCCTCAAGTGGATCTGCCAGCGTATCGAGGGTAAGGTCAGGGCTAACGTGACGCCCATCGGCAACCTGCCGCTCGAAAGCGACATCGATCTCTCCAATAACGAGGGCAAGTTCAAGGTCGTCCCGGCCGACCTCAGGGAGATCCTGAAGGTCGACAAGGAAGGCTGGAAGAAGGAGATCGCCACTGTCGGCGCATCGTATGACGAGTATGACGCGAAGGCGTCGAAGGACTCTCCAGTGCGCTCTACGACCGCGCGGCGCGTGCCGAAGGCTCTCCGTCAGGTGCTGGCGGACGTTTCCGCCGCGCTCGGGTAAAGGTCAGGGCTGGGTTTCCGGCTGGGTCTGCGGCCGCTCCGTGAGAACGGGGCGGCCGCTGCGCTTGCGCGAGGTCAGGCCAGCAGCCTTATCGACGAGTTGGCGTTGTCGGACGGGCGCGGCTTGAACGTGACTCCGTCCTCTATGTCGCGGCACATCTGGAACACGTCCGCCCATGATGCGATCCGGAAGTCTCGGTTCTTCACCAGCATCACCTCGAGGAGCTGGCAGAAGCCTTCCGACAGCTCGGGGCGGTAGGCCCGCGGGTCGTGGGCCTGCGTCGCCTCGTTGCAGTGGGCGCGCATCATGTTGTCGTTGTCGAGCCCGGGGAAGAGCAGCCTTCCGGTCGAGAGATGGTAGAGCGTCGCCGCCAGCGAGTATATGTCGGCGCGGCAGTCAAGCTCCACGTCGCCGTAGACCTGTTCGGGCGAGATGTAGGCGGGCGTACCGAAGACGTGGTCCGGCGCTTCCTGAGGCTCTTCACGGAACTCGAAGCGGTGGGATATGCCGAGGTCGGTCAGCTTGATGATGCCTTCCGAGTTGATCATTATGTTCTCTGGCTTGATGTCGCAGTGGACGACGCCGTGGTCGTTCCACGCATAGTCGAGCGCGGCAGCTACCGATTCGCAGATGAGAAGGCAGTCCGTCTCGCGGACGTGCTGCTTGCGCCGCAGGAGGTCGGCGAAGGTATAGCCGTCGACGAACTCCATTATGTAGTACCAGTTGCCGTTGCTATTGTCGAAGTCGTACGCCTGCACGATGCCGGGGTGGTGGATCTCTTCCATGATCCTCTCCTCGGCGCGGAATGCGCGCACCTCGGCCCCGTCTGCGGCGAACTCCCTGTTGAGCACCTTTACGGCCACGAAGCGCTGGTTGACAGTGTCCCACGCCTTCCAGACCGTTGCCATGCCGCCGTCGCCCACCTTCTTCAGCAGGTTCAGGTTGGGAATCTCAAGCAGGCGGCTGCGGACGGTCGTCTGCCCGGCTTGCACGTCATCGTATGCGGAGTCGCTCATTCCTCTACACCCCATTCCTTTAGCTTGCGGTGAAGCGTGCGGCGCGAGATGCCCAGGGCGTCGGCGGCCTTGGTCTTGTTGTTCTTCGCGGCAGCGAGCGCCGCCAGTATCTGACGTTTTTCTGTTTCCTGCAGCGACAGCCCGGCGGCCGGCGCAGGCTCTGCCGCAGCGACTTGCGCTGCGGCCGGCTCGCGGGTCGGCGCAGCGGTTATCTCCGCAGGCAGGTCATCGACTGAAATCTTTTCTCCTGAGGCCAGGATCACGGTTTTCTCCATGACGTTGCGCAGCTGGCGCACGTTCCCCGGCCACGAATAGCCCTCCAGGGCCTGCAGAGCCTCGGGTTCGATTCCGGTGACTCGTCCGCCGTTGGCGGCGGAGAATTCCCTGATGAAGCGGTCAGCGAGCGCGGCGATGTCTTCCGGGTGGTCTTTCAGCGCCGGGGTGCGAATGTCGATGACGTCCAGCCGGTAGTACAGGTCTTCGCGGAACGTGCCGTCTGCGACGAGCTTGGCGAGGTTCTTGTTCGTCGCGGCGACCAGGCGGAAGTCTACTGGCTTCTCCTCTATGCCGCCGAGGCGCCGCACCGATTTCGTTTCGAGCGCCCGCAGCAGGGTGACCTGCGTCGAGGCGTCGATCTCGCCTATCTCATCCAGGAACAGCGTTCCGCCTGCGGCAGACTCGATGCAGCCGCGCTTGCCCTCGGAGAGCCCGCCTGTAAACGTGCCCGGCTCGTAGCCGAACAGCTCCGACTTCAGCAGCTCGCCTTGGAACGCCGAGCACTCCAGCGCGATGAAGGGACCTGTCGCGCGTCTCGAAAGCGCGTGGATCGCCCGTGCGGCGAGTTCCTTGCCGGAGCCGCTCGGGCCTTCGATGAGAACCGTCGCGTCCGTAGGTGCAACCTTGCGGATCAGCCGGTAGACGCGTTCCATCGCTGGCGAAGTGCCGGTGAACGCGGCGAGTTCGCCTCTGTCGCTGGAGACGTTGCGGTCGTCGGCAGGCTCCCGCGCCAGCTCGGCGTTGCGCACGGCCTTGCTGACGCGCAACTCGAACGCCTTCAGGTCCGTTATGGGCTTCTGGAAGAAGTCGTCCGCCCCGGTCTTCATCGCTTCCACGGCCAGGTCTACGGTTCCGTAGGCGGTAAGCAGAATGCACGCCATGTTCGGGTTTTTGGCCTTCGCCTTGCGCAGGAGCGCGACGCCGTCTTCGCCAGGCATCTTCACGTCGGAGATCATGAGCGCGATGTCCGGATTCGCCTCCACGAGCCTCATGGCCTCCGCCGCGTCCGGCGCGGCAAGGCAGTCGTAGACGGGACGGAACCACTTCGCGAGCGTGTCGCGGAGCATCTTCTCGTCGTCGACGATGAGAATCTTCGGCTTCATTTGAGTTCCCTTATGCGGCGTTCGAGCCGCGGTAGCCGTATGGTGAACGTCGTCCCTTGCCCCGGCTTGGACTCTGCGGCTATGGTCCCGCCGTGGTCGCGTACGATTCGCGCGGAGATCATGAGCCCGAGCCCCGTGCCTTTCTCCTTCGTCGTGCGGTATGGCTCGAATAGGTGCGCGAGCTGCTCGTCGTCCATTCCCGAGCCGGTGTCGCGGAAGGAGACCGAGACGTCGCGGTCGTCGGCCTTGAGCTCGATCGCCAGCTCTCCGCCGTCCGACATCGCTTCCAGCGCGTTCTTGACTATGTTGAAGAAGACCTGTTCCATCTGGCCCTTGTCGAGGGCGACCGGCGGCAGGGCGGACGGCGTGTCGAGCGTCACGCGGATGCGGCGCTCCTCAAGCTGCTGCCGCAGCGCCGCCAGGCAGCTTTTCAGCGGATCGGCGAGCGAGCCCGGCATCAGGTCGGGACGGGTGGGGCGCAGGGCGGACAGGAAGCCGCGTATGATGCCGTCCAGGCGCTTCACCTGGCTCATGCAGACGTCGATGGCTTCCGTGTCGGACGGGTCGCGCTGCAGCAGCTGCAGGTTGAGGGCGATTGCGTTGAGCGGGTTGCCTATCTCGTGGGCGACGCCGGCGGCCAGGTCGCAGACGGCCTTCGTCGCGCCCGTGCGCAGCTCTTCCTCGGTGCGGGCCTTCTCGGCGGTGATGTCGCGGACGTAGACGATGGTCTCTTCGCCGAGCGGTGTGGTCTGGATCTCGAGCGTGCGTTCCTCGGGGTACGTCACGACGACTTCGCGGCGGGAGGACTTTCCGAGCGGAAGGCCGAGCGTGCGGATGGCGTCGACCGGGTCGGACCCGAGCAGCTGCTTGGCCGCAGGGTTCGACTGAACCGGCTCACCGTTCGCGTCGAGGCGGACGATTCCCTCCTTCAGCGCATGGATAAGCATGTCGGTGCGCGCAAACTCGTCCGCCACAAGTTTATATTGCTCGCGGAGATGCGCTGCATCGAGCCTGTCGATGTGCTTCCTTACCCCTTTGAAGAAATCCTTCACAGTTCAGATATTATAGCATATTCTCTGCTTCTCTACTGCATGGGGCGCGTCCCCCAAGGATTCCAGCAGTCCCTCTCTGCTGCTGCAGTAATTTTGATATAATACCAGCGCTTCAATCGGTAAAAACGGTCTGGGGATGCTTCAACATGGTCAATGCTGCAATTGCTGAATTTGTGCACGAACTGGCGGCAAGGATGCGTGTTGCATGCCTTGTCGCCGTGGCCGTGCCACCTGTCTGCCTGTCGGCGCCGGCTGTCGTGTTTCCCGCGCCGATGCCCGAGTTCGCCGACACGGAGGTCTCCACCAACCTGGCGGTTTCCGTAGACGGCGTGCTTCCCCAAGACGTTGAGATGACATTCGCGCTG
>JAFWKK010000013.1 GCA_017514235.1 Kiritimatiellia bacterium | reverse complement strand
CGCAGCAGCCAGGCCCGTCACGAATCCGCGCCTTGTTGTTTTACCTGATTTCTCCGTTGCCATGGTGCATATTATACACCATTGGCACACACCTTAACGTACAGAATAATTTATTATGTAATAATGACCTTCTAGCGATTCTTTCTGCCGCCATGACTTCTGTGCGCTTGTCGGGCAAACGGCGATCCGAAAATCAATTTTGCCCCTCGTTCAGTTGGCTCTCTTGAAACTGCATGGGCCATGTGATATAATACACCCCAAAAACAGTCATGGCACGGCTAAAATACACCCCAAAAACAGCCATAGGGATGAGCGATGAAAAGAAAAGCAGAAGAAAGACTAAAAAAGTGGATTGATTCCTCGCATCGAAAGCCAATCCTGCTGCGCGGTGCGCGGCAAGTCGGGAAATCCACCCTCGTCCGCAACTTTGCTCGCGAGAACGGCCTTTTGCTCAATGAAATCAATCTTGAGCGACATGTTGACATGACACCTGTCTTTGCTTCCATGAATCCAATGTCCATTTGCAGCAGTGCAAGTGCATTGCTCGGGCGCGACGTGTGCGCAAGGGGATCGGTTCTTTTCCTTGACGAAATCCAGACTGTACCGGAGGCGATTGCCGCACTACGCTATTTCTACGAGGAGATGCCAGAACTTCCCGTTGTTGCGGCAGGCTCCCTGCTTGAATTTGCGCTTGCAAAACATTCCTTTTCCATGCCAGTGGGCCGCATTGAGTATCTGTACCTAGGTCCAATGGACTTTAGGGAATTCGCCGATGAGACCAATCCCTATCTTGCCAAGCAACTCGAGTTGGAGTTCATTCGCTCAAAGGAGTCTGTGCCTGTCCATCAGGAGATGATAAAGCTGCTGAAAAGATATCTTTCAGTAGGCGGCATGCCAGAAAGCGTCTTGCGCTACAAGGAAACGAATTCCATGCAGGAGGTCGCATCTGTTCAGGAGCAGATATTGGCAACGTATGTCGACGACTTCGCAAAATACGCCAACGGACGAGACCTTGCCGCCATGCAATCGATTTTCCGACGCATCCCGACGCATGTCGGGAAGAAAGTGAAATACGTCAATTTCGCGCACGACATGAAATCACGCGACGTCAAATCGGTTCTGGACCTTTTCGCGAAGGCTAGGGTGCTGGCGCAGGTTTTCAACACCGATGCGAGCGGCATTCCGATAGGCGCGGAAGAAGACCGGGATGTATGGAAGCCTCTATTTCTCGATGTGGGATTGATGAACCATGCAAACGGTCTGGGAGAACTGGATGTTTTATCCCTTTCCGACAGCGACCTGGTGAACAAGGGCGCGATTGCAGAGCAGTTCGTCGGGCAGCATCTTTTGTACCGAAAAGGCTATTCCGTCGCGCCGACACTGCACTACTGGCTGCGCGAAGGTGCCAGCAACAATGCAGAGGTGGATTACGTGATAGATGAGGGCACGTCAGTTCTTCCGGTCGAGGTGAAAGCCGGCAAGTCGGGTTCCTTGAGAGCCCTTCGGCAGATGATGATGAACAAGCATTTGTCGCGCGCAGTCCGCTTTGACGCAGGCGTTGCCGGAGTGCAGACCGTTCCGCTGGATGGCGACGCGCACTACGAACTTGAGACCCTTCCGCTATACGCAGCCGCCGCGATGCCATAGCATCCCGATTCGTTCATTTCTCGCATCGTCACGCGCCTTTCCCCATTGCATCTGCAAGCTGGCCGATTCCGGCTTGATGACATCGGAAATGGCGAAATCAAACACAGCTACGGCAACTGGCTGAGAAACGTGCGCATCGGAACGGCTACGCACGACTGGAGAAGCGGGCGGGACGTGACGGCCTCGCGGTGCGTCCCGTCGTAGCCGAGCCTCGTGAACACGTTCCAGAGGTTCGCCGCGATCGCGGTAGAGGGACAGGACGTCCCGCGCGTCCATGTCGAGGTCCGTGACGAGCGCGTGCCACTCGTAGTCGTCGGCGCAGTCTTCGTCCCCGGCCTCCACCAGCTCGAGACCGGGGATGTCCAGCTGCGTGAACCTCGTCGCCCCGTTGACCATCGACACCATCACAGTCGCGATCAGGTCGCGCACCTCCGGGGCGTTGTTGCTCGTGAGCCTCATCAGGCACGTCTCGACGAGGCGGTCGAAGAAGCCTCCGGCCTTCGCGAACTGGCTCAGCAGCGCGGCGTGCGCGTTCACGCTCATCTGCGTCTCGTCGTCCCACTTCAGGGCGTAGTCGCCACCGGGGGTCGAGATCTTCTGCGCACGTGCGGCCTGTTTTGTACTATACTTCCCCATGTCGTTCGTTCTTCCTTTCCAGTTTCGTCGCTGAAAGTATAGCACGAACGACTTTTCTTTTGTCCGGAAGCCGCGCTTCACCCAGGTGGTGAAACCGCAAATGCGTCAAAACCGTTGAAAATATACGTTGCGGCCGCCATCAGGCGGCCGCAACTGCGACGCTTAGGCTAAAGTTCGTTTTCACCGAAAACAATCAAAAAAGATTGCAGCGCAGCGTTCGTCATAATTTCAACCGCTCCGGGATTGCCCATTTCGTCGCCATGATGCACGGCTTGCCGCCTGTAGGCGGTTGCTGGTAATAAACCGTGAGGATCACGCCTGGCGAAAGTTCGATGGAGGCCGGATAGCCAAGATCGGGATTTGTCGCCCCGGACAGCTTGAGCTCTTCGCCCCACGTGCGCCCGCCATCTGACGATATGGACGCATACTCGCCGAATCCGCCGCGATCTCTTGTTCGCCGCCCGTAAACCGTCAAGAGCCGCCCGTCGGAAAGGACGAGCAGATGCGGCGGCAGCCCCGAAAGCGTCGTGGGCGTTATCGGGTCCCATGTTTTGCCGCCATCCAGCGAACGGGTCTGACGCATCAGCACATCCTTGGCGTAGTCGGCGCGTATGAGCGCATAAAGCTCTCCGTTCGGCAGCTCCGCAACATGTGGTTCATGGAAATAATGTTTGTGCCTGTCGTTCTCGCCCGTCGAATCGGGGATACCGTCGCAAAGTGTCTTCCATGTGTGCCCACCGTCAACGGAACGCTCCACGGTCATGGTGGTGTGTTCCCGATATCGTGGCGTGAACATGCACTTGATGTTGTCGTCGAAACGCCGCCCGAACTGGAGCAGAGAACCGTCCTTCAGGAGAATCGGGCCGTGCGGCGTCTGCGCGCGCAGCGTAACGAGCTTCTCCGGCTTCGTCCACGTCTCGCCGCCGTCCGATGACCAGACGCCATAGAAACCGCAATTCGCACGCTTCTCCGCATCGCTCGTCGAGCGGTCGAACTCCTGCCACTTCGCCTTTGCGCTGTCCGGCGGATAATTTGTGGTGTCCATGTCGAAAAACGTCCTGTAGGCGACGGAGTTGAACCATGCCACGAAAAGCCGCCCGTCCGGCAGCAGAACGATACCCGCGTCGCGGTCGTCGATCTTCGTCTTGCCGATGGTGCGCGGTGGACTCCACGTCTCGCCGCCGTCCTTCGATTTCACCATCTGCACCTTGCCCCACGGGCAGATATGCGCCTCGCGGTCGCCGGAGAACACGGCAATGATCGACCCGTCTGCGGCTTTAGCCACCGATGGCCAGGAACACTGCCGACCCTCTTCCTGCGCGATAACCCGCGTCCACACCACATCAGCATCCTTCGCCACTGCGCAGCAAGTCATCGCCGCCGCGCATAGTGTCATCAATTTCTTCATTTCCATTCTCCTTTGCGTATGCCGTAAATCGTTCAGATGATGTTTCAGCCCTCACTCCCGCGAGCAATCATCCCATAGGGGACAGCTCATCCCTTGATCCGCTAATTTCTCCAGTCCGCCATGCGTGCCAAACTCCCTTATCGCCTTGCAGACGGCTGGCGAGTAGTTGTTGAAATCAACGACTTCCATCGTGATGCCGTCACCGCCCGCGTCTCGCGCCAGCTCCAGAAGGCGCTGCACCGCCTGCTCGTTCGAGACGCCGGTTCGCTTGGCGTATTCGCCGTAGCCCGGACGATTCGCGAAGTTGTACGACATGATCGGGAAATAGACCTTTCCGCGCCCGATGCCGCGCACTTCCCGCACGATGCCGCCGTAGATTCGCGCCGTAGAACCCCACGGATCCTTCCAGTCCGGCGTAACGCACGCGACCGCCACGGAATCAATCACGCCCGTGCGAAGCATCTTGCGCCAATCGACGGCACGATAGACATAGTCATAGTCTTCCTTCTCCCCCGCGCGTTCAATCGCCATCACCAGTTCCACGCGGCGGCCCGTGCGCTTGACGCGCTCACGTATGCCGGCGATATAGCGATAGACGTACTTCTCGACAATCGCAAGCCAGCGAGGGTCGCGCCAGTTGGCAGGCGGTTTGCAGTTGTAGAGTTTTCGCCATTCATTCTCCATCGGCGCGACAAACTCAAGGTTTGGCCCCCATCCGCCCGCACGACGAAGATCAATGTAGATCATCGCCGGCTTCATCGCCAGCAGTTCATCCACAAGACGCAACTTGTGCGCAAGAACCTCGTCGTAGGCGAGCGAACAGCGCCCCGGCCACGGCGCACCGCCACGCGCACAGCACCAGAACTGCGGATGCTCCAGATTCCACGGCGACAGCGTCCAGCTCTCCCCGTGGTTCTCTTCCGTGGTCATGTGGATGCCGAACGTCACGCCGCGCCGCGCACATTCGTCAGCCGCAACCTGAATGAGGTTCGTGTCGCAGTCGTCGAAACGCACCCAGCCGCGAACAGGCTCGCTTAGAGGAATGCGACGCTTGTCTAAAGGCGGCTCCTTGAGCGGCAATGCCTCCTCTGCGCTGGGATAGCGCGGGATTGCGCCGGACTGGTTGCGCCAGAGAATCGTCGTCGCGCCGGTCTTCAGCACGTTGTCGAGAATGCGCACCGACCCTTCCGCCGTCTCGGTCTCGAAGTACTCTGGATAGTCGAAGCTGTCGATGTAGGCAATCTTCTCAAACGCACCATACGCAGCCGCGCCAAATATCATGCCAAGCAGAGCAAAACACTTCGCATTCATCATTTCGCCTCCTCTCCCGCAAAGAACTTTGTGCGTGTGATGGGATGCGGCACGTTGGCGGGCCAACCCGTTCCGACCTCGCCAAGCAGTATTTCGTCCTTTCCGCTCAAGGTCGGCCCAACCTCCATCTGAATGGGACGGTCAAGCGGATAGGTTGCGGAGAATTTCATCTCTTGCAGCGATTTCCCTTCCACATAGATGAAGAGCGCGCTGGATGTGCGTATGCCGGTCAGCACATATTCATGCCCAGCCTCAAGAACCATATCCGACACCGCGCCCATGTAAGCCCCGTCGCCATCGCGTGCGCCGAATTTCGGGCGGCCATGATCGATGAAAAGCTCAAAGCCAAGCTTCGCGCCCTCGTACTCACCCGTAAGGAAATGGCGGAAGCGCGGACTTGCAGCGGGCGTGTAGCGAACCTTTGCCCGCACAAAGAACGTGCGGTCTGCTCCGAACCTAAACGCATCCGTCATCGGGATTGTCGCCGGATAGTCGGGCTTCTCAGAACGCCAGATCAAGCGCTCCGGCTCGTCATAGAGACGAGATTCCTCATCCACAACAACCTCGTCCGCGCCAGGCAGGTCGTCCGCGCCGAACGGACGTTCATAGAGACTCCTGCCATCGTCATACAAGAGCAACGCACCCGATGGATGCACATCGGGATTCCGCCCTTCACAAATGCGTTTTACGCCACCCGTGCGCGGATTCAGCACATAGACGCACCAGCCGGGATCGCCTTTCGAGAACCCCGTATAGACGATATGCTTGCCGTCTGGCGTCCAGCGCGGCGCGTATGCGCTCTGACCTTTCGGCGACACGGCGCAGACAACCTCTGGCTTATCCAGCCGTGCGCACATGATTCGCCACGGCAAGTAGAAGTTCGCTATCTGCGCCAACGCCAGCAGCTTGCCGTCCGGCGAAACGACAGGCTGCCCCGCGCCCTCGTCGTTCACGTGGCTCGGCACAAGATACGACAACTCGCTTCCATCAACATTGACGGAATACACGCCCGAGCGCGTGGCAAGGAATACATCGGGCGACGCACAGCGCGTAGAGACGAAGAATATCTTCCTTCCATCGCGAGAGAAAGACGGCATGTAGTCGCGGAAGCGTCCCGTCGTGATTTCGCGCACTCCTTCGCCACGTCGCCAGATACGCAGGTGGTAGCCTGTATCGCCGCCCTTCGCCGCCCAAGCCGAGTTCGTCTCGTTGCCGTAAGAATAGACAATGGCATCGCCCGACGGGCTCCACGCTGGATAGGCGGCGTTGCCCGCGTCTTTCTCAACCCATGCGAAACGCCCCGTCGCACGGTCAAGCACACCCACGCGGCTTTTGCCGTCCACGACGCACTGCAAGGCGATCTTGCCGCCGTCCGGCGAATACACGCCGCACGTCCCCTCGCCCAACAGCGTCGCCGCCAACAGCGCACAAGTTGTCGCAATCATTTAATCAAACCCTCACATTCCCTGTCAAATTTCATGCCGCGTATTATACGCTTTTCAGCACCGTCAATGTCTGCTACACGCCCCAAAGGTCATCGCCGCATGAAGCGATCCATGCCTTTGCAAGCTTCACGGCGGGCACGTCAAGGGCGGCGGCAAACGACGGATGGAAGATAAGCCCCGTCACCGTTCGGTCCGCCAGAAACCGACGCGCAAACGCAAGCTGCTGCTCCAT